>CAWAVJ010000074.1:0-22367 GCA_963785355.1 uncultured Alphaproteobacteria bacterium
CTTCGAACTGCGCCAGCGTCTTTTGCAGCCGCTCGCGATCGATCTCCACCCACTTGCCACGCACCAGGGCCAGCCCATCGGAGCTCTGCAAGATCTCGCGGATTCCTCTTGCTCGCTAAGCGCCTCGTCGTCGAGCGTCACTTGAAGATCGAAATCCAGGAGCGCTCCGGCCCCAACGAAGGATGGCTCCGTGCCGCCAACCGATGCCTTGACCTTGGGACGCGGCGGGCGGTTCATGCGCCAATTCGCGGGCGTACGCACCACCACGCCGGCGCTTTCCAGGGCCGGGACATCGTTCAAAAACTGCAGCGCCTCGGCCGCGGTCCAGCGCAGAGCAGATTTCGCCTTCGTCCACCATCGGCTTCAGCCACGGGCAGGAGGCGGCGGCGGTTTGAACCGGTGTCAGGAGCGACAAGAGCCCGTCCTTGTTCGCAAGCCCTGCGTATTCCTTGAGAGCCTCGCCCAACGGTAGATGCAGAGCCTTGGCCTGCGCCGACAGGCGCGGCGTATAGGTGGCGAGGAAGGCGAACGGCGCTTCCGATCCTGGCGGTTTTCGGCCAGGTTGAAATGCACCCGGCCTACCAATTCCAGACAGGGTTGCGGCGCTTGAGGAATTCCTGCAAGGGACAGCCGGCGTCGGCGAGCTCGGTATTGAAAGCCTGCCCCATATCGCGCCACAGCGAGGCAAGAACATCGGCGGAAAGGTATTCGGCCCCCGTCATGATCGGCGGTGTATCCGCTAGCCGCGCCAGTTCGGTGGGATCGGGCGCGGGCGGCCGGGGGGCCGCGCCGTTGCGTTCCACGGCTCTGGGTGGCGCAAAGGGCGGCGGCGAACTGCGCGCCGAAATCCCGCCACCAGGACAATGCCGGCGGGAGAACCGCCCCGGCATCGTCCGCACCGAGCGAGAGCAGCCCGTGTCCGCTTCCCCGTGCGAAGGCGCGTTGGAGCGGAGGGAGCGGTCTTCATCCAGAACGCAGCCGTCGTCGGCTTCTATCAGAACCAAGGTGCCGTGCGGCGTCAAAACCGGGGTGAGCTGGATCATGGATCGGGTTTTATACGCGGGCAGCGCCGTTGCAGAAGGCGATCGTTGCGGACGGGATAGGTTTTGCACGCATTGCGCAGTTTAGCGTTCCGCCAAAGACGGCCGCCGATGCACTGCAGACATGCTTCGCTTCAGCCCGTCTTTGGTGTCGCCCGCTCAAGGATCCGAAAGCGGGCGCGTCAATCTAACAGAATTGTCGGTAGCGGGCCGAAATTCAAAGTGAGGCACTACCGGAATTCGCATGCTGAACTGTGGGGGCATGGCCTGCGTTCTCAGCCCCTGGCGGCGATGGCCTCGGCCATGGCAAGGGTTTCGCGGGCGATTTCGGCATGCAAGAGCTCGACCATGCGGCCGTCGAGGCTGATGGCGCCCTTGCCCTGGTTTTCGGGCAGCGCGAACGCCTCCACGATCTTGCGCGCCGCGGCGATCTCTTCGGGCGACGGCGAGAACACCTCGTTGCAGGGCGCGATCTGGTTGGGATGGATCAGCGTCTTGCCGTCCATGCCGAGCCCGCGGCCCTGGACGCATTCGGCGCGGAAGCCCGCCTCGTCCTGGATGGCGTTGAATACGCCGTCGACGGCGGTCAAGCCGAAGGCGCGCGCGGCGGCCACGGTGAGCGAGAGCCAGGCGAGAAGGGCAGCCGCTCGCCTGCGCAGCCACGCGCGTGGCCTTGATGAGATCGTTGGTGCCCAGCACGAAGCAGGTGAGCGGCAGTTCGGCCGAAGCGGCAGCCTGCGCGATCGCCTTCAGATTGAGGATGGCGAGCGGCGTTTCGATCATGGCCCAAAGTGCTGTCTTGCGATCGGAGGGCGCGTTCTTGCGCGCATGCTGCCAGTCAAACGGCGACTCGACCTTGGGAATGAGGATGGCGGTCGGCTTTGCCTCGAGTGCGGCGGCGAAGTCGGCCGGGCCGTAGGGCGTGGCGAAGCCGTTGATGCGGATGACGGTCTCGCGCGGGCCGAAGCCGCCGGCTTTCACCGCCTCGCAAACTTGAGTGCGCGCAGCTCCTTCGCGCCGGGCGCTACCGCGTCTCTTATATGCAGAGTGGGCGCGTCGGGGCGCAGCGTCTTGGCCTTTTCAAGCGCCGCGCGTTCGAAATCGGGGCGTGCAGAGCACGCTGCGACGGGGCCTCATGGTGTCTCTCCTTGAGCTTTAGCTTATGTTCACAGGTACGGCTGCATTGTGGATTATAGGCCACAGGCGTAGTGTAGGGGGGCGGTACATGGCAAAGGTGTTATCGGTTTCCTCCCAAGTCGTCTACGGCCATATCGGCAATTCCACGGCGGCGTTCGTGTTGCAGCGCATGGGGCACGAAGTGTTGGCCCTGCCCACGGTGCTGCTTTCGAACCGGCCGGGATACGGAGCCATCGCGGGCGAGCCTGCCGGCGCGGCCAAGCTCGATGCGATGCTGGGTGCTGCGTGGCGCAATGGCTCGCTCGCCGGCGTGGACGCGATCCTGACGGGTTATATCCCCACCGCGGAGCACGCAGCGCTGTGCGAGAGGTGGATCAAGGCGCTCGCTCCCGATGCGCTCTATGTTTGCGATCCCGTAATTGGCGACGAGCCTGGCGGAATATACATCCGCGAGGAGGCGGCGCGCGCGATCCGCGAAAAGCTCGTGCCGCAGGCCGATGTGCTGACGCCGAACCTGTTCGAGCTGGGCTGGCTTTCGGGCCGCGACGTTGCCGATGCCGCCCAGGCCGTGGACGCCGCGCGGTCGTTGTGGCGGCCCGCCGTTATCGTGACCTCCGCGCCCGCTGGCGCACCCGATAGGCTGGCCACTATGCTCGTGGAGCCGGGCAGGGCCGTCACGACGGTTTGCCAGCGGGAGACGGTGCTCGCGCATGGCACCGGAGATTTCTTCGCGGCAATTTTTCTCGCGCACCGGCTGAACGGCTTGTGCAATTGCGCGGCGCTGCAAGCGCTGCCGCCGCGATGAGCCTTGTTCTGGCAGCCAGCAAGGGCCGCAGCGAGCTGGCGTTAGTCGAAACCCAGGCGGAATGGGCGCGGCAGCCTCCGCCGATGGCTCCTCTCGTGGTTACAAAACACGACGGCAGGACGCGGATATTGAGGGACGATTGGGGGATGAAACGAGCGGAAAATGAGGGCAAAATCGTTAGTTTCAGCGCAAAAGCAGGGTAGATTGTTCATTAATATCAATGATGACAGGAGTTGACGAGGCTAGCGCATCTGGTTTGGGACCAGAGGGTCGCGTGTTCGAATCGCGCCGCCGACGAATCAAATCAATGAGTTACGAGTGATATGAATGGGGCTGAAATGTTTTAAGGGACGATTCGGGGAATGAAACCTCGAAAGCGTCGTGGCAGAAACTCAAATTCCCGGCGTAGACGAAAGCCGGATCGGAGCGCCACGAGAACCGCGCTCCAGCCGGGACAGAACGCGAGGCCCGGCGCACAGGCGCCATCTCAAAAGCCTTCTTGCTCTGTAAGTTATATGGGGGTAGAGAAGTGCGGTGCGGGGCGTAGCGCAGTCTGGGTAGGCGCATCTGGGTTTGGGACCAGAGGGTCGCGTGTTCAAATCACGCCGCCCCGACCATTAAATTCAATGAGTTAGGTTGTGTAAATGTAATAGAGGCAAAAGTCCAGGCAGGTAAGTAGTTCTCCGCGTTAAGCCAAGCTGTATGCCGTCGTCCCCGCGGAGGCGGGGACCCATGCTAAGAGCTTGTTCCAGATTGATAAATGGATTCCCGCCTGCGCGGGAATGACGGCCGTGTGTGTTGCAACGGTTCCGGATTTGGTTCCTGCGCACGGTGGCAGAGGGGAATGACGGCTCGTCCCGGTCCGGCGCAGCCGGCAATTGCCTGCCCGGACTTTTGGGCCTCTGGCCCGCTATGTTATCGGACCGCGGGATCATTGCTATGAGCCTGGCTGCCGCCGGACTGGCGGTGCCATTTCTGAGTCGCCGCGTCATCTGTATTGGCACCGGTAAGGCCCAACCTCGATGTCCGGCACGAATACCATCGGCGGGTACTGCGAACGGGATCGACTTCTCAGCTTGCGACCATGCGGCTCACGGTCTCAAGTGTCATGCCGAGATAATCGGCGAGCTCCGAGCGCGTCAGCGGCAGCTCGAACTGCGCATAATTGGGGGGAGGGGCGTGCTGCCCGTATAGCGCGCGCGCCTGGCGATCATCATGAGCAAGCTGGCCACGCGCTCATAGGAGCATTTCCGGCCAAGCGTGAGCGTCCAGTCGCGGCAATGATCGAGCTCGCGGACGGTGAAGTCGAAGAGCCACCGTTCTATCGGCGGATAGTCGGCCAGGGCCGGCTGAAGGGCGCGCGCGGGAAAGTGCACAATTCCACCTCGGTGGCTGCGGGCGCTGAGAACCGGTGGTGCTTGGAGAGGGTGTGGCCGAGAAAATCCTGGGAGTACATCAGGCCCATGATGTGCTGCTCGCCATCGGCAGTGGTCTTGACGAGCTTCACCACACCCGACAAGATGGAAGCGAAATATTGCGCCTCGTCGCCGTCCCTGAAGATGTAGTGGTTTGGGGGCACGGTGCGCCTCCTGCCCATGCCGCTTAGCCTTTCCAGCTGCTCGCCGGTCAGCGTACTGCAGAGCGCGCGAAAGCGGGCAGTGCAAATGTCGCACTTGGCGGGCGGCGAGAAAGCGCGTTCGTTCGCTTGGCTGGCTATTGTCCGCAACTTGAGCCTCGGGCAATTCACATTCTTTTGATCACTGAACGTAGCGTCTACGTTCGAAAATGTCCAATGAAGTACTGCCGCAGATGTGTGCAGGCTTCAGCCGGCCCAGCCGCTAAGCTCCCTTTCGACGACCGCCAGCAGCGCGGAGATGCCTGGCGCCGAGTCGTTGAGGCAGGGCAGGGCGGCATAGCGCTCGCCGCCATGTTCGTGGAACGGTTCCGCGCCCCGGATCGCCATCTCCTCCAGGGTTTCGATGCAGTCCGCCGCAAATCCGGGCGTTATTACGGCTAGCCGTTTCACGCCGCTTTTGGCGAGCTCGTGCGATGGTCTCAGCGGTGTAGGGCTTGAGCCACTCCGCGCGCCCGAACCGCGATTGAAAGGTGAGTATCAGGCGCTGTTCCGGCCAACCCAGCGCCTCGCGCAGCAGCCGCGTGGTCTTTGCGCAGTGGCAATAATAGGGATCGCCCTTTTCGAAATAAGTCTGGGGCAGGCCGTGAAAGGACGCGATGACAACTTCGGGCTCGAAATCGAGTGCCGCAAGCCCGGCGCGGGTCGAGCTTGCGAGCGCGCCGATATACGCAGGATCGGCGAAATAGGGCGGCACCACGCGGATTGTAGGCTGCCAGCGCATCGTCTTTAGGGCATCGAAGGCCTTGTCGCAGGCGGTCGCGGTGGTTGCTGCCGAATATTGCGGATAGAGCGGAAACATCAGAATGCGGTCGCAGCCAGCGCGTTGCAGCGCTTCGAGGCGCGACTTAATCTGGGATTGCCGTACCGCATGGCCCAGTCGACCTCGATACTGGGGGTTCTCGCGAAAAGCGTCGCGAGCTTCTCGGACTGGCTGCGCGTGATGGTGCGAACGGTAATTCGTTCTCTCCTTGTTCCAAATCGGATCGGTAGGCCTCGCCGGACTTAAAGGGGCGTCTCGTCAACACGATGCGCGTTTAGCACGAACCACCAGACGACCGGGTTGACCTCGATGACGCGGCGGTCGGATAAGGAACTCCTTGAGATAGCGGCGCACCTGGGCCAATAGCCTGTTGCATCCGGCGTGCCGAGATTGAGTAGAAGCACGCCGATGCGGCCATGCTTCACGTCCGGGTGATGGCGCGGCATTGGCGACGGCGCGCCCGCTGGCGGAAAGCGATCCGGCATTTCGTTCATACGCTTCCGCCTCCCAATCCAGCCGGCCAGGTTTCTCATCGTTTCAAATAGGCGCTAACAAAGCGCTTGCAAACCGCAACTCGATGGCCTTAACGGCTTGCTGGGCAAGAGCCCGTCGGGCACGCCGTCATTGCGAGCGCAGCGAAGCAATCCAGAGGCCGGTGCGCGAGCGTGGTGAAGGTCTGTCTGGATCGCCACGGCGGCTAGCCGCCTCGCGACGACGTTGTGCCCGATTAAGCGCATGCGAGCCTAGCCCCAAAAGAGATAGATGAGCTTCACAGCTATTCACGCCGCGATCGCTTTGACAACCGGGTTCGCGGCGTTCGTGTCGGTGGCCTTCGCGGTTGGCTATGCGCTGGTCGCGATCCCCATTCTGAGCCTCCTCGCGGGCACGAAAACCGCCATCGCCATCGGCCTTTTCTTCAACCTCTTTACCGGCGCCCAATTCTGGTTTCAACGCCGCTACGTAAGCTGGCCGGACGCGATTGCAATTCTGCCGGTGAGCCTGCTGGCGACGCTCGTTGGCCTGTTCTTCTTTTTCCATGTGCAAGAGGCCGGGCTGAGCGGTTTGCTGGCGGTTTATCTGATCGTTTTCGTGGGGACGCATTGGCTTCGGCCGGCGCAGCGCGGGCGGGAAGCGCCGGAGACGCCGCCGATCATGGCGCCGATTTTTGCAGGGGCGTTGAGCGGACTTTTCCACGGCATGCTGGGCATCGGCGGCCCGCCTTTGGCCACCTACCTGAAGACACGCCGCCTGCCGAAACATGCCTTCCGCGCCACGCTGATGCTGTGCTTCTTCTTGAGCAACCTCCTGCGGGTGGCCGGCAGCCTCGATCTCTTTCAAGGCGAAACCTTCTGGGGCTATGTCTTGCCGGCCATCCCCGCGTTCATCGTGGGCTCAGTTGCCGGCCACCATTTGCCGCGCGTTTTAAGCGAAAACGCCTTCCAATATTGCGTGGACACGCTCCTCCTTCTCTCGGCCGCGCTTCTCATAGCGAAAAGCGCGCCCGAGCTGCTGGCTCTGCTCTAACATGATGACTCTGGCCGGCATGTGCTCTGCGAAGGCTCCGGCTATTCTTCCTGCTCTTCGGCCGATGCGTCTTCTTGTGGGGGAAGAGGAGGGGGCGCTTTGCGGCGCAACAGCAGGGCGGAAAGCCCAGCGGCGGCCAGAAGCGCGGTGAGCATGAGCGCAATAGCGGCGGCGGCAATCCGGTAGCCATGGAGGCCAACCACCACGGCGCCGGCGTCCACGCGCACCGATTTCACCGTCGCCAGAAACAGCAACCCGCCGCTCGTTTCCGCCTTGATCCGCCTGACGGGAAAAATTTCTGTCAGATGTTTGGCGATGTACGATCCGAGCGGGGTTAGCATCTTATTGAGCCCACCGAGCATCGGGCGCGCCGCCTCTTGCGGAAGCTCGACTTTCGATACGCGGAAGAAGACCGCCCGCGCGCCCGCGTCATACGCCGGTGTGCCGCTGATCTCAATCGGAGTATGGATCAGCGGGCCGGCGACATGAGCTTTGATACGCACCTCGCCGTCGACCGAAACACTCAAAATGCTGGTCTCATAGCCGCGCCAGGGTTTGGGCTGATGTTTGCGGGCGAAGTCCGAAAGCGTCTCGCCGGTCAGCCGGACTTCCGCATTTCCCGGAAGAACGAACCACAGGCCGGCAAGGCTTGCGATGAGCAATACGGCCGCGACAGCCGTTGCAATGGCGCGTCTGCCGGCTTGCATCTTCCGCCCCCTGCGCCGCCGTGTATGCCGCTACTCTGCGGCGGCGCGGGCGGCTCCGCGGCTGTGGTAGGCGTCGATGCGCGCCTCGATCTCATGGCGGAAATGCCGGATCAGCCCCTGCACCGGCCAAGCGGCGGCGTCGCCCAGCGCGCAAATCGTATGCCCCTCGATCTGCTTGGAGATGTCGTAGAGCTGGTCGATCTCGGCATGCTCGGCGCGGCCTTCCACCATGCGCTCCAGGATGCGCCACATCCAGCCCGTGCCTTCGCGGCAGGGCGTGCATTGGCCGCAGCTCTCGTGCTTGTAGAAGTAGGAGAGGCGCGCGATGGCCTTCACGATGTCGGTGGACTTGTCCATCACGATGACGGCGGCGGTGCCGAGGCCGGAGCCCACGTTCTTGAGGCTATCGAAGTCCATGCCGAGATCCTGGCACATATGGGCCTGGGCACGCACGGCACCGAAGAGCCGCCCGGAATGACCGCGAGCAGATTGTCCCAGCCGCCGCGGACGCCGCCGGCATGCCGCTCGATCAGTTCGCGCAATGGGATGCCCATCTCCTCTTCCACATTGCACGGTTCGTTCACATGGCCCGAGATGCAGAACAGCTTGGTGCCGGTGTTGTTGGGCTTGCCGAGCGCGGCGAACCAGGGCGCGCCGCGCCGCAGGATGTCGGGCACGGCCGCGATGGATTCGACGTTGTTGACGGTTGTCGGCGCGCCCCAGAGGCCCGCATTGGCAGGGAAGGGCGGTTTCAGGCGCGGCTGGCCCTTCTTGCCTTCGAGGCTTTCGAGCTGGGCTGTTTCCTCGCCGCAGATGTAGGCGCCGGCGCCGTGGTGAACGTAAAAGTCGAAGTCCCAGCCGTGCAGGTTGTCCTTGCCGATGAGCCGCGCTGCATATGCCTCGTCGATGGCGGCCTGCAGCCTCTCGCGCTCGCGGATAAACTCGCCGCGGATATAGATGTAGGCGGTATGCGCCCGCATCGCGAAGGACGCAAAAAGCGCGCCTTCAACCAACAGATGCGGATCGTGCCGCAGGATTTCGCGGTCCTTGCAGGTGCCGGGCTCGGATTCGTCGCCGTTGATGACGAGGTAATGCGGGCGGCCGTCCGGCTTCTTGGGCATGAACGACCATTTGAGGCCGGTGCCGAAACCAGCACCTCCGCGCCCGCGAAGGCCACTCGCCTTCACCTCGTCGACGATCCAATCCTGGCCCTTCTCCATAATGGCCTTGGTGCCGTCCCAGGCGCCGCGCGCCCGCGCGCCGCCGAGCCGCCAGTCGTGGAGGCCGTAGAGGTTCTTGAAAATGCGGTCTTTATCCGAAAGCATGCGCTAGCCCTCGTTCCCAGCGTTGCCGCCGCTCTTGCTCTTGTAAATCTCCGGATCGGTCAGCGTCTTCGGGCCGCCGATAGGAGCCGAAAACTGCCGGCCGTTCTGGGGGCCGGGTTTCGGATCGCGGCCGCGCTTGAACGCCTCCAGCATCGCCTCGAAGTTTTCGGGCGTCAGATCCTCGTAATAGTCCTTGTTGACCTGGACCATGGGTGCGTTCACGCAGGCGCCCATGCATTCGACTTCGACCCAGGAGAACACGCCCTCGGGCGTCACCTGGCCTTCCGGCCCGATTACGCGCTTGCAGACCCTTTTGATCTCTTCGGAGCCGCGCAGCATGCAGGGCGTCGTCCCGCAAAGCTGGACGTGGTAGCGGCCGACCGGCGACAGGTTGAACATGGTGTAGAAGGTCGCGATCTCGTAAACCCGGATATAGGCCATGCCGAGCATATCGGCTACGTAGCGGAGCGCGGGCTCGGGCAGCCATTGGTCGTGCTGCTCCTGTGCGCGCCATAAAAGCGGTATGACCGCGGCCTGCTGCCGGCCCTCGGGGTATTTCGCGATCTGCGCTTTCGCCCAGGCGAGGTTCTCTGGCGTGAACTCGAAATCTTTTGGCTGGTCGGGATCGAGACGGCGGACGGACATGCTGCGCTCTCATGAAGTGTTCGTGTTGGTGATAACCCAGATGCGAGCCGGCTGCTAGAGGCTAAGAGCGTGCCCAGCCGGCCCGGCAGGAATTTCGCTGTTGAATGCCCCGTTGCTGCCCCTTCGCCGGCACCGCTGCTATGGAGACGCACTTTTGCTTGTGACTTAAGGCAATAGTCAGAAATAACTGCGCCGTCTGGCTGGTTCTCTTGCCCGCCTGCTACGTTGCAAAAAGAGTTACATATCTAGGATATGCGCCCCTTTTTGCGCCTTGCAGGCGGCCAAGATCCCGGCGCCATCCGGCTCACTTATTTCTGACTATTGCCTAACTTGGAAAGCGATGGCCCGCAAGGCCGATTCAGCCGGCGGCAGTGGCGGTTCCGGGGCGATCATGTTATGTGTATGAAATGCAAACACTGCCTGGCCATAAGCTGACGGTCGATGAGTTTCTGCCTTGGGCGGAAGCGCAGGAGCGCGGGCGCTACGAGCTTCACGACGGCGAGGTGATCGCGATGTCTCCCGAACGAGCCGGGCATTGGACGGTCAAGCTAAACGCCGCCATTGCCTTGCGGCAGGCAATCGCTTCGGCCGGTTTGAAATGCCATGCGGTTCCAGACGGCGCCACAGTGAGGATCTCCCAGCGAACCGCCTTTGAACCAGATGCGCTGGTCTATTGCGGCGAGGAGGTGGCAAGCGACTCGCTTGAGGTCCCTAACCCCGTGATCGTGGTGGAAGTGCTGTCGCCGGGCACGCAAATGATGGACATGCGCGACAAGCTTCGCGGTTACTTCACGGTTCCTAGCGTGCATCACTATCTCATCGTGGACCCGGAGAAGCGGATGGTGATCCATCACGCGCGCGGCGAGGGCGACGCGCTGCAAACCCGGCTTGTGAGCGCTGGAGAGCTGCATCTCGATCCGCCGGGGGTTAATGTGGATGTGGCCGGATTTTTCGGCTGAGCGTTCCTGCAAATTTTGAATTCGCGATCCAAGGCGCCTCTATACCGGCACCTGCCTTTGCTGCCTCGCACTGGCATCGCAACCTTGCGGCTGTAAGACAAGGTAGGTAAAAAGGGCTATGCCTCTTTTCGGCAAAAAGCACATCAAGGATCCACGCTACTTTGCGGATAAGCCCATTGCGGCGTGGCCAAAAGACGCCGAGCTAAAATGCGGGGATATCGTCTTGTGGGTGTACAAAAGCCGTCCCCGATACGCTGCCTCGCAAGATCTGCTCATGTCGTTGCGGTCGAGCGGCTATAGAAAGTTTTTGTACCAAAATCGCGATTTGTTCCACAGGCCGCTGCGTCCTCCGCGAGGCTACCGTAGGTTAGAAAAGAACAAAGGTGAATACGCGCTGGCTACCGTGGCCGTGACGTCGTCGCTCGATCCGGCAGAAACGGTGCGCATCGGTGAAGGTGCGTTTTCCTGCCTTGAAGCGGAATACAGGTTTCCCGAGGTTCTTGAGACGGTCCGTGGCGCATTCCTGGGGCAAAAAAGACTGCAAGGCTACATAGCGGCGCTGGCGGCAGCGGTGTGCGATCCCGAGCAGCTATTATTGGCGTTTATGCCGGGAGGCATAGTTGCGGAGACATTTGCCGTCTTCGACCGCGTCTATGCCGCCATGTTCTTGGCCCTAAGAACGGGGCGCGATCCTGACGCTGTGATGGACTGTTTGTCCGCCTTCAATATTCCGGGCACGAGGGAAGGTGTCGAGGTATTTGTGAAATGCGCCTACGCGCGAATGAAGGAAGATAATTGGTCCTTGCAGGCGTAGTGGCCTGCAAGCAGCCGCCGGCGACGCTGCATTTTCGCCGAAAGCTCATTGGCGGCATCGCAGCCTCCGTGTAAGATTTAGGGATGAGCGCACTTCGAAAACAAATAATGACCGTCACCCAGTTTCTGGAGTGGAGCCAAAACCAGCGCGAACGGTATGAACTTCAAGACGGGCTTGCCGTGACTCTGCAATCGGAACGCGCTTCGCACCGCCGTGCGAAAGCTTCGGCCTTTCTCGCGCTCCGGGATGCGATCGCCAAAGCGGGCGTGCCCTGTCACGCTGAGGTTGATGGCGGCACGGTTCGCATTGCGGACAAAACCGCCTACCGGCCCGATGCGCTCGTTTATTGCGGGGAAGCCTTGGGTGACGAAACGCTGGAGGTTCCAAACCCGGTGATCGTGGTCGAGGTGCTTTCCCCCGGCAGCGCGGAACGGGACCTGGACGATAAGCTGGCGGGATATTTTCTTGTTCCGTCCATACAGCACTATTTGATCGTCAATCCCGAAGCCCGGCGCCTAGTCCATCAAGCGCGGGCTGCCGATGGGCTGCACACGCACATTTTGCACGATGGCAAGCTGAGCCTCGATCCACCGGGCCTAGAAGTGAATGTGTCAGATTTCTTCGGCTGAGCATTACTTATAGCTCGCTCAGCAGGCCGTATGTTGGCCCCTGGGCAAAAACCTGTTAGCTTATGAAGCATGGCCGGATTGCCAGAACACGCCATGACTGTGGATGAGTTCCTGCCCTGGGCGGAAGCACAGGAGCGCGGGCGCTATGAGCTTGAGGACGGGCAGATCGTCACCCTGCAATCGGAACGCATCGAGCATCGCGAAGTGAAGTTCGAAACGGCAATCGCGCTGCGCGAAGCAATCGGGAGGGCCGGCCTGCCTTGCCATGCTGAGATAGACGGCGCCACGGTCCGCATTTCTGACAACACCGCTTTCGAGCCGGATGCGCTCGTGTATTGCGGCGAGAAGCGGGCCCGGGGATCGCTGGAAATTTCCAATCCCGTCATCGTCGTTGAAGTCCTGTCTCCGGGCACGGCGATGCGGGACGCTCAGTCGAAACTTCGAGGCTATTTGAGCCTGCCGAGCGTGCACCACTACCTGATCTTGAACCCGGAGACGCGCATGGTCACACATCATGCTCGCGCTGGAGCGGACGAGATTCGCACACGCATATTGTCCTCCGGCCCGCTGCGGCTCGACCCCCCCGGTCTCGACTGCCAAGTCAAGTCCTTCTTCCCTGTAGCGTAATCGCGAGCATCGCTGTAGCGTCAGCGCCGAAAGGGTAGGCGCCTGCCATGTTCGTCAACGCAGAGAACTCCGCATCCTTCCTGAGCGACGTTCGCCAAAATCCCGTCAATGCGGCGCTTTTGGAGCGCCTTCCAGAGCTTGGCCTCAAAGATTGCTGGCTCGTTGCGGGATGCCTGTTTCAAACGGTCTGGAACTTAAAAAGCGGTGAGCCGCCAGCGGCGCAAATCCGCGACTACGACGTCTTCTATTTCGATCCCGCGGATGTTTCCTACGAAGCGGAGGACAGAGAAATACGCCGCCTCGCCCAGGCCTTCGCCGGTCTCGATGTCTCAATCGAGCTTAGAAACCAAGCCAGGGTGCATCTTTGGTACGAGAAGCGGTTCGGGCATGCCTATCCGCCGCTGAGCGGAAGCTCGGGAGGCATCGATCGCTTTCTTGTTGCGTGCACATGCGTTGGCATCCGATGCGTTGCGGCCGAGCCTCAAGACGTCTACGCAACCTACGGCCTCGGCGATCTGTACGCCGGCATTCTGCGCAACAACCCCGCCAATTCCAAGCCGGAGCTCTTCGAGAAAAAGGCAGCCAGCTACAGGGAGCGCTGGCCGTGGCTCCGGGTGGAGGGCTAAGCGGCCATTTGTGCTACCGGTCGATTTCGCCGAACACGATGTCGAGGCTGCCGAGCACGGCCGAGACGTCAGCCAGCATGTGGCCCCTGCACAGGAAATCCATGGCCGCCAGATGCGGGAATCCCGGCGGGCGGATCTTGCAGCGGTAGGGCTTGTTGGAGCCATCGGCCACGAGATAGACGCCGAACTCGCCCTTGGGCGCCTCCACCGCCGCGTAGACCTCCCCTTCGGGCACGCGGAAGCCTTCGGTGTAGAGCTTGAAGTGGTGGATCAGCGCTTCCATCGAGTTCTTCATCTGGCCCCGGCGCGGCGGCGTGACCTTATGGTTCGTCGCGAGCACCGGCCCTTGACCCGCGGGCGAATTCAGCCGCGCGATGCACTGCTTCATGATGCGCACGGCCTGGCGCATCTCCTCCATACGGATCAGGTAGCGGTCCCAATTGTCGCCGTTCTTGCCGATGGGGATGTCGAATTCGAGATCGGCGTAGCACTCGTAGGGCTGCGCCTTGCGCAAGTCCCAGGGCGCGCCGGAGCCGCGGAGCATGACGCCGGTGAAGCCGTGGG
This sequence comes from uncultured Alphaproteobacteria bacterium, assembly GCA_963785355.1. Taxonomy (GTDB): domain Bacteria; phylum Pseudomonadota; class Alphaproteobacteria; order Rhizobiales; family Rhodomicrobiaceae; genus Rhodomicrobium. The sequence goes on from CAWAVJ010000074.1 coordinate 13,799, forward strand.
CCATGCCGTCCTCAAGGCTTACGACGCCGATATCGACGTTGCGCTGCTTGAAGATGCGGTTGTCGGTCAAGAGCGTGTCGATTTCGCTAAGCGTCTTGAGGAACGGATCGCACCACGCCGCGATATCGTCGATGAGCGCCTGCGGCAGGTCCTGATGCACGCCGCCGGGGCGGAAATAGTTCGCGTGCAGCCGCGAGCCGCTAGCGCGTTCATAGAACGCCATGAGCTTTTCGCGCTCCTCGAAGCCCCAGAGCGGCGGCGTCATCGCGCCAACGTCGAGCGCGAAGGTCGTGACGTTGAGGAGATGGTTCAGGATGCGGCCGATCTCGCAATAAAGCACGCGGATGTAGCTGGCCGCGGATCGGCACGTCGATGCCCAGGAGCTTCTCGATGGCCAGCGCAGAACGCATGCTCCTGGCACATCGGCGAGACGTAATCGAGCCGGTCGAAATAGGGGATCGCCTGCAAATAGGTCTTGTGCTTCGATCAGCTTTTCGGTGCCGCGATGGAGCAGGCCGATATGCGGGTCGACGCGCTCGACGAGCTCGCCGTCCAGCTCCAGGATCAGGCGCAGCACGCCATGCGCCGCCGGATGCTGCGGCCCGAAATTGATCGTAAAGTTGCGGTTCTCCGGCGGCCGCTCCGTCTCTTGCACCGTAGCGCCGGGCTCATGTGCCCCGAAAGCCCGTCCTGCCGCTCCAGCGAAACCGATTCTTGCATGCTCTCAACCTTTTCGCTGGACGCCAGCTTTTTCGTCGCCTGGAAGCGGGTACTGAGCGCCTTCCCAGGGGCTCAAGAAGTCGAAGCTTCTGAATTCCTGCGGCAGCTTCACGGGCTCGTAGACCACGCGCTTCTGCTCCTCGTCGTAGCGCAGCTCGACATAGCCGGTAAGCGGGAAATCCTTGCGCAGCGGATGGCCGCGGAAGCCGTAATCGGTGAGGATGCGCCGCAAGTCGGGATGGCCCTCGAACAGAATGCCGTAGAGGTCGAAGGCTTCGCGCTCGAACCAGTTGGCGCCAGGATGGATGCCCACCACGCTCGGCACCGCAGTTGTGGCATCGGTCGAGGTCTTGACGCGCACGCGCAAATTCTTGTGCACGCTGAGCAGGTGATAGACCACCTCGAAACGCTCGGGCCTATCGGGGTAATCGGCGCCGCATACATCGATGAGAATTTTGAAAAGCCAAGCGGGATCGTCGCGCAGGTATGTCAGCACCGCGGGCACTTTGGCCCGCGCCACGATCAGCGTCAGCTCGCCTGTTGCGAACTTGGTGTCGAGCACCGCATCGGGAAGTGCTGACTTCGCCGCTTCGGCAAGTGCTGTGAGCTTGGCCGTGTCAGTCATCGGTTTCCCCCAAGGCTTACCGCGCGATCGTGCCGGTGCGCCGGATTTTCTTTTGCAGAAGCATGATGCCATAGACCAGGGCCTCGGCGCTGGGCGGGCAGCCCGGAACGTAGACGTCCACAGGGATGACCCGGTCGCAGCCGCGCACCACGGAATAGGAGTAGTGGTAGTAGCCGCCGCCATTGGCGCAAGAACCCATCGAGATCACATAGCGCGGCTCCGGCATCTGGTCGTAGACCTTGCGGATGGCGGGCGCCATCTTGTTGCACAGAGTGCCTGCCACGATGATCACGTCGGACTGGCGCGGTGAGCCGCGGGGTGCGAAGCCGAAGCGCTCCACATCGTAGCGCGGCATCGACGCCTGCATCATCTCGACCGCGCAGCAGGCAAGGCCGAAGGTCATCCACATCAGCGAGCCGGTGCGCGCCCAGTTGATGAGCTCGTCGGTGCTGGTGACCAGGAAACCCTTATCCGCGAGCTGGTTGCTGAACCCGCCAAAATCCATCGCACCGCCGCCCGGCCGGCCCACCGTATCCAGAAGCGGCTCTCCGAAAGGCTGTTTGATCAATCCCATTCCAGCGCTCCCTTCTTCCACTCATATATGAAGCCCACGGTGAGAACGCCAAGGAAGATCATCATCGCCCAGAAGCCTGCGGCGCCCGCTTCCTTGAAGGCCACGGCCCAAGGGAAAAGGAACGACACCTCAAGATCGAAAATGATGAAGAGGATCGAAACGAGGTAGAAGCGCACGTCGAACTTCATGCGGGCGTCGTCGAACGCCGGGAAGCCGCATTCGTAAGCGGCCAGCTTCTCCGGGTCCGGCTTGCTCGGCGCAACCAGGAACGGTGCGATGAGCAGCGCCAGCCCGATCACCAGCGCCACGCCGAAAAACAGCACAAGCGGCAGATAGGTTAACAGCAGGTCCTTCATGGGGGCTCGCGGGAGGTTTGTTCCGCGTTACCGATACGACGGAAGCGCCTTGGACGCAATCGGGGTTTTTGCGCGCGATGGCATTGTTCCACGCCCATTGGCGCCATCTCCTATCTGGTTGATTACTTTACGAAGACCCCCCTCACCCTGTCCCTCTCCCCAAGGGGCGAGGGGACGCCCGAATTATCCGCAGCGGATCCCTCTCCCCTTGGGGAGAGGGTTGGGGTGAGGGGGTCTTCTGCTGAACCAATCAACCGGATTCGGTATAACATTTGCAGAAAAGCATTTATTTGCCGCCGCCCCTTGGAATCACCGCCTTCTATCCCCAAAACTTGAAGCATATTTTCAGCTTCGGCTATGCGGCTCGACAAGGTGCGGAATGACGCTCCGTCTGACGGTGCAAGAAGACGGCGGAAGCACGGGGATCACGGTGCGCCGCGGCGAGCGCAGCGACCCCGATCCGATAATCGCAATGAATCCGGATGCAGAGCGGCGAGGCAAATGTGGACGGGGAAGCGGACGAAGCAGGTTTAGCGCCTGAATTTTTCATCAGCCGCGCCGGTCCCGACGCGGAGATCGCGCAGCGAATCGCGCACATCTTGGAAGGCGCGGGGCGGCCTGTCATCCTCCAGGACTGGGACTTCAAAAACCGCAACTTCATGGAGCGCATGCACGCCGCGCTGACCTCTGGCGCGCGGACCATCGCGCTACTGTCGCCGGACTATCTCATCCGCGACCATTGCGCGGCGGAATGGCAGAACACCATCGCGGACGATCCGCTCAACCGGCACTCCAAGCTGATCGTCTTGCGCATCCGGCCTTGCGATCCGGTTGGGCTGTTGAAATCGCTCGCCTTCTGGAACCTCGTGCCGCTGCTCTCCGCGCCGGAGCAAGACAGCCTGCTGCACGACGTCGTCCTCGCCTCGGTGCGCGCGGGCCGCCAGAAAGACCCGCTCTCACCCATTACGCGCTTCTTCGAGGCGGCAAAGCCCATTCTCCACGCCGAAATCAAGCCGACCGCGAACTTCACCGGCCGCGAAGCTGCGCTGGACGCCATCGGCGCGGCGCTTGAGCGCGGCGCGAACGCCGCCATTACCCAGCCCGCTGCGGTCCACGGCCTTGGCGGCATCGGCAAATCGACGCTCGCGCGTGAATTCGCTGGGCCGCGGCGGTTGCTGGCCGCTATTCCGGCGTGTGGTGGCTCCGCGCGGAGAAGTCCAAGGACAGCGCCACCTGGGACGGCATCGAGCAGGGGCTCGCCGATCTGCGCTCCGTGCTCTATCCCGGCGTCGAAGCCGCCGAAGGAACGCGCAAAGGCCGCGCGCGACACGCTCAGCTTCCTCTCCACCGGCGGCTTCGAAAAGCCCTGGCTGCTCGTCTACGACAATGTGGACGACGGGAGGTGCTGGAGGCCTGGGCGCCGCCCGCCAACGTGCAGGTGCTGATGACCTCCCGGCTCGGCATTGGGGCGCGGAGGTGCGCCGGTCGAGGTGGAGGAATGGGAGCTTGACGAGGCCGTCCGCTATTTGCGCGAGGCGAGCGGGCGCGGCGATCTCGGCGATGCCGCGCTGACGCACATCGCGGAACGAGCTTGGCCGCCTGCCGCTCGCGCTCAGCCACGCCGCGGCCTATCTAAAGCGCAACCGCGCGGTGACGGCGGGCACCTATCTCTCCGAGCTGTCGCGCCGCATGCAGGAAGCGCCGAAGGGCGCGGCCTACAAGGCTTCCGTGTTCGCCACTTTCCAGCTCGCCATGGAGCAGGCCGAGGCCGAGGCTCGGGGCGCGCGCGCCGTGCTCACGCTGGCCGCCTTCTATGCGCCGGACAACATCCCCGAGGAGCTGTTCAAGCAGGCGCCGGAGATTTATCCGCCAGCGCTTCAGCCCGTCGCGGCCAGCGAAGCGCGCCTCGCCGAGGCCATCGGCGCACTCGACCATCTTTCGCTCGTGGACTTCGATCCGAAGGAGCGCACCTTCTCCGTCCACCGCCTGGTGCAAGCCGCCACCCGCGACGCCCTGGCCGGTCAAGTGGCGTCCGGTGACGCCGCTTCCTTCGGGCGCGCGGAAACCGCATCGACGCGCGGGATGGATCACCGCCGCGGTAAAAGCATGCGCGGCAACCTGTCCCGACGCCGGTTTCGAACATTGGAAAGCCTATGAACGCCTGCTCCGCATGCGCGCGCCGCCGCAGGATTGGCGGGCGACGAGACCGGCGCTCCCCTGGCGAATGTGCTCAATACCGCCGGTTTCTATCTTAACGCCCAAGCGGCGTATGCCGAAGCCGAACCGCTTTATGAGCGCGCGCTGGCCATCTGGGAGAAGGCGCTCGGCCCCGGCCACCCCAATGTGGCCACAGCGCTGAACAACCTCGCCGTGCTCTATCACGCCCAAGGCACCTATGAGCACGCGGCCCCGCTTTTGAGCGCGCGCAGGCCATCGGCGAGAAGGCGCTCGGCCCTGATCACCCCAATGTCGCCTATCGTTGAACAACCTCGCCGGGCTCTATGACGCCCAAGGCGCCTATGAGCGCGCCGGCGCCGCTTTATGAGCGCGCGCTGGCCATCTCGGAGAAGGCGCTCGGCCCCGGTCACCCAAATGTCGCAACAGCGCTGAGCGGCCTCGCCGCGCTCTATCGCGCCCAAGGCGCCTATGAGCGCGCCGGCCCGCTTTGTGAGCGCGCGCTGGCCATCTGGGAGAAGGCGCTCGGCCCCGATCACCCCGATGTGGCCCTATCGCTGAACAACCTCGCCAGACTCTATCGCGCCCAGGGTGCCGATGAGCGCGCCGCACCGCTTTTCGAGCGCGCGCTGGCCATCTTCGAGAAGGCGCTCGGCCCCGATCACCCCGAAGTCGCCACCTCGCTGAACAACCTCGCCGTGCTCTATCGCGATCAAGGCGCGTATGAGCGCGCCCGGCCGCTTTTCGAGCGCGCGCTGGCGATCTACGAGAAGGCGCTCGGCCCCGATCACCCCCATACCAAAATCGTGAGAGCGGAATCTTGCGGCGCTTCGACAGGCGGCGGAAGGAGGAGCGCAGGCGCATCCGAAGATCGCGCGGAACGAACCCTGTCCTTGCGGCTCCGGCAAGAGATACAAGCACTGCTGCGGGGCGCTTGCGTGATGCGGGCCGCCGCGCAACCGCAGCCCGGCGCCGCGGTGCCGCTAGCGGCGGTGGCGGTTTCGATGCGCCGGCGTTGCCGGCGGGTAGGCAAGAAACCAAATCTCATGCGCTTGCCGCTGGACCTCTTGCAATGTTCCGGTGAGCGTTACATACTAACAACGTATATATACCGTTAGTATCTTCCCGCTGAGGGCTCCAGCATGCCGAAAGAAGCCGTCTTCACAATGAAGCTCGAACCCGAGCTGCGCGCCGAGTTTCTCGCGGAAGCCGAAGCCGCCCATCGCCCGGCGTCGCAAATCCTCCGCGAGCTGATGCGCGAATTCATCCAGCGCCAGCGCGATGCGCGGGACTACGATGCGTTCCTACGGCAAAAGGTTGAAGTAGCCCGCACCTCGATGCGCGCGGGCCGTGGCCGGCCGGATGACGAGGTCGAAGCCTTGTTCGCCGCCCGGCGCGCGGGGGTGGCGAGTGAAGCGTGAGAGTCGTTTGGACGCCTGAAGCCCAAGAGGATCGCGCCAGCATTTGGGACACCATCGCTGCTGACAACCCGCACGCGGCGGCGCGGATGGATACGCTTTTCAGCGCCGCGGCTGCTAGGCTCGCCAACCTTCCCAAGATGGGACGCCCAGGAAAGATACCAGGCACGCGCGAGCTGATCCCGCACAAAAATTACCGCCTCGTGTATGAAATCGAAGGCGAGATGGTTTGGGTACTTGCCCTCGTTCATACAAGGCGGCAGTGGCCGCCCATCCGCCCTGAATAGTATAATTCGATCTATGAGCGCGCGCTGGCCATCTGGGAGAAGGCGCTCGGCCGCGTTCACCCCGATACCAAAATGGCAAGAGGGAATCTTGCGGCGCTTCGACAGGCGGCGGAAGGAGGAGCGTAGGCGCATCCGAAGATCGCGCGGAACGAGCCCTGTCCTTGCGGCTCCGGCAAGAGATACAAGCACTGCTGCGGGGCGCTTGCGTGACGGGTGCCGGAGCGCATTCAAGCATAGCGCCGCGAATCCGTTCTTCATTTGACAATCTGTCTTTTGTAAGAGACAATCAACCGTGATAGAGATCCGCCAGACCGATGTTTTTGCGGCATGGTTTGCGGGGCTGAAAGATCGCGCGGCGCGCGCTCGCATCACTGCGCGCATCCGCCGCCTTTCACTCGGCAACCCAGGCGACGTGAAACCCGTTGGGCAAGGCGTTTCGGAAATGCGGATCGATTACGGCCCAGGTTACAGGGTGTATTTCGTCCAGCGCGGCGAAACGCTGGTCATCCTGCTATGCGGCGGCGATAAGAGAGACCAGAGCCGCGATATCGCCCGGGCCTTGGAACTGGCCAAAGAGGTTTGACAATGGCGCGTGAAACTATCCCTTGGGATGCTGCGGCCACTCTACAGAGCAAAGAGGATATCGCGGACTATCTCGATGCCGTGCTTGAAGACGGCGATCCGGAGTTGCTCAAGGCGGCCCTTGGCGATATCGCACGCGCCAAAGGCATGACCGATATTGCGCGGCTGGCGGGCGTTGGCCGCGCCAATCTGTACAAGGCGTTGTCGCCGGAGGGTAATCCGGAGTTCGTGACCGTTGCCAAGGTGCTGAAGGCGCTTGGGCTTAGGCTTTCGGTCAGCGCGTAACCGCGGCCGCTCGCCTGATGTTTGCTACCAGACAACGCCTTGAGCACGCGCTGGCCGCCTCGGAGACGGCGCATGGCCCCGATCACGCGGAAGTGGCGCAAGCGCTGAACAACCTCGCCGAACTCTATCGCGCCCAAGGCGCCTACGAGCGCGCTGGCCATTCGGGAGAAGGCGCTCGGCCCCGATCGCCACAATACCAAAACCGCAAGAGGGAATCTTGCGACGCTTCGACAAGCGGCGGAAGGGGGAGCGCAGGCGCATCCGAAGACCGCGCGGAACGGTCCCTGTCCTTGCGGCTCCGGCAAGAGATACAAGCATTGCTGCGGCGCGCTCGCGTGATGGTGTGCCGCTGCCGCAGAGCATTGCCGAGACACTGAGCGAAATAGCAAACGAACTCGCCGAGCAACCCCAAAAGGAGCTTCCATGACCGCCAATCACATTGCCCGCATGTCCGCCAAACGCTTGATGCCAAAGTTTGGGGATGACCTGCCGTTCGCCGTCGAGAAGGTCATCCAGACCGGCACGGCCGAGCCCGGTCAATTCGATCTTGGCGCAGTGGCGGCCCTTGCGGGTATCGCCACGCTCATCGTGCAATGCGCGCAATTCGCGTTCGACTGGAAGCACAAGAACGGCGGCGGCGGGAAGGATGAGATTGAAGCGCTGAAGCGCGAGCTGCGGCTGATGGCCGCCAAGCTGGAGGGCGTCGGCGATGAGGTGCGCGGCGAAGTCGTCGAGGCCGTCGCCCAAGAGGCGGAGGGCGAAGAATAGGCGCGGCGCGCGGGTTGCCTCCACTGCTGTCATGGCCGGGCTTGAGCGGCGGCAAGACTTAACGAAGTGTGCCTTTGGCGTAAGGCCCTACTGTGGTAAATGCCGGCGTGGTAAATGCGCGTGCCACATATTTTCCGCCGCCGTCTTTCTGCGAATTTTTTCGCGCTTTAGGCCGATTTCTGCAGACTCCAAAATCCCTTTAAATATATCCGCAGATTGCGTGTTAACCATCCGCGGGGCTCGGGCAGGCAAAAATATATGTTGTATATCAATATGTTAGTCCGTGCGCCGCGCGCAACGTTTTCTTAAGGAGCATCTGCTAAATTAGTTCAACATCGAAACCGGCCCGCAAGCGGTTAAAATAGATTAACGGGAGTGGGTTGCGCGCCCCGCGTCATGTTGCAAGCCCAGCTCGCGCCCGCGCTGGGCGAGGCTCCTGACGGCGCCGATGAAGCAATCGCTGCGCAGGGGCTTCGAGATATAGAGGTCGGCGCCGGCGGCGGTGTGATATTCCTCCGCGCCCTTCATCGCGTGGGCGGTGAGCGACAGGATCGGCGTGTACCGCTTCCAATCCGCGCGGCCTCGTATCGCCGTGATCGCCTCGATGCCCGTCATCACGGGCATCTGGCTGTCCATGACGATGAGGTCGAAGCTGCCTGCGTCAAGTTCCGCAAGCGCGCCGGCGCCGTTTTCCACGCATCGGAACCGGCATCCCGCGGCTTGCAGCAGTACCTGGACAAGCTTGAGATTGATCGGATGGTCTTCGGCGACGAGAATAA
>CAWAVJ010000075.1:0-54416 GCA_963785355.1 uncultured Alphaproteobacteria bacterium
GCCAGCGCTATCCGTTTCGGCCCTGGCGACGTTGCTGCGCTCGTTGACGCGCGCTTGCACTGACGCGCTCCCAATCAGTGACAACGAACTCATCCCCAGGAAATTGGGCGTTCGCGCTCTCAATTCTTGCGCGAATCGTGTTGTGGTTGCCACGTGGCGCAATTGGTGGGAGCGCAGCTCCCGGCTATTTCTCATGATTCCTGATTGTGAAATATGGATACGATACTGAAGTATTGGCCGATCCTCGTGCTCTTCGTCGCGGGTGTCTTGTTGGTGCTTGTGTTTTTCATCGTTTACTTCTCTCGGTCATTCACGCTTTCAGGCAAGCTGCGGCAGTTCACGCGAAGCTTGGAGCCATTGCGCAACCAAGGGGCTGATCCGCGTGAGATTGAGACTTCCGACCAACATCTGCATCATCTTTGGGGGCAGTATTGCGAGACGCTGCATGCAGAGAAGACCATTGATGAAAATGGCCTAGAAACTACGCGCGGGTATCGGGCGACCCTGCCAGCTTCAGCAATATTTTATAGCGGTTCTGTTATCGACGGGCGGCTTGCGGTTGAGTTCTTTAAGCATCTGCCTGGACTGTTGACCGGCCTGGGAATTATTGGGACTTTTAGCGGTCTCATCTCCGGACTTCGAAATGCGAGTATCGGCGGCGGCTTGGACACCCAAGTGCTGATTTCATCGGTCGGAGACGCATTCATATTCTCCGCAGGCGCAATCGTCGCCGCCATGCTGGTGACGTTCTGCGAGAAATGGCGATATGCGCACCTTCTCCATCTAACTGACGAACTTTGCCGCGCCATCGACCGGCTATATTCCGCTGGCGTCGGCGAGGAATATCTCCGCCGCCTCGTTGCTGCCTCCGAGCAGGCCGTAACCAACTCGCAGCAACTGAAAGATAGCCTCGTCGGCGAGTTGGGGAACATCCTTGAGCGGCTGGCGGAAAAGCAGATCGAAGCGGCAGGGCGACACAGCGCCGAACTTCGCACGAGTTTGCAGCAGCCAATCGAAGCGGTCGCCCAGGGCTTCAGTGAATTTGGCCGGGCGCAGGGACAAGCTATCGGCGCGGGGCTTCAGGACCAGATGGCCGCCTTCGCAGACAAACTAGAGCAATTGCTTGGTGGACAGGTTGGGCAGGCTAAGGAGCTGCAGGCGGAAACGGTGCGCGCACTGCAAACCGCCGTAGCCACATTCCAAAGCATGGCGCAGAGCGTGGGCGCCGCCGGAGAGACAGCCACCAGCGCCATGTCGGCGCAGTTGCGGCAGGCGATCGGCGACATGGCCGCACGTCAGGGGCAGATGAACGACGCCATGCGCGCCTTTGTGGATGAGATACGCGCCAACGCCGAGCGGTCGCAGTCCGGCACGCAGCAGCATCTGACCGCGATGCTGCAAACCCTGAGCGCTGAGATGTCCGGCACCATTCACGGGCTGCGGCAACAGGCCGAGGCATCGGGCGAGGCGACCCGTTCCCACCAGCAACAGATTTCCGAGGAAGCACGGCGCGCCGTTGAAGTCTTGGCGGGCGAGGTGCGCAACCAGACGCAGGCTATCGAACAGGCGACAAGCGCCATGCGCGGCGCGGTTGCCGATCTTGGGGCGTCCACGGCGCGCAATGTTCAGGCGGTTGGCGACAGCGCCGTGAAGATGACCACGGCGGCGGACGAGTTTACGCGCTCCGGGGCGGGACTGTCGGATATGTTTCACAAGGCCAGCACCGTCACTGGACACATGGCGCAAATCGCTGACGTTCTGCACACGGCATCCACGCATGTTGGCGAGACCGTTGCCGATTACCGCGCGGCGCGAGGAGACTTCGAGGCCATCGTGGCGACGCTGCGCGACACCGTGGCCAGCGCCCAGCGCGACGCCTCCATGACTGGGCAGGCCGTGGACAAAATCGGGCAAGCAGCGGAGAAACTGCGGCATGCTCAGGATGCGGCGGACACGTATCTGACGAAGCTCAACGAGGTGCTGGCGGCAGCGCACCAGCAATTCAGCACGCATATGCTCAACACCGTGGGGGACGCCAACAGGACCTTCCATCAGGAAGTCACGAAGTCAACGCAGGTCATCTCTCAGATCGTTACGGATTTTGAGGATGTGCTGAGCACCGTGAATGCAAGGCGTCAGTAATGTTGTTCGCGCGCGCCACTGCCCATCGCAACGGCAAGGAGGAAGGCGAGCGCCCTTTCTGGATTTCGTTCGCCGACTTGATGACGGCATTGATGGTGCTGTTCCTGGTGTCGCTGTCAGTCGCGCTTAATGACGCCAACAAGCGGCGCGATGAGGCCGTCAAGGCCCAGGTGGAGCTGAAGAAGGAGCGCGAGGAGCTGGCCCGCGCCAAGGCTGAGCTGGAAGAGGAAAAGCGCAAGCGCAACGACGCCGCCAAGCAGCGGGCGACCGACTTGCAAAGCTTCCTCAGCATGATCGGCAAAGCGATTGCACACCATGATGGTGTGCGGCTGGATCGAGAGCGGCATGTAATCGACTTCGGCAGCCGAGCCCAATTTCGGCTTGGGCGCAACGATCTGACACCGGATCAAACCAACGCGCTGCGCAAATTCATCCCCGAACTGCTTAATGTCGCCCGCACCGATCTGGGGACGCGCTGGCTGAAGCGTGTCGTCGTCGAGGGCTTCACCAGTTCGGACTGGACCTACCTCGACAACCTCAACCTCAGTCTGCAACGCAGCCAGCGCGTCATGTGCGTGCTGCTTGCGAACGACTGGACACAAGCCCGAGGCGCCGTTGACCCTTTGGCGCCGCCACTACCGCCGCCGCCGCTTCAGCCGCTGAGCCGGGACGATCAGTCGCTCATCATGCGGTTGTTTCTGGTGGGCGGCTATTCCTCGAATTCGGCAAAATCGACGCCTGAGGCAAGCCGCCGGATAGAACTCCGGATCGAATTTTATCAACTGGAAGATCTGGATGCGAACGGTCAGCCACCGCCACGCCCGCCCGCGGTGGATCTCACCGGCAACTGCGCTTTGAGGTGACAGGATGAACGCCATCAACGCCCTGAGCCGGATGCTTGCCACGGTCAATGGCGAGGCCGCGAACAACTTCGCCGTACCGGTTGCCGAGCACGTTAATAAGCTCGGGGAGGTTCAGGAGCGACTGCGCCAGCGCGTGCGCAATATCGGCGATCCCAAATCTCGCGGTGATATTTTCGAGCGCATCAAAGCCGCGGTGCTGGCCTGCCGTTCGGGCGCAACGCTGGAGTTCCGGCAATTACGACTGGCGTGTTGGGGCTGCACGATGGCATTTCAGCCCGATGGCTATGTGCTGTTGACAGACGGTACAGCGAGGAAACGCTTGGCTCAACTCGTGGACGCCGAGCGCGCTGAGCCGCGCGTCTTCGCGAAACTTTATGGCCGCCTGTTGAGAGCCTATTTCGGGCATGCGGATGTCTCGAAAAAGGGCGACGCTGACCGCGAACCGCTTCGCGAATTCCTCGCTGCCCGCGCGGACGTTGCGCGCGATCTGCTGTTTCGCCCGAGTTGGGCTCAGGCGATAGCCGAACGTCCGGGATTGCTGAATAAACACCCCGGACACCAGTTCGTTGACGAGATGCTGGCGGGCGACTGGACCAGCATCAAGCAGGTCAGCGAGCAGTTGGGGTTGACGGGCGAAACCTGGCTGAGCAGCGCGGTGCTGCGCGAGGCCACTGCGGCGGCAATCGAGTCTGACGACGAAGGCTTCAAGACACATCTGCCGACGCTCTTGCGCACCATCGATCACAAGCGTTTCGCCACCCTGCGCGATGAAATCCTCGCCGGGCTCATTGAGCGCTACCACCGATGCAAAGCCGCGGAGGTCCACAGCGGGCTTCGTGATTTTGCGGTGGCGGCATGGAAAAATCCGTGGCTACCGCTGAATGAGATGGCGTGGGGCCGCGTTTCCGACACCGCCCGGCAGATGATCAGCAATTGGCTTAAGGATCACTTCATCTATGAGTTTTTCAATCGCCTTGCCGAAGATGGCTCCGGCGACCGCAGCCGTTTTGAATTCTGGCGGAGTTACCTTCTACATATCAAGGACATGTACTTCTTCCTCGGGCGAAACACATTGATTTCTTCGGACAGGAATATTCAAACGCTGATCCAAAAGTTGGAAGGGCGTCAGAGGCACCTTACCAGCCCTGACCCGTCAAATAACGCGTTTATCATGCTGATCGGAGACGCGGCAATAGTGGAATTCAGCCAGCCGAACAACGCAACGTATATTTATCGCAGCTACAATTTCCCTGTGCCCTTGGACGGCTGGGGGAGCGTCAATATCCGCGACCTCAGATCGTCGGCATGCGTAGAACGGCTTATTCACAGACCTGGTTGGCAGGATCTATTCAAGCAAAAGCTTCGCGCCCGGTTCAATATTAACCCCGACGGCGGTAACCGTAATGCACCCGCCGCACCTGAACTGGCTTTTACAAGCAGCCGCACGCCACCCGCGCGGCGCACGAAGGCAGGGTTCGGCGTGATCGAACTGATCGAGCTACGCAATCTGATGGAAAGGGAAGACTTGGAGTGGGATGACCTGCGCGCGCGCGGGGGCAATCTGTGGGTTTTGTCGGACGACATCCCTCAGCGCATCGAAACGCGGCTCGTTGAATGGGGTTTCAGGTTAAAGCAGGGTAAGGGATGGTGGCTGTCCGCTACGGAGGATTAGGCACGAACATGAGCGCACTCAGCTACTGGATCAGCTACACAAACGAAGGCGTCGTCATCAGCCGCGACCAGCCGGACGTGCCGGAGCCGTTTCGCGCGGGCCACTTCTCGCCGGAGATGGCGGGCTTCGTCGAGCAGTTGCAAGACGAGGCGTATGCGGCGGATACGCCTGCGGGGGCGGCCATTCCGTGGGAGGCGCTCTACGCGCTCATTGACGACCGGAATTACGCTTCAAGCCTGCATTTGTTGCACCTGCCCCCCGTTAGCGGCATAACGTTGCGTCTGGCGTCGCAAGGGGCGCTCACAGACCGCGATTTCCGCATTACCTTCGCGGCGGTAGACGCGGCCCGGCAGCCGGTGGCGTTGACGGCGCTACGCGGTGGCATCGTGCACACCGGCACGGAATTGCGGCTACTTGGCCAACCCGTATGGCGTCTCGCGCGGATGGTTGGCGCCTTCAACCGCCGTACTGACGCCGAGCGCAACGATACCTTTCACCGGCAGCAATGGGGCAAAATTCGTCGCGCAGCCGTTGAGGCCAAAGCGGAACTTGGCGATTTTCTACTCAGAACGGTGGTACTCACGCCGGAGAAACTGAAGCTTCATCTGCGTAAGGCCGAAGTAGGCGACACGACGGTGACCGAAGTTCAGCCAACGTTCGATGGCGCGCCGGAAAGCTGGCTGACGGCTTTCGACAACGCGGAAAACGTCAGGGAGCGTTACGACATCGTGACGCCCAGCGGCGTCGTGCAAATCCTAATCACGCCGCAAATCCGCACCGTGCTTGGCGAAATCAAGCGCATGCCAGGGCGGCGCATCGCGGGCGCGCGGGCCGAGGCGTTTCTGCTGAACCCATATTCGGCGCTTGGGCCGGACGCAACGCTGGTGCTCGACGAAGCCCAGCTCAGCGAGGCCAAGGCAGCGGCGGGCATAAGCTTTGAGCGGTTCCGCCCGCGTATTGCCACCGACGCGGCGGGGTTTCCGTTCGAGGTCGGCATCGAGATTGATGAAGCCAATGGGATGTGCACGCCGCATCTCTTCAGCGACGACGCCGAACTGAAGGATTTCGTTGCCGGTCTCGCTCGCCGTCTGGATGGCGACCGGCCGATCTTCGGATGGCAGGGTTATGAATTCGAGCTGCAAGGCGACGCCCGCGAGCATCTGGCTCAGTTGCAGGCGGCGCTGGACGCGCGAGCCAAGCCGCCGATCATCATAGAGCGCAACCAGATTTACGACTTGATTCAATACGATCCGCGCGTCGCTGACATCGGCCACGATAAGCCGTTTATTTCCACGTATATCGTCAAGCGGAAAGAAGATGACGGTTGGTTCCCCGAGAACCTGATGGTCCTAATGCAGGTGCCGGGCCGGAATGAAATTGTGCCGGTTTCGCCGGATCAGTTCAAGGAGTGGGAGAAGGAGCTGGAAGCGGCGGAGAACGCCGGGCAGACCACGATCAGAGTGCCGAACACCGCTGACATAATCCCAGTTTCCATGGCCCGCCAGCTTGCCGACACTATCAAAGCGCCGCTGAATTCACCCGAGCCGCCATCCCCGTCAGCGGCGCCTGAGGCCACGGCAAAAGCCGCGCCAAAGCCGCCGACGCTCATCATTCGCGGCAACATCGACGCCCTGGAACATCCCGAGCCGGTTGAGCCTGACGGCTCTGCGCCCTTGGAAATGGAACGGCCGCGGGCATTGAAGCCCCATATCGTCTTGCGCGCGCATCAGGTGGAGGGCGTGGCACGCATGCAGCAACTTTTCACCCGCTCTCCCCAGAAATGCCGGGGTGTGCTGATGGCCGACGACATGGGGCTGGGAAAGACCATCCAGCTTCTCACGCTCATAGCCTGGAGCTTTGAGAAGTTCCCCGGCCTACCGCCGGCGCTCGTCGTGGCACCTGTCTCGCTCCTGGAAAATTGGCGCTGCGAGATCGAACGGTTTTTCGCCGCCAACAGCCTTCCGGTTCTCACTGCCTATGGTGACAACTTGTCGGCGCTCCGTGTACCACGCGCAAACATCGACGCTCAGTTGCTAGGCGAAGGCCTGGTGCGCTTTTTGCGGCCCGGCTGGCGCGGAAACGCTTGCATCGTGCTCACCACCTACGAAACTCTCCGCGATTTGGAGTTCTCGTTCGCCGTGGAAGATTGGTCGATCATGGTCTGTGATGAGGCGCAGCGGATCAAAAACCCAAACGCCATGATCACCCGCGCCGCTAAAAAGCAAAAGGTGCGGTTCCGCGTCGCATGCACCGGCACGCCGGTGGAGAATTCGCTGGCCGATCTTTGGTGCCTTTACGACTTCGTGCAGCCCGGTTTTCTCGGCGCACTGAATGAATTCGGCCGGGAATACGGCAGACCCATCGAGCTGTGGGAAGAAGGGGGACGGGAAAAGCTCGGCGAGTTGCGCGCGAAAGTCGAGCCGCTACTTATACGCCGCATGAAGAAGGATGTGGCGAAGGATCTGCCGCCCATCGAGGCGCCAAAATGCCACGTGCCGTTATCCGCTGAACAGCGCAGCTTCTATATTGGCGCATTCCACCTTGGCGGACAAAACGCAGAGCGCCGGCGATGGACCGGACGGGCAAAACCATCTCGGCGTTCTGCAACGCCTACGCCTCATCTGCGCAGACCCGCGTCCCTATGGCATAGAAGCGTTCGTCCCTGAGGACTTGGGCGATTACCGCCGCAAGGCGCCGAAAATGGACTGGCTGCTTGGCCGCCTGGAAGCCATCCGTGGCGCCCAGGAGAAGGCGCTCATCTTTGCCGAGCATCGCGATATTCAGCGGCTGCTTCAATACTACATCGCCGCGCATTTCGGTTCTCGCCCAGACATCATCAACGGCGACACAGCGGTTTCCGCCAAATCTGAAGCCAGCCGCCAGAAACGGATAGACGCCTTCCAGGCACGGCCTGGTTTTGGCGCTATCATCTTGTCGCCGCTGGCAGTTGGCTTCGGCGTCAATATTCAGGCGGCCAATCATGTCATCCATTTCCTGCGCCACTGGAATCCGGCCAAGGAAGATCAAGCGACTGATCGCGCCTACCGGATCGGCCAGGAAAAGCCGGTGCATGTCTATTGTCCGCTGACGGTAGCAGACGACTTCAAAACCTTCGACGTTAAGCTGGACGAGCTGCTGCGCCGCAAGCGCGCGCTCGCGACCGATATGCTAATGGGCTGCGGCCAACTCACCGGCGCGGATTTCGATATTCGCGATCTTGCCCCGCCCGGTGCCCCGGAGATCCGCGACGAGCCGGTCACCGCCAAGCTTCTCGCCGCCGTGGACTGGAATTTCTTCGAGGCCTTTGTCGCAACCCTATGGCGCAAACAGGGGTATGAGTTTGTCGCCTTGACCCCGAAAAGCGGTGACGGGGGTGTCGATGTTATTGCGATCCGCGGCAGGGAGGGCGCACTGATACAGTGCAAGTCCTCCCGCAACGAGGACAAGCAATTAGGTTGGGACGCCATCAAGGAAGTTGTCGGCGGCACCGCCTGGTACGAGACCCAGCATCCCGGCGTCGGTTTCAAGCGCGTCTGCGTCACCAACCAAGCGTTCACCACCAAAGCCCGTGAGCAAGCACGCCTGAATGGCGTCGAACTCGTCGAGCGCGAGCCACTTGTAGACTTGCTAGCACTCCACCCTGTCACAGTCCTAGACGTTCACAATTTTCGTGTGCTGTAGACGGGAAATCGGCGGCATTTGCCCCGGCTAGCGCGGGATGCCTAAATGGCCACATCAAATCATGAGAGTCCGCTATATAAATAGGAACAGTCGTACACACTTGCCGCCAACGGTTCATCCTAGCCCCAACCGCAAGTTCGCAACCATCTCCAGCTTGGCCCGCTGAGGGAGATAAAAGCGGGCGTATAGATCTAATAAAATACTTAGTGCCGCTACGCCCGTTTTGGGTCGGCTTGAGAAAAACTAGGCGCCTCTTGAGCAGCGGCCCGGACACCCGGTTGTGGCCCTGACCGCCAGTTTTCGCAGCCGCAAAATTGCTTCGGCTATAAAAGGAAAAGCTCCCGTCGGTTGCCCAACCGTTCCAGCAAAATTAGCCGTTCTCTTTTTCGCCAGAACAGGCCCATTTTGGTGGGACAATTCCGCAAGAAGCCTTGCCATCCTGTGAGAGAAAATTGTCCCACTTTTTTTTCTAATCCTTTGATTCTGCTTCGTTATTCAATCCCTGTCGTGTCCACCATTTCGCCACAGGGAACCGGCGGTTCTAAGCGACGGGCAGCATCGTAAGGTGGGACGAAGCTCTCTAAGGCTGCGTTTTCGCCCTCTCGTCACACATTTTTGACTTTTGCCGTTGCCTTCCCCGGCTGAGAGGCGCGCTCGACCTCCTCGGCTGAGAGCCTGAGCGCTGCCTTCGCCTCCCTCAGCAGAGTGGCCTCGATCGCGGGAGGCTCCAGCGGCACGCCTTCGCCCAGGCGGTCCGCGAGAATGCGGAACGCGGCAATCCGGCCGTAGGGCTTGTTGTTCGCCGGGATCAAATGCCAGGGCGCGTGGGGTGTCGAGGTCTCCTCCATCATATCCTCGATGGCGGTCTCGTAATCGGACCAGCGGGCGCGGTTACGGAAATCCTCGTAAGAAAGCTTCCAGCGCTTCACCGGATTGAACAGCCGGTCGCGGAAGCGGCGCTCTTGCTCCTGCGGCGTGATATGCAGGAACAGCTTCACGAGGCGGACGCCTGCGTCGATGAGCAAAAGCTCGAATTCGTTGATCTCACGGTAGGCGCGCCGCCATTCCCGCTTGGTCGCAATGCCTTCCACACGCTCTACCAGCACGCGGCCATACCAGGACCGGTCGAAGGCCGTGATTTGCCTCTTGGCGGGCAGGCGGCACCAGAAGCGCTGGAGATAGTGCTGGGCGCGCTCATGCTCGTCGGGGGCGGCGATGGGGTGAACCTTGAAACCGCGGGGATCGAGCGCCCAGCCGAGGCGCCGGACGATGCCGCCCTTGCCCGCAGTGTCCCAACCCTCAAGGACAATGAGCGCCCGGTCGCCGGTAGCGAGATAGGCCTGCTGAATGAGTTGAAGCACCCCCTGCAGCGAAGTCAGGCGGCGTTCGTAGTCGGCAAACTCCATTGCTGGATGCCCGGTGAGATCCTTGAGCCGCGGGCGGGCTGAGACGACGAAATTCTTTGTGTTCATATCCTGGGGCATAGTTACCATAGCTTGTACTGGACTTGCGGCGTACTAGTACGCCCCGCGGGAAATCCTGCCCCACTTGCGGCTGGCGCTTCCAGGATTTCCCGCGGATAAGGCGTACTAGCAGATCTTTGTTGCTAGTGCAGCTTACCGGCCGGAAGTTCGCTTGGCGGCGCTCGCGGCAAACGGGTGCGAACTTCCGCCAGGCTGCATTAGAGCCCGCCGGCCTTGGGCGCCAGCCATCGCCGGCACCGTCGCCATTACGCCACTCGATCTCCGCATATTGCCGCCGTTACGATGCTGTTTTCGCCCTCAATATCGATGCCTTACGCGCCTCAATGTTCCGCCGGAACACTTATGCCATATTGGTTCAATGTTGACACGCGGCGCAGGCCATCGGCGCGATGACAAAAATGACACGATTACAAGCCGCCCTTGCCATTCGGGCTTCCCACACCGGTACAGTAATTCCAACCGGCGGCGGCAGCATATATACCCATGGGTCCACAAGTACCTGTCTTGATACCGGTGAAATCGGCCGTATGGGAGTAAATATACGTAAGTTCCTCCATGCCAGATTTGGCGAAACGGCCATCGTTGTTTGCGATGCCGGCAATAATAGGGGTTGCCGCGCTCGTTCCGCCGATGGCGAGCCATCCATTGTTGGACCTTGCATTCGAATTCAGCGAGTCGTAAACCCAAACGCCGCCTGTACTTGGGTCGGCAATCGCGGCCAGGTCCGCGACACCGCGCGCGTTGGCGACGGCAGCACTTATGGCATTTTGATAGCCCGGCCGGCGTTCGAAGCTGCTAGGCCCCGCACCGGTGTTTTTCCAAGGCGTCTCTCCCACAAGCGCGCCGCTATCGGCATTCCGGTCGATCGTTGTCCCGCCTACGGCAACGATATTTGGCGAAGCCGACGGATAGCTCACGCCGGGCGTATCCCCCGCGGCAGCGAAGTATACGACACCCGGCTTCGTAAAATGTCCGTCGTAGGAAGTCTCTGTTGTGAATTCGGCGCCGCCCCAGCTTAAGGAAACTTGCCCGCCCCCCTGCGAGGCCACCAATTCGTTTGCTATATCGACAGCTGCAAGCAAATCTGTGTAAGTATTGGAATTAGCTTCTACGAGAATAATCTTGGCCTTTGGGGCCATCGCATGGGCCCATTCAACATCGAGACTTATTTCTATTTCCCAACCCTTGTCGTTTGTAGGCTGGTGTCCGGAAGCGTATACAACATTGAAATCGGCCGCAGCAAGTCCGAAACGCTCGCTGAAGGCCGCCAGATCGGATTTGATCGCGGGGGCGTCGAAAGCGTCAACGATTGCAATGACTTTGGAACCGCCGCTTGGATTGTCGCGGACGGCATTCGGGTTGCATCCGTTCTGCTTTGAGACCAAACCGTATACGCAAGCAATAGAAGCTGGAGTCTCAATAAAATACGGAGCAGGAGGGCAAATTCCCGCTTTCGTCATCGGTTGGATATGGATGGCGGGCGTGAACATCGCAATGTTTGTAAACGCCTTGCTTTCGCCTTCAAATCCCGAAATCAGCGCTTGAGCTTGGCGGATACTTGACGATGGCACGAACACCGTACCTTGCGGCCTCGCATTTTGGGCCAATACTGTGCCGGCATTAATCGTCAGGCCGATAGATAATTGTATCGCAAACAACAATCGCATTGTACCGCCCTCCCCCCCGCGAAAAGACCTAAAACTAGATATCATAAAGCAGCGCGCACAACAAGAATCGGCAGAAACGAGCTCAGTTGTCATGGCCGGGTCAAGCCCGCATAGGCGCTAACATAAGTGCCGCTAGATGCCCGGTCGTTCCATGATCGGAGCTTCCACCCCTCACCCCAGCCCACTCCCCATGGGAGAGGGAGTCCCGTTGTGCCCGTTGAGAAGGCGTCCCCTTTCCCATGGGGAGAGGGACAGGGTGAAGGGGAGAGTCGCCAGTTCATTACGCTGTCCCACGTTAAAGTTACCGCCTATGGTCAAGCCCGGCCATGACGGCGTTGGGCATTTACCGCGGTTCGCCCGATGCCCCACCACTTTTGGCAGGTGGGACCTGGCCTTCGTTGCTGTAAAACTCTTTGGGAGGCGGTTGCGGCGATACCGGCCTATCGGGCACAAATATCTCCAAATTGGTGTGGCCGCGAACGCCTACATCGCCGGGACGTTCGATGCTCGATCTGGGCACTTTGACCACGCCAGCCCCTACCCATCGATGTTCGCGTCCGGCGTCTGCTCCGTGGAAGCGGGCTCCGAGGTAGAAGCAAAACACCAGGACAATTCCTATCCCGGCGGCAGTAAACCACCTGATACGAGGCCTCATGACAAACTCCTTTATCCTCGCCCGGCCACCCTACAATAAATGGCGATAGCCGCGAGCCCTACAAGAAGAAACCGCCAACGCCAGTGCGGCCCCGCCTAGAAAGAAACTGGCCACGAGTTCATGCGGCCAGTGGCTTGATCTCGACTTCATGGCCGAGGTTTTGCAGCTTGGCTATGAGGCGCTTGACATGGCTTGGTTTTGTTCTGCGTTCGAAGTGATCGGCGCCGAGGTTCCTTCGCTCTTGTTGGGGCGTGAATAGCCAAATCCGCCCGTCTGCTCACGGAGCAGAATGTGCGAGGCGTTGAGACTACGGATTGGGATTGAGGGATCGGCAGGTACTTCGCCATGGACCTGCAGCGCTAGATAGCGGCCGCAGCAGAACTCTCAGGAACGACGCGAAATTTCCGGTTTCGCCACGCGCCTCCACTAGCTCATCGTAGAGCTTCGCAACGAGCTGACTGAGTGTCAGCCCGTCGCGCCGGGCGATCTCGGCAAGAATGTTCCAAAAGAAAGTCTCAAGCCGCAGGCTGGTGGCCAGGCCGTGCAACCTGAGAGAGCGAGTGTGACGCTCCCAAAGCGCAGGATCTCCCTCGATGAACAGTCTGCACATTGGAACCTCCAAGGAACCGGCAACTACCGCAGCATACCATCGTAAGCGCTGCCGGCTCCCAGAATAAGGCTAATGTACGATCTTGGTTCCCAGCACGGCAAGGAACTGGCCGATCCAGGCCGGGTGCGCGGGCCAAGCGGGCGCCGTTACGAGATTTCCGTCAGTCACCGCCGCATCGATGGCAATTTCGGCGTACTTGCCATGCGCCAACTCGACCTCCGTGCGGCAGGCGGGATAGGCCGAACATGTCCGCCCCTCAAGCACGCGCGCCGCGGCAAGGATCTGTGCCCCATGGCAAATTGCGGCAACCGGCTTGCCGGCGCGGAAGAAGTGCTGCACGGCTTCGATCACCTTCGGGTTCATCCGAAGATATTCCGGCGCACGGCCACCCGGTATGAGCAGGGCATCGTAGGACTCAGGTTCGATGTCAGCGAAGGTTGCATTGAGGGTGAAGTTGTGCCCGCGCTTTTCGCTGTAGGTCTGCTGGCCCTCGAAATCGTGGATCGCGGTTGCGATATGGTCGCCCGCTTTCTTGTCCGGGCAGACTGCATCGACCGAGTGGCCGACCGCGAGAAGCGCCTGGAACGGCACCATTGTCTCGTAGTCCTCGCCAAAATCGCCGCAAATCATCAGAATGCGCTTACCAGGCATGCTTTCCTCCTTGGCTCATTTTTTTTGACTATCGCACGGGCATACGAGCGCCGGGTGGTATCCGGCTGTGACAAGTGAAACAACTCCGTCGCTAGTACAGCTTACCGGAGGAAAGTTCGCCTGAGAGCATGCGGCAAATGGGGTGCGAACTTCCGGCCGGCTGCACTAGATGCTTGCGCCGCGATCTGGGTGAGTGCAGCGAGACGAATTGTAACGATATGTTACAACACTTACGTGGCACAAATTGGCGGGCGCGGTTATACCTATTTTTTATAGTGGTATGCAGATGCCGGTCCCTTTCTCAGAGCGACGCCCGCAGGCAGTTTCAGAACCTAAGCAGTCCGAGCCGTGGTAAATATTCAGAGTCCTGATACCGATGCCAAATTCGCCGAATATTTTGGTCACTGACGATGACGGGCAGATCAGAACGAGCCTTGCCCGGTTTCTATCTGCAAGCGGGTTCCGCGTTTCGGTTGCCTCGGATGGCGTGGCCATGTTTGCCGCCGTCGCAAACCGGCGGTTCGATCTCATTGTGCTCGACATCATGATGCCCGGAGAGGATGGCCTCTCCATCTGCCGGCGCCTCAGGGCGATGAGTAAAATCCCAGTCGTGCTGCTGAGCGCCATGTCAGGGGAGACAGACCGTGTGCTGGGCCTTGAGCTTGGAGCCGACGACTACATCTGCAAGCCCTTTAGTCCGCGGGAGCTCTTGGCGCGCATCCGCGCGGTGCTGCGGCGCACCAAGGATGCCGTGCGCCAGGGGGAACCAGTAGCGGCGCCGGCTTACGAATTCGAGGGCTGGCGGCTCGACGCGGTGCGGCGCTCGCTGAGCGATCCGGAAGGAACGCTTGTCGACCTTACGGCCGGTGAGTTCGTTCTGTTGCAGGCTTTTGTGGAGCGTCCCCGGCAGGTTCTGACACGTGATCGGCTCCTGGATCTCACGCGCGGCCGGGAATCGAATGTCTTCGACCGGAGCATCGATGTGCAGATCAGCAGGCTCAGGCGGAAAATCGAAGCCGATCCGCAAGTTCCTGAACTCATAAAAACCGTGCGGAGCGGCGGGTATGTGTTCTGCGCCGAGGTCCAGACAGAAGCGCCGGGGGGCGGCCGCTGATGCGGTGTTGGGGGCTGTGTCCGCCTATCCGGCTGTGGATGCGCATTGCGGGCATGATGCTGCTCGCGGTTCTTGCCGTCGAGGCTTTAAACACGGCTGTGTTCCTTATCCTCCCTGCACGCCTTCTCACCTTATACAGCGCGCACTGGCTTACCGGGAAGGTGGAAGATTTCCGCGCTATCCATCTTCCAAGCCGATGTGAGCGCGAGGAAGGCCCTTTCCGCCAAGCTGGAAGAAGGCAGCCGTTTGCATATCCGCTGGCTGCCGGTTTGGGACGAGACTGCACTAAACGACGCGGCAGTCATGCGGCCATTTCTCGAAGAGGTTCGGACGACCCTCGAAAATGACTTGAAAGGGAAGGTTGGAAAAGTAACGGTCAGTGGATTGATTGGCCGTCGTGGAAACCAGTTTCGCGTCGATCTGCAGTACCATCCGCCCGGTTTCGCGGATCGGCAGGCAGAGACGCCGATGAAGCCTGGCGACCATGATCTCCCCATTGCCGGACTATTCGTGTTCGGCATTCAGGGGCTCGATGGCAGCTGGATGGTGGTTGAGCCTGATGGCATGCCGATTTATCTAGCCCAGCTGCAACCCTGGATTACCACACTGCTCGGCGCAGCCGTGTTCGTCTCCCTCATGGCGGTGTTGATTACAAGAAGATTGCTGCGCCCCTTGGACCATCTTGCGGAGGCTGCCCGTAATTTCGGCCGTACACGCCAGCCCGTCTTGATCGCTCAGGCAGACTTGGTCGAAGTTGAGGTCATTGGCCAGGCCATGAACAAAATGCAGGAGCGCATCAAGCGCTTCCTCGACGAGCGGGCGCACATGATCGCGGCTGTATCTCACGATATCAGGACAGGTTTGACCCGCGTGCTTCTCGATGCCGAAGAATTGGCCGATGACAAGCCCAAAGGCCGCGTCATCGAAGGCTTGGAGGAGATCGAGCGGCTTATCTCGGCAACTTTAGCCTTCGCGGGCGACGATCTTAAGAACGAGCCTTGGCGGAAGGCCGATCTTGCAGCCTTGCTCATCAGCCTTTGCGACAGCTTTTCAGACCGGAACTGCGCTGTCAGCTACAGCGGGCCGGAACATCTCTCCGTCCGATGCCAGCCTGTGGCGATCAAGCGGGCGTTCGCCAACCTAGTGGACAATGCGATCAAATATGGCGGTTGCGCGCGCGTGAAACTTTCGCAGTCCGGGGACCGGGCGGCGATCTCAATCGAGGATGACGGGCCGGGAATACCGCCAGACAAGGCGGAGATCGCATTCCAGCCTTTCCGGCGCCTGGAAAGCTCGCGCAACCGGGAAACTGGCGGCGTTGGGCTGGGGCTTACGATTGCGCGCGATATCGTTCAATCGCATGGCGGGGAGATCGTACTTGGAAAACCGCTAAAGGGAGGCGGTCTCGAAGTCCAGATCTCGTTGCCGTTACTGCAATCCATTCCCGCGGCATAGGCAAACCCAAGGAGCGTACATCGATGCCCGGCTCTTTGATATGATAGAGCAGCGCGAGCGTGCCGGGCGGCGATGGCGGACGATGGATATGAGACATTCGCTCACTTGCGGGCCTAACCCGCCGGGCGCAAAGATGAAGAGCCTGGAGTGCGTCCGGAAAAGTGCGAAGCGGTTTTCCGGTAAAGACGCACGATAAAACAAAAACTTAGCGTGCGTCCGGAAAAGTGCGAAGTGGTTTTCCGGTAAAGACGCACGATAAAACAAAAACGTAAGACGCCCGCTTTTAATTCCATCAAAAGCGGGCTCTAGAATGGCTTGGCGGTCAGGGGGGAAGCGATGAAACAAGAAGAAGCGATCGCAAATACAGGGCCGGCGCCCCGCCGTCCATTCTACACGCATCTCTATGCACAAGTGCTGGCAGCGATCTTCATCGGCGTGGTTTTGGGCGTGCTTTCGCCGTCCGATCCGGCCGATCCCGCGAAGGTGCCAAGCTGGCTGCAGCCGCTGGCCGTGCTGCCCCCCGGCTGGGCCGAGGCGATGAAACCGTTCGGCGATGCCTTCATCAAGCTGATCAAAATGCTGATCGCGCCGATCGTTTTCTGCACGGTCGTGCACGGCATCGCGAGCATGAAGAACATGCGCAAGGCCGGCAGCGTTGGCGTCAAGGCTCTGATCTATTTCGAAGTTGTCACAACGGCGGCGCTGGCCATCGGCGTTATCATCTCCAATCTCTGGCGGCCCGGCGCCGGCATGAACGTGGACCCAAAATCGCTTAACCCCAAAGATGTCGCTCTCTACGTCGCTGAGGCCCAGAAGCACGGCGTCATCGATTACTTCATGAATATTATTCCCAATACTGCGGTTGGCGCTTTCTCCGAAGGCGAAATCCTGCAGGTGCTGCTCCTGTCGATCCTGTCCGGCTTTGCGCTCTTCTCGCTGGGCGAGCGCGGAAAGCCGCTCGCCGCGATCGTCGATCAGACCGGGCACGTCTTTTTCGGCATCGTCCGTATCGTCATGTATCTCGCGCCGGTGGGCGCGTTCGGCGCCATGGCGTTCACAATCGGCAAGAACGGCATCGGCACCTTGCTCTCGCTCGGCATGCTGATGCTATGCTTCTATACGACCTGCCTAGTTTTCATCTTCGGCGTGCTCGGCACCATCGCCTGGCTGACCGGCTTCAATATTTTCAGTTTCATCCGCTACATCAAGGAGGAGCTCTTGATCGTGCTCGGCACCTCGTCGTCGGAATCGGTGCTGCCGCGCATGATGGCCAAGATGAAAGTGCTCGGCTGCGAGGAATCCGTCGTGGGCCTCGTAATCCCGGCCGGCTATTCCTTCAACCTCGATGGCACCTGCATCTATCTGACCATGGCGGCGCTGTTCCTGGCGCAGGCGACGAATACGGACCTTACGATTTGGCAGCAGCTTGGCGTCCTCGCCATTCTGCTGCTCACCTCGAAGGGGGCGGCGGGTGTTACCGGCTCGGGGTTTGTGGTGCTCGCCGCGACGCTTTCCTCGGTGGGCACGATCCCGGTGGCTTCCATCGCGCTGATCCTGGGGGTCGACCGTTTCATGTCGGAGGCGCGCGCGCTCACCAATCTGGTCGGCAATGGTGTCGCGACCGTCGTCGTGTCGAAGCTGGAGCGCGCGCTCGACATGGAGGAGATGCGGCGCCAGCTCTCCGGCGTGGAGAGTCCTCAGGCAGAGGAGCCTGAAACAGCGATGTAGCACACACTATCGCTGAAGGATGAAGTCCCATCCATAGGGCATTACCCCTCACCCTGTCCCTCTCCCAATGGGAGAGGGAACGCCTTCTCAGCGGCTGCGAGCGGACTCCCTCTCCCATCCGCTTCCGCTTTGCGGATGCGGATACTCGAGCGGCAAGCTCGCCAAGTCGAGCTTGCTGGGAGAGGGCTGGGGTGAGGGGTAATGCGCGTAGTGCGGATCGCTGATTCCGGGTACTCAGCCGGCTGAAGCGGACGGCCGGCAGTCCCGGCGGCGTCCTTGGCCTGTGCTTCGTCTTTTAGCGCCTGCACCCTCGCGTAATCTTCGGGAAACGTGCCGGGGGTGAAAACGGTGAGCGCTTGCCCATACGCTTTCAGCGCCAGCGCGGCGTTCTCTGCGGGGGAGCCCACTTTGCGCAGCCTGTAACAATCGCCCATCTTCTCCGCGGCCTTGGCCCATCTTCCCCACTGCGGCCTGTTGGCCCACCCCTTGTCGCCCTGCGGTTTATCGCCTTGCGGCCTGTAATCGAGCACTTCTTTGTATGCGGCGATGGCCTTTTCGATATTCTCCGCGCCTTGGGGTTCAAGCAGCCTGTACAAATCGCCTAACTGGTCCTCAATCTTGACCGTTTCCACAAACCTGCTTTTCGCCGCGAGAACGGCTTCGAAGCTTGCGATGGCGAGCAGATAGTTCCCGTTTTTGTCTCCGGCCACACGGTCTATATAAGCGTAGCCCAGATACATTTGTGCCCTCCCCCAATCGGGGTTGCTTTTCGGCCGCTCGCTCACAACCGCGCTAAATGCAGCGATTGCGCGCTCAATATTGTGCAGCGCGCTGCCCTGCTTGCGCTGCTGATAGGCGAGTCCAAGATTGATCTGAGCCTTATCCCAGGCAACCCTTCTCTTGAAGGCCTCGACCGAAAGCGCGTCTTCGTAATAGGGGATCGACGCTTCCAGATTTTCGTCTTTGCTGCCGGCGGGATTTTCGGTGTAGGCGCGGGCGATGTTGTCTTGCGCGTGCGCCCACTCAAGCGGAAACTGCGTGGAAGGAAATAGCTCCGCGATCCTCTTCTCGCTTGCTATGATCAAATTCGCGCCGCCGCCCAGGGTTCCGATTGTGTTCCCTGCGGACGCGTCAATCAGCGTCACACTTTTCGTCAGCCTCTGCCCATTGCGCAAAACGTCCAGCATTATGGTCTCACCGGGCTTGTACTTGCTGCCTAGCTTCCACAACGCGCTTCCCCCGATTGCCTCGCCATTAATGGAGAGCAGCACATCTCCGGCAAGCAGGCCCGCCTCCGCCGCCGGGCTGCCCGGGATCACGCGCGCCACCATCG
Source organism: uncultured Alphaproteobacteria bacterium (assembly GCA_963785355.1). Lineage (GTDB taxonomy): Bacteria > Pseudomonadota > Alphaproteobacteria > Rhizobiales > Rhodomicrobiaceae > Rhodomicrobium. The sequence continues at coordinate 19,056 of CAWAVJ010000075.1, forward strand.
CACCGGTGCCCTGGGGAAGCTTAAGCGTCTCGATTGTTTCGTCCATCAGGTCCCTGAACGATGCCCCGGTATACCCGTCCCCGGCAGGCTGCGCCGCCTGGCGTGTCAGCGCCGGGGTAATTTGGGGCGTGACCGGCTGCGGCGCGGCAGGCGCTTCCCGCGGCTGAACGAAGATCGTTCTGGTGGCATAGGAAATCCAAAGCCTATTGGATCGCAGGAAATCGAGGCCCAAGAGAACGTCGCTCTCGCCCGACTTTAGAACGACGAATTTCAAGGGGCCGCTCTTAAGCCCGGCCGCTGCGACAGTCTCGAAAGTGTGGTAGGGAAGGCTGGCCTTGATATCGCCCACGCCGGTCACCAGCACTTCGGGCGCCGACTTGAGCGCTGCCGGGGTAAGCCCCAAGCGGATGGCAGCAGCGCGGGTGACGGCGCTGGTGCTCGCGCCGGTGTCCAAAATCCCTTTCAGCTTGACGCCGTCGATCTCGACCGGGATCGCAATTTTGTGGAATGCGTTAATTTCGAACCGCGCCTGCGAATAGCTGCCAGTCCATTCGGGTGTCACGGCTTTGCAGCCCTTCATTTTGTAGAGGGTCAGCTTGGCCTGCGCGAGGTCGAGCTCGAAATCGTATCGCGACATGATATCCGCGCCGAGCAAACCGTGCAGGTTCACAGCGGCGGGCGTAAGCCGCCCGAATGTCATTCCGCCTTGAAACGGAATCGACGCGACGCTCTTGTCCCGGAAATGATCCCCTGCGAATTCGAGATCGCGGAGGATAACGTTCTCCACCGTTATCGTTGCCGTGGTCCCGATCGATACGGTTTTGCGCCTGGCGTCTTTTGGCAGCTTCAATCGAATGGCCGCCTGGGGCGTAACGAAAGTTTGCGCACCCGTGTCCAGGCCCATGGTAACGGCCGTACCGTTGATGCGGGCCGGTACCGTCAGCAGCCCGGCCGCCGCCCCAAGCGTGAGCACCGTATTTTTCTCAATGCGGCAGGGTTCCGTGGCACGTGCTTGCTGGGATAAGACAATAGGTGCCAAGACACATAGAAGGAGCCAGCCGGGCCATCGCCGGCGAAGGGAATTGGTTTGCATCGGTGCCGCCGTTTACCGCTAGTCGGCTATAGATGATTGTAAAAACGAGCAAGATGTCAATCCAGCGGCGTCCGCGCTTTTATGCCACCGCCGCCGTTACCGGCAGGCGCGCTGCACCCTTTTATCTTATTGGTTTATTAGATCTGTGTCTTAATAGCGTCACCGTGGCAGCAGGATCTCCGCGTTTCACACAACCTTCATTAAACGTTCATTAACCCCCCGCAGATTTAGCCCACCCTGCTTCAGGTTAAGATTACCAGCCTTGAGACAGTGCAGAGTTGTTTGTTTTTTACGGTACGGGGTGGAATATGAAGCTTGCAAGGTTTCTCAGGAGTACGACCGCGCTAATCTCGACATTAGCGCTCCTGTCGAACTCCACGGTGTCGATGGCCGCGACAGCGACAGCGACGCTAACAACTGCGCAGAAGATCGCGTTGATTAAAAGCAAAGTGAAGTATGTGTTCGTGATTTTTCACGAAAACGAATCTTTCGACCATTATTTCGGCACCTTCCCGGGCGCTAACGGCCTCTTCACTGCGCCCGCCGGCATGAAGCCCGCCAACGGGACGTCCAGCTTCACGCAAAACTATCTCGATACCAATCTCAACCCTGCGACCATCTCTCCCTTCCTGATGCCGCAGGCGGTCACAGCCTGGCGGCTACAATCCGAACCCGATAGGGGGGCAGACGATTGTGCCGATCTATCCGGCCGACTTCATATCGGTCGATCACAGTCACCAGGGCATGGCGAACGGCATCGATTTCGACTTTACGACCGGCGTTGGCGCCAACGACCGTTACGCGATGAATCAAGAGGGCCTGACGACCAACTCGAGCGGCCAGCTCGTAACCAAAACAGGCGCGGCGCCCACCTCGATCGCACTCTCGGCGAAGCAGAAAGCTGAGACGGACATCAGCCACATCGATTGCGACACGATCCCCTTCATGTGGACGTGGGCGAAGAACTTTGTGCTGTTCGATAACTTCCATCAGACAATCATCGGACCGTCGACCCCGAATGCGATCGCCATCATCGCCGGCCAGTCCGGTGAGACGCAGTGGGCACTTCACAATAACGAAGCCCCGCTTGTAACCTATGCGAACAACTCCTTCCAGAGCGTGATCGGCGCCACCTACACCGGCGGGCAAACCAGCACGCTACAAACTGGCCAGTCCAATGCGTATGTGCCGATCGTCGCCGATCCGGGACCGTTCCCTGGCTCGAATAACGATAAAGGTACGACCAAACCCCCGTATAACGCCGACGAGAGCGCGACCAATACGAGCTACAACCTGACCTTCGCCACCCTGCCGCTGTCGTTCATGGGCAAGAATATCTTGAAAACCATCTCGAAGGACCAGAATCCCTCCGTGGACCTGGCAGACATCGAGCACGACATCCAAGTCATTGCGGCCCTCGACCCGGCGGTCAACTGGGGTTGGTATCAGCAGGGCTTCAATGCCAACGATTCGACTACCAACTCCGGATATAATAGCGCGAGCTTTGCTGCCTCGGGCACGCCGAACCCAACCAATATCCCGGGCCTGTACGACGGTTATATTCTGCATCACAACGGCCCGCAGTATTTCGGCTATCTCGCCGACAATACGCAGGTGCTGAGCAACAACCTGCACGGCGCCCAGGACTTCTTTACCGCGGTTGAAAAAAACCAGTTGCCGAGCAATGGCGGCGTGTTCTATCTGCGCGGCGGGTACAACAACAACCAAGGGCTGGTACCGCAAATTACCGGGTCCAACAAGACCGTTTTCATTGGCAACGACGATCACCCGGCCTACGCGGATCAACAGATCTCCGAAGCGCTCTCGGCTAAGGCGATCAGCGACATCGTTAACAGTCCTTACTGGCCGGAAAGCGCGATCATCATCACGTACGACGAGACCGACGGGTTTTACGATCACGTGTCACCGCAACTGCGCAGCAAGTTCGCCGACGGCTCGCTGCTTTCGGGCGGTCCGCGTATTCCAACAATCCTGATCTCGCCCTATGCAGCGACCGGCACGATCTCACATCAATACAGTGAGCACGGCTCGATCATCAAATTTGTCAACAAGCTGTTCGGCCTCCAGCCGCTCGCCTCGTTGCCGGATGAGACGCGTGCACGCGAGTTGGGCAAAACGGCGTTGAAACAAGCAAACCTCGGTCCGTCAGACGATCCGAGCAACAACCTTGGCGACCTGACAGAAGCATTCGATTACGACATCTTGCAGGGGAAAAAGGCGCCGCTCTCCGGTAGTCTGGCGTACTTCTCGCCGGCACAGGTCATGTCGTTGCCTCACTTGGCGGCGTTAGGACAGTATTCGCCAAACGGCTATACCAATGGTGCATGCCGGGCTGTTAACATTCTGCCGACGGACTTTCCGTCCTGGGAAGCCTATCAGCAAGGTACGCCGATCGATCCGTATCCGGTTGACGTAAATCCGCGTCCGACCCAATCGCCCGGCACGCCTACCTCCGGAACCTGGAACCCGTAATCCATTCCAGGCTGAGCATGTCTGCGGGCGGGAGATCGTCTGCGAAGGGATGGAGGCGTTGTCTCCATCCTTTTTCTTTTCCAACTTCATTGGGTTTGTTGATGCATCGCTTACTTCTGAGTCTCTTCGCCGCCGCCTTGCTGGCGCACGCCGGTGGCGCACACGCTCAAACTTTAAACTCCATCCGCGCCGCCCACCACATGGAATGCGGCACCGTCGCAGGCACCGACGACTGGAATGGAGAAGACGTTCACGGCAATCTTTCAGCTCTGGAAGCCGAGATTTGCCGTGCCGTCGCCGTCGCTATTTTGGGCGACGCGGACAGCCTAACCATCCGGGTCTTTCCAGCCGAGCCGGAGGCGTTGAACGCGCTGAAGGCGGGCGCTATTCATCTTGCGGTGGGCATCTCGCCTTCGGCAACGCTGGCGACACAATTCGGCGTTGGATTCGGACCGCCGGTCTCTTATGACTCCCAGCGTTTTTTAGTCTCGAAGTACAGCGGTATCACGGAACTGGCGGGCCTGCGCGACAAGGTTATCTGTGCAATTGACATGAGCCCGCCCGAACGGGTGCTGCGCGAAGAAATGACCGCCCGGCACATTCCTTACGCGCTCATGTCGCACTCCGAACAGGGCGAAATGGACGCGGCCATGGCTGTGAGCCGATGTGTGGGCACGGCCATGGAGTCGAAGCTCGCCCAGTCGCGCGCTGACTTTCACGCGCCGGCCAGCGATTACGTCTTCCTGCCGGAGCGGTTCGGGCTGAACCCGGTTGTCCCAGCGTATCGCTATGGCGATCAGAAGTTCGGACTGGTGGTCGACTGGACAGTGGGCGCGCTGATTGAAGCGGAAGCGCTGGGTATCACCCAGGGCAACGTGGCAGCGGCGTTGAAACGCGATGACATGCGGGCCGAGCAGTTGCTTGGGAACGACTTCGCGACCGCTCAGGCGCTGGGGCTGGCGCATGATTGGGCCGCCAAGGTTATTGCCGCGACCGGCAATTATGGCGAGATCTTTCAACGTACGGCGGGCCGGCTCTATCATCTAGATCGGGGTCTGAATGCACTTTGGACCGAGGGCGGGCTGATGCGTCCCCTGCCAATGAAGTGACGGCAGCAAACGGCGCACTCCTCCCTTCGAGGACTTGGGTGCGCCTGCAACGCGTTCGAGCTGACACGGCATGTTTGCTGTGTCCGCCGCCAGCTTAGCGTTATAGATCAGCGATCCCGTATGGGCTCCGGCTCCGCCTTGCCAAGCTTCATGCCGCCGAAGAATATGCGAGGGGCATGCGTGCGGCTCGCCGTAAGGTTTGGGTTCCGAGGCCCGAGGCCCCCCAAGCCCTTCAAGCAATTGAGTTCCTGTTCAATCGCCGCTTGCCACCGCTGCCGATCGCCGGACAAACCGCGATCTGCCGGCAATTGAGTGCGCGCCTCGCCAGAAGCGAAACTGCAACAGCCTCTCCGCGATTTGCATTCGTTCGCCGTACCAGCGGTACGTTGTCACCCGCCTGTCATGAACTTGGCCGAAAAATTTCAAACGAGTTGTTAACTTTTGTTAGTTGGGGTGGGTATAAATGTCAGTCTTACGCTTTACGGGTTATCGTATCGGGTGTTGTGCGTGCGCTTTGACTGCGTTGATCGCGGGAAGCGCCACGGCCGCAGACCTTAGTGACACGGGCAGTGCACCGGTCAGCTACAAAGACGTGCCGGTTGCCGCCAGTTGGACCGGCTTCTATGCGGGCGTGAACGGCGGATATGGCTGGGCCGCAAATTCAAGCGCGTATACGTACGACGAGCGCGGAATTCTGCTCGGTCTCTTTCCCTATGACGATAGTGCACGGTCGAACGGTATCGATAGATCCGGCGGCTTCGGCGGCGGGCAGATCGGCTTCAACTGGCAGCTTCCTGGCGGCTTTAAAGACCGCCCGAGCGCTTGGGTTCTCGGCGTTGAAGCCGACATCCAAGGCGCCGGGATCAGCGGTAGCTCTTCCGCTAATGGCACGTTGACCGTTGGTGGTATCCCATTTACGGCGCCTTTCAACGACAAGGGTAGTATCGACTGGTTCAGCACACTCCGCGCACGTCTCGGATACGCCTATGGCGACGCACTCTTCTACGTGACCGGCGGTTTCGCGGCTGGAGACGTCAAGGAAACAACCTCCTACCCTGGAGTGCTCGTGACCTCGCTCAGCCGCGATAACATAGATACGGGTTACGCCCTTGGCGCCGGTATCGAGTACAAAGTTGGCGGCGCGTGGACCGTCAAGGCGGAATATCAATTAATCGACCTCCGCACCTACCATCTGGCGGCATCCGCGAGCGACGCGTTTAAGGATAGCGAAACCGTCCGGAGCAATCCGATATCCGACAGCCTTAACACTGTACGCGTTGGTCTCAATTACCACTTGAACAACGTCAACGAGCCCCTCAAGTAAGCTCGGAGAAAACAAAACGGCAGCTCCGGAAAACCGGCGGGCGCTTTGCGCTTCGCCGGTTTTCATTTTTGTTTTCCATCCTGCCTGCTTCTGATGTTTTATGCGCAACTGAGTTCGGAAGGGGCGGGTAGACGCATGAGTTCGGCTTTCGGTGAGCGCACCCGGTATGCACTCTATGTGCTATTGGATCGCCGCGCCAGCTTTGCCGCCTCGCGATGACGGCGCGCGGACGCTGGCACTGTCAAAGCTTCTGAGGCCCGGTATGGCGCAGGCCGCCTGGCAAAGCCGCGCAGCTTTGCCCTGCCCCGTTGCCGGTCCCGCTCTGCCTTCAGCTCACGGGCTCCGGCGCGGCCTGCGTTTGACCGGCCGGCTCGAAGGCGGCGGAGGTCACGCCATCGACGTCTTCGAGCCAGACGAACTCAAGGCTCTTGCGCGTATCCTCTGGGATCTCGTCGTAGTCCCTGCGGTTGCGCGCCGGGAGCAGCACGCGCTTAAGCCCTGCCCTCGCCGCGGCAGTCACCTTCTCCTTGATGCCGCCCACGGGCAGAACGAGGCCGCGCAAGCTGATCTCGCCCGTCATGGCGGTGTCGCTGCGCACGGTGCCGGCAGCTCAGCAGCGAATAGAGCGCGGTGAACATCGCGACGCCGGCACTCGGCCCGTCCTTCGGTGTAGCACCTGCGGGCACGTGGATGTGGATGTCGCTCTTTTCGAACACCCCCGGATCGATGCCGAGCGATGCTGCGCGGTTCTTGACGAGGCTCAGGGCGGCCTGCGCGCTTTCCCGCATGACATCGCCAAGCTGGCCCGTGAGGATCAGGCTGCCCTTGCCGGGCGCCCTGGTTGCCTCGATGAACAGGATGTCGCCGCCCACGGGTGTCCAGGCCAGGCCGGTGGCCACGCCGGGCACGGTCGTGCGCATGGCCGCTTCGTTCTCGAACCTGGGCTGGCCCATGATTTCGACGAGGCTGGCGGCCGTGACCCGCACCTCCGCCTCCGGCGTTTCCGCGATGCGCACCGCGACGTGGCGGAACACTTTGCCGATCTCGCGTTCGAGCGAGCGCACGCCCGCCTCGCGGGTGTAGCTGTGAATGATCTCGCTCAGCGCCTCGTCGTCGATACTTGCCTGATCCGCCGTCAAGCCGTTCGCCTCTAGCTGGCGCTTGACCAGATAGCGGCGGGCGATTTGCAGCTTCTCCGCGCCCGTGTAGCCCGCAAGCCAGACGATCTCCATGCGGTCCTGAAGCGGGCCGGGGATGGTTTCGAGCTGATTGGCGGTCGTGATGAAAGTGACGCGCGACAGGTCGAACGGCACGGCCAAATAAGCGTCGCGGAAGGTCGAGTTCTGCTCCGGGTCGAGCACCTCAAGCATGGCGGCGGACGGGTCGCCTTGAAAACTGCGCCCCATCTTGTCGATCTCGTCGAGCATCATCACGCAGTTGCGCGCGCCCGCCTTCTTGATGCCCTGGATGATGTTTCCGGGGAGCGCCCCGATATAGGTGCGCCGGTGCCCGCGGATTTCGGCCTCGTCGTGGACGCCGCCCAGGCTCACGCGCGTGAAGGGCCGCTGCATGGCCCGCGCGATGGACTGGCCGAGCGAGGTCTTGCCGACGCCGGGCGGCCCAACGAAGCACAGGATCGGCGCCTTGCCCTGGGGTGCGAGCTTGCGCACGGCCAGATATTCGACGATGCGCTGCTTTATTTTTTCGAGGCCGAAATGATCCGCCTCGAGCACGCGGCGCGCTTCCGCGATGTCGATGGGCTTTTCTTCGGGCAGCGCCCAGGGCAGCTCGACCAGCGTATCGAGATAGGTGCGGATCATGCCGGCCTCGGCGGCTTGCTCAGGCATGCGCTCGTAGCGGCGCAATTCCTTGCGGGCTTGCGCTTCAACTTCCTTGGGCATCTGCGCTTTGGCGATGGCCTCGTTCAGCTCCGCGATCTCTTCGGTCTTGCCGTCGCCTTCGCCGAGCTGGCGCTGGATCGCCGCCATCTGCTCACGCAGGACTGCCTCGCGCTGGCGCTCATCGAAAACGGCCTTGGTCTGTCGGCCGATCTCTTGGGAGAGCCGCAGCACCTCGATGCGCTGCGACAGAAGCCGCGAGACCTTGTCCATGCGCACATTCGCGTCGGCCGTCTCCAGGATCTCCTGCTTTTCCGCGGCCGGGATATCCATATAGGCTGCCGTCAGGTCCGCCAGCGCCGCCCCCGATGGCGCGTTCTGCATCGCGGCGACAAGCTCGGCCGGCACCTGCGGCAGAAGCTCAAGCGTTTCGATGGCCTGCTGGCGCAAGAGCATGGTGCGCGCTTCGATCTCCTGGGTTTCGGCCTCCGCCCCGGGCTCGGCGATGCGCTGAATTTTGGCCTCAAGCACCGGCCTCTCGTGCACGAAATCGAGCACGCGGAAGCGCTCGATGCCCTGCACGATCACATGGTGGCCGCCATCGGGCGCGGTCAGATAGCGCGCGATATTCGCCACCGTGCCGACGCGGTGCATGTCGGTGCCGTAAGGCTCCATCGCCTCGCCGTCGCGCTGCATGAGGATGCCGATCTGCCGCTCCTCGCGCATCGCCTGCTGCACCGCCGCGATAGAAACCGGCCGGCCGATCGAAATCGGGAACAGCACGCCCGGAAACAGCACCGTGTCCCGAACCGGCAGAATGAGGAGGGTATCGGGACCGGCGCTCTGTGCGCCCTCGCTTTCAAGGGACGCTTGCCCGGCGGAGGAAGCCTCGCTGGGATTGGGATTATCCATGGTGCCGCTCCTTATTCAGTCGAGGTTTTTTGCAGGCTAATGAGCAAGCAGCCGTTGATGGCCTGACGCTTTACGCCATCGAAGCTGCAAGGCGGAAGGGGAACGCGGCGGGTGAAACGGCCCTGGGGCAGTTCGAGCTGATGGATCAGCGCCGTGCGGAGCTCCTCGGGCAGCACGCGCTTGCCCGAGACGAACAGCACCCCGCCGTCGATCACCGCGTCGACGCTTTCGGGATCGACGCCCGGCAGCGCAAAGAAGAACAGAACCTCGGTTTCCGTTTCGAGCACATCCACCGGCGGCTGCCAGGAGGGACCGCCCATATGCTGGCTCAGCGTGAAAAACTGCTGATGGAGACGCTGGGCACGCGAAAGCCGGTCGACGGCCTCGAACCACATCCAACGATTGAACTCGCTCTTAGCCATGGGTTCGAACTTCCCTCCAATGTCAACGCCAGAAGCCGGATCTCGCTTATAATCGCCGGCGTGGGAAAACGGCTGCTACAATGCTTCAACTTTGTACGAACTATATGGCCAGGGAGGGGACGAGGTTTCAAGGCTCTGGTGTAATACCGGATCCAGTTGATTGCTTCACAAAGACCCCCTCACCCCAGCCTTCTCCCCAAGGGGAGAGGGAGACCTATAACTTGCGCTGCGGATAATTCAGGCGTCCCTTCTCCCCTCGGGGAGAAGGACAGGATGAGGGGGGACTTCGCGAACCCATCAACCGGATTCGGTGTAACGGTTTGCGGTCGCAAAAGCGCCCCCTAACCGTGCGATGCGGCTCGCCTTAAGCCGCATCGCCTTGCCGGCCCCTTAGTGGCTCGTTGCCTTCCCGGCCCAAGCCTTCATGGCTTCGGTCATTTCCGCTTCGCTTGGATTGCGGATATGCGTGGCGAAGGTCCAGTGATTCCCGAACTGATCGGACACAACGCCGGTGCGATCGCCCCAAAACATGTCGGAGGGCGCGTACAGCTCCTTCAGCCCAGCGGAAAGCGCGCGCTTAAAGGCGGCGTCCACATCGGGAACGTAAAGATAGAACGAGGCGTGGCGCTGCTTCGGTCCCGGCATATTGGGCATTTCGTCCTGCACGAAGATCCTGGAGCTGCCGATTTGCAAGCAGGCGTGCACGATCTTCTTGCTGCCGGGCATGTGCATCTTGTGCAGCACCGCGGCGCCGAATGCCTTTTCATAAAGCGCGATTGCGGCCTCGCCATCGGGCACGGTGAGGCTCGGGGTGATGGTATGGAAGCCTTCCGGCATGGCCGCCACGCTGGAGGTCTTGGCCCCGGCGGCCGGCTTGCCCGCCGGTTTGTGAGTGGCGGGTGCTGACGTGTGAGGTCTTGGCATGGGTCTTTCCTCCTTCAAGAGTAGATGCCCCAAAGCCGCCTGCCGGGCGACTATAGGCTCCAGAACGCCGAAGGTCACCCCAATTCTTTGCCCGGCAGCCGTACGCTCAGAGCTTGCCCCCGGCCTTAGGCGCGAAGGCATAGGCCAGCGCGTCCTCCTTCAACTGGTCGAAGCGGCCCGAGGCGCTGCCGTGGCCCGCCACTCCGTCCGGTCCTTCACCAGTATTTCGGGTAATTGGATGTGCGGGTCGCGTTGTTATAGACGAGCGCGATCGCTGTCACGATCAGCGCACCTGCCAGCGTAGGATAGAGCAGGAATGCCCAGCCGGGCTGCGCAAGGAATACGATCACGGGATTGGAGCGCCGGCGGATGGACCGTCCGGGTGACCATCATGGCGGCAATGGCTGTGCCGGCCGCTAACCCTGCCGCCCACCAATGCGGCCCGAAAGCAGCCAGAAACACGAGCCCGGTCAGCGAGCAGATAAAATGACCGAGAATCACGCTGCGTGGCTGCGAGAAGGGAACGTCGGGATAGGCAAACACCAAGACGCAGGTTGCGCCGAAGGAACCGAGCACCAGCGGTGTCGCGGCGATCTGGCTCAGCAAGCCAACCGCTGCAATGGCGAGCGTTCCGCCGAGCCACGCCAAGGCGACGGCCCTTGCCTTCGGCCCTGGCGAAACAGGCATCTCACCGCCTGCGAACTTGGCAAACCAGCTTGTCCGGCTCCCCGCAAGGGCGCCTTCCTTAACCGCGGAACTCATCGCCTGCCCCCAAACATACCAATCGTTTGGTATTCTTATGAGCCCGCAAAAAGATTGTCAAGCTAAGCAAACATGCGGACCAGCCGGCGGCTTCGAATCCGCCATATGAGTTAGGTACGGCTTGGCGTTGCACTTCTGCAACTAACTCCCTTTCGGTTGTATCGGCGGGTAAAATCCTGTTGCGGGCACGAGCGAGACGCTACTAGCCTGAGTTGTGCGCCGTTCGCACACGCAGAAGCGCTCGTCCCGCGTAGGCTTCGCCATACGGGGACATTAATCGATGACACATTCCGAGGCCGGACGCGCTTTCGCGAGGATTGCCGCCACCTGTTTCCTCTCCACTTTGCTCGCCACGCTATTCCTGCCGGTAAGCGCCCCGGCCGCGGACCTTGATGACTCAACCGGCAAACCGGCTGCCGGCCAGCCGGAGAGCGCTCCACGGTGGACTGTCTCAGTCGAGGCTATCGTCTTGGATCGCACAGGCGGGGTCAACAGGACGCTCGTCGCACTCTTGCCAGGCCGCAAGGCATGGTGCGCCACGGCAGGATTTCCTTACCCAGACTGCAATAAGCCGCCGATTACCGGCGGCGTGGAGGCTTTCAATAGCAGCCAGTTCCAACAGGGATTTTCCGCTGGGCCGAAAATCGACCTGATTTATCATGGCGATGGCGGCTACGGCGCGGAGCTGGCGTATTTCAATATCTCCAACCAGAGCGCCACAAAATCGGTAGGCCCCAACGGCGACTGGCTGGTGATGAGAGCCCCCGGCATCTTCTGGCAAACCCAGGATTATCCCGACCAGGCAATGGTTTGGGGCGATACAACCAATCTTTTCAGTGCCGAGGCCAATGGGCGGCTGGATCTGTCCAGCCGGGTGACCGTGCTGGCGGGTTTCCGCTGGCTCCAGCTGAACGACAACCTTCAGGGCACGTTGACGCCCCCGGATGTTTATGCGCCTTCCTGGAAGAGTTCATTTCCTAACTATCCTCTTTCTCAGGTCCCGCTGACGGGCGGCACACTGGCAGGAAATTATCCCCCTTTCTGGAATACGAACACGGCGAACAACCTTTATGGCCTCCAAATCGGCGTGGATGGAAAACTGCTCGAACTTGGCCGCTTTTCGCTCGATGGGCTGCTGAAGGCCGGGCTTTTCGACGACTATGCGGTGGAGTCGACCGGGGTCAGCCTCGCCAAGCAGGTGCACCCGTCGGAAGCCTCGGCCAATGGCGCTGCCTTCGCCGGCGAAGGCAGCTTGCAGTTGAAATATCAAGTCAACGATGGGCTGGCGCTGAAGGCTGGCTACGAGGCGCTGTGGCTCGGCCGCATTGCCTTGGCGCCGGGGCAGATCCAGGAGACTTATACGTCGCCAACGGGTGCTGTCCGCGCGCTCGGCGTCAACATGGGGTCGAGCGCGCTTTTTCAGGGCTTCACCGCCGGGTTGGAATATTCGTTTTAGAAAAGACTCCCGGTCCGCACGGCAATGAGGAAGGCGGGCGTCGAAGTCCGCCCCCGCTGGCGGCTAAAGTGGAGCGGAATGAAAGGCGCCTAAGATGCCTGCTGCCAAGACGGTTCTGGCGAGGAGCGCTTTGCTTTGCTGCGCTGCGGCGGCGTTCTGTTTGCCGTTGCCTCCTGCGTTCGCTCAGGAGGCGATTACCACGCCGGTCCTGGCATCCGACCCAAATTTCCGCGACCTTGCGGGCATCGCGGCAGCAGATGGCGGAACCGGATACGCCGATACCACCAGCCACGGCGGCGTGATGCGAACCGGTGTTTTTTATCGCTCCATGGCGCTGTCCACTCTCAGCAACGCGGATTGGACGGCGCTTTCATTGTTGCATATCGTCCTCGACATCGATTTGCGGACGCCCGCGGAGATCTATAATATTTCTCCTGTCCCCGCGTCCCCCATGAATGGACCCGACCATGTGCCGGCTGGAGCCGCGTGGGTTAACGTCAACATCTTCGGCACCGTTCAGCCGCCAGCACTCTCGGGAACGTCCTTATACCAAAGCTTCGTGACCGGTGCGGGCGAAGCGGCGGCGTTTGGCACGGTCTTGCTGGACTTGGCCAACGCGTCCGGCCCGGCCATGTATCACTGCTCTTACGGCAAGGATCGTACCGGCTGGACCTCCATGCTGTTGCAGACCATCGCCGGCGTGCCGCAGGCAACCATTATGCAGGACTATCTGGCCAGCAATAAATATCTGAACTACCCAGGGGCGGTTCAGGAAGGATGGCTGCAAGCGGGGCTCAATCAAATCGCCGCGTCCTATGGATCGATGGATGCCTATTTGATGCAAGGGCTGGGGCTCACCCAGGCGGACATCTACGTCCTGCGCGCCAAGATGGTCTACTACGCGGAGCTGCCTGGGCAAACCGGGTTTTCCGGCAATGCCGCCGCCGGTGCCGCGCTTCTGAACGAGTTGCAGAACTCGCCGCTGTCGGGGCACTACACTGCCTACAATTACTATCTGCAGTCGGCCATCGATGCTGGCACGCTCTGGGGCGGGCAGGCGAGGGTTGGCGGTCAGATCCATGCGGATGCTGCCTCCTATCTCATGCGCGAGCCTCTATGGATCGACGATGCGATCTCGCCCTACGCGGCAGGCCAGGAGCTTCGCGCGGGTCAGGGCCGTCTTTGGGTGGCGGAACTCGCGGACAGTTTTGGATCCGAAGGCGGAGCCGGTATTGCCAACAGCTCCGAGCGTAGTGCGGAAATCGTCGCAGGCTCCACGGCCCGCATCGACAGCCAGACATCGGCTGACGTGGGCATCGGTTACAATTCGGGAACGGTTGCAAGCGCCGGCGCCAGCGCCAGCGTCAATACGGCCGTGGTCACAATTGGCGGCCGTTACGGAATTTCGTCGCTTGACGCCGGTCCTTACGCGGTGGCGCGCGCGGATGCCGGTTGGGTCGAATATCAGAGCTGGCGCCCCTTGGACAACGGCCTTGGGATCGCGGCCGGCAACACCAGCGGTGCGATTTACAGCGGTTTGGCTGGCGCGGGCTATGTCATGCGCGCAGCCCCCTTTACGGTCACGGTGCAAACGGGGCTCCGCATTACCGGGGTTACCTTGGGCAGCTTCAACGAAACCGGCAGCGAACTGGCCTTGGCCGTCAACGGCACCGGCACTACGTCTCCCAGCGTATTGGCCGGGCTGGACGTTGCCTTGGACCGGCGGCAACTGGATGCCTGGACCATCGTGCCTTCCGTCACCCTCGCCTACGAGCGTATGCTCGGCGATCCCCAGGCCGAGAGCACCGGAACGCTCTACGGTTACACCGTGAGCCAATATTCGGCCTATGACAGCCGCGATCTCATAAAGGCCGGTGTGGGCATCGCGGCCCAGCATGACGCATTCATAATCGACGCCAAGGGCAATGCCGTTGCCGGCGACGGTGCAAAAAGCACGGGCATCGGCGGGCAACTGTCCTTCCGGTACAATTTCTAAGCGGTCCGGGCTTGCCCGGCTTAACCCCTGTCACCGTCTGGACTGGCGAGCGCTGAACTATCACGCCGGTCAGGGCAACTCCGCTTCGTTTCGCCTGCGGATTTCCCATATGCGGCCGCAGGCGCCCGGCACGGCGGATCGAAAGCCGCTTGCCCGTTACGCGGAAGCCGGTTCACGGGACCGGAGCATGCCCGGCGAGCTTGTTGTGCTGGCGGCGCAGCGGCTCGATACCGCCGCCGATCCGGTGCATCATGATACAGCCATGAACGATGGCCACGGCATCCGCGGCAAGTTCCGCCGCCTGCGCCGGGGAATAATCGCGCGCATAAACCTTAGCGTAACAGGCCTGCCAATCGGCGAAGAACAGGCGGATGCGATTCCGGAAAGGCTCGAAGCCGCGTCCCATCTCCAAGCTGAGGTTTGCGAGGAGACAGCCGTCGGTGTGGGATAGAAAGAACTCTTCGACCGCGCGATTGAATGCCTTGAGTTCGGCGGCGCCGGGCTCGTCCGCGGCAAGCACGAGGCTGAATATGCGGTCCGTGAAATAGGCGTGAACCTTGTCCATGGCGGCCAGCGCCAAGTCTTCCTTGCTGGCGAAATGGTAATAGAGGCTGCCCTTGGTGATGCCGCAGGCGGCGACGATGTCGCCGATGCTCGTCGCGGAATAGCCTTTTGCGCGGAACAATTCGATGGCCCGGTCCACGAGCGCCTCTTTGCTGGCAAGTCTCGGCATGGCTGCCTGCCTCTTCTGATATCCCGGCCGTTAGAGCTTCCCGGCCACCTTCAGCGCGAAGGCGTAGGCCAGCGCGTCCTCCTTCAGCCGGTCGAAGCGGCCCGAAGCGCCGGCATGGCCGGCCTCCATGTTGATCTTGAGCAGCAGCAGGTTCGCGTCCGTCTTAAGCGCGCGTAGCTTCGCCACCCATTTCGCGGGCTCCCAATAGGTGACGCGCGGATCGGTGAGCCCGCCGGTGGCCAGGATGTTCGGGTAGGCTTGCGCGCGGACATTATCGTAGGGCGAGTAGGCCGCGATGGTGCGATAGGCTTGCGCGCTATCGATGGGGTTGCCCCATTCGGGCCATTCCGGCGGGGTGAGCGGCAGCGTATCGTCGAGCATGGTCGTGAGCACGTCTACGAAGGGTACATCCGCGATAATGCCGGCGAACAGTTCCGGCGCCATGTTTGCGGCCGCGCCCATAAGCATGCCGCCAGCCGAGCCGCCCTTGCCCACGATCCGGCCCGCGCTCGTGAACTTCTGCTCCGCCAGATAATGGCCGGCGGCGATGAAGTCTTTGAACGTGTTCGTCTTCTTTTCGAGCTTGCCGTCTTTGTACCAGCGATAACCCTTGTCCTTGCCGCCGCGGATGTGGGCGATGGCGTAGACGAAGCCGCGGTCCACGAGGCTGAAGGCATTGGTCGAAAAGCCGGCCGGGATCGCGTAGCCGTAGGATCCGTAGCCGTATAGGAGCAGCGGCGCTGTGCCGTCGAGGGGAGTGTCTTTGCGGTAGAGCAGCGATACCGGGACAGTCTCGCCATCCCATGCGGGCGCAAAGACGCGGCGCGTGACGTAATCCGCAGGCGTATGGCCGCTCGGCACTTCCTGCGTCTTGCGCAAGGTCCGCTCGCGCGTGCGCATATTGTAGTCGAACACCTGCCGCGGCGTGGTCATCGAGGAGTAGACGAAGCGTAAGCTCTCCGTGTCGTATTCGTAGCCCTCGGACATGCCGAGCGAATAGGCCTCCTCCGCAAACGCAATCGCGTGCTCCTCGCCATCGGCGAAGCGGCGCACGACGATGCGCGGCAGCCCGTCCTCGCGTTCGAGCCGCACGAGGTAATCCTTGAAGCAAGTGACGTCGAGGATCAGCCGGCCGGGCTTATGCGGCACCAGATCGCGCCAATTCTCGCGGCCGGGGCGGCTAAGCGGCGCCTCCACGAGCTTGTAGTCTTCCGCGCCGCCTTCGTTGGTGAGGATGACAAGCTGGTCCCCGTGCGGCTCAACCATGTATTCGTGGTTGGTCTCGCGCGGCGCGATGAGCTGAAGGCCCTTGGCGGGCGCGGTCAGATCGAGCAGGCGCACCTCGCCCGTCTCGTGATCGCCCGTGCTTACGATGATGAAGCGCCGGTCCTGGCTTTCATGGACGCGGGTAAAGAAGCCGGAATCGGGCTCCCGGTAGACAGCCTCGTCCTGCGCCGCATCCGTCCCAACGCGATGCCGCATGACTTGCAGCGGGCGGCGGTGCTCGTCGACGCGGGTGTAATAGAAAGCGGTGCCATCGGCGTTCCAAACCGGCTCGCCCTCCATGTCGGGCACCTCGTCCGCGAGATCCTGGCCGGTCGCAAGGTCGCGCAGCTTGATCTTGAAGAACTCGGAGCCCTTGTCGTCGAAGGAGTATGCCAGGAGCCGGTGATCGTGGCTCCAAACCGTCGCGCCCAGCGAGAAGAACGCCCTGCCCGCGGCCATAGCGTCGCCATCGAGCAGAACCGCGGTTGCGCCGCCGTCGCGCGGCTGCCGGCAGATGCGCGGATGCTGCCCGCCCACAACGTAGCTCGTGAAATAGGCGTAGGGGCCGTCGGGTGCGGGCACGGTGGAGTCGTCCTCCTTGATGCGGCCCTTCATCTCCTTGAACAGCGTCTCCTGCAGCGCCTCCGTATCCGCCATCGCCTGCGCGGTGTAGGCGTTCTCCGCCTCCAGATAGGCGCGGATATCGGGCGCGAGCGAGGCCGGATCGCGCATCACCTCCTGCCAATTCTCCGCGCGCAGCCACGCGTAGCTGTCCACGCGCCCGATGCCGTGGTGGAGATCGCGGGCGGGCCGGATTTCGGCCACGGGCGGATTTTGATGGGCGGTTTGTGCGTCGTAATCCATGGCTGCCTTCGGGTTGGGGGTGCAGGCCAGGATCTAGGCGCTTCGGCTTTGCATCTCAACCGCTGTTATGGCGAGGCGGCGCGCATGGCGGCGTTTTTGCGCGCTTGGATCGCCACGGCGGTAAATGCCACCTCCCGATGCCGTGACACGGTGTTAGCCGAGCGCGCCGTCGATCATGACGCGGGCGATGGCCTCGATGGCCTCTTCCACCTTGCGCACACGGCCCTTCACGCCGATCAGCTCGACGGTGAGCTTGTCGAGCTTGCCCTCCAGCTTGGCGTTAGCGGCGCGCTGCTCTTCAACAAAGGCACGCTGCTCAGCAACGAATGCCTGGTTTTCAGCGCGCATTTCGCGGAGCAGGCGAAGGGCTGGGTCTTCGGTTTCGTCAGCCATCAGCGTAATGTCCGTCCTGCACCGCGCTTCGTCAATATGGAATTGGGGGTGCGGCTAGGATGTAGGCTCTTGCGTCCCGCATCTCAACCGCCGATTGCGCGATGCGCTAGCCTTTTGCAGCGGCGGTATAGGCCGAGACGTCCCAAAGCTTGATCGTGCTGTCAGCGCTCCCGCTTGCAAGCATGCGGCTGTCTGGGGAAACCGCTACCGAATTGACACCGTAAGTATGCCCGGTGTAGGTGCGAAGCTCCCGGCCGCTCGCTGCATCCCAAAACTTGAGCGTGTGGTCATAGCTCGCGCTTGCAAGCGTGCGGCCGTCCGGGGAAAAGCCAACGGAACTGACAATGCCCGTATGCCCAGTGAGGGTGCGCAGCTCCCGGCCGCTCGCTGCATCCCAAAGCTTGAGTGTCTTGTCCCAGCCCGCGCTCGCAAGCGTGTGGCCGTCCGGGGAAAAGGCAACTGATTCGATCCAGTTCGTATGCCCGGAGAGGGTGCGAAGCTCCCGGCCGCTGGCCACATCCCAAAGCTTGAGCGTCCTGTCCCAGCTCGCGCTCGCAAGCATGCGGCCGTCCGGGGAAAAGGCTACCGAATAGACCCGGTCCGTATGCCCGGTGAGGGTGCGCAGCTCCCGGCCGCTCGACGCATCCCAAAACTTGATTGTGTTGTCAGGGTTTGCGCTCGCCAACGTATGGCCAGGAGCTGCGCGGTTAATCGTGTTGTCATGGCTCGCGCTCGCAAGCATGCGGCCGTCGGGGGAAAAAACTACTGAACTGACAATGTTCGTGTGCCCTTTGAGGGTGCGCAGCACCCGGCCGCTCGCCGCATCCCAGAGCATGAGCGTCTTATCATCGCTCGCGCTGGCAAGCGTGCGGCCATCCGGGGAGAAGGCTACCGAATTGACAGAGCCCGAATGCCCGGCAACCGCCCCCGCCCAGTTCGCAAGCCCGGCGAGTGTGGTGCGCAGTTCCCGGCCGCTCGCCACATCCCAAAGCTTGAGCGTCTTATCATAGCTCGCGCTTGCAAGGGTGCGGCCATCCGGGGAAAAGGCAACCGAATTGACAGAGTTAACATGCCCAGTGAGATTGCGGATCGATTGATCGTGGATCATGCGCCAGATCAACGATCCCGGCGTCGTCGCGGACGCAATGCCGACCGTTGCGGTGATAGCGGCACCGATGCCGAGGCCCTTCAGCACGCCGCGCCGGGTGAGGAGGCCGCCGCTCAGCTCCCATATTCGCGCGTTGGCATCCCGGGCATGCGCGCCATCGGGCCATTGTTTCAGGAAGGCTTCGAAATCGGCGATCAGCGTGCCGGCCGCGACTTTGGCCCAAGCCTCTGTCTCCGCGCGCTTTTTCTCTTCCTCTAGCCGCGCTGTTTCCGCCTTGCGCTTAAGTTTGCGAAGCTTTTCGCGCACTTCGCCGGCGTGCGTCCCAGTCGGAAATTCGTCCAGGAAAACTTCCAACGCCCTCTCCGAGGGCATATCCAAGTTGGTCCAGGTTATCTCCTCCAGTTTCGCCCGTGCGTATCGGAATGTGACGCCGCCGGGAAAACGCGCGAGATGGTCGCGGAAATCCTCGGCGTTCTGTCTATCCTTGATGAAATCCCAATTCGCCAGCTCCTCGGCCTTGCGGATTTCCTCCTGCGTCAGCCCAGCCTTCGCGCGCGCCGCCATCTCGCGTTCGATCTGGGCCGCGCGGGCCTCTTCCTCGGCCTCCCGCTTCTTGCGCACCTCCTCCGCCGCCAGCCGCTCCGCTTCCGTATGCGCGGCCCGCTCGGCTTCCGCCTCGGCCAGCGCCGCTTTCAGCCCGTTGATGAGCCCTTGCGCGTCGGCCTTGAAGCGCTCATGGGTGAGCCGGACGGCGTTGCGGCGCGCGAGCGGTTTCAGCGGCTCCGGCAGCGCGTCCGCCGCCGGCATATGCGCATCGTTCACCAGCACGGGGACGATGCGCTTGCCAAGCCGCAGCGCCGAGGCGATCTCGATGTGCACGAAGTCGTTCGCGCTATCGAGCCGGCGCTTGCCTTCCGCGTCCGCCATGCCGAGCCAGCTCTTGCCGATCACCGCGAGGAGCACATCGCACTCAGCCACCTGCCGCTCCAGCACGGCCACGAAATCCTGCCCCGCGCCAATCGCGTCCACATCCATGAACAGATTGTCTTTGGCGAATTCCTGTTCGAGCCGGTCGTAAAGCCGCCCTGCCGCAGCGGAATTGTCGCCGCGCCGGTAATTGATGAAAATCTTGCCCTTCGGTCCATCCGGCATGCGCAGCCCCCACGTCCCGGCACTCGCAATTATCTGGAAAGCTTTAGCGTAAAGACGGCCTACGCAAAAGCGATAAGGCAGCGCTACGGCATTCCCCCCGCGTGACCGCCATTATGTTAGTGCTTATGCCCGCAGGCCGGCGGTCATTGCGGCCCACGGTTCGTAACTTCGCCGGCTCCTTGTATCGCGCCAGCGATGGCCCTTGCCTTACGAGCCTGAACAGCAAAAGGCCGCCTGAACTAGCGTTCAGGACGACCTCTGGGCCTGCGGCACGCCGCAGGTGCGTTCCTTACGCGCTACCGGCGCACCCGGCTCACGTCGCGCACGGCGCCGCGCGCGGCACTGGTCGCCATGGCGGCATAGACTTGTAGCGCCTGGCTCACCTGACGCTCGCGGGCTGCGGGCTTCCAGGCCGCATCGCCGCGCGCCTCCATCGCCTTGCGCCGCGCCGCCAGCTCCTCCCCGCTCAGCCGCACATCGATGGTTCGCGCCGGGATGTCGATGTCGACGATATCGCCCGCCTCGATCAGCGCGATGGCTCCGCCCTCGGCCGCCTCCGGCGAGACGTGGCCCATGGAAAGCCCCGACGTACCGCCGGAGAAGCGCCCGTCGGTGATGAGCGCGCATTCCTTGCCCAGGCCCATGCTCTTCAAGTAGCTGGTGGGGTAGAGCATTTCCTGCATGCCAGGGCCGCCGATGGGGCCTTCGTAGCGGATCACAACCACATCGCCGGCCTTCACACCGCCGCCGAGGATTTTGGCGACCGCCTCTTCCTGGCTTTCGCAGATCACGGCGGGGCCGGAGAATTCAGATTGCTCTCGTCCACGCCGGCCGTGTTCACGATGCAGCCGTCCACGGCGATATTGCCGTACAGCACCGCGAGCCCGCCATCCTTCGAAAACGCGTTTTCAGCGGAGCGGATCGCGCCCTTGGCGCGGTCGAGGTCGAGCGCGGCCGAGCGCTTGGACTGGCTAAAGGCTTCTGTGGTCCTAACGCCACCCGGCGCCGCCAGATAGAAATTGCACGAACTCTTTGCCCATGCCGCGGCCGATGTCCCAGCGGTCCAGCGCTTGGACCACGGCCGGCGCATGCACGGTGGGGCATTCGCGGTTGA
Organism: uncultured Alphaproteobacteria bacterium; assembly: GCA_963785355.1. Taxonomy (GTDB): domain Bacteria; phylum Pseudomonadota; class Alphaproteobacteria; order Rhizobiales; family Rhodomicrobiaceae; genus Rhodomicrobium. The sequence goes on from CAWAVJ010000075.1 coordinate 40,015, forward strand.
TGAGGCCCGCGCGGTCCAGCTCGCCCAAGATGGCCATGATGCCGCCCGCCCGGTGCACATCTTCAAGATGCACATCGCCTTTGCTCGGCGCCACCTTGCACAGGCAGGGCGTTCGCCGCGACAGCCGGTCGATATCGGCCATGGTGAAGGCGACGCCGCCCTCCTCCGCCGCTGCGAGCAGGTGCAGCACGGTGTTGGTCGAGCCGCCCATGGCGATGTCGAGCGTCATGGCGTTTTCGAACGCCCCAAAGCTCGCGATGGAACGCGGCAGCGCGCTCTCGTCGCCCTTCTCGTAATAGCGCTTGGCCAGCGCCACGATGCGCCGCCCGGCTTCGAGGAAAAGCTCCTTGCGATCCGCATGCGTGGCGACCAGCGTGCCGTTTCCGGGCAGTGCCAGCCCCAGCGCCTCCATAAGGCAGTTCATGGAGTTGGCGGTGAACATGCCCGAGCACGAGCCGCAGGTGGGGCAGCTTTCGCGCTCATAGGCAAGCACTTCCTCGTCGCTCACGCTCTTGTCCGCGGCCTTGATCATTGCGTCGATCAGGTCCACAGCATGCGTCTGGCCTTTGATCGTCACCTTGCCCGCTTCCATCGGGCCGCCCGAAACGAAAATCGCCGGAATATTGAGCCGCAGCGCCGCCATCAGCATGCCGGGGGTAATCTTGTCGCAATTCGAAATGCAGACAAGCGCGTCGGCGCAATGGGCGTTGACCATATACTCGACCGAGTCGGCGATCAGCTCCCGGCTCGGCAGCGAATAGAGCATGCCGCCATGACCCATAGCGATGCCGTCGTCGATGGCGATGGTGTTGAATTCCTTGGCGACGCCGCCGGCCTTCTCGATCTCGCGCGCGACGAGCTGGCCCAAATCCTTCAGATGCACATGCCCCGGCACGAACTGCGTGAAGGAATTGGCGACGGCGATAATCGGCTTGCCGAAATCCTCGTCCTTCATGCCGGTGGCGCGCCAAAGTCCCCGGGCGCCGGCCATGTTGCGGCCATGGGTGGAAGTGCGGGAGCGATAGTCTGGCATGGCCAAAATCCTTGGAATGAAGGCGGCCGCCGCAAAGCGCTTGGCCTTCCCCGGGCTAGCGAAAACTGCGCGTCCGGCAATGGTGAAAGCTTCGCGGCGTGTATGCCCGGTAAATATGCCTAACCGCCTGGCCGCGTCAATTCGGCGGCATTTGGAAAGCTTTCAATCGCTTGGAAAACCACGGCCAAACATTATCGCGATAAAGGTGCATGGCAAGATACATCGCGATCATGCCGCACACAAAGCCTGCAAAAAATATCATCACTTTCAGCGCACTGCCGTATCCGCCGGTGAGCCAGCGGATGCCGATTACCACAGCCATCACAACAAGGACTGCGATCACGTAAGTGGTAAGTGTGCGTTGGGGATTCACGGCTGCCTACTCCTTGGGCACGCGGGCGGGCGCCCGGCATGCATGGCCGCATTGGGTGCAGCCATGCATGTGTACATGCGTAGCGTTTCAGCGTCCGTAAAGGCCGGTGAGCGTGGCCTTCGCCAAGGTGTGGAAATTGAGGTCGTAACCCACGAGCGCGGCCGAAGCCTCTGCGTCCTTGGCGTCGGGCAGCTTGTCCACATCGAGCGCAAAAACCGTGATGCGATAATGGTGCGGCTTGGCGCCGGGCGGCGGGCACGGGCCGCCATAGCCGGGTGCGCCGAAGTCCGTCCGGCTCTGAATGGCGCCTTCCGGCATCTGCTTTTTGGCGGGGTCGCCGGCATCCTTGGGCAGCGACGCCGTGCCAGCCGGAATATTGAACACAACCCAGTGCCACCAGCCGCTGCCGGTTGGCGCATCGGGGTCGTAGACGGTCACGGCGAAGCTCTTCGTAGCCACCGGCGCGCCGCTCCAGCTCAAGGCCGGGGAAATATTATCCCCCGTGCAGCCGAACCCCTTGAACACCTGCCGGTTCGCGATTGTTGCGCCCTCTTCGATGTCAGGGCTAGTCAGGGTCATGTTTTGAGCACTGACGGCGCCCGCACTAAGGCCCCATAGGCTCAAGGCTGCGATCCAGACTGCGAGTTTTCCCATGGCAATTCCTCCCAAAATTTCGCAGGCTACCTCTTAACACACTGCCTGCGCGAAGATCCGCGCCCTGACGTTCGGCTCGCAACTTTTTGAACAACCGGCGGCGTACTGCCCTTTCGCGCCATGGTACGAGGCGTCGCAAAGACAACAATTGCCGGCATCGCGACATAGTCTGCACAGGTAAATTCTCCTGTAATTACAAACAGATCGCTGTTTGGCACGGGTTCTGCTTCTGGTGAGCCAAACTCATTGCAGCCAGACAGGGCGCACATGCTAGATTACCTCTCAAATCAGGACCACAGCGCGCAGGGCGCGGGCGAAGCCACGGAAGGCGGCAGCGGCGCCGGGCCGGCCGCGCTGTTCCGCCGGCGGCGCTTGGCGGCGCGTGTTGCGATCAACGACACAACCTTAAGAGACGGCGAGCAAACGCCCGGCGTCGCTTTCTCGGCATCGGAAAAGTTCGACATCGCCGGAGCGCTCGCGGACGCGGGCGTCGACGAGATCGAGGCCGGCACCCCCGCCATGGGCGAGGCCGAGCAGGAGGCCATCCGGCGCATCGCGGGGGCGGGCTTGCCGCTCAGGGTCATGGCGTGGTGCCGTATGCGGCGGGGCGATGTCGACGACGCAATTGCCTCGGGCGTCCGCATCGTCAATCTTTCCGCACCCGTTTCGCAGCCGCAAATTGCCGCCAAGTTCGGCGGATCGCTCCGCGCCGTTGTGACCGCCACAAAGGATGTAATCGGCTACGCGCGCGCCAAAGGCCTGGAGGTTGCGTTTGGCGGCGAAGACTCTTCCCGCGCCAGTCTGGGCACCTTGGAGCCCGTCCTTGAGGCCGCAGCGAAGGCGGGCGCCATCCGCTACCGTTTCGCGGACACGCTCGGGATCATGGACCCGGCCTCGGTGCGCGAAGCGATGGCAACCGTGCGCCGCTTGACGGACCTCCCGGTTGAATTTCACGGCCACAACGATCTGGGCCTTGCCACCGCGAATACCCTCGCCGCCATAGAGGCAGGCGCCGCCGCGGTAAGCGTCGCGGTAAACGGCCTTGGCGAGCGCGCCGGTAACGCAGCGCTTGAGCAGGTCGCAACCGCGCTCGAAGCGGTGTTCGGAAAAGTGCACGGCGTCCATCTGCCGGCGCTGAAGCATCTGAGCTGCATTGTGGCAATGCATAGCGGCACTGAAACCGGCCGCGGTCAACCTATCGTGGGCAAGGATGTCTTCACCCACGAGTCCGGCATCCACGTTGCGGGCATCCTCAAAAGCCGCGATTGCTACGAAGGGCTGGCGCCCGAGCGGCTTGGCCGCAAACACAGGTTCGTGGTCGGCAAACATTCCGGCCTTTCCGGCTTGCGCCACGAGCTGACCCATCTCGGCCTGCAGATGACGGACGCCGAGCTGAAGCGGCTGCTGCCAGCGATCCGCAGCTACTGCGAAACGAACAAAAGGCCGGTGCCGGCTTTCACCGTGCTGCGGCTTGCCGCGTCCCTCATCGATGAGCGGGAGCGCCGCCCAAATGCGCGTCCGGCTCCCGCGAAGTCCTTATTTGCGGAGGCATCATGAGCGTTCTGGAAGAGCTTGAGAAGCTGTCCTCCGCCGAGGATTTCTTCTCCTACCTGAAGCTCGATTACGATCCCGCTTTGCTGCGCGTGGCGAGGCTGCACATTCTCAAGCGCATGGGCAAGTACCTGGCCGCGAAGGATTTCAGCGGTGCCGGCGAGGAGCGGATCTTCGCCGGAGCCCGCGAAACGCTCGCTCAGGCTTATAGCGACTTTGCCGCGTCGAGCCCGCTTGGCGAGCGCGTATTCAAGGTTCTGCAAGAACACGATCCAAACCGCGCCGCGCCGGCCGGCGATCCGCCGGCAAAGCCCTTCCTGCCCCTCGACCAGCTCACGATCGCCCGCCGCTGAGCCCTCGGAAAGGACGATTGTTCAAAAATTAGGCTGTGTCTATTTTGTTGGCATAGCGCCCTAAGCTGCTGTTTCCGTTGCATAGTTTCTGAACGTAGGAGGCGTGCCAAGTCATTGCGCTGACTATCTTATAGCCACGACAATGGAGCCGCTCCCGTGCTACATTTGTCTGCGATTGCGCAACTGACCGATTCCAGACAAACGTGGCTGGATCGAAGTTAAGCGGAGGCGACAGCCGATGACAGACTCTGCGCCGGCTAGAACTGGCGCCGTTCCGGCAGCCGGTAGATACAGCGAAACCGCGCTCAGCGGCATTTATGAAATTTCCAAGATTATGACATCGCCTGCAAGTCTTAAGGTGATGCTCAATAATGTCGTCTCCGTCATGAGCTCGTTCCTGGATATGCGGCTGGCCACGCTCGTGCTGCTCGACGAGGAAGGCGACCCGGAAATCAAGGTGTCCGCCTCCACCGAGCACGATATGGCGGCCGGCGAGGACGCTGAAATTCCCACAGCGGTCATCGACCAGATTGCGGCCACCGCGACCCCGCTTGCGGTTCAAAATTGCGCGCTGCATCCGCTTTTTTCGGGGTGGAAGCGGCTCGGCCGCGTCGATCCCGGCTTCGTGCAAACCTTTATCGGCGTTCCGATCCGTGTCGACAACGAGGTTGCCGGTACGCTTGCCATCGAGCGCGTCTGGAAAGGCACCATGGACGTGCGCATCGACCACGATGTGCGTTTCCTGACCATGGTCGCCAACCTGTTGGGGCAGGCGCTCAAGCTGCATCGCGTGGTGGCCGAGGACCGCGAACGGCTTATGCTGGAGCAGGCGCGGCTTGCCAAGGAACTCTCTAACCTCAAGACGCCGAAATCGCCACCGCCCAAACTCTCCGGCATCCTTGGCAAAAGCCGCTCCATCCGCGCCGTGACCGAGCGCATCGAGCAGGTTGCCAGATCGAACGCACCCGTGCTCATCCGCGGCGAGACGGGAACCGGCAAGGAGCTGTTCGCCCGCGCGATCCACGAGCTTTCCTCGCGCAAGGGCAAGCCCTTTATCAAGGTGAACTGCGCGGCCCTGCCCGAGAGCGTCATCGAGTCCGAGCTGTTCGGCCACGAAAAGGGCGCGTTCACCGGCGCCATCGCCACGCGCAAAGGCCGCTTCGAGCTGGCCCATGGCGGCACGATCTTCCTCGACGAAATCGGCGAGATCTCGCACGCCTTCCAGGCCAAGCTGCTGCGCGTTTTGCAGGAGGGCGAGTTCGAGCGCGTCGGCGGCCAGCAAACGCTCAAGGTGAATTTCCGCCTGGTTTGCGCCACGAACCGCAACCTCGAAGAGTTCGTCACCCAGGAGAAATTCCGCGCGGACCTCTATTACCGCATCAACGTCGTGCCGCTGATGCTGCCGCCCTTGCGCGAGCGCGTTGGCGACATCCCGGAGCTTGCCGCGCACTTCCTGCGCGCCTTCGGCGAGGAAAACGGCCAGCCCCGGCAGTTCGCGCCCGGCGCGATGGAGGTGCTGTGTAAGTGCTATTTCCCTGGCAACGTCCGCGAGCTTGAGAACTGCATCCGGCGCACCGCGGCGATGACGCCCGCTGCCGAAATTCACGCCAGGGATTTCGCCTGCATGCAGGGCCATTGCCTGTCGGCCATGCTGTGGAAGGGTCCGGCGCACGGCCATCACCCGGCTCCGCCGAAGCCAGCCAGGCCCGAGCCTGCTCCCCCGGCGCCACCGCCTGCAACGCAGCCGCAGCCGGCGCGCGCCGTACACAACGGTGCCGATGCGCGCGCGCCCGAAGACGCGAACGGCGCACTCTCGAAGCTCGGCAGGGATACGCTCATCCAGGCCATGGAGAAAACCGGCTGGGTGCAGGCGAAAGCGGCCCGCATCCTAGGGCTCACGCCGCGCCAGATCGGCTACGCGCTCAAGAAGCACGGCGTCGAGATGAAGCGCTTTTGAACGGCCGCTGCCGTTTGGGATCGCCGTGCCGGACGCATAACCTTTCATTAACGCAAATTCCTGGCATTTCTCAAGGATTGAGGCCGCCTTTTGAGATTGAATCAAGTATAGCGCAAATGCCTTACCGGGCCGTTAAAGGCCGTTAAGCGCCGCGTCTTGGCTATAACTTGATGATTATACAGCGAAACCTGCGCGCGGTCTGCACCTGCAGCAAAGCATACTTTGCTGCGATTCCGGGTTAATTTGAAAGTTGCCGGTATATTTAATAGGGTTTTGGAGTCGCAGAATACGGCCTAAAGAGGGAAAAGATTCGCAGAGAGACGGCGGCGGAAAATATGCCGCGTGCGCATTAACCATGCACTCATTAACTATAGTAGGCTCCTACGCGAAACGAACGGTTTGTTTAGTTGTCTCCGGAATCGGCGATCGAGAATAACGCCACTCGCCTCGCCCCGGCGGCGAGCTTGCTGGGAGAAGGACAGGAGGGGGCTCTGCAAACCGATCCTGCGGGTTAGGTATGATACCGAATCCGGTTGATTGGTTCACGAAGACCCCCTCATCCTGTCCTTCTCCCCAAGGGGAGAAGGGACCCCAGAACCACCCACAGCAGATGTTCGAGGGTTCTCTCTCCCCTTGGGGAGAGAGACAGAGTGAGGGGGTCTTTTACCGAAGCGATCAGCCGGATCTGGTATGAAACCGTTCCCAGCGTGCTTGTGCCGTCGCACCAGCGGGGAAAATGCATGATGGCGCCAAAGCCCAGATTCTGCTTTTCTGGCGTCCTTCGAGAAAGCCACGTCGCCTTATGCCCACCCGTATGCTCATTCCGCTGATCGTCGCTTGCGGCCTCTTCATGGAGAATCTCAACTCGACGGTGCTTTCCACCTCGCTCCCCGCAATCGCAGCCGATCTGCACGTCGCCCCCATCTCGCTCAAACTGGCGCTCACGAGCTATCTCCTGAGCCTCGCGGTGTTCGTTCCCATCAGCGGCTGGGTCGCCGACAAATACGGGGCGCGCACGGTGTTCATGGCGGCGATTGCGGTTTTCACGGGCGGGTCCGCACTTTGCGGTCTCGCGCACAGCCTGCCTCAACTCGTCTGCTACCGCATTGTGCAGGGCCTTGGCGGGGCGATGATGGTTCCCGTCGGCCGCCTCGTTATCCTAAGAAGCGTCGCCAAGGCCGGCCTGATCGCGGCACTCGCTTGGCTCACGATCCCGGCGCTCATCGGGCCTGTGATCGGCCCGCCGCTTGGCGGTTTCATCACGACATACCTGCATTGGCGCTGGATCTTCTACATTAACGTGCCAATCGGCGCGCTGGGCCTCGTTCTCACCTGGAACTTTATCGCCAACGCCGTGGAGGCCGATACGCCGCCGCTCGACTGGACGGGGTTTGCACTTTCCGGCTTGGGCCTGTCCGCCTTCGTCTTTGGGCTCGCGATCCTGGGGGAGACCGGCGGCTCGCTAACCGAGGGCTTCGTCCTGGCGGCGGCGGGCCTCGGCGTTTGCGCGGCTTACGTCTGGCACGCCAAGCGCACCGAAAACCCAGTGATCGATCTCAAGCTTCTTAAGATCCAGACCTTCCGGGCCGGCGTCCTGGGCGCCTCTTTCTTCCGGATCGGGGTCGGCGCTATCCCCTTTCTGTTGCCGCTCATGCTGCAGTTGAGCTTCGGCCTGACGCCATTCCAGTCGGGCATGCTGACCTTCGCCGCGGCGGCCGGCGCGCTCGTCATGAAGGCGAGTGCTGCGCCGATAATCCGCATTTTCGGCTTCCGCCGCGTGCTGATCGTGAACGCGCTCATCAGCGCGGTTTTCATGGCTGTGAACGGCTTTTTCACAGCCGCGACGCCACACGCCGTCATCTTCGCGGTGCTGCTGGCAGGCGGCTTCTTCCGCTCGCTCGAATTCACCGCGGTCAATGCGCTGGCTTATGCTGACATCCAGCAGGCGCAAATGAGCCGGGCGACGAGCTTCGCGAGCGTGACGCAGCAGGTGTCGCTTTCGTTGGGCGTGGCTATCGGCGGGCTGATCCTGCAGGCGGCTCAGGGTTTGCGCGGTGAGACGCTAATCTCGCGCGGAGATTTCGCGATCGCCTTTTGGATTGTCGCCGCCATAGGAGCGCTCTCAGTGCTATCCTTCCTGCGTCTCCCGCAAGGCGCAGGGAGGGAGCTAGCGGACCTGCCAGCGCGCACCGCCGCCGCACCGGAAGCCTGCGCCGCCAACCCAAGGGCCGAAGCATCCGCGCCGCAATAGTGTTTGTAGCGCCTATCCGCCTTCGATGGAATCAAAAGCGGGTAAGAGGGGCAAAAGTCCGGGCAAGCAATTGCCGGTGTGCTGATGCACGAGCGTCATTCCCGCGCAAGCGGGAATCCATTTATCCCGTTGGAACAAGCTCTAAGATGGGTCCCCTCTCCCGCGGGGCACGGCGGCATACAGCTTGGCTTAGCGCGGTGAAATACTTACCTGCCAGGACTTTTGCCCCTATTACTGGATTGCTTCGCTACGCTCGCAATGACGCTGCGGAAGCGATCAGCCGGATCTGGTATCACTCCTGGGTGAGCCGGTAGCCCAAGAAGCGCTGCGAGTCGATGGGGTCGGTGCCGAGCCTTTGGCGCAGGCGCTTGCGCAGCTTGCTGATATGGCTTTCGATCACGTTCTCGTCGATGCCATCGTCGAACAGGCCGTAGACGAAATTGAAGATTTGGGACTTGGTGACCCGGCGGCCCTTATTGGCCATCAAGTATTCCGAGATTCTGCGCTCGCGTCTGGGCAGAGGCAGCGGCTCGCCATCGACTTCAGGATCGCGCCCATCGGAAAAGACCCGGATGCGGCCCGAAAGCGGCGGTGTCACGCCAACATGCATGCGGCGGCTGATGGCTTTGATCCGGGCCAGGATCTCGCGCACATGCACCGGCTTGCGCACCACGTCGTCAACGCCGGCCGCGAACAGCTCCAGCGTGTCGTCCAGGGACTTAGTGTCGTTCATCGCGATTACCGCCGCCCCCGTGCGCGATTTGATCTTGACCGGGATGTCCTCGCGGTTTTGAAAATCGCCCAGCAGGAACGCTTCCACGGCGTCGATATCGGGCTCGGGCGCGGTGTTCACCCATTGCCGGAAGTCCTGCGGCGCCAGGCCGGTGGCCGAGACGCCTTCGCGGCAAAACCAGGAGGTGTAGCCGTTCAACACCGTTTCGCGTTCATCGACAATGACAATCATTGGTTGCCCCAAGTCATAGATAAAACTTGCAATAATGATTAACGCCAGGCCGGAGTCATAGCAACCCACGATTGCAGCATTAGGGGGGACAACCGTAGTCTCAACCGCTCTATTCTGCCGGTTGTGGCAAGAAAGACGCGCCTTGCGGACGGGTAGGGCCGGTACTAAGAATGTATCGTTGAGGTTGCAGCGGAGGGGATGCCATGAGAACGGTTGGAAATGGTGGCGTGGGCGCGATTTTTCTCGCGGGGGCGTTGCTGATCGCCTGTCCGCAAACCGTGGCCGCAGTGGAATGTTCGGGGCACTCGGACGAGCCGCTGGTGAGCTTGCTTTCGCCGCCGTCCTGCGAGACCTGCGAGGAGACCAAGGCCGAGCTCGGGGAGCTTGAGGCTCTGCAGCGGGCGCGCACGCCACAGCAGGAAGAGCACGCGGTGCGCGATGTGGAGCGGACGCTGCCCCGGTTTCTGCAAGGTGCCGGCATCGCCTTCGAAGCGGAGGCGCTCCACTCTTGCGAGATCTTCTTCTTTAAGCGCGGGAGGGAGGAAAAGGCCGCCGTGGCTGCGGCGAAGTTCGCCTTCTGCCGCCCCCGGCCCTTCTCGATTCCCGGCAACGCCCTGCGCCCGCTTGACGAACCGAAGCCCGGCGACGGCTACGACAACTACTCCTATCCGTCGGGACACGCCACCTATGGGGCGACGGTTGGCTTCCTGCTCGGGGAGATGATGCCGGAGAAAAGGGCCGCGATTTACGCGCGCATCGACGATTACGCGCATAGCCGCATGGTGGCGGGTGTACATTTCCGCAGCGACGTGGAGGCGGGCAAGCTCTACGGCGCGGCTATCGCCGAAGCGCTGTTCGCAAAGCCCGGCTTCGAGGCCGAGTTCCAGGAGGCGAAGGCTTGCGTGCGCCACGCGGTGGGGCTGCAATAGGTTAGTTGGGGAATTCTTACCGGTTCATCGAGTTCAAACAGCCGCCGGTTCGGCGGCTGTTAAGTTTCTTGTTTACAATTCCCGGCACCCTGCCCGCAGGACTGGAACAAGCTTGCCCGGCCAGTATTCTGGGGCGTGGCGGCCGTCTGATCCTTGGCATTGCGCCGGGCCTGCGGGCTAGCGGGCGCAAATCGGCAAGTGTTTGGGCGAGTATCTTGGCACTAAAGGAGGGCGTAGAATCTAAAATGCAAGAAAAAGGGAGGATTCTCTATGACAGAAAAGCAAGACCTTCTCCTCGATGTAGAGTTGCGTGACTCGGCAGAAGAAGGCAATCCAGAGAACTATTTGTTCCTAGGTGACATGATGCGCCTGGCGGTTGAGCGTCTTTGGAATTTTCGCGCGGCATACTCAATACTGACAAGACAGCAAGTTGAGCATACTGCGAAGTTAATCCGCGACAGCGTGCAGTCGAAGGGGATTCGGCTGGGCACTTTGGAGAGCGGCAAATTCAAACCTGTAGCACCCGAAGTTCTCGCCCAGCCCAACTGGCTCGAAATCTTCAGAAGCGGCCACGCACCAGGTGCGGCCCGCATTTTCGTGGCCCAAGCAGAGGCGCGGCGCTTCTTTGCCGGCCTCAGTGCCTCCAACAGTTAGAGTGCGTCCGGAAAAGTGCGAAGCGGTTTTCCGAAAAAGACGCACGATAAAACAAAAATTTATATGGATCGCGCGCTGTTCACGTCCCGCGCGGCTTGGCCCGCGAGGTTGGAACCGCCGAGGCGGGATCGTCCGGCCAGGGGTGCCGCGGATAGCGCCCTTTCATCTCGGCCTTAACCGCCGGCCACGATCCTTTCCAGAAGCCCGGAAGATCGCGCGTGATCTGTATCGGCCGCTGCGCCGGCGAGAGCAGATACAATGTCAGCGGCAGCTTGCCGCCCGCAATCGAAGGATGTTGCTTGAGCCCAAACAGCTCCTGCACGCGGATATGCAGGGCGGGGGCGCCCTCGCTCTCGTAATCGATGGCGTGACGATTGCCCGTGGGAGCTTCGAAATGCGCCGGAGCCTCTTCCTCCAAGCGCCGCTTCAAGTTCCATGGCAGCAGCGCATCCAGCGCAGCGCCGAGGGTCTCGGCACCAACCTCGGAAAGCTTCGTTTTCCCGGCAAGGAAAGGGGCAAGCCACTCTGCAGCCGTCTTGGCAAGCCCCTCATCGGTCAGGTCCGGCCATTCGTCCTCTCCGGCCGCGCGCAGGAAACCCACCCGGTGGCGGAGCTGGATTTGTGCCTTGCTCCACGGCAGGCGGCCAAGACCGGGCTTCGCGATGCCACAGGCCAGGAGACGCGCCGTTTCCTCGCCCGGCGTCACGGCCCGGGGCTCGTTCGCGAGCACGATGGCGTCGAGCCGGCGGACACGGCGCGACTTCAGCGCGCCCGCGGCTTGATCGAATTCGATCTCGTCCGTCTCGCGGACGCGATTGCCCGCGATGGCAAGAATGTCCGCTTCATCGGCTGCCGCGGCGAGCAGGATACGCGCCGACGCAGCCGATCCCGACAGCTCGGCGGCGACCAGGAACGGCGAGCGCGCCAAGGGATGCGCCGGATCGAGGTTGGCGCCCCGGCCGTTGGCGAGGAGAAACTGGCCGGGGTTCCCGCGTGCTTTGCCGATGCGCTCCGGAAAGGCGAGCGCCAGCATGCGCGCAAGCGGCATGTCCTCGCGAGTTTCGCAGCGGCCGGATGAAGACCCCCTCACCCTGTCCCTCTCCCCGAGGGGAGAGGGGACGCTCGAACAGTCCTCTTCCTTAGACGAGAGGCCGCAGCCTGCTCCCTCTCCCCTCGGGGAGAGGGCTGGGGTGAGGGGGTCTTCCTGCGCTTTTTTCCGAGGCTCCTGGCGGACACGGCCGGCGCTGGCCATCCGGGCCCAGCCGGCCGCCAGCTTTCGCATCTCGCGGGCGCGAGCCGAGCGGTCACGGCGGAAACCTTCCAGCCGGTGTGCGAGATCGGCATCGTTGCCGCCAAGTCCGCGCTCCACCATGACCGCGGCGATTTCGGCAGCCTGCTCCGCGTGGCCGATCCGGGCGGCGGAAATCGCCATGCGGGCAAGCCGGGGAGGCAATGGCAGCGACCTGAGCCGCTTTCCCATGGCCGTGATCCGGCCTTGCGCGTCGAGCGCCTCCAGCCCGGTCAGCTCCTTGCGCGCGGCGGCGATGGCGGCAGCCGGCGGCGGATCGAGCCAGGATAGCGTGAGCGGATCGGCCGTTCCCCATTCCGCGCAATCGAGCAGCAGGCCGGAAAGATCGGCGGAGCGAATTTCGGGCTCGGCGTATGCCGGCAGGCTCTGGGTTTGCGGCTCGTCCCACAGGCGATAGCACACGCCAGGCCCGGTGCGGCCGGCACGCCCCCTCCGCTGATCGGCGCCGGCACGGGACACGCGCACGGTCTCAAGCCGCGTCACGCCCGCGTCCGGCTCAAAACGCGGAACCCGCGCAAGTCCGCAGTCGATGACCACGCGCACGCCCTCGATGGTGATCGAAGTCTCGGCGATGGAGGTTGCGAGCACCACCTTGCGCTGCCCTTCGGGCGCTGGCTCAAGCGCTAGGTCCTGCGCCTTCATGTCCATCGCGCCGTAAAGAGGGGCAAGCAGGATGGCGGGATCGCCGATGCGTTCCAGGAGCCGCTCCAGGGCGCGCCGGATTTCGCCCTGGCCTGGCAGGAACGCTAGGATCGAACCGGTTTCCGCCCGCAAGGCGCGCATCGCCGCATCCGCCATCCGGTCCTCGATGCGCGCGTTGTCATCGCGGCCGAGGTAGCGCGTCTCGACCGGGAACGCGCGGCCAACGCTCTCGATAACGGGCGCGTTGCCGAGAAGCTTCGCAACCCGCGCGCCGTCGAGCGTCGCCGACATCGGCAGGATACGCAAATCGTCCCGCAAGCCGACTTGGGCATCGAGTGCCAGCGCAAGCCCCAGATCGGCATCGAGCGAGCGCTCGTGGAACTCGTCGAATAGCACCGCGCCGATGCCGGAAAGCTCGGGATCGTCAAGGATCATGCGGGTAAAGACGCCCTCGGTGACGACCTCTATCCGTGTCTTGGGCCCCGTTTTCGAGACCATCCGGGCACGCAATCCGATCCGCTCTCCCACTGCCTCCGACAAGGTGTGCGCCATGCGCTCCGCGGCGGCCCGCGCGGCGATGCGGCGCGGTTCCAGCACCAGGATCTTGCCGGACCCGAGCCAGCTTTCGTCCATCAACGCGAGGGGCACGCGTGTCGTCTTGCCCGCGCCGGGCGGGGCCACAAGGACCGCCGATGCGTGCGCGGCCAGGGCGTCGCGCAATTCGTTCAGGACGGCGTCAATTGGAAGCAGTGTGGCAAACTTCATGGCGATGGCATCTAGTGTGGCGTCCCGTTCTTGCCTACACCATTTGCGGCGAGGTTCGCATAGGCAATCGCGGGACGCCACACCAATGCCGCCGGCTTCCCTCACATCCGCTCGCCGGAAGTTGAACGCTCCAGCACTTCGCCCGCGCGCCGGCGTGCCCAGATAGAGACTCGACCGGCTGGAACACCGTCTCGCATCAGGAAGCTCCCATGCCACTTTCCGCAAAAAGCAAAACGCTAATGCCCAATCCCAAGCAAGCGCTACCCGGCCGGCCCAACCCCATCCCCACCGCGGCATCGCATTTCGTTAATGGGGCGTTACTTAAAGGTCCGTATCCGGATGGCAGCGAAATCGCCATGTTCGGGCTCGGCTGTTTTTGGGGCGCTGAAAAGGCGTTCTGGAGCCTGCCGGGCGGGCTTGTCACTGCCGCGGGATATTCGGGCGGCTACACGCCCAACCCCACCTATCAGGAGGTATGCAGCGGCCAGACCGGCCATAACGAGGTGGTGCGCGTCGTCTTCGATCCCAAGCGGATCGCCTATGCGGAGCTCTTGAAGGCGTTCTTTGAAGCGCACGACCCGACCCAGTACATGCGCCAGGGCGCCGACATAGGCACGCAATACCGTTCGGCGATCTACACCTATTCGGAGCGCCAGGCGGAGGAAGCGAACGCGGCCAAGGAAGCCTATCAGGCCGCGCTTAGCGCACACGGGTTTGGCGCCGCCGCCACCGAGATCGAACCGGCGGGCGAGTTCTATTTCGCCGAGGATTACCACCAGCAATACCTCGCCAAGAACCCGCGCGGCTATTGCGGCCACGGCGGCACCGGCGTCAGCTGCCCGATCGGACTTGGCGCGGCCTCCGCTACACCGTTAGGCGGTGCGCAAAAATAGCCGCGTTGCTCTCATATCGAATCCGGTTGAGTAGTTCCGCGCCCGTCATCCCGGAACGGTGCCAAGCGCCGTAT
>CAWAVJ010000076.1:0-42786 GCA_963785355.1 uncultured Alphaproteobacteria bacterium
CCGGAGAACGAAACCGCTCTCGCGGTGAACGCTGCTTCACGGGCAGTATTCTTTCTAAATCTTCAAGGCAAGCCAATCGGCACGCTTGAGAATGGGCTGTCGGTCTCATTCTCAATGGGAGTTACGTTATGCGCGTCAGCCCACTACCGTCAGCGCATGATCGACGACATGACGGCACGCCATTTTTACGGAGAAGTCGCAGAAGGACTACGTCGGTGTGCTGAACCGCCCTGTTCATCGGCCGCTCGCCAACACTGCCACCCTTGACGATTTACAGCGGTGCCGCTTGCATTTGACTGGCAGCGCGCTTGGCGCCTCAAGTGTCAACACGGCGATGCAGGCACTGCGGTCTCTTCAGCATAACGCTGACGAGCCGGGGCTCCTCAAGGCGCTGTTCCGGGTACGGCCCCGCGAAGCTCCGGCGGTGCTGACCCAGGAGGAGGTCGCCCGGCTCCTGGATGCCGCTTCCTGCGCCAAGCACAAGGCGGCGCTGAGCGTTGCCTATGGCGCGGGGCTCAGGGCCTCGGAAGTGGTGTCGCTCAAGGTCTCCGATGTCGACAGCGCCCGCATGGTACTGCGGGTCGAGCAAGGCAAGGGGCGCAAGGACCACCTTGCCATGCTCTCTCCATGCTGCTCGATATCCTCCGCGAGTGGTACCGCATCGGCAGGCCGAAGGCGTGGCTGTTTCCCGGGCAGAACCCGGTCAACCCTCCGACCACGCACCAGCTCAACCGCGTCTGCCATGCGGCGGCCCATGTGGCGGAGATCGGCAAATGCGTTTCGCTGCACACCCTGCGGCACAGCTTTGCCACCCATCTTCTGGAGCAGGATATCGATATCCGGGTCATTCAGGTGCTCTTGGGCCATGCGAAGCTCAACACGGCGGCGCTTTACACCCGCGTGGCCACCAGCACAATCCGCAAGGTGATGAGCCCGCTGGACCGGCTTTCGCTGACCGAAGGAAGAAGGAGGTGCGCTCAAGTAGCGCGGAGCGGAGCGCACAAGGGCGAGCCCAAGGCGTGAGCGCCTTGGGCCATGCCGCGGCCCGCGCTTGAGGTTGCGGACATCTTCCGCAGCCAGCTGCGCTGCCTGGCGCAAGGCCAACGCCGGGCATCTTGAGCCTCGGCCAGCTCAAAGCGATGGCCGCCATCGAAGCCTGCCGCACGGCGGAGCTGGGCGGCCATGTTGCGCGCTTGCGAGGACTGCGGCCACACCGTCATCGGCTACAACTCGTGCGGCAACCGGCACTGCCCGAAGTGCCAAGGTGCGGCAGCGCGGGCGTGGCTGGCGGAGCGCGAGGCGGATCTCTGCCGTTGCCCTATTACCATGTGGTGTTCACGCTGCCCTCGGCCATCGGCGCCATCGCCTGGCAGAACAAGGCGGTGGTCTACGGCCTGCTCTTCAAGGCGGCGCTCGGAGACCATGCTTACCATCGCCGCCGATCCGAAGCATCTTGGCGCCAGGATCGGCATGACGCCGGTGCTGCACAGCTGGGGCTCGGCGCTGACCCACCATCCGCATGTGCATATGATCGTGCCCGGCGGCGGGCTGTCGCTCGATGGCGGAGCGCTTCGTCCCCTGCCGCGGCAGGCGCCGCCGCTTCTTCCTGCCGGTCCGCGTGCTGTCGCGGCTGTTCCGGCGCCTGATGCTGGAAAAGCTTAGCCAGGCCCATGACAAGGGCCTGCTGACCTTGCAGGGCAGCCTCGCCAAGCTCGCAACGCCTGCCGTCTTCGCCGCGGCCCTCAAACCGCTGCGCTGGAAGAACTGGTTCGTCTACATCAAGGAGCCCTTCGCGGGTTCTTCATAATGCGCTCCTCACATATTCGTTGTAAAATCAAATACCTGCTGATCCCGGGCACTTGGTGACGGCGCCCTGAGGCGCCGGGTGCGGGCACAGCGGCGGAGAGCGTCCGCATCGTCAGCACGGATGATCCACGGCGCACCGGGACAGACCTGGCGGGCAGGAAGGTGATGCTGTTTGATCATGCGCTGTACGGTCGAATAACTCACTTCGAGCCGGTTTGCCACCTCCTCAATTGTAAGTTCGCCGCGCACCTGCCGTTCGCCCGGAGTGTAATTCGCAATCGCGTTGTCTTTGCGGAAAACCCCGACGCGGCCTCGTGTCCAGCCGTGCCCTTTCGCCGATTTAATTCCCATCCGGTTCAACTGAGCTGCTATTTGCTGGTCGGACATCAATCGCGCCAATTGTTCGATGAGCGCCAGTGTGCTGTCTTCGGTCTTCCAGCGATGCTCGCCGGTTTTACGTTTGCGGAGATTGAGCTCGCTATGCTGACCGCCCTGCCAGTGTATCAGAACCCGGAGCGTTGTAGCCTCCACGTAAACAACGATCTCTTTAATAACTGCGCGGACGATCCGCTTCTTGAGGTCGAAGGGCGCGGCTTCGTGGTGCCACAGCGCGGGCAAGTCCGAGGCGAGCTTATGCAGATCGCCGATTTCCTGCTGGGAAAGGGTGGAAGGCGATGGATCGAGCTGGGACAACTCCTGCTCCAGCGCGGCGGCGTGCTCCAGCGCCTCATTCCAGCGGCGTTCCAGGGTTCTCGCCACAAGGCGGTTTTCCGGCTCGGCCGCATCGTATTGACGCTGGCACCGGCGAGCCTCGAAACGGGCCCGTTCAATTTCCAGCTCAAGCTGGCGCCGCTTTTGCGCCCGCGTTTCGCCTAACTGCTCCGTTGCCTGAGCAAGCGCCTCCATCCTGACCGGCGCCAGCGCTGTGAGGACGGCGTCTACAACCGCTTGCTCAAGCTGGAAACCGCCGCATAGGCTGCAGAGCTGTTTGCCTTCGGGCTGCCCTGGAGAGGCCGTGCATTGATAATAAACGGCTGTGGCGCTGCGGTTCGAGCGCCCGCCATAGTGCACCCGCATTTTTTTCCCGCAATGGCCGCAGCGCAGCAGCCCAGCCAGGAGTCCCTTTCCAGCCCTGGCCGCACCGCGCACGGTCTCGCCCAATTGGTTGCGGTTGTGCATCAGCGTTTCTTGGTTTTTCAGATATTCCGCCCAGGATATGAACGCCTCGTGATGCTCTTGAAGCAGAACATTCCAGTCCTCAGGGCAGGCGTGCCGCCGTTTCAGCACGCGTTTGCGGCCGTTGTCCAGGACCACTTGCCGGGAGGTCCGGCCAAAAGCGTAGGCGCCTGCGTAAACTGGGTCCTTCAAGAGGTGCGTGACCATCTGCGGCGTTGCCGGAACAAAGCTCAAAGCCGCCTTGCCGGTGCGTTTGGGCAGTTTGATCTCTTCCTGCCGGAACCAAAGCTGGACTTGCCGGGCGCTGCCAAGCTCCCGGAATTTCCCAAAAACCAGCCCGATTGTGCGCTGAACTTGCTCATCCGGGTCTTTTTCCAGCCGGTTGTCCCCGGCAAGAACGTAGCCCTCGGCAGTGCGTGTGTAGTACTCGCCCCGGCGTGCCTTTTGCCGGATCGCCTCTTGAGAGCGTTGCCGGAACATCGACAATTCGACCTCGCTCATGGTCCCTTTCAGCCCCAAAATCAGTCTGTCGTTTGGATGTTTCGGATCGTAAATGCCATCGTGGTCGACAATCAACGTATCCACGATCTGGCAAAACTCCAAAAGCCGGTGCCAGTCATGGCCGTTGCGTGCGAGCCGGGATGCCTCGATAGCAAAGACAGCGCCGGCTTTTCCCTGACAGACCTCGGAAAGAAGCGTCTCGAATCCCCGGCGCTCAACGCGCCCGCTGCCTGATCGCCCGAGATCCTCGTCGATGACGCGTACGTCCTGCCATCCCAGTTCCTTGGCGCGTTCCACCAAGCCATACTGGCGCCGCTGGCTTTCGAGGTTGTGTTCAACTTGTCCAGGGGTAGACTGGCGAACGTAAACGTAGGCAGCCCGGTCAAGATGGCCTTTTTGGATCTTACTCATGGCCGTCTCTCCCCCTCGGCTGCGGCTTCTTCGCCCTGGCCACCGCAATCAGCAGGCTCGCCAAAAGGTTCTTCGCTTCGCTGCGTACCTTGCCGGGAAGCGGCGCGCTGGGGCTCGCTGGCGGCGGAAACAGCAGTAATTGCGTCATCGTATTTTCCCTCCTGCCCACTCCGCAACGGACGGAGAGGCGAAGAGGAGAAGACGCGAAGGAGATGGCGCAGGGCCTCAAGGCCGATCAGCGGTAGTTCGACTGGAGAAGGCTGAAAGGCGTTCGGGTCGAACATCCATTGGGGAATCAAGCGTTCTTCGCCTGCTTCAGTGACCACGCGAAGGTGGCACTCCCCCTTTGTGTTTTCCACACGCAGGACTGTACCCTTCTGCCGGTACAGCGGATGGTAAGGGTAACAAACCTCCACCAACGCTCCGTGATGATGGGCAGTATGCCGAAGTCTTCGTTTGCGGGGCCGAAGGCAGTGCTTGCCTATCTGTCGCGCTACACCCATCGGGTGGCGATCTCCAACAGCCGGCTCATCGCCCACGATGAAGCGCGGCGTTACCTTCCGCTACAAGGACTACCGGGCGGACGGCGCTGGCCCGCTACAAGGTCATGACGCTGGCAACGGACGAGTTCATCCGCCGCTTCATGCTCCACATCCTGCCGAAGGGCTTCCACCGCATCCGCCATTATGGGCTGTTCGCCACCATGGCGGCGCGCCGCCAATATCGCGCAGGCTGCGCGAGCTGCTTGGCGCGGCGCCGCCTGCGAAGGCAGCGCAACTCGCCGGTCAGGACGAGCCCGCGGAGACCGTCTTGCCACGCCCTGTCCCTGTTGCGGCGGGCGCATGACCGTCATCGAGGTCTTCGAGCGAGGATGCACGCCGAGGCACCAGCCCACGCCTGCCAGGATGAGGATCGACACGTCATGACAGCGCTTTCGTACCGTGCCCCTGCCGGTCAGCGCTGGTTCATCGCCGGCGGCAATCTCCTGCGTCCCATGCTCTCCCTCAGGCTGGCCGGATTATCTAAAACAGTTCGCCGAGGCTGTGCTAAACCGCATCCTGCAGGCGTCCAGGGCCGGGCGAGATTCCCGGCGTCAGCCTTGCGCCCTTTCGCCGGTGCTGCGGCAAGCCTCCAATCGCCATAGAGCAAGACGCACCCTTGGTGCCCCTCCCACCGCGATTTCGTGCCTGGGCGCTTCTCGGACGCCGCCGGTAGTGCATGAGGCAAACTCAGCGCAACGGCGTCCGAGAAACCTGCACCATGGCGGCGGTATCGGGCACCGGCTTCGGGTAACAGGAATTAGAGGTACTGCGGACCTCCCTGCCCGGAGCGCCGCCGGCGGGCAACCTCCGCTGTGTGCTGCGCAATTACCCATAGACATTATGGCGGCTTGCATTTTATTGGGCTAAGCCTCGTCCCTGCTAGGCTTCCTGCTCGGACGAGGGCCGGAAGCTTTGTGGTTTGGCATCAACGGGGACCGGAAACCTTGGAATTCGAGCGTGAGTTGCGCAACGTCTTGCCGCGCGGCCAAAAGGGCAAGCAGGATGGTATCACGAGGGCGCTCTGGGCGAACCACACCGAACTCTCCGATAAATTCGGCTATGACCCGGCCCGGCTGTTTCTGGGCTTCAGGAACAGGAAAAAGATCGGCTGGAAGGACGACCGCCACACGGTGACCGTGGCGGGGTCGCGGGCGGGCAAGGGCGTGTCGCTCATGATCCCGAACCTGCTTCTTTATGAAGGCTCCGTGCTGGCGATCGATCCCAAGGGCGAGCTGGCGCGGATCACCGGCCGGGCGCGGACGGCGAAGGGCCAAAGCGTCTACATCCTCGATCCCTTCGGCGAGAACGGCATCTATCCGTCGAGCAGCTTCAATCCGCTTGCCGAGCTCGATCCGAACGCAGAGACCGTCATCGACGATGTCGCTTTGATTGCCGACGCGCTTATTCTGACCAACGACAAGGACCCGCATTGGACCGATAACGCCAAGCGTTTGATCAAGATGTTGATCTTGTACCTCTTCGCTGGGCGATCCGGATAAGGTCCACCTCGGCATGGTGCGCGATCTCTTGATGCTCCGTTATCGAGAGCTAAAAATGACGGCGACGCTGAAATCCGTTTCGGAGGAGGAAGCGCTGTTCATTCTTATTATGACGGCGGGAGAGGCTATGCATGGCGTGGTCAAGAGCGAAGCCAACGCCTTCCTGTCGCTCTATAAACATTCCGAGAAGGAGTTCGGCTCGATCCTGTCGACGGCGCGGACGCAGACCGAGTTTCTGGACAGCCGACCGCTGCGCAACATTCTGGAGCGCAGCGATTTCCGCATGCGGGATTTGAAGCGGGAGAACGTGACGGTGTTTGTCTGCCTGCCCGCGATGCGCATGGCGAGCCATGCCAATTGGCTGAGGGTGCTGATCACCCAGGCGCTGATCGCCTTCGAAAGCGAGCCCACGCGGGAGCATAAGCCGCCGGTGCTGATGCTGCTCGAAGAGTTTCCCATTCTTGGCTATATGCGCTCCATCGAGGCCGCGGCCGGCCAGATCGCGGGCTTCGGCGTGAAATTATGGACCGTGCTGCAGGATCTGACGCAGATCCAGAAGCTTTACCGCCAGTCCTGGGAGACCTTCTTCGGCAATGCGGGGATTTTGACGTTCTTCGGCAATACCGACCTGACCACGCTCAAGCATGTGTCCTCCAAGCTCGGCCGTATCGGCATGAGCATCGAAGTTCCGTCGGGCGCCTCCATGTCGCAATTGACTACGGGCGCCAAAGCCTTCCAGGAGACGCAGCGGGAAAGCCCCCTCCTCTATGCCGCCGAGATCGAGCAGATTTTCCGGCGGGAGACCAACCGGATGCTGGTGCTGGCGGCCGGCGAACCGCCTTTGGTGGTGAAGCGGGCCATCTACCACACGGATAAGGAATTCGCGGGCATGTTCGACAGCGCGGTCAAGCCGCCGAAGCCGTGAACCTGATCGAGATTTGCTCGCGATAACAACAGGCTGGCAGCGCGTCTTCATTGACAACTTTAATTCGGCCTGTCTCTTGAGGCTGACTGTTTGAAGCACGCAGCGCCGGAAGACCGGCACGCCAGCTGCCGCGGCTGCAGTCCACGTAACCGGCCCGCTCGAATAGATTGTGATTGGCTTAGCCCCCCTTTGATCGGGCCTTCCTTCGCTGGAGCCCTCCAAAGCCGAAGCGCCGGTGCTGGCGGCCTTTTGGGCGCCGCCGGAAAGAGGAAGGGGCCGCGGGTTTTTGCGCTCGACGCCAGAGAATGGGAAAGCTTGTGGGGCAAACAGATGCGTCTGGCGCCCGGTCTCATGCGCGCAGAAAGGCGATACCGCAACGCCGGGCGCGGCCGGCATGATGTTCCTGCGGCCGGCTTTGGGAGACGAAGGCATGAATGATTTTGTTCTTCGGTGCTCCTTATTCTTATGCCGCGGTCGCTTGCGGAGCGGAACTCGAGCCTTCCTTGGCTTCGCGGATCACGATATCGGCCTGGCCGGCAGGCAAGCGGGTCGCGTCCCACGGCGTGGTGTAACAGCGGTGGCATGGTCCAGGCTCACTGCAGCCCGGATTGCGCGGCCGCCGCGATAGCTGGTGTGCCGGCGCTGGCATCATCGCTCAAACCGGCCATGGTTTCCAGGCTCATGTAGCGGCGTGTCACAGCCCATTCATCGTTCTGCTCAAGAAGCAATGCGCCAACGAGGCGGACGAGCGCGTCCTCGTTGGGGAAGATCTGCACAACGTAGGTGCGCCGCTTGACCTCACGGTTCAGCCGCTCGATGGGGTTGGTCGAGCGGATCTGGCTCCAATGGCTTTTCGGGAAGGTCATGTAAGCCAGCACATCGTAGGCGGCCTCGTCCATCAGGGCTGAGACGCGCGGGAAGCGCTCGCGCAGGCGATCAGCGACGCTGCGCCATTCTTTGTGCGCCTCTTTTTCCGTCTCCTGGACGAAGGCGGTGCGGATGGCGGCGGCGACCATGCCGCGCTGCTTAACGTTCACGCTGGCCATGGCGTTGCGCATGAAGTGCACGGCGCAGCGCTGCCAGGTGGCGCATAGGACCCTCCGCGCGGCCTTCTTCAGCCCCTCGTGGGAATCGGAGATCACGAGCTTCACGCCGCGCAAGCCCCGCGCGGTGAGCGAGCGGAGGAACTTGGTCCAGAACTCCTCGGCTTCCGATGGCCCCGTGGCCATGCCGATCACTTCACGGCGTCCGTCCGTGTTCGCGGCCACAGCGATTATCGTGGCGATGGAGACGACCCTGCCGCCCTCGCGCACTTTTACGTAGGTGGCGTCGATCCACAGATAGGGCCACGAGCCTTCGAGGGGGCGGCTGAGGAAAGTCTTCACGCGCACATCGATGTCCTCGCAGAGCCGCGAGACCTGGCTCCTTGAGATGCCCGTCATGCCCATGGCCTTGACCAGCTCATCCACGGAGCGTGTTGAGACGCCCTGGATATAGGCCTCCTGGATGACGGCCACGAGCGCCTTTTCCGAGGCGCGCCGCGGTTCCAGGAACGACGGGAAATAGCTGCCCTTGCGAAGCTTGGGGATCGCCAGCGGCACACTGCCCGCGCGGGTCTCCCAGGCACGCGTGCGGTAGCCGTTGCGGCTGTTCATTCTGTCATCGGATCGCTCGCCGTGGGCGGCGCCGGTGAGGCCTTCGACCTCCATATCCATCATCCGCGCGGTGACGAATGCGATCATTTCCCTGAGGAGATCGGTATCTGAGCCCTTCTCAACGAGCTCTTTAAGCCCGATCCTGTCCATGGTCATGGGATTCGGTTCCTGTCTTTTCGAGTTGGGGAACCCGAACAAACAGTGAGTCGGACCATGACCGCCCCTCAGGGGCTTGCGGGAGTAGTGGACAATGAAAATTGTCCACGTTGCCGTTGCGCTCCGGCTAGCCGGAGCGCAACGGCAGCGCCCAGGCTGTTACACCACGCCATGGGACGCGGCCGGCAAGGGCAAAAAGTTGAGCTTGAGCTTGAAGCCCTTGCCGTCCTTGTGCGGCCAGAGGGCGCCGATCTCTTGCCAATGGTCGCCGTTCCTGCCCTTGGTGACGGCGTAAGCTTTGTGGCTCGGGCGCGATGTTGCGGTTTGCTCTTCGGCGGGTTGGGTTTCGGTCATCGGAGATCCTTGGGTGTGGGTTGGAATCGTCTTCAACTGAAGTCCAGCTTCGGCTTTTGGGCCTGGTCAAATTCGTCTGGAGGACAGCCTGTGACCGAGACAGCAAAGCCCTATGAACGTGTTCTTGCCTCCTTTCCGGTCAGGATTTCGCTCCTGGTTTGAAAGTTCTGATGTCCTCGTGCTGCGAGGCCCTCAGTCATTCCGAGTGAAAAGCGGACAAGACATCTGTGAGGGGCGTCACTTCGCAGCTGCCCGTGCCGGCCGGAAGCTGTTTGATGTTGGCGCGCGGGCGCGTGCGCCGCCATTCTTCGATTTCCTCGCGGTTCCAGGCGACGCTGTTGTCGCCGAGGCTCACGGGCAGCGGGAATTTGCGTTTGCCGATCCAGCGATAGACGGTTGCCGGAAACAGACCGTACTCGGACTTCAAGTCGCGCATGCGCAGGAGCTTTTTAAGTGGAACGCGATCGGCTTCATCGTCTTGCATCACTGAACCTCGCTGATGCGCGCAAGCTGGGGCGGAAGCGGCTGTGGCCGCCTGGTATGCGGCGGCCGGAAGCCCAAGCCGTTGCAATTATTGTCGATTCGGCGCCGTCGCTTGTCAACGAGCTAGATTGCTGACTAAAATCTACCTCATAATTTTTTTCTAGGAGTGGATTTTTGCCCATTCGCGGCCCGGGCAATTCTCCCAGTCTGCGATGCCACGAAACCGTAAGAGATTATAAAACGGCTGTTATATCGGTTATGCGCTGATATATGAGCCTATAAAGTCTACCGCTTTACATTTTGGTAATAACATATCATATATCATCGCTTAAGTGCTTTATACGACGATTTATGATGGGCAAATGAAAACCTCCAAAGCGCAGTCGGCGCTTCCTCAGCCGGTCAAACGGGCGATCCGCAAGTTTGGAACCGATATCGCCATGGCCCGCCGCCGGCGCGGCATCGCGCATGCCTTGATGGCGGAGCGGGCCTTCATCTCGCCGAGCACCCTATCGCGCGCCGAGCGTGGCGATCCCGGCGTCTCGCTTGGCATTTACGCGTCGCTTCTGTTCGTGCTCGGGCTTGCCGACCGCCTCAGCCAGCTCGCCGATGTGGCGCATGATCCGGTTGGCCAGGCCCTGGACGAGGAACTCTTGCCTAAGCGCATCCGCAAGCCCCGCAGGGAGGCTGACGACGATGCAGCGTGAACTCGAGGTGTATGTCGATGTGGCCCCGCAGCCTGTTTTGGTTGGCCGCTTATGGGCGCGCGAGCGCGCGGGACGCGAGACCTCGTCCTTTACCTATGACCGGTCGTGGTTGCAGCGCCGGGATGCCTTTGCGCTGGCGCCCAACATGCCCCTGTCGCCAGGCCAGTTCCACTCCCCGAAGTCGCTGTTTGCCGCCTTTACCGACCCTGCCCCCGATAGCTGGGGCCGCAAGCTGATGCGCCGTCATGAAAGAGCACGAGCCGCACACGAAGGACGGGTCGCGCGGACCTTGCTCGATATCGATTTTTTGGCCGGCGTCGACGATTTCTCGCGGTTGGGCGCGCTACGGTTCAAGGTTCCTGGTTCTGAAGGCTTTCTGACCGGCGCGGGCCAGCCCATACCGCCTGTCGTCGATCTTGCCCACCTTCTGGCCGCGTCGGACAAAATCGATCGCGGCCGCGAAAGCGATGCCGATGTGCGGATGATGCTCGGGCCTGGTACGTCTCTCGGCGGGGCCCGGCCGAAAGCGACGGTGCGCGGCAAAGGCGGCGAGCTTCTGTTTGCCAAATTTCCCAAGCGGGACGACGATTGGCCCGTGACGCGCTGGGAGGCGGCAGCCTTGGCCCTTGCTCAGAGCGCCGGGATTACCGTTCCAGGCTGGAAACTTCATAACGTCGCGCGCAAGCCGGTTCTTATTCTGCATCGCTTCGACCGTGTGGAGATCGACCGGCGCGTCGCCTTCATGTCCGCGCTCACGGCTCTTGATGCCAGCGATCACGCCGAACAGCGCAGCTATCTGGAGCTTGTCGATGTCCTGCGTCAGCAAGGGGCAGCGCCGGAACGGGATCTCACGCAGCTGTGGCGGCGCATGGTGTTCAACATCTTGATCTCGAACACCGACGATCATTTGCGCAACCACGCGTTCCTGCACGGGGGCGGAGGCTGGAGCCTATCGCCGGCCTATGATCTCAATCCGGTACCCGTCGAGGTCAAACCGCGCATTCACTCGCTCGCCCTCGATGAATCCGACGCCACGGCCTCGCTTGAGACGGCGTTGAAAGTAGCAGCCTCGTTCGGTCTCAAGCAAAGCGATGCTTTGACCATTGCGCATGAGGTTGGCGTTTCCGTCTCCAAATGGCGCGAGGCCGCAAAATCATCGGGGCTTAAGGCGGGGGATTTCGATTTCATGGCCTCGGCGTTCGAGCATGAGGATCTGATGCGCGCCCAGGCCAACCCCGCTCAAGCCGCGCCGCCGGAAACGAAGAAGCGGAAACCTGTTGTGCCAAAGACAGCCGGTGCGAAGGTTGCGCCTTCTTCAGCCGAATCGAAATTTCCAGCGCCGAAGGCAGCGCGCAAAAAATCGGGTTAGCTAAGGCAGGGCGTTTAAGCTGAGGCGCCCAGCAAACGGTTTCGGCGACGGAGCCATCATTGTGACGCGCTCTTCGATAAATTCGCTGTGGAAATGGCCGGACCGAAGCTTGGCTTCGCGCGGGCGGTGCGCGGATTTTGCCCTCGCTCTCGGAACCCACATGGAACCCACGGCGAAAACGGCAATCTGAATTTTACGCTTAAGTCATTGATTTAAATGGCGCACCGGGAAAGATTCGAACTCTCGACCCCCAGATTCGTAGTCTGGTGCTCTATCCAGCTGAGCTACCGGTGCTGAAATGGACCGGCAAAGCGCCGCATCCGAAGGCACATATCTCTAACGGCTAAAGCCGTCTTGTGCAAGCTTTCCGTCGAAGACTTCCGCTTCGGGGGCCTTACGCGCGGGATCGCGCGCTACCGCGGGGAGCCGGAGAACGAAAGCGGCTCCGGAATCCGCCTCGTCAAGCGCAATATCGCCGCCATGCGCGCGAACGAGCTCCGCGCTAATGGCAAGCCCGAGCCCGGCCCCGCTATTGCCCGTTCCCGCTTGGAATGCCTTGAACAGGTTTTTCCGGACCAGAGTCGGGATCCCAGGCCCGTTATCGCTGACTTTGAGGATTGCGATATCGCCCTCCCGCAACGCGGTGATGTCGATCGCCGGCTGGGCGAGCGCGGGGTCTGCTTCCTGGAAGGCCTCCAAGGAATTGCGGATGAGATTGGAGAGGACGCGGAAAATCTGATCGCGATCCGCAAGCAGATCTAGCCCGGCCGGCACCGAGACCGTCATTTTTACCCCGCTCAGCTCTTCGGTGCCCAGGCTTTCGTTCACCTCGGCAATGAGCGGGCGCAGCGCAAATGGCGCGCGTCTGGGCGGGGCCTCCTCGCTGCTGCCATAGTTCACCGTGTTCGCGCAAAGGTCGATGGCGCGGTCCAAGGCGCGAATCAGCCTTGGTACGAAGCGCTGCACGGTGGGATCGGCAACGCTTGCGAGCCGGTCCGACACGAGTTGAGCACCCGCCAGCATATTGCGTAGGTCGTGGTTGATCTTGGAAACGGCGAGACCAACATTAGCGAGCCGTGCCTTTTCCCGAAGGAAACCGGTAAGCTGGGTTTGCAGCGTCGCAAGTTCTTTCTCGGCGACCCCGATTTCGTCGCTCCGGCCGGACGCCACAATGATGCGCGCAGTATCCTCCGGATTTTCGCGGTAAGAGACCATGTTTCGCGTGATGCGCATCATCGGCCGGACGAGAAGCCCTAAGATCGTAAGATAGACGAGAGCCGCTGCGATCATGGAGATCAGCAGCGTCAGCCAAAATATGTTGCCGGCGTAGTGCCACAAGGCGGCCCGCAGCGGCGTTTCATCGATGACGGCGTCGATCTCGCCGCCGCTTGCCATCATGCCGGAGGAGCCGATGACGCGGATCAGGCGGCCAGGAGGGGCCAGGAACGCCTTCATGCCGTCGAGCATGAGCGTGAGATAGGTCTCAGAGCGAAGATCGTAAACGCCCGCGATTCGCGTCTCGTCCGGCATGCCAAGCACAAGGAGCCTAAGGCCCGAGCGCTTCACGGATACCGCATGCACGCCTGCAGTCGTAAGAAGCTCATGGTGCAAGCGCTCAGGCAGTTGAGCCCCTCCCGACGCTTCCAAGGCCAGGGACGCGATTTTCGCGGCCTCAACCCGCTGCATAAGCCAATTCCGGCGGAAATCCGCGACGGAAGGCACGAAAATGAATATTTCCGCCACCATGACAAAGGCGACAGTCAAAAGCAGAAGCCTCGCGGGCAAGCCAACGGCGAATCTCTGCAGGGCGGCCGTTAGGCTACCCGGCTGGCCCGCCGGCGCTGGGAACGGTTGCTCCATGTTCACGAGAGATCACGTTGCTGTTACTCCCCTTTAAATAGCGCTAATTACCCGAATTTCGCAAGCATGCCTATTATCTGGCGTAAAAGAGGACTTTGGGCCTGCGGAACAAAATAGTTTTCGGCCGCCATCTCGTTCATTTCGGCGAGCGTGGGCGAGGGCGGGACGATGCTGGCCATGGCGCTAAGCGGGATGCCCGCCTGCATGGCGAGGCTCCACATCTGGATAAGCTCCCCCGCCTGCGCTCCAACAATGCCGGCGCTGAGGATTTTGCCGCGCTTCGAGGCAATAACCTTCAGAAAGCCGTTGGCCTGGCGCTCGGCCTGTGCTCGGAGATTCTCGCTATAGGGCCAGCGCACAATTGTGAGCCGCCCATAACGCCCGCGGGCCGTCTCCTCCGTCATGCCTACATGGGCCAGTTCCGGATCGGTAAACGTCACCCAGGGCACGGTCTCACGATGCGTGCGAACCGGCAGCCGGAAAAGCGCGTTCTTGACGGCGGCAACTCCTTGATGTGCGGCCGCATGCGCAAGTTGGGTCTCGCCCGTCACATCGCCGATGGCGTAAACTTTCTTGTTCGACGTGCGCAAGCCCTTGGTGACCTGAATGCCCCGGTCGCTGAACGCGATCCCGCCTGCATCGAGATCGAGGCCTGCCACGTTGGCTCTCCGGCCCATCGCGATCAAGACGTGCGTCCCTTCGACCGAATAGGACTTGCCCTGCATCGCGAACACGGCCTGAATGTTAGAACCGAATGGCTCGATGCGTTCGATCCGGGCGTTTTCCACAATGCGGATACCTTCATCCCGCAGGCATTTGAGGAGATGCGCCCTAAGCTCCGGGTCGTCCTGCGCCAGCGCCGGTCCCGCCTCGATGACCGTGACTTCGCTTCCGAGCCGGCGGTAGGCTTGCGCAAACTCGAGCCCAACCGAGCCGCCGCCCATGATCAGGAGGCCGGAAATGCGGTGTGTATGCGAGAAAATCGTCTCGTTCGTGAAATAGGGGATGCGGTCGAGCCCGGGGATGGGCGGCACGAGCGGCGCCGAGCCGGTTGCAATAATGAAGCGCCGTGCCTCAACCTGATACTCGCCGGCTTCCACTATGCCGGGAGCGGTGAAGCGGGCGCTGGCCTTGATGACGTCCACGCCGAGACCCTTCAGGCGTTCCGGCGATATATTCTGCGCCATCGCTTGCCCGGCGCTCGCAACAGACTCCAGGACGGCCCTGTGGTTGATGCTGACGCCATCTGACTGCACCCCAAACATCCAGGCGTTTTTGATTTCGTGAACGCGCTTTGCCGAAGCGAGCAGCGCTTTCGAGGGCAGCGAGCCGGCGTGCCACGCTTGGCCGCCCATACTCCCGCGTTCGATCAGAACCACCGGAACGCCGTATGAAGCGGCTTTGATGGCGGCGGCGATCCCGCCCGGTCCCGCCCCGATCACACAAAGATCCGGCGTCAAAAGCTGCGGCATAGCTGCTCCGTTCCGTCTTGCGAATTAGCTGCGCCATTGTTTGAACTGCGGGCGGGAAATTTGCAACAACCCAGGTGGAAGGTGCGTTCCGGAAGCGTCTGCGGGCGCCGCAGCGGATGCATTTCTGCATCCAGCGCCCTGAGGCATGCGGAACGCCGGCAGTGGCGAACGCCTCTTAGAGTGCGTCCGGAAAAGTGCGAAGCGGTTTTCCGGTAAGACGCACGGCAAAACAACAACTCAAAGTCGGCTCTTGATTCCATCAAAAGCGGACAGGCTCTAGTGCTTGAACCGGAAGCGCTGTCCGGCGGATTTCTGGTTCTGCTGCTGCAGTTCGAGTTCGCTGTCGAATTCGAAATCGGCCGGCAGCGGAATGTCCGCGCGTTGCTCCGGCGGCGGCAAGGCAAACTCGACCAGATAGCTTCGCTCCCTGGGCGAGCGCTGCTGACTCTTCGGCGGTCAAAACCGCCGTTGCGCCGAGGCTGCTTCCAGGAAGGCTGGCTTGCGCGCCTGGCGCCCATTGGCTCGCACCGAACCAGACCTGAACAAGCTGATGCTCGTCGTCCGTGAGCTTCACTCCCGCATGGTGGCACTTCGACAGAACGAAATCCCGGTAGGCGCGGGCCACTGCCGCAGGTGAGCGCGTATGCTCGAGCCAGGGATCGATCTCGTCCACGGCGTCCAGGACAAAAGCCACATCCTTAAGGGCGATACGCAGGCCCTCCTGATTCGCGCGCGCCACAACGGATTGCGCCGTCTTGACGGGAGCAAAACCGCGCTCATGCACCTCCGTTGCGATCAGCGTGAACAGAAGCTGGTACTCGCTCGGCGGGAGAGGCGGCGCTTTGCAGGCCTCGTAGATCCGGGTGATGGAATGTTGCAGTTCGGCCAATTTCGACGAGCTGCTGTCGGGCTGGCGCTGCAGCCTTTGCGGGGGAGGCGCGTTCTGCTCCTCCATGCGGTGCCGCTTTGGATCGTAGACAAAATGGGGCGGCTTATCGGTGAGCTTGATGCCTTCCGGAAGCGTGCTGTTGAGAAAGTTCAAAAAGCCGCCCGACCCGGCCCAGTTCGTGCCGAGCGTCTTGGCATGGCCAAGGATTTTCTGGGCACGGTCGGCAAGATAAGCGATAGGCACAGGTTTTTCCGAGGACTGCACAACGTCAATCACAAGGCCCAGGATTTCAGAGCCGATAGCCTGAAAATCGTCCATGAGCGATTGCACCGCGGAGCTTGGGGCGGAGGCAGCCGCGCGCCGCTTTGGCGCTTCGTCGTAGGCATTACCGTATCCGTCGTGGCTAGGCTGGGCCGCGACCGGGTAGGCGGGCGCTCTCTGAAGTCACGCTTTGCGTCAGCGCCTTGGCGCCATCGTAGCCGAGCGACGCCCTCGGCACGGAACCGCGCTGGTGCTCCAGCATGACGGGGCTCGTCTCGTCCATCAGAAAAGCGATCATTTCCCGCTCGTCGATCCAGCCGTCGCTGAAAGCCTTGTAGATGTCGGCCGTGTTCTCGTTGGCGTAGACCACGGTGCGCCGGTCGTGAGAGCGGAGATGATGAAGGACGGGCGTGAAATCGGCGTCGCCCGAAAGGATCACGAACTCTTCGAAGCGCGTCGGGTGCTCGAGGAAATCGCGGATATCGCAAGCGATCTTGATGTCGGTGCCGTTCTTGAACTGATTGGAAAGCGGCTGGCAGTCGACAACTTCAATGCCCGCAATCATGAAATTGGTACGGACGGTCGAAAACGCGTGCGGATCGTGCGGGCCGCCCCGGCTCACGAGCTTGCGCCCGGGATTGCCATAGCAGCGCGCGACCGCGAAACGGCGGCGCAATTGCGGCTGTTGCGTCTTGTACCGGACGAGACCGCCTTGGGCGATCCTAGTCATCCAGTCCTGTGGATTTCGGGCAAAGCGGCCTGCAGCCTCTTCGCTTTGACGGCGCAGAGACAGGTACACGTTGTCGAAATCGACGAACAACGCGGAAAGGCAGACCTCCGCGGACCCCGAAATCATTGTTTTATTCCCCGCTCGGACCATCGACTGCCTTCGCCCTCAACTGGCATTCGATAGTTTATTTAAAAATATGGCCATTCCGCAAGGGCTCTGCACGCCAACAAGCTTAATCCGGCCATTTTTCTGTCAGCCCGTGCCCCTAACGCTAAGGTAGCAGGAATGTTCGTCTTCCCTTTCCGCTCCTGGCCGCAAATCAGGAACGGTGCTTCCTTCGCTTCAGCGTTTGACGCCAAACCAAGAGCATTAAAGGGTAAACGGCCCTCCCACGCAAGCTGAACCTCACCGGTCAGGCTTTATCCACACCGGTGGGGCATAACGCCTACCCCATCCGCTAGGTTGTCCCCAGGCGGCCCTACACCTATGCGTTCACATTTTTGAGAAGTACGTCTTTTGCTTCGTTCACTTTGGCGGCGAGGTACGTCGAGCCGCCCTGATCGGGGTGAAAGCGCTTCATCAGATTGCGGTGCGCGGCGTGTATGTCGCTGCGCGTAGCACCCGGATTGAGGCCCAAGACGAGATAGGCCTCCTCGACGCCCATGCCGCTCCGGGGCGCTGCCCGGTCAGCTCCCGCGGCGGCGCCCTCCCAGCCAGGAAATGCACGGTCCAGATAGGCTTCGAACAGTCTGGCCGCTTGACCGTCGTTTGCGCGCAGCTCCGCGAGGCACGCCACCCGCTCCACGGCGGTGAACCCGGAAAGCGCGCGGCCCGCGAATCGCCCCTTGAGCACGCGGCCCGACATAATGCCGGTTGCCTGATCGAGCGACATTTCGAGATAGGCCGTCCGCACGGTCGAGATGCTGCCGCTTCGCGTCTCCGTTGCGCCGCCGCCCAAACGCCAGCCGGTCTGCTGCAGGAGAGAGTACGCAAGCACGGCCGCGAGTATGGCCAGGCCGGGATTTCTCGTGAGCACCAGCGCTGCGCCGGCAGCGAACAAGACAACGCTGTTCTTGCGGATCCATTGTGCGAGCTTGCCCGCATCGGCCGTTGGCAACCATCCCATAAAATAAAGAAGGGCGCCGATTACAAGCAAAGATAGGAAAAGCGGTAAAATGGGCCGTCTCCGCGCCTGAAGCCGCTATGGCTTGGACATTTGTTCGAGCAGCAAAGTAGGCCCGGCGCGGCCTTTTGCATAGTCTTCGAGCGCAGGCCTTCCACCGGCGGCGTAAACCGCCACGGCTTCGAGGAGCTCGCGCAGTTGCGCCGCCGCTCCCGGCCCGAACCGGCAGGTGGCGCCGCGGGTCAGCCGGGCGATTTCCTTGAAGCAGGCGCGCGCCTCGCCGTCCTGGCCCTCTTGGAACAGGAAAACCGGAACGGAGAGCATGCCGAGCTGGGCCGCCAGATTGCAAAGCTCATCCGCGCTTTCCTCCATGGCGTCGCCCACATAGACGAGCGCGCCAACCGTGGCTGAGGCAGCCTCGCACGCCGCATGCTTGAGCACTCTGCGGATTTGCGTATAGCCGCCGCGGCATTCGACTGCCGTCATCAGCCGGGCAAGTTCGGTGGCGTCGCTCACCCAGCGGCTGGCGCGGCATTCGCCGTAGCCCCTAAAAAATACGAGCTGCACGTCGAGCCCGCCCACGGCTTTCACCGCGTTGAACATTTGGGCCTGCACCGCCAGCGCCATGTCCCAGGTGGGCCTGCGGCTCATGGTGGCGTCCATGGCAAAGATCAGGCGCCCCGCGCCGGCCGGTTTGGCCGATGGGGTGGCGCGCATCTGCGCGAGAAACGCATCGATCTCGGTGCGGTTCAACTCCTGCGGCGCGATCTCGTGCGGCGCGTCTTTGTTCACGGGCGGTTCCGGTGGCGTGGTCATGGCCCTAAAATAATAGATAGCGAAGAACTTCGCGACCCTGACCATTGCACCGGCCATGCACCTGAGCCGTAGGATGGAGGCGGCGAAGCTTCACTCTTGTTAGTTGTAAAGCGGCGCGTTATTAGGTTCATATGAAACGATTTGCATATGGATTGATCGCCATCGCGGCTTTGGCGAGCCCGGCAGGCGCGGCGAGCTGCGCCGAAGGCGTTCAGGCGATCGAGGAGATGTCGAACGCGCTGGATCTGTCCGAAGCCGAGCTGTCGAAAGTCAAGGCGCTGATCGCAAAGGCCAAAACGGAGGATCAGCAGGGGCGCGAGCGCAATTGCAAGCTCATCGCCGCCGGCGCCATCCGCTTTCTCCTCGTCAAAACCCTTATCGATTGAATGCTGCCCCGGCACATCCCTGCGAAAGCGGACAGCAAACGGCCGGATTGCTAGCGCGCCGTCATCCCGTGCGCGTTGCGGCATGAAATGACGCTGCGCTGACACGGGATCGTAAAGAGCGCCGGCGCTCCTGAAGATCCCGGATACGGCGCGAGCGCCGTTCCGGGATGACACTAAGGGCTAGGCGGCGATGCTTGGCAGGCCTGAAAGTGCCATGGCGAGATCGGCCTCGTCGTAGCTTTGATCGCTGAGCTTGTTGTCGAAATAGGCGATGTAGGCGCCCATGTCGAAATGGCCGTGGCCTGACAGGTTGAACAGGATGGTCTCGGCCTTGCCCTCCTGCTTGCAGCGCAGCGCCTCGTCGACGGCGCAGCGCACCGCGTGCGTGGACTCTGGCGCCGGCACGATGCCCTCGCAGCGCGCGAACTGCACGCCCGCATCGAAGCAAGTCCGTTGCTGATAGGCGCGCGCCTCGATCAGCCCCAGCTCGTAGATGTGCGAGATCATCGGCGCCATGCCGTGATAGCGCAGGCCGCCAGCGTGGAAAGCCGGCGGAATGAAGGTCGAGCCGAGCGTGTGCATCTTGAC
Organism: uncultured Alphaproteobacteria bacterium; assembly: GCA_963785355.1. GTDB lineage: Bacteria > Pseudomonadota > Alphaproteobacteria > Rhizobiales > Rhodomicrobiaceae > Rhodomicrobium. The sequence continues at coordinate 19,710 of CAWAVJ010000076.1, forward strand.
CAGCGGCGTCAGGTGCGCGGTGTCGCCGAAATCGTAGGCGTACTTGCCGCGCGTGAGCGTCGGGCAGGCTGTGGGTTCCACCCCGATAAAGCGGCGCTTGCGCCCGCCGCGCAGTTGCAGACCGAGGAAGGGGAAGGCCAGCCCCGCGAAATTCGAGCCGCCGCCCACGCAGCCGATGATAACGTCGGGGTCGTCGCCCGCCATCTCGAACTGCTTGATCGCTTCCTGTCCGTTGACCGTTTGGTGCAGCAGCACGTGGTTGAGCACCGAGCCCAGCGAATATTTCACCGCCGGGTCTTTTGCCGCAACTTCGACGGCCTCGGAAATCGCGATGCCGAGCGAGCCGGGGCTATTCGCGTCCTGGGCGAGGATCGCCCGCCCGGAATCCGTCTCGTTCGAGGGCGAGGCGATGCAGCGCGCGCCGTAGGTTTCCATAAGAGCGCGGCGATAAGGCTTCTGATCGTAAGAAACGCGCACCTGGAAGACGGTCACTTCCATGCCGAACAGCGCGCCGGCGAAGGCGAGCGAGGAGCCCCATTGGCCCGCGCCCGTTTCGGTCGAGAGCCGTTTGACGCCCTGCTCCTTGTTGTACCAAGCCTGCGGCACTGCGGTGTTCGGCTTGTGCGAGCCGGCTGGCGAGACGCCCTCGTACTTGTAGTAGATTTTGGCCGGGGTGCCGAGCGCCTGTTCAAGACGGCGTGCGCGGAACAGAGGCGCCGGCCGCCACATGCGGTAAACGTCGCGGATCGGCTCGGGAATATCGATGTGGCGCTCGGTGGAGACCTCCTGGAGGATCAGCGCCATCGGAAACAGCGGCTCAAGATCGCCAGGGCCGATGGGCTGCTGCGTGCCCGGATGCAGCACGGCAGGCAGCGGCTCCGGTAGGTCGGCCGCGAGATTGTACCAGGATCTAGGGATCTGCGTTTCGTCGAGAACGTATTTGAGCTGACCGCTCATGGCTGCCCCTCCCATGACAAAGCAAGTGGGGCACCATACACGAGAAAATCCGAGGTGTGAACGGCGTTTCCAGCGTGACCTGCGCCGTTTTCCCTCCGCTGCAGCATAAGCTTGTTAGCAATTTGTTAGCCATCTTCGGTGGATATAACCTTCCAATTCCTGCGAATTCCGGCGCCTGAGTGCAGCGGCAGGCGTTTACCTTTTGGCGCGAGCGCCGCTCCCCGGAAGCTGCATCGGCACGCGCTCCCCGGTCCCGCCGCAAGCCCTCCGGCACCCGTTCCTGCCCCTCTCTCATTCCTGCAAATAACGCCATCGCATAGCCTCCTGACCGCTCTCGCGCCTTCCCACGGCTCTATCGTGGCCCATAGCTCCTTACCGATGCGCTAACGCCGGATAGCAGGGCCGGAAGCGCCGGCCCTGCGGAGGCGGGGACCGTAAGAGGGGCAAAAGTCCGGGCAAAGCCCCATCGATGGGCTGCTGTTGTCGAGGACATATGGCTGTGGCACGAGCGTCATGCCCGCGAAGGCGGGCATCCATGTCTGCAAAATACGCTGTTCTTGCATATGCTTACCATGGGTCCCCGCCTTCGCGGGGACGACGGTGTGCGCGTTAGCTCAACGTCCCAGAACCCTTGCCAGCGGAATAAAGAAGAGTAGGTGCCCGGACTTTTGCCCCTCTTACTGGGGACGGGGACCCATCCAACAGATTGTTCTAAAAGGAGAAATGGATTCCCGCCGGAGTTTAGCCTCGCGGAGGCGGGGCCGGGAATGACGCTGCGGGGTCTGTCCTTGCTCGGGAATGGCGTTGAGGAAACGCGGCAAGTGCCTGGAGGAAGACTCGAAGCGGCGGAGCCCAAGCATAACCTCGGAAGAGTCCGCTTTCTATTTCCCATGCCCGGCTCGCACTGGCCATTAAAGCTTTCGGTGCAGGCATTTCCCTGCAAACAGTCTTCCTTGCTTACTGTGGCAGCCGCATTTCTTAAGCGCTCGCAAACCTATATCTTCTACCAATACATCGCCTCGGGCTCGATTTGCTTTCTCCCCCGGCGCGCTGCCAAGAAAAAGTAATTCCAGCAACAGGTAATCACAATACGGACTAATAAGTCTTTGACATCACACGAGTAACTTTTGCTTGCCGTTAACCATTGCTGCAACCGCAGATTGGGTTTCGTGGTTAACCCGCGCAACAATCTAATATTAACGGGTATTTTGGAATCGTGGAATTCGACCTAAAGTGGCAAAAGATTCGCAGAAAGACGGTGGCGGAGAAGATGGCGGGTGCGCATTAACCAACCGAAAATTTACCATGGTAAGCCCGTGCGGCTATCTACCCCGCCGCTCAACAGCCGAGGCAGCCAATGCCCCGGCTGTTGAGCGGCGAGCGTGCTTCCGGCTACCGGCCAGACTCAAGCAAATGGCATTAGGCCAGCTAACCGGGTGGTTTCCCGCAGAGCGTCATAGAGCTTGCTTATTGTTTTTGCCACAACAACAGGAGGATATTGCTCAACGTTGCGTCGCAACCTCCAATACGGGCCGTGCGCTAGCCAATTACGGACGGGAAATAAGTCTTTAAATCCACCTATACCAGTACGAATTCGATCCCGGTCTTTCTGCTGCACATTGGTGAGCGATCCAACACAATCCTTCCAGGCATCCATGATACCATTCTCGTAGAGGGCTACCTTATATTCCTTGTCCACGCTATTTGTTAGCAGTAGCAGTCTTGCAGCCAGATCACCGCCACTTTTGCAACGCAGTTTGACATCGAGTTGAATCCGCGCCTCCGCAGCGGCAACCAGCGTAATCACTGCGGCCAAATCAATTTCTTGCTTACATTTTGCAAAATAATCTTTCGCGTCGTCGGGACCACTGCCTACCGGAAGGGCATCCCGGAGATGTGGTTCAACATCCAAGCCATTCAGCATGTTTGCGCGAACACGCCCAAGTTCCTGATCCAGGCTAAAGATACATAGCCAGTACCAGTTTATAACTGCATCCGGCTCTAAGGTTTCCGGTTGATCAAAAAGCATGTAATGAAGGCTAATTATCGAGTTCCGAAAAGATCGGCAAACATTCTCTCGAAACTGTCTTTTGTAAGGGGCTGGAACTCCGTGGGCCTTTGGGGGGGCGCTATGAACCATTCGGCGCTATCGCGCAGTTTGTCTTTAGCTATTGAAGGGTCGGGCGCACATAGCAAAAGCATTGCGGTGCGGTTAGGACCTTTGACATCTACGCGCCCAAATCCGCCGACTATTACAGAACCGACCGGTAGTACTTCTAGTTTCTCATTTCCAAGTTTAATCAAACCGGATTCTATTTGGTAGAACCCAAGAGAATTTTCGCTACGCGGTACAGATGATCGCGTAAACTCGATTGTCTGGTCTTTTATCAGCGGATCAAGCCACTGTTCAACCTCGTCCAAAAGTAAGCGCATTTGTACTTGCCACCACCTCTTACGCTCCTCCCAATCAACACCATTGCTCTTTTGTTGTTTGGCGTGCTGCCGGACCAATTCTTCGAAGTTCGATGGGGGCATGGGCATATCCTTTTTGTCTTTGACAATTTTATCCTAACGTGATGGACGTCTCAAGTGCACATAATCGGATGGGCACATAGTCAGATGCAACTCCGGCAGAGAGGCCATTTGCTTATGCGAACCGCGCCGCGCCAGGAACCGAGGAGTTTATCTTGCAGGCGGCGCGGGACATTGTTCAAAGCCCGAGCTTAAGCACACTGTAGCCAGGACCGAGGACCAAGGGAGCTGCCCCCGCGGCGGCACGTCTGCAAGGCCGGCGGTCTCTATCCCTACCAATCCGTAGGCTCTCCCTGGTAGAAGAATCCGCCGCTTGGGCCGCTTGCGGCAATGGACACGAGGTCCGCGATTTCACGCGCCGCTTCGGCTGGCTCGCGGTTGGCGCCGGCGCCGCCCATATCGGTCTTCACCCAACCGGGGCTGATGCTGTTGATTTTCACGTTGCTTTCGCGCCCGATCTCGGCGGAAAGCACGCGGGTTAAGCCGTTGAGGGCGAGCTTCGTCATGCGATAGGACGCATAGCCGCCGCCCATATCGCCGATCGCGCCGAGGCCGGAGGAAATGTTGACGATGCGTCCGTAGCCGCGTTTCAGCATGCCCGGCAGAACGAGCTGGCAAAGCCGGAACGGGCCGATCAGGTTCACCTCGATGACGCGCCGCAAATCCGCCTCCGCAAGGGCCAGCGCCGGCGTATTCGCGTCCATGAGGATGGCGGCGTTGTTGATAAGGCCGCTGATCCGGCCTTGCTCCTTTTCCGCGCGCTCAACAAAGGCGCGGCAGCTTCCAGCATCGGCGGTGTCGAGCGGAAGCACCGCGATACCCTCGATTGCCGGCATGCGCTCCGGCTCGCGCACCCCGGCCACCACCTTGGCGCCGCGCTTTTGCAATTCGCGCGCCGTGGCCAGGCCGATGCCGCGATTGGCTCCGGTAATAAGGATAACTTTGCCGGCGGCTGAACTCGATAGGCAGGGGCATGACGGACCTTCCTTTCCCTGGACAAACGGCCTAGAGCCTATCCGCTTTCGATGGAATCAAAAGCGGGGCTCTAGGTCTTTGTTTAACCGTGCGTCTTATCGGAAAAACCGCTCACACTTTTTCCGGACGCACTCTAGAAGCTTAGGTGAGCCGTTTGCAGACGCTTTCCAAGTGGAGCAGGGAAAATGCATGCGGGCTCAGAAGAGTTCGCCGGGACGCCAATCCCATGACCGCTTCCGGGCGCATCCCCATTCTTCTCCTGCCCGGCATGGACGGGACCGGGGAATTGCTGGATGCGCTGGCCAGCCGCCTGTCGCTGTCCCGCCCCGTTCGCATCGTTTCTTACCCCCTCGACGAGCCGCTCGGCTACGCCGGACTAACCGCATTCGCCGCCGCGCGCGCACCTGAAGGGCGGTTCGCAATCCTTGGCGAATCCTTCTCCGGGCCGGTTGCCATCGAGATCGCCGCCTCGGAGCCGCGAGCCGCCGGACTGATATTGGCCTCCAGCTTCGCGCGGTATCCTATTCCTTCGCTGTTCGCTCCGTTTGCGCGGATGCTCGATTTGAGGCGGATGCCTGCCAGGGCCGTCGAGGCCGCTCTTCTGGGGTCGACGGGCACCCCTGAACTCAAAGCGCGCCTTCGCGAGCTACTTAAAAAGCTGCCGCGCGAGATCGTCCAGATGCGAGCCACCGAAGCGCTTCGCGCGGACAAGCGAAGCCGGCTTGCCCAAATCGCCTGTCCGGTCATGTGCCTCTATGGACGCTTCGACCGCGTGACCGGCAAACGGTGCTTGCGCCAAATCCTCCAGGCGCAACCTCGATGCCAGGTGCGGCGGTTCGATGCCTCGCACATGCTGCTCGAAACGCACCCCGGCGAGGCCGCCGGCGCCATCGATGCGTTCTGCGATGGCTTGTGATGCCGTCCCGTGCTGCTAAGCTGCGCTGGCGGTCACGGGACTTACATCGACACTGACCTCAACCTCATGCTCGCCGCCGCCGAGGAGCACACCGCTTACCGGGCTCACATCGTGGTAATCGCGGCCGAAGGCCAGCGCGATGTGCTCCTCCTTCGGCGTCACATTGTTGGTCGGGTCGAAATCTACCCAGCCCATTTCCGCCGCCCACACGGAGATCCAGGCGTGCGAGGCATCCGCGCCAACAAGCTTTGGCCGCCCCTCCGGAGGCCGCGTGAGCAGGTAGCCGCTGACATAGCGCGCGGCCAGCCCCAGCGTGCGCAAACAGGCGATCTCAAGGTGTGCGAAATCCTGGCAGACACCCTTTTTTTGCCGCAGCACCTCTTCGACCGGCGTCGCCACGTCGGTCGTCCCGCTTTGATAGGTGAAGTTCTGATAGATGCGCGCGGTCAGATCGCACGCGGCCTCAAGCAGCGGGCGGCCTTCGGGAAAGCTCGCGCGTGCGAATTTGTGGATTTCGCGCGACGGCCGGATGTACCGCGACGGGCAGGAATAGAGGATCGCTCCGAAAGTCTCGGCCCCAAGGTTAGCTCTAAGGTGCGCCGCGACATCGTTCCAACTCGCTGAATCGGCGGGATCGAAATCGTCCGGCGCTTCCACATCCACCCGCGCCCGCGAGTGGATCGTAAGCTGCGTGTGGTCCTGCTCGATGGTGACGATGGAAGCGGGATTGCCGAAATCGTCGGTGAGATCGGTCGTCGAAGCGGGAGCCGGGTCGATCAGCAGGCTGTAGCCCAAGACTTTCTGGCGCGAATGCGGCCTGGGCTGCAAGTGCAAAAGATGATGGGACTGCGCAACCGGCGCCGAGTAGCGGTAGATTGTGCGATGGCTGATTTCGAAGTTCATGAGCGCTGCCCGAACCGTGCGTAGACGCGCCGGAGTTCATCTTCGGTGAGGTTGAAGTACCGGCGCGTAATTGCTTCGGAGAGCTTCGGCAAGCTTGAAATCATGTGGCCGAGCAGTTCTTGCAGTTCCGTCCGCACCCCGGCCGGGCCAGGGTGGGCGAGACCCGCGACATTGGCAAGGCGGACACGCGCCACGAGATCGAGGATAATCCGCTGCTCCTCGGTATGCGGCGAATGGTGGGTCGCTTGCGGGAGCGCCGCCAGGTGGTCCGAGATCGTCGCGAGCTGAAAGCCAATCCCGCGCGGATTCGATTCATCCACCACCAGAAGATCGAGGATGAGCGAGAGGATCGGTGCGAACAAATAGCGCTGCCTGAAGGTGATAATGCTGTCCGCGACGTTGAGCACGAAGAAAAGGCGCGCCGTTTCCTCCTCGTCGCCGGGGTTTTCGCGGAAGAGCGCAAGCAAAAGCTCGGCGAGATTGAACGCGCGCTCGATACGCCTGCCGATGTCCTGGAACCGCCAGCCATAGTTCCGCGTCATGTTCTCAGCGGTAAGCCCATTCAGCGACGCCAGCGTCACGATGCCGGCACTCAGCCGGTCGAAGTAGCTTCACCGGGGCCGCGGCTTCTTCAGGCCCCTCCGGTACGATATTGGAGAAGCGCAAAAGCGTTTGCCAGACTTCGAGCGAAAGGCGCTCGCGGACGATGCCGCCGGCGCGCAGCATACTGCTCTTGAGGCCAGGCAGGCTGTAGGTCCGTCCCGGCGCGGTCATCAGGAGCCGCACGGCCTGCTCGATCGCGCGCGTGCCGGTGTTCAGGGGCTGGATCAAGCCGGGCGGTTGATCCTTTGCCAAGATAAGCTCAAGCGCCTTCGGGCCGCCATCGCCGGTGCCGGCGGTACCGGCATCCCCGGCAGAGGTCAGCGCACCCCGCATCAAACGCATGACCCAATCGGCGCGCTCACCATAGCGGCCGAGCCAGTAGAGATTATCGGCGATGCGGCTGCGCAGCACGGCTCCGGTGCGCATGGCGTCCGCAACCTCGCCGGCCGGTCGCATCAACGAAATGTGCGGAGCCGCCGCCTGCTCCTCCGAGCAAACCCACACATCCCGCGAATGTCCGTCCATCGCCGACATGGCCACGCCGGGCGTACCGTCAAGCGACATGGCAAGCCCGCCGGGCATAACCCTATATTCGCCGTCTACCGCCCACACATAGAGACGCATGGCGAACGGCCTGGCCTTTAGCCCATCCGCAGTCCAGGAGGGCGCGGTTGCGCAATCCTGCCGCTCCTCGGCGACGAAAGCGGTCCCGTTCAGCTCCAGATCGAACTTCAGTGCGTCCAGTTCGCGCGGCGAGAGCCTTTCCGGCAAGACGCCTTGCTGGGCGCGGCCCGGGCGCCCGCTGCCCTCGTAAGCCGGGCGGATCACGAAGCGATCCGGGTTCTCGAAAACGAACACGCGCGCGTCCAGGTCGCCAAGCCAGCGCCGCCGCGTATCCGGCAGGATGAGGTCTTGCGCGAGCAGCATCCTGGCAATCTGCGGAAGCCATGGCGCAAGCCCGCGGTGCTCGACCACGGCAGCGCCCAGAAAGTTCATGACGAGGCGCGGATTCTTGCGCAGCGCCTGGACAAGGCCAACCGGGCCCGCAAAACGGTTTGGATCGAGCTCAAGGGGATCGCAATGGGAGCCCTCGACGCAGCGGATGATGAGGTCGACGGGCTTCAAGCCTTCGAGCGTCTTCATATATACCCGGCTGCCGATCACCCGCAGGTCGCCGCCTTCCACGAGCTGAAAGCCGAGATAGCGCGAAAGGTAGGCGTGGCTGAAGTAGTCCTCGTGGTGCGGCCCCGGCGTAAGCAGCACGATCAGCGGGTTATCCCGCTCCAGGCGCTGGACGAGCTCGGTCTGCAGGCGTTCGAAATAGCGGGCTAGCCTGACCGTGTGGCAGCGGCGGAAGACGTCGCCCATAAGCTGCCCGTGCAGGAGCCGGTTGGCGAGCGCGAAGCCGGCGCCCGCGGGCGTCTCGGCGTGCATGTCGATAATGCGCCACACCCCGCTTGTGTCGCGAACCAGGTCGGCGGCAAAGAAATTGATGAGGTGCGTGGCGGGCTTGGCCTCACGGCAGGCGTGCAAGAAAGCCGTGTCGCTGAAGATAAGCCGCGGCGGTATCTTGCTTGCCTTGAGCAACGATTGCGGGCCGTAAATGTCCTTGGCGATCAGGTCGAAAAGCGTGACCCGCTGAATGAGGCCGCGTTCGAGATGTGCCCATTCCTCCGCCGGCAAGACGATGGGGATAAGATCGATGGCCCAAGGCTGACGGGTCCCAGGCCCGGCGAAGAGGTCGTGGGCGATGCCATTTTCCAGGACGAGCCGGCGCAGGCGCTCATGGCGCTGCGACTGCTCTTCCGGCGTGAGCGCGCCGAAGGCTTGAGCGAAATCTGCCCATGCCGGCTTCACCGCCCCATCGGGCCCTACAGCCTCGTCGTAACCGTTTGCGTGCCCGGAATATCCGGAAAAGAAATCCTGGGGCAATGCCAACTCACCCGCCGCGCTGCTCATCGCTTGCACTTCGCCGCTTCCGGCCGCGCCTGCAGAAGCAAGCGCCCTACCTTCGCCATCTCACCCCCCCGGTTGGCAACTTTGCCGCTACCCCTGCGTATAATCCTATCATTCCTTAAATAGGATCGCTACCGCTGGCCGCCAAATGAGCCCGGCCGGGAAGATTTGGATTAGCGGGGCACAAACTGTGCCGCCCACGGCCTGGAATTGAGGATTGCGGTTTATACCAACCGTCAAAAGTGCTGACCGTTCCAGCAAACTCCCCGTCATCGCGAGGCCGCCTTGGCGGCCGTGACGATCCAGAAGCAACTTCAGTGACTTGCATCTGGATTGCTTCGCTTCGCTCGCAATGACAAAGAACGGTCGAAACTTATGGCGGTTGGTATTATTGCGTACGCGAGCGTAACAAGGTGACGCTCAAGGCACTCGTCCGAAGCACCCGGACACATGATACCGAGTCCGCTCGATTGCTTCCGCAGCCGTCATCCCGGAAACGCTGGAGGCGTTATCCGGGATCGTTACAAATGCCTGCGCTCCGTAAGATCCCGGATACGGCGCAAGCGCCGTTCCGGGATGACGGGTGCGGTAACTACTCAACCGGATTCGGGATGACTGCCCTCTAGGCAGCTACTTCTTCAGCTTCCAACTCGTCTTTTATGCTGCTCAAGATACCGGAAATCGCCGCGGCGGGACCCGAAATTGAGGTTCCCGTAGGCCAGGCCGAACGATCGGCGGGGGCAGGGGCCTCATCGAACTTAACCTCGATTTCGGCGCCTTTTTCCTTGATTTCCAGCAGCCGTCCCTTTGGCACCAAAATGCGGCTTGCCCTGGTCTCGCGCGCCGAGTCCATCGCCTCCGTATAGGCTCCGCAGCGGAACAGCATCTCGATCGATTTCGCAACGACGCGCGTGGCCCTTTGCGCCTCTTCTTCGTTGACGATGGACTGAGCCTTCTTGACGCGCACGATAAAGCCGGAAGCCACCATCGCAAGCTCGATCTGGTAACGCAGGCTGTCCTCGGAGCAAAATTTGACCCAGTCCCAAACGCTGGCAAGCAGGCTGCTTATTTCCTCCATAATGGCGCTCGCGCCAAAGAAATCGAAGGATTTGGCATTGCCGGAGTTGATCGAGCCGATGGCGAGGCCCACGTTTTTCTCGCCGTGGAGGACAGCCAGCGCTTTGTAAAGCTTATCCATGGACCGGATGAGAGCGATGAGTATGTTCGGATCGGTGAGCGACCGCTCCTTCTCTGCTACGAAAACGCGCAAGGAATTGATCTGCCTCTCTCTTCCGCGGCCGTCCGAAACGACGAACTCCCCTTTGTCGGTTTCCCGGGCCAGCAGTTCGCTGAGTTTGGGCATTACGAAGATCAGATTGTAGGCTGCAACCTCGACATCGGACAGCACCTTGCGGTCCATCGCAGGGCCGCCGTCGATCAGCCCGCACCAAAATCCGGCGTCGAGCAGCGGGCCTAGCCCAACCGAGGCCACAAGGCCTTTTTCCTGATCGCCGAACTGATGATAGTGGCGCATAAACTCCTGATAAGAGCGGAGAATTCGCACCGTGCGGCTTCCGTCTTCGGCTGTCTGCCCCGTCCGCAAGGCTCGCAACAATTCGCGAATTTGCGCAGAATGGAGCGCTTCTCTGATATCGTTCGCCGCCTTTGCAATCCGATCGCGCCGCACCGGTTTTCTCCTTCGCATTGGCAGAACCGGAATAGGCCGCCAATCAATTGTGCCAGTACACGTGAACTCAAATCGAACAACCGCCAAGCGTCACCTGAAATGGGCCCAGCAACTGAAACCGGACCTCCTAACGCAAACGGCATCGTTTCCGGACAGCCGGGTTAACTCTTGCGCAACTCTTGGTAGTGCGATTCGCTTTAGCGATAAAAGTCCCGATGGTGCATATGCTGTGGATGGCCGCGCCCCGCGCTAGCGAAGATATACCGGAGATGGCGGTTTTGATCTACGCAACCGGATCCGGTGTCAATCGACCGGCATGCTCCAGCATTCGATGCCGCTCTTTTTGAGGCGCTTGCACGCCACGGCTGCCTGAGCATCGCTGACGAAACGTCCGAGCCTGGCACGGTACATGGTTGTCCCATTCGCCAGCGTGACCTGCATGATGAATTCCGGATGCGCTTTCAAAACATCGTCCCCCAGCGCTTCCTTGACGCTTTGGAGGCGTTCTTTGGCCTGCGCCTCGTCGGGAAAAGCGCCTGCCTGTATATGGAAAGGCCCCGGCTGGACCGGACGCTCCGGCTGGGCGGCGGCGGCAGCCAGCGTCTGGGCGGCCTCTTCCTTCGCTTCGCGCACCGGAGCGGCTTGCGCAATCTTTACCGGGGCAGGCTCGGCGGCGGGGGCGTCAAGGGCTGCCGCCGCCAGGGGCGCCACCTCGGCCAGCCTCACCGATTTATAATGCACGGAGAAATTTTGCTGCGCCTGGCGCCGTCATGGCGGCAATCGTTTCGGTGCGGACAATTTCGTTGGCCGGAGGAGCCACGTAGGAAGGGCTACGGCTGGCGTCTTGCTCGGCCTTATCCTCGGGCTCGTCGGTCGTTGTATCGGCAGACGGGGGCGGTTCCGTGTAGGAGACCGGGCTGGGCTTCGCGACAAGGCCTGCTTCCATTGCGTGGAGCAGCATCGAGATCGAAGCCTGGTCCGGCCGCCTTTTCAGCCGCGAATAGGCTTCCGGGAACGCCGGCACAGGCAGAGAGGCTAGGGAAGGGGCCGGGCAGGAGCAGGAGCCGGCGCTTGGCTCGGCCGCAATTGCCGCGGTCTCGACCGGCGCAGGCTCCTCGGACCCGGCCGGCTTGGGCATGGCTTTTGCCGCCCAGGCGGGGTCCGGCCTGGCCGCAGCCATGAGAACTCCGGCTTTGCGCGCGGCCATCTGGGTCATCGCCTTCGACCACGCATTGTCGAGAATATTCCTCATCGCCGCGTTGCGCGAGCCAGCCGAAGCGCCGCCAAGCACAACCGCCAGCAATCTTTTGTCGTTGCGGCGCGCGGTGGCAATCAGGTTGAAGCCGGATGACTGGGTGAAGCCCGTCTTCATGCCCTCCATTCCCTCGTAGGTGAACAGAAGGGTGTTGTGGTTGCGGAAAACCTGCCCATCGTACTGGAAATACTTGGTTGCAAAGACCTTACACCGCTCCGGGTGGCTGGCGAGGATGCTCTTTCCGAGGATTATGAGATCGTGCGCCGTGGTTTGCTGCTCGCTGTTGGGCAATCCCGAGGCATTGCGGAAGGTAGTGTTCAGCATGCCGATGGAGCGCGCCTTTTGCGTCATGCGCCGGGCGAATTCCTCCTCCGAACCGGCCAGCGCTTCGGCGACGGCGACCGCCATATCGTTGGCCGACTTGGTGACAATGGCGCCGATGGCATCGGCGACGGAAATCTTGTCGCCTTCGGAAAGGTCGAGCTTGGTCGGCGATTGGTCCGCCGCATGGGCCGAGACCCTGAGCTGCGTAGTCAGGCCGATCTTGCCGTCCCGCAGGGCATCGAAAAGAAGGTAAAGGGTCATGACCTTCGTGAGCGAGGCGGGGTAGCGCAGCTCATTGGCGTTTTTGGTATAGAGCACCCGTCCCGAATAAAGGTCCACGGCCATGGCCGAAGCGGGGGGAGAATACTCCGATGCGCGATGGCGATAGTAGCGGCGCCGGGCGTCCGCATCGGCCGTCACCAGCAGCAGCACAGCTAAAGCAATTAGGCAAAGCACCGTTAGCCTCGGTGCAACTCTTAGAGGCAACCCAGTATCCCATTCCAGGAAAGGCATAGACTTTTGCCGGAACATCGCGCGCCTTGAGACCCCCAAAACTTGTCGTCAGCAAGGCAAGCGAACGATGCCTTGGATCTGCGCCGGTCCAACGGCTAGAACGCCGCGGCTATCCAGAGCGGCCATTCCCGCTTGAGATGCCCCGCCATTCAAGCTATACCCTTACGTGCTTTAATACTATCTTACGCTTTAAACGTGTAAAAATGCGGTGACGCATTTGTACCCGTTTTGGGCTCTTGTCTTGGGCTTGCCGGCCGCTGCTTCGCCTGCCCCCCTTCCAACAGGGACGGCAAGCCATATATTCGGCTAGGCTTCACGTCCCGGCCCTTGACAGAGCAAACCGTTAAACGGGAGTATGTAGGGTAACGGCGTGCGTGCCCAAACGGTTTTTGATATACTGGTTTCTGCAGATGGCACAGCTGATGGCTTGACACTCGATGATCGTGGCGATGGCAGGCAATAACAACGGATCCAAGGGAGATAACGGCCTCAAGACAGGGGTCGTTACCAAAACGCGTCCAAAGACGAAGCGGCCGAGCCTTTACAAAGTTCTTCTTCTGAATGACGATTACACTCCGATGGAGTTCGTGGTCTATGTCCTCGAACGCTTCTTCAACAAGCATCGCGAAGAAGCGACGCGGATCATGCTCCACGTCCATCAGAAGGGCGTCGGTGTATGCGGCGTTTACACTTATGAGGTTGCCGAGACGAAAGTGACGCAAGTGATGAACTTCGCCCGGCAGCATCAGCATCCTCTGCAGTGTACCATGGAAAAGGAGTAGGTGGGCCAGTGCCATCATTCTCAAACAGCTTGGAAGAATCCCTCCATCGCGCCATCGAATATGCCAACGAGCGCCATCACGAATACGCCACGCTGGAACACCTGCTCTTGTCGCTTATCGACGACCGCGACGCGGCGTCGGTTATGCGGGCCTGCAACGTCGATCTGGACCGGCTGCGCGCCAAGCTTACCGATTTCATAGACAAGGAACTTTCCAACCTCATTCTCGACCAGGACGGGGAAGCCCAGCCAACCGCGAGCTTCCAGCGCGTCATCCATCGCGCCGTCGTGCATGTGCAGTCCTCCGGGCGCGAGGAGGTTACGGGCGCCAATGTGCTTGTCGCGGTCTTCGCCGAGCGGGAAAGCAACGCGGCCTTCTTCCTGACCGAGCAGGATATGACCCGCTTCGACGCGGTGAATTTCATTTCGCACGGCATCTCCAAGCGCGCCGGCATGTCGGAGCCGCGCGGCGTCCGCGGCGTTGAGGACAATTCGACGACCGTCGAGGGGGACGACGGCAAGAAGCGCAGCACCGACGCGCTCGAAGCCTATTGCGTCAACCTGAACCAGAAGGCGAAGGACGGGCGGATCGATCCGCTCATCGGGCGCGACAAGGAGATCGAACGCACCATTCAGGTGCTCTGCCGCCGCTCCAAGAACAACCCGCTCTACGTCGGCGATCCAGGCGTCGGCAAGACCGCAATAGCGGAAGGGCTCGCACGCAAGATCGTGCATGGCGAGGTTCCGCAAGTGCTCACCAATGCGACGGTGTTTTCGCTCGACATGGGCACGCTTCTCGCCGGCACCCGCTACCGCGGCGACTTCGAGGAGCGTCTCAAGGCCGTTATGAAGGAGGTTGAAGCCTATCCGGGCGCGATCCTCTTTATCGACGAAATCCACACCGTGATTGGCGCGGGCGCGACCTCGGGCGGGGCGATGGATGCCTCGAACCTTTTGAAGCCGGCGCTGCAATCGGGCGTGTTGCGCTGCATCGGCTCGACAACCTACAAGGAATACCGCCAGCACTTCGAGAAGGACCGCGCGCTCGTCCGCCGCTTCCAGAAGATCGACGTGGCCGAGCCCACGGTGGAAGACGCTATCGAGATCATGCGGGGCCTCAAGCCTTACTTCGAGGACTTCCACAACATCAAGTACACGAACCAGGCCATCAAATCGGCGGTCGAGCTTTCCGCGAAGTACATCCACGACCGCAAGCTTCCCGACAAGGCCATCGACGTGATCGACGAAACCGGCGCCTCGCAAATGCTGCTGCCGGCATCCAAGCGAAAGCGGACTATCGGCGTGAAAGAGGTGGAAGCCACCATCGCGACGATGGCGCGCATCCCGCCAAAGACGGTCTCGAAGTCGGATACCGAGCTCCTGCGCAACCTTGAGAACGATCTCAAGCGCGTCGTGTTCGGCCAGGATCAGGCCATCCATGCGCTGGCTGCGGCCATCAAGCTCGCCCGCGCCGGCCTCCGCGATGCCGAGAAGCCCATCGGCAGCTATCTCTTCTCCGGCCCGACCGGCGTTGGCAAGACGGAGGTGGCGCGGCAGCTCGCAAGCCTGCTCGGCGTGCAAATCCTCCGTTTCGACATGTCGGAATATATGGAGCGCCACACCATTTCGAGGCTCATCGGCGCGCCACCCGGCTATGTCGGCTTCGATCAAGGCGGCCTTTTGACCGACGGCATCGACCAGAACCCGCATTGCGTGCTCCTGCTGGACGAAATCGAGAAAGCGCACCCCGATCTGTTCAACGTGCTGCTGCAGGTGATGGACCACGGCAAGCTTACCGACCATAACGGCAAGCAGGTGGATTTCCGCAACGTCATCCTGATCATGACCACGAATGCGGGCGCGGCCGAAATGGCCAAGGCTGCGATCGGCTTTGGCGGCACGCAGCGCATCGGCGAGGACGAGGAAGCGATCAAGCGCATGTTCTCGCCCGAATTCCGTAACCGGCTCGATGCGGTCATCGCCTTCGCAAGGCTGTCGCGCGAGATGATCAGCAAGGTCGTGGAGAAATTTATCTTCCAGCTCGAGGCGCAACTCGCCGACCGCAATGTCATGATCGAGCTGTCGCAGGAAGCGATGGAGTGGATCGCCGACCGGGGCTTCGACGAACTTTATGGCGCCCGGCCGCTGGCCCGCGTCATCCAGGAGCACGTCAAGAAGCCGCTGGCGGAGGAGCTGCTGTTCGGCAAGCTCGAAGGCGGTGGGACGGTTCGCGTCGTCGTCGTGGCCGGAAAGGACGGGGCAAAAGTGCTCTCGTTCGAGGTCATCGAGAGCAAGCTGCCCGTCAAGGCGGAGGACGGAGACGCTGGCGGGGATGGCGATGGCAGCGACCGCACGCCGACGGCGCTTATTCCAAAAGTGCCGCTGAGCCGGTAATTGCGTTATGTACCGGCTTCTGCTCGCCGTCATTGCGAGCGAAGCGAAGCAATCCTGGGACAAGTTACTGATGTTGCTTGTGGATCGCCACGGCCGCCAAGGCGCTCTCGCGATGACGGGAGTGTGCCGGAACGGTCAGGACTTTTGACGGTTGGTGTAAGGGGGCGGGCATCTTGGCGTAGCGCTCGCTTGCTTGCGCTGAGGCAATGTTTTTTGCCGCGCAATGGGCGCTGCCGGCCGGACTGTGATAATGCTAACGCTCATAGCAGCAGGAGCGAACGCCATGGCACCCGAAGGCGTAGTCACGATACCCAGCAATTATGGTCCCAAGGAAACCGTCGAACGGCTCAAGGCTGGAATTGCATCGCATGGGCTCGATCTATTTGCGGAGATCGACCATGCGCAAAATGCCAAGGAGGCGGCGCTTACGCTACCTCCGGAGACGGTACTTGTGTTCGGAAGCGCTGCAGCAGGCACCCCGCTGATGCAGGCCAATCAGGCGGCGGGAATAGATTTGCCGCTGAAGGCTCTGGTTTGGCGGGATGCCGCCGGCAAGACCTGGATTTCCTACAACGACCCCGTTTGGATCGCCGAACGCTACGGGCTCACCGCCGGGCTAATGCAAATCGCGGGGAAGATGCGCGAAGGGCTTGAGGCGATGGCCGGCGAAGCCGCGGGTTCGATCTAAAACAAAAACTTAGAGCCGGCTTTTGTAATAGAGGCAAAAGTCCTGCCAGGTAAGTATTTCACCGCGTTAAGTCAAGCTGTATGCCGCCGGCCCCGCGGGAGAGGGGAACCATCTTTGAGCTTGTTCCAATAGGATATATGGATTCCCGCTTGCGAGCGTGTGAAAAAAACGAAATCGCGGGCTTTGGGAAGACTCCGCAACGTCATTCCCGCGAAGGCGGGAATCTATTTCTGCCGCTGGAACAATCTCTTAGATGGGTCCCCGCCTCCGCGGGGACGACGCTGCGGTCCGGATTTCATGCGTTTCAGCCAGTTCAGCGATTTTTTCACACGCTCGCAAGCGGGAATGACGCTCGTGCATCGGCGCACCGGCAATTGCCTGCCCGGACTTTTGCCCCTGTTACCGGCTTTTGATTCCATCAGAAGCGGGTAGACTCTAACCCGCAACGCCGTAGCTTCAAATCCACGTGAGGGTCAGGCGGGAGGCCTAGAAAACCTCGCCAAGGGCCTTGCGTTATGTTGCGGTGCAACATAAAGTAATTCCGTCGAATTTCAGATGGAAAGCCCTAAGGAACCAGGAAATGTTCTTCTTCTTTCCTTTCGTACTGGAGCCAGCGGCTGTGCCGGCGCGGCCACGCGTGCCGCGATCCAAAGCCCTGCCCTTGCTGCCCCGGCCCCAAAGCGCGCGCGCTGAGGTGCGGCCCGAATTTGCCCTCGCAGGCGCCGTTTCGGTGGCTGGAAGCCTCGCCGTCGATCTTTTGAAGCGTGCGCTCACCGCGATCGCGTCGTCGATGACCGCGCTCGGCAATCGCGCGAACGCTCTGTTTGCCCAAGTCGCTGGTGCCCTTGCCTTTGAGCGCATGGCGCGCGAGGCGGCGCCGTTTTTCGGAATGTTCTGGCCTGGATTTGCCCGGCCCAAGCCGCAATCCGGCTTTGCCGGACCGTGGATCGCTCCCGCCCAGGAGCCTCCGCTCTTGGCTTTCTTCGGTCTTCCGGGGCTCCAGGCGAACCCATGGCCGCTCAATCCATGGGGCATGTTCGCGGACGCGGCCGGCATGTGGAGCAGCGTCTGGCTACCGTCGACAACACCGCAGCGGCGCAGCCCCTACGGTGCACCGGCCCCAGTCACGGCGACATTCGCGATGCCCGGCTGCTCTTTCAGCTTCACGCTGGGCTAACCGCGCCAAGCGCCACTGCCATCTGCTTGCGGCAATAGCGCCCGGCTTGGAATTACTTCGTCTTCTTGGCCCTTGTGCACTTGCCCGCTGCGGAGCCGGTGCCGGCCGTCCAAGTGCAATCCGGGGCTTTGCAGTCCGCCTCGGCCTTGCCTTTGCACTTCACCTTCGGGGCCGCCTTGGCCGCGGGAGCCGGTGCTGCATCTTGTGCATAAGCGGCAACAGAGCCCGCCGCGAAAAAGGCCGCGATAATGGCGGCCGAAAGAATGCGCATGAAAACCTCCTCGAATTAGCTTCCGATCCATACGGATCTGGCATACCGTAAAGCAGTTTTAATAGGTTGCAAGCGAACTAATTCTTTCATCCCAAACTCCAGCTCGCCACTATTGGTTGTGAAGCTTGGTGCGCCGAAAATGCCGGCGGCCCGTGCCTTTCGGCGGCAGTGCCCACGGCTGCGAGCTCCACGGCCAGTGTGGCGTCTCGCAATTGCCTACCCCCTTTGTGGCTGGTCTCGCGAAGGCAATTGCGAGACATAAGCCACACTAGCACTTTGACTCTGCTAGTGTCCCTTATGTCTCCGAGTTACCGTGCGAGCCCTCGGCAAATGTGGCGGTAATTCGGAGACGGGACACTAGCGTCTCAGGGCTGGATATGTCGCGTCCGTGCGCAAATTCGGCCTGGTATACACGTCTCAGTCCGCATAGCGGAGAGATAGCTGTAGGTCGACGCGAACTCGAACCAGAATGTGAGCTTTTTCATCCCTTCGCGTCCCCCTTGCTGGCTGCCTCGTGGCGCGCCAGCGTGGCGCTTATTCTATAGAGCGGGCGGCCCCCGAAGAACCAGACGATAAGGGCGTAGAAAGCTAAATAAACGGACCAGGCGATATAGCCTGCCGCAGCACTATAGTCCTGGTCCGTCTCGGAGCTCACCGCAACCCGGGCATGCTTTTCAATGAGCTTGTCCGCGACTTTCTCGGGCGAGAGAACCCAGACATCGAAATAGCAGCCGTCTTTGCTCGCGGCGGAACTGGAGAGAAGCCGCAGAAAAGCCAAGTGGCGGGCGGGCTCCGTATTAGAGTGCGTCCGGAAAAAGCATGCCTTCGGGCTTGACCCGGAGGTGTGAGCAGTTTTTCCGGTAAGACGCACGGCTAAACAAAGACTTAGAGCCCCGCTTTCGATGCCATCAAAAGCGGGGCTCTAGTGGTGCTCCTCTTCACGGGGGCGGCCTTCCTCTTCCACGCGCTGCTGGTCCGCACTGGGCGGCGTGAGACATGGGGCAGCGGTAATGACACAGCGCTTCAGGTCGAGAACGTTGCTTTCGCCGACGCGGGCCGGGTCGCAGTGCTCATCGATCTTGTAGGCCGCGGCGTAATTCAGGAACCTTTCGCCATGCTCATTTATGACCTGTTCCTGCCAAGATTTAATGGCCATATTCAGGGCGTTCTCTTTCCGGGCGTCTGCGTCACCGGCGGCGTGCATCGGCGGACGGCACCGCCGGGGACCCTCGCGTAATTCAGAGTCCGGCCAGCCCGCTTCGGGGTGCCACCAGCCGCGGTCCTCCTCACCTTTACCGGAGTGCCGCCAACCGCGGCCGTCCTCGTCTCTTTTGTAATGCCACGAGTAGTGACGGTAACGCTTCACGTAGTGCCGCCGCCGAAACTCGCGTCCGTCTTCATCGCGCCGGCAGCATACGGCTCTTCTATGCCAGCCACCGCCTTCATCTCTTTCGAACGGCTGTGCCTGTGCGAAGCCAGCGAATGCGAGAAATATTATAAACAAATATCCCATCTACAGCCTCGTTATTTGATTGCAAGGTTGTTGGATACAACCACTCCGAGCTTATTAACGATGGTCCATATTTGCTTTTATTTTCTTCCGGTTTTCCAAAGGAATTTCAGCGCCGATCCCGTTCGCGCAAGAAAGTTCTATTTTGGCGGCAGCGTGCGCACGAAAGCGAGCGCGGCATTGAGCAGCTTGCCGCGCAGCGCATCGTCCACGAAGGCATCCGGCCCCGCGCGAACCCACCCAGCCATCGGCCGTCCCCGCATTATCATCGGGCCGATGCCGGGCAGCGCCAGCGCCCATCCATCATTGCTCTTGCCGAGGCGGACCAGCATCCCGTCATCGCGGGCGCCGCACAGAAGGTTGCCGCTAAGCAGCCAGGCCCGGCCGCCGAACAAGGCTTGACCGTCGAATCCGCATCGAGAACCCACGGCTCGGCCAGCAAGGGCGCCGTGCAGTAATCGAGATGGCGCTGCAGCCATTCCCGGCCCTCGTCCTCTCCTGTGGCCTTGAAGGCTCGGCGGATCGCTGACGATCTTCTCCATGCCCAATAGCTCGGGCGGCACGCCGTCGTTACGCAGCGCCGTGATGTGGGCGTAGCGTTTGTGCCCAGCCGGGACGGATAGCATCGTTGTACCAAGCACGTCGCGCTTCTCCGGCGCGTTCGGGCTCGTATAGGCTACGGACAATCCGCAACCGCGGCATCGAACAGGCCTGCAACCTTGAGTATTCGATGAAGAACGGGATCTGCCCATAGGGCGTCAGCGGCGCTGTGGGGTCCCATTCCACCCGCACCGGACCCGCCCAACTATCGAGCGTTGCCGGTGCAAATGCAGCGTCTTGTGCAATCCGGTTGTTCACCCTCTGGGTGAACCGGAAGATGGGGCGTATCGTGGGTCATGTCCCTGAGAATGCACGATTCTTCACGCGAAAATGGTCCCGTCAACTGCCGGATTTAGGATATAAGAGCTTGTTCCAGCTCGACAAATGAATTCCCTCCTTCGCGGGAATGACGCTCGCAGTCAATGCCCCTCGCAATGACGGAACTCAGCCCTCTACCCCTCTTCCTCGACGGGGCCGCACCAGCCGGGGAGGTAATCGGCTTCTGTCTTTTTGGCGAGCGCGACGGCGGTTTTAAGCGCGGCCTCGAAGTTTTTCTCCACCTCCTTGCGGTCGATTTGGCGCCGCAGGAAATCGGCCCAGAGGAATTCGCTGAAGGGCGTTGTGTCCTTGGCGTAGCCGCCCTTGCGGCGGAGCGCGCCCGCCAGGCTCCGGAATGGGTCGTCGGCCATGTCCTCGATGGACTTGGGAATGTCGCGGTAGTCGCAGCGCTTGCCTTGATCGTCGAAGGCGTGGACGAGCCCTCTATTGTCCATGTAGACCCAGAAAGCGTCCTTTTCGAGCCTGACCAAGTTTAAAACGACTAGTACCGACACCTGAGGCTGCCCAGCGAGTAGCATCGCACGGCACAAGTGATGATGATCTATGACATAATACTTATCTTTCGGCCCCTTAACAACTGGAATTACATGCTTGCGTACAAGTTCATCTGTGCTCTTCTTGGCGAGTTCCTTCAGGTGTGTGGCCCTTGTCTGCACCTCACGGAGGCCAATCGTCATTTGCGTCGGCTTCAATTCGGCGATGTCAACAGGGTGGGAAAGCGGAGCGCGAACCGTTTGCATCATCATCGTGCTGTTTCTCCAAAGGCCGGACCTACGGCATTAAATGAGTATTTGTGCTAAATGCTCCCTGGACTGCTAGCCGGCAAGTGTAAGCCACCCTTCCACCCACTTAAGCGAATGGATTGACGTGAGAGCCCGAAAAGCGGATGACACCCATCGGCATGAATTTGGCGGAGGCAATCGTGGCGAAGGCGCGAAGCTGGTACAATCCGATATCGCTCATGCAATCGGTTATGCTCCGCCCGCGGTTCTACGGGGCAGCAATCGCGGGCACGCTCGCACTGTTTTTCCTGCCGCATAGCTGGCCACACACGGTCCGCCCGGCGGTTGCCTGGGACATTGCCGGCTTCGTCTACCTGCTTTTCGCGTTCGAGCTCATGTGGAACTGCGGCGCGAACCGGATCCAGGCGCGCGCCGCGCGGCGCGACGACAGCCGCGTTGTGATCCTGTTCATCGTCCTGCTTGCTATCGCGGCCAGCTTTGCAGCAATCGCTGGGCTGATCGGCGAGGCCAAGCTGCCAACCACGAGCCCGTCCGAGAAGCTCTTCCTGGCCGGGCTGGCGGTGGCCACGATCATGACTTCCTGGGTCGTGACGCAGGTTGTCTTCGCCTTGCATTACGCCCACGGCTATTACCGCCCCGACGATGGCGGCCCGGTTGGCGGCTTGCGCTTTCCGGAATGCGAAGACCCCGACTATTGGGATTTCCTCTACTTTTCCACCTCCATCGGCGCGACCTCGCAAACCTCCGACACCGAGTATCCGCTCGCGCGCGTTGCGCCGGCTGGTCACGCTGCATGCGATTGTCGCGTTCTTCTTCAACACCGCCGTTCTCGCCCTTACTGTGAACATCGCCGCCAGCTTGGCCGGCTAAAGCGAACCGGAGCTTCTCATGAACGCTCAACCCCGCTGGCGGCAAATCGCCCTGGTTTATTCCGGTCTCGTCGCGCTCACCGCGCTGGCTTACTTTTTCGCCGACCGTCAGCTGGCCGCCGGGCTTAAACCCTATCTCCACGGCCTTAAGCTGTTCCCTTGGCTTACGTATATCGTCAATCCGCTGGGACTGCTCGCTTCCCTCGGCGTAGCCGTTGTGGCAGCGCGGGCCTTGGCGCGCGGCTCGCTCACGCCAGCAGAAATCCGCGGTCTTGCGGGTAGCCTGCGCCATCCTGATCGCCTGGGCGCTGAAAGAGGAGCTGAAATTTGGGTTCGGGCGCACCTGGCCCGAAACCTGGATCAAATGCTGCCCCAACCCCTCCTATTTTGGAGACGGGACCTACGGCTTTTTCCCATTCACGGGCGGGCAAGGCTACGCCTCCTTCCCTTCCGGGCATACCACGGCGATAACGGCCTTCGCGGGCTCGCTCTGGTTCCTCTGGCCGAAACTGCGCTGGCTGGGCATCGTGCTTACGCTGGCGGTCGTCATCGGGCTCCTCGGCGCGGACTATCATTGGCTCTCCGACATCATTGCCGGCGGCATTCTTGGCGGCACAACCGGGGCGGTGGCGGCCAATATTGGCCGTCATGGGCCGCCGGAGCGGTGAACGTGCGCGGCGACATTATAATAGAATGCTCCTTATTGCGCCGTTAATGGGCTACCGCATTGATTGCTCAATGGTATTTCGCTGCGGGCGGATGCCGGGAACGGTTAATTCGCGATCTGCAAACATATTTAATAGGGTTTTGGAGTCGCAGAAATCGGCCTAAAGAGGGAAAAAATTCGCAGAAAGACGGCGGCGGAAAATAGGAGACGCGCGCCTTTACCATATCCGCATTTACCATACCGCGGCGCCTACGCGGCTTAAGCAGGTGTCAACCTTTGAGCGGACGGAGTTCTTGGGGCTCGCGGCGGTCTTTTCGAGTTGAGAGCCGGGGCACGATTTGGCATCGAGTGCGGCGCCCGCTTTCAGATCCCTCAGCGGGCTACGCCGGCAATAACCGCAAACCGGCGCTTAGGGCC
>CAWAVJ010000077.1:0-4358 GCA_963785355.1 uncultured Alphaproteobacteria bacterium
CGGAAGGAAACGATAGAGCCCGTTCTTGATTATAATTACTTATATAGACGTAGCATTTTTGCCAAACGAACCCAATTTTCCCCTTTGATATCAGCTTCCAGCCTCAAGCGCCATATGGGCGGTCATCCCTTCGCGGGCCTATGAAACTCTGCTTAGATGGTGACGCTCCCATCCGCTACACCGGGCTGCGGCCGCAGATTACAGGCCGCGCGCCCAGGCGGGACGCAGCCGCGCTGCCTCGGGCGAGGCGATGGCCTCGCGCAATTGCTCAAGCAGCCGTGGCTTGTCCGCCCCGAGCGTGCCTTTGAGTACCAGCCAGTTCGAGGCGTGGTCGCTGCGGAACACGGTCCGTTTCAGCTCAAGCGCCGAAATGAACGCCTCCATTTCCTGCATCAGGCCCAGCACGCTGAGCGGCTCCCAGCCAGGAAAACCGGCGCGCAACCGCTCCTCGCCCTTGGGGAAGCTGACCACCAGCGTGGCGAGATATTCGGGCTGCGCGGCGTTCATAAGCGCCGCGGAGTTCGCCGCGTGCTGTTGCCATAGCGCTTGCCCGCCCAGGCCGTTCAGGATCATCACCGAGCGCTTGATCCCCGCCTCGCCGAGCTTTTGCAGCGCATCGAGCGCGGTCGCGAACGTCTCCCCTTTGTTCACCCGCGCGAGCACTGCGTCATCGCCCAACTCGACGCCTACATAGACGATCGAGAGCCCAAGCGCGGCCAGCTCCTTAAGCTCTTCCTGCGATTTGTTGCGCAAGTTGCGCGGCAGGCAATAGCTCGACACGCGGCGCACGGCAGGCAGTTCGCGGCGGATGGCCGCAAGCACCGTCACGAGGCGGCGCGTTGAGAGAGTCAGCGCGTCGCCGTCGGCCAGAAAAACGCGCCGGACCTCGCCGCCGAACTCCGCGCCGCAGCGCTGGATGCTCTCCAGCACCTCCTCCTGGCTACGCGGGCGGAAGCGCTTTTGTGGCGCGGTGTACATTTCGCAGAAGGTGCAGCGGTTCCAGGAACAGCCGTCCGTCAGCGGCAAGATCAGCAATTCCGCCTCGCTCGGCGGCCGGAAGACGGGTTCAACGTAGCGAATAGGGCCGGTGTGCATGGAATGGGCCGTTATCCTATGGCGGCGAAGCGGGCGGCAGGGCTGCCCAAATCTTATCGATGTTTCGCAAACGCCGCCGGTTGTAGCAAGAAGCGAATTTTTGCCTGCCAACTCGCTAAAGTTTGCGCCTTGAAGCCAACCATCCGGGCGCGCTCGAATGCCACATGTACGACGCGCCATGCTTCCACAACGAATATGGCGAGCCGGTTTGCCCGCCGGTCGAGCGGCGCTGCTTCCGCCGCCCAATTTGCGACTAGTGTCCCGTCTCCGAATTACCGCCACCTTTGCCGAAGGCTCGCACGGTAATTCGGAGACATAAGGGACACTAGCAGAGTCAAAGTGCTAGTGTGGCTTATGTCTCGCAATTGCCTTCGCGAGGATAGCCACGAAGGGTAATGGCAATTGCGAGACGCCACACTAGCGGCCGGCTCAAGTCCTGGAGCGCGGGCTCTTGCGGATCGTGACGTAAAGGGCTCCGCTGCCGCCGTGCTTCATGGAGGATTCCGTGAAGCTTACGACATGCGTACGCATCGAAGGCTCGCTCAGCCAGTGGGGCACGAGCCGGCGCAGAACGCCCCGTTCTTCGGAGGTCCAGAAATCGCGGTTCGCTTCGGCTTCCGCGCTTGCACCTTTGCCAGTGATAATCAGCACGTGCCGGTGGCCCTCCGCCTGGCAGCGGGCGAGAAAGCGCCGCAGCGCCGCGTAGGCGTCTTGCTGACGCAGGCCGTGAAGGTCGAGCCTCGCGTCGATCTCGTGGCGTCCGCGCGCGATGCGTTTGGCAGCCCGAGGGTCGAACGGCTCGGGCGGGGCTAGTGCGGCGGGCCTATTCATTGTCTTCGCGCTGGGCTTTACCGCAGGCTGCGGCGGCGGGTTTTGAACCTCCGCCAGTTCCTGGCGGGGCTTTGCAGGGATCGCCGCCTCTGGAGGTTGAGGCGCATGGGTTTGGAGCACGGCACGCCGCTTGCGCGCCAGCGGCTCGTCGCGGCGCGTGACCTTGGCCCACAATTCCAGCTCCTCCTTTGAGGGGAACCGCCTGCGCCTGCGGCCTTCCATATCGCTCTCCGCCAGCCCGGCACCGCTTAGCGCCTTGGCCGCAATACAATAAATTCGCACCTGTGCCGGGCGCGGCCCGCAAATCGGCGGGCATCGGCGCCCATGCCCGCAAAGATGTCCCCGCGCTGCGGCCCTATGATCGCCGAGCCCGTGTCCTGCGCAATGAGGAGCCGCCGGAGCGGCGCTCCCTCGAAGTCAAGCTCGGGCACTACCACCCATATAGGAGTTCCGGGTGCGTGGTAAAGCGGATCGGCCGCCAAGCTGCGCCCTGGCCGGAGTTCCGCGCCGCAGGACCCTCTTGGCGCTGCAGCCGGATGCTCCAGCTCTTTGAAGAATATGTAGGATTTGTTCTCGTTCAGGAAAAGCCGCGGATCGGGCTGGGCGCGTAGCCAGGCGAGCATCCCTTCGAGGTCTGCCTCCTCGCGGGTAAGGTGGCCCCGCTCTACGAGGAGTTTTGCAATCGAGGTGTAAGGATGGCCGTTCTTGCCGTCGAAGGTGAGGCGGACTGTGCTGCCATCGTCGAGCTCGATCAGGCCGGAGCCTTGAACGTGCATGACGAAGAATTCCAGGGAGTCCGCCACGAAGAGGATTTCCAGGCCCCTGCCCGCCAGGACGCCGGCCTCTATCTCCGCGCGCGTATAGTAAGGTTCGAAGCCGGCCGGGGTTTCCCGTCCCGCGGTAAGTCCCTGGTTGCTCAATGGATGCCCCGGCAACAGGGGGGATAGATCTGGCGGCCTCCGGTACACCGGCACTGGAAATGCAGCCGATTTTTGCCGCGAGCCTTTCAAAACCGGCTCGAAGTAGGAGGTCAGAAGGCCCGGTGCGGCTAGAACCCGGAAAGCGGCGAAAGTCTTCTCGAAAAAGTCGCGCGCTTTTTGGCGGTCCCCAAGCAGGGATTGCACGCCGGCTGGGTCTGGAACGGGCTGGCCTGTCAGGCTGGCCGATTGCAGATAGCACTCTAGCGCAGCGGAGTGGTCATCCTCCGTCCAGCCGGCGATTGCCGCAAAATCGATTGGCTCCAGCCCGGGCGGCGTCACCCCGGCCCTGGAATGCTGCCAGCGCCAGAGCTCGCCCTGCGGGTTCGCCGCCACCGGCCCCTAGCCCTCGACGGAATCCGTGGCGACAAGCCGCCAATTTGGGTCTGGCGATGCCACATCCCGCTCGAAGGTCCACACATCGGTGACGCGGCGGACCGACTTGAGATCGCCCTCGACGACATTGCCCATCCGGTCGCGGACAGCCGTGACGAGCTCGCTCACAAACCGCACGGTGATATGCGCCACGTGCCCAGTCAAATTGGCGTCCGTTGGATCGGCGGACAAGATGCCGACAAAGCTGAACTCAGTCGTTTCGTCCCTGGATTCGCGTTCGGCGATGACCGCGTTGAAGCTGTCGTAGACCTCGGGAGAAAGCAGTGTGCGCAGCGTTTTCCGGTCGCCCTGGGCATAGGCGGTCACGACCGTCTCGTAGGCGGCCTTCGCGCCCTTAAGGAACGCGCCGATCTCGAAAGACGGATCGGCGGCCGCAATTTCACGCAGCGGCTGCAACGCACCGCTATCCGCGGGCACGCTGCTCAACCGCTCGTCGACGCTTGGGCTCCCCGGTTTTGGCTCGGGCACCCGGACTTGAGCCCTTGGCAGGGTAACGACATTGCTGTCGCGCTCGCGGGGCGAAGCCGCATCGGGGGCGGCATAGGGGTCGAATCGCGGCCGTTCAGTTCCGGTCTTGCGGCCAAGCACGCTTCTGAGCCGGAAAAAAATTATGATCGCAACCGCGAGAAGCAAAATATTAGTTAGATCGAAGATGTCGCTCGTCTGCAAAGCCGCCCCTCCGGCCCTGAGGCCCTTTAAGTTGTACGACCGAATACCGTGATATAAGCTTTCTGAACCGAGCTGGCTATAGGCTGAAGACCTTTCCTAGCATAGGCCAAATTTGCGGCGCGCTTTCGCCGCATTGCGGCCTTCCCCAACATATTAGTTTTGCCACCATATTATGGAAGCCATATTTCCGTATCCAAACCAAGGCAGGCGGCCAATGCCATTCCTCATCTTCTTCCTTGTAATCTCGCTGCCGGTGATCGAGGTCGCCTCGATCGTCTGGGTGAGCCACTGGGTGGGTCCATTTGCCACCTTCCTGCTTCTGGCCGCCGGCGTCGCCTTCGGGGCGTTTCTCATCCGCTCGCAAAGCATGACCATGGGACGCCGGGTTCC
>CAWAVJ010000078.1:0-49528 GCA_963785355.1 uncultured Alphaproteobacteria bacterium
CAAAGCGATTACGTCCTGGTCTTCGATATCGGCGGCGGCTCGTCGGAATTCGTTTGGCTCAACCTCGCCATGGGACGCCCTTCGCGGCGCATCTCCATCGAGGACCGGCTCAGGGCCCAGGATAGCATCGAGGCATGGACTTCCTTGCCCTTCGGGGTCGTCACCCTTGCCGAGCGCTTCGGCAAGTCCTTCGCGGAGGGCCACCAGTTCGAAGAAATGGTGACTTTCGTCCAGGGCGAGTTGAAACCGTTTAGCGACCGCAACAGCATCGCTGCCAAGATAGCGGCAAGCGGCGCGCATCTGCTCGGCACCTCGGGAACCGTCACCACGATTGCGGGCGTCTATCTCGGCCTTGCCGAATATCATCGCGCCAAGGTCGATGGCTGCTGGCTTTCCGCCCAAAGCATCCGCCAGGTGTCCAAGCGTATCGCCGGCATGAACTACGAGCAGCGCGCCGCCGAGCCCTGCATCGGCAGGGAGCGGGCCGATCTTATCCTCGCCGGCTGTGCCATTATGGAGGCCATGCTTAGGGTGTGGCCCGTCAAGTCCTTGCGGGTCGCGGACCGGGGATTGCGCGAAGGCATACTGGCTACGCTGATCGCGGAGGATCTGATCGGCGAGCGCAACCACAATGCAAAAATCGCCGCCTCCAACGGAGGGCCTAACGCTGGAACGCACACGCACCGGAAGTGTTGAGTGATCCTCCCGATAATACCCGCCCCGGCCGTTTCGCCGGCCTCGTCCGTCATCGCGAGGCGGTCTCGGCCGCCGTGGCGATCCAGAAACGGGCACCTCGCTTGCTGCCTTCTGGATTGCTTCAGGGAGCTCGCCCCTCGCAATGACGTGGAATAATTCATCCATGACCAACCGCGACCCAAATCAAGCGCGAGCCCTACGATCGAGCTCGACGCGGGGGCGCACGCAGTCGTCCAAGCTGTGGCTCGAACGCCAGCTCAACGACCCCTATGTCGCGGCGGCGAAGCGCGAAGGCTATCGCAGCCGCGCGGCCTACAAGCTTGAGGAGATCGCGGATAAATACGGCATCCTGAAACCGGGCGGCGTAATCGTAGACCTTGGCGCCGCACCCGGAGGCTGGAGCCAGGTCGCGGCGAAGCGTGTGAAAGCGGAGGACGGCCGGGGCGCTGTGGTTGCGCTGGATATTCTTCCCTTCGACGGGATACCTGGCGTCGCTATCTTTCAGCAGGATTTCAGCGAGCCGGAGGCCGAAATCCGTTTGCTCGAAGCCTTGGGCGGGCGCAGGGCGGATGCAGTTCTGTCCGACATGGCCGCGCCCACAACTGGGCACAGGGCGACGGATCATATCCGCATCATGGGGCTCGCGGAAGAGGCGCTCGATTTTGCGCTGAAAGTCCTGGCACCGGGCGGCGCCTTCCTCGCCAAGGTCTTTCAAGGCGGCAGCGAGAAGAGCCTGCTCGCCGTACTCAAGCGCGACTTCTCCGTGGTGCGCCATATCAAGCCCAAAGCCAGCCGCGCGGAATCGCCTGAGCTTTACGTGCTGGCAACCGGCTTCCGCGGACAGGCCGCCGGATCGGTTTGAGCCCGGCGCTAGTACCCACTGTCGCTGAAGGATGAGTCCCATCCATAGGGCACAACCCCTCACCCCGACCCTCTCCCCGATGGAGAGGGAGTACGCCTTTCAACCGTTGGGAGCGTACTCTCTCTCCCATCGCATTCGCGCGAGACGGACGCTCTAAGCTGCAAGCTCGCAAGGCATTGGGAGAGGGCCGGGTGAGGGGTAATGCGCGTAGTGCGGGTCAGTGATCTGGGTACAAGCGCGATCCGGCTGTTCCAGCAGCGATCTGTGTGGCGCTCAGGACACGAGCATCTACTTTCAGCTTTAAAAGATTGTTTGCACTTTTTTTCGCCGCGAACCGGAAGTGTAAGCTTGGTGCAAGGGTCTGTTGAGCTTCGGCTTAGTTCGGCCAATTCAGCAAAGGAGTTTTTATGTTCTCTATACGCGGCCTAATCCGGAAACGCGCCCGGGCGGCGTCCGCCGGCCTGCTTTTGCCGGCCGCTTGCGCTTTCATCGCTGCAGCCGGTTTAACGCCCGCGCGAGCAACCGAAACGGCGTTATACGATTTCACAGGCACATCTGGCTCCCAACCGTTGGCCAGTTTGATATCCGATGCAAAAGGGGCGCTCTACGGCACGACTTTCCACGGGGGCGCTTCGGGCATGGGAGTGGTATTCAAATTGACCCCTCCGGCATCCAGTAAGGAACCGTGGACCGAGACGGTGCTGCATAGCTTCGGGGCCTGTGCCGGCGGCGACGGCTGCGAGCCGCAGGCCAATGTCATCTTCGATGCGCAAGGCTCCCTCTACGGCACGGCTTACGGGGGAGGCTCGAATAACGGGGGCGTAGTTTTTAGACTGACGCCGCCGGCATCGGGCACAGGTCCGTGGACAGAAACTATCCTGTACAATTTCCTGAGTAGCTCATCGGATGGCTACAACCCGCAAGGGGGCCTGATCTTCGACGCACATGGCTACCTCTACGGCACAACCGGATCTGGAGGCGCTTACGGCTACGGCACCGTGTTCAGATTGAAATCCCCAGTATCGGGCAACGGGGCGTGGACCGAAACAATTCTGTATAATTTCATGCCCCCGCCAGATGGCGTGACCCCCGCCGGCAGTTTAATTTTCGATGCGAAGGGCGCGCTCTATGGCACCACCCTTTATGGAGGGGAAGCGGACTTAGGCACGGTCTACAAGCTGACCCCCGGGACAGGGACCTGGACGGAGACCGTTCTGCAAAGCTTCACGGGCTCGAACGGCGCCATGCCTTCCGGTGTGATCCTCGACAAGCATGGCGCGCTCTATGGCGCAACCCAGCACGGGGGAAGCCTGGGCCTCGGCGCCGTTTTTAAATTGACGCCCCCAGCGATCCCCTCGGGTCAGTGGACTGAGCAAGTCCTGTATGACTTCCCAGGAGCCAAGCTCATGTTTCCAATTGGCTCCTTGATCCTCAACGCTCAGGGCAAGCTTTACGGGGTCACAGTGGCAGGGGGAATCCCCGTAGGCGCCTCCTCCGGCGCGGTTTATAGCCTTGCCCCGCCTGCGCGTGGCTCGGGCGAGTGGACTCCAACCGTGCTTTATAGCTTTACCGGCTGCTCCGGCGACTACGGATGCGTGCCCCAAGCCGGCTTGATGGCGGATGCCAAGGGCGAGCTTTATGGCACCACAAGCGGCGGCGGACCGGGGGGATCGAACAACGGCGCGGTGTTTAGGCTGGTAGCCCACTGAAGACCGGTAAAGGCTCGCGGTTCGACGAAGGCGGCGTGCCGCCAAAGCCGGTTCCGCGCCCGTCATCCCGTGCGCGCCGCTGTCCTTTCTTGTCATCCCGGAACCGCCCAAGGCGGTATCCGGGATCGTAACTGGCGCCGGCGTTCGCAACGATCCCGGATAATGCCTCCGGCATTTCCGGGATGACGCCGCAGGGTGAACCAATCTGCCGGATTCCGTATCGCCGCAACTGGGTACCGGTCTCTACGCTCTCCGTTGCCGTCCGGCAACAGCCGCAAGGGTTTTTGCGAGTTCCTATGCCGAGGCTCCTAGCGGTCCTCAAAGCTTAACGTAGAATATTTTCCATACAGGAATATCTCTTTTGCCTTTTCATCAAATATCGCCGGGTGCGAAATCGTGCTCAAAACGGCGCACAGACCCAGTCTTAGACAAATATTTATCCGTGGTATTACAACCCGTCAACTGTGTACGCTTACGCACGATCCCTGTATACAGGACATTAAACATAGACAGCGCCGAATATTGTTCCAAATATACTCAGCACACCCGAATTTTTCCTGTTGCGACGCCCTCCGCAACCGGTTGCACCCGCGCAACAGGCGCAACCCACAAGCGCATACGCAACCCAAGGTAGGTTTTCCAGCCCCACACGTTCCTATAAACCAGCATAGCCAAGCGAGCTCCAGGCTATGCCTTGGATATCGCTTTCTAATGTCGTAACAACACCTTTTCCGAAGGATAATAGTATGTTTTGGCGTATCGTACTTTCCGCGGCCAGTGCCGCCGCTCTCACCGCTTCAGCCAGCGCTGCCGATCTCTCCACCGCCCCCGCTGTAAGCTACAAGGACTACGTCCCGGTCCAAAGCTGGGCCGGCTTCTATGTTGGTGCGCACGTTGGTTACGCATCGGCCAGCCAGACCACGGCAGACCTCGACGAGTACTTCGATTACCAGGCGCCGATTATCAACCCAGAGTATAACACGAACCTGGCTACAAGCGGTGCGTTTGGCGGCGCACAACTCGGCTATAACGTGCAGCGCGGCAATATCGTAGCTGGCGTCGAAGCCGATTTTGGCGCCATGAGCCTTAGCGGCAGCACAGCGCTTAGCCACGCTGTCAATCCCCTCGACCAGAAAGCTTCGCTCAGCACCGGCTTCTATGGCGATTTGACAGGCCGTTTAGGCTACGCGTTCGGCCCGGCGCTGCTCTACGCAAAGGGCGGTCTGGCATTCCTCGATGCACAGGAGCAGGTCGACTCGCCGTTAGCTCGCCCGTTATGGGGGTATCCGAGCTTCAGCGACGCGCATGCCGGCTGGACCATTGGCGCCGGCTTGGAATATATGTTGTCACCGTCCTGGAGCGTGAAGGCTGAGTATCAGCACTTCGATTTCGGCACCACCTCCTCTTCGCTTTGGGATTACAGCGTAATCCCCCACAATTTCGTTCAAGGTGCCACCTATAACTTCAACCACGAGCTGACCATCGACACCGTCAAGGTTGGCGTGAACTACCACCTCGGCTGCTGCGATGCGCCGCTGAAGTAGTCACCTTTCGCCCAGATTCCGCTCCTCCATAAGCGGCACGTCCCCGCCGGGCGCCTTGTTGACAGGGCCGCATGCTCCGGCCCATCGCCCGGCTGGCACCAAGCTTCCGCGGAAGCAGCGTAAGCGAACGGCTACGCCCGCCAAGACACAGTTCCTGCGGGTGTTTACTATGGGCCGGCGCCTTCGCGGGGACGGTGCCACAGCCCGCTCTTTCCTACCCTTACGGCGTGCCAACGATTAATGGAATAGCCTCATCGCGTTCAGGACGGTCTCGGACACCCCCCAGCCAAGCGGAATGCCAACGAGGCCCCACGCAAGTATCAGTTGAAGTGCCGTAGTGGCTTTTCGATTGCTTTTCATCTTCTTTTCTCCCTTATGCACCGGCGGGATCGCCCGCCGCATCTACTTCGGCCTCAGCCAGATTGGCGTTTTTGTCCGCAGCCATATGGAAACGGCGATGCACCGGGCCGATGAAGGCATTGCAGATGAAGCCCACCACCAACAGCCCCGCCATGATGTACATAGTGGTGTTGTAGGCCTGCGCCTTTGGCACACCGCTGTCGATTTGATACTGCCGGATGTAATTGACCAGCACCGGGCCGAACACGCCGGCCGCAGACCACGCGGTGATCAAAAGGCCATGGATAGCGCCCACATAGCGGGTGCCGAACATGTCCTTGAGATAGGCGGGCACCGTTGCAAAGCCTCCGCCATACATGCTTATGATCACCACGAAGCAGAGCACGAATGCCACGATACTGTGGATCTCACCCGTCCACGGCACCGTGGCATAGAGCACCGTTCCCAGCGCGAAGAAGCAGAAATAAGTGTATTTGCGGCCGATGAGGTCCGATATGGAGGCCCAGAAGAACCGCCCAGCCATGTTGAACAGGCTGAGAAGCCCCACAAACCCCGCAGCTGCCATTGCCGTTATCTGGCCCGGGAACATCTCCTGGCTCATCGCGGAGGCTTGCCCAAGCACGCCGATGCCGGCGGTGACGTTAAGGCACAGCACCCACCAGATCAGCCAAAATTGCGGGGTCTTGAGCGCGTCGTAGACGTAAACGTCGTTCTTGGTGACGAGCTTGCGCGGCTGGGCCGGGCGCTCACATAGCCCTCGGGCATCCAATTCGCGGGCGGAACGCGCACGATCGCCGCACCCGCCCACATGAAAGCGAGATAGCCAAGGCCGAGCACAACGAAGGTCTCCCACACGCCGATATGGGTGGGGGTCGAGAACCTGTTCATCAGCCACACCGATAGCGGGGAAGCGATGAAGGCGCCGCCGCCAAAGCCCATGATCGCCATGCCGGTCGCCATTCCCGGACGGTCGGGGAACCACTTGATCAGCGTCGAGACCGGCGAAATATAGCCGATGCCAAGGCCGCATCCGCCAAGGACGCCGTAGCCCAGATAGACGATCCAAAGTTCGTGCAGGTAGATACCAAGGGCGGAAACGAGAAATCCTCCCGCCCAGCACAAGCCCGCCGTGAACATGGCGCGGCGCGGCCCACCCTCCTCGACCCACCGGCCGAAAATTGCCGCAGACGTACCGAGGACAAAGATTGCGATCGAGAAAATCCAGCCAAGCTCGGTAAGTTTCCAATCGCCGGGCGCCGAATGCGTGATGCCGATCAGCTTGGTCATCGGCAGGTTGAACACGCTGAACGCATACACTTGCCCGATGCACAAATGGACGCACAGTGCAGCGGGCGGCACCATCCATCTGCTGGAGCCCGGCTTCGCAAGGGTCCGCTTGCGGCTTAGTATTCCTCCATCGCTCGCCGGTCCCGAACCGGCGTACCCGCTAATCGCAGCCATGTTTCCTCTCCGCTAGTTACTCTTGTAATAAACTACCTGCCGCGGCTGCCGATTACTCCGGCTTTTCCCGCGCCAGTTCCTCGACTGCAAGACGCACCTCCGGCCTAAGTCCCTCCCCGCCCGCGCGCAGATGCGCGACGATGGCCGCCCGCATCCGGGGGTCCCAAAATTTCTTCAAATGGCTGGCGGTGCCGGCGACGGCTTGGTCCGGCCCTTGGCTTGCGAAGAACGCGCCGATCTGATTTGCCATCGTCACCAGTTTATTGGCGCTACCGCCCTCCGGGCTGCTTGAGCGCATTTTGTTCGCGCTACCGCCCTCCGGGCTGCTTGAGCGCAAGTTGTCAGCCGCCATTGCCCCGCGCCTCCTCAGCGATGCGTTCTGGATAAGTGAAAACCTCGAAATCCTCGCCCCTGAGGACCGCCGCCAGCGTGATACCCGCGCTCTCAGCCACCCGAACCGCCAGCGCCGTCGGCGCGGAGATCGCGGCGATTATGGGCGCACCGAGCTTTGCCGTCTTTTGCACGAGTTCGATGGACACGCGGCTTGTCAGCAGAACCACGCTGTTCCCAGCAGCGGCGCCGGCGCGCATGGCCGCGCCCACCACCTTATCGAGCGCGTTGTGCCGCCCAACATCCTCCCGGACGATAATGCCCCCGTCCGTATAAAGCCCGGCGGCGTGAACCGCGCGCGTTCTCGCATTGAGGCTTTGCTGCGAGTGAAGCGCTGCCATCCCTTTCACAAGATCGCCCGGCCGCACTTTGAATGCGCTTGCGACCGTCCGGACCGGCTTCAGAGCTTGCTCAATGCTCTCGGTCCCGCAAAGGCCGCAGCCTGTAGGCCCGACGATGCTGCGCCGCCTGGCCCGCTGACGCAGCGACACCTCCGGCTTCAACCACATGCGCGCCTCGATTCCGCCCCCGGCCTCCACGATCTCCAGGCTTTCGATATCGCCGGGCGCATCGATGACATCCTCGGTCAGCGCGAAACCGATGGCGAAGTCCTCCAGATCGGCCGGCGTCGCCATCATGACCGCGTAGGACGAGCCGTCGAAGGTCAACGCGATGGGCATCTCCTCCGGGATGGCACGGCGCGTGCGCTCGGCCTCCCCTCCGCGCCACGCCAGCGGCGTTACCTCGATGAATGGCGGCGTCGTCGAACCCATCATACCGGATCCGGTTGAATGCTTCACGAAGTCCCCCCTCACTCTGTCTCTCTCCCCGCCAGCTCGCCTTGGCGAGCTGGCATCTCAACGTGGCCGCATCCGCAAGCGGATGCGGCTGGGAGAGAGGACCCTATAACTAGCGCTGCGGACAATTCTGGCGTCCCTTCTCCCCGTCCGCATCCGCTTGCGGATGCGGCAGCAAAAGATGCCAGCTTGCCAAGGCGAGCTGGCGCGGAGAAGGACAGGATGAGGGGGGACTTCGTGAAGCATTCAACCGTATCCGCCATCACTCGGCCGCCTCCATCGTGGCGATCCGGCGGCTATGTTCCGCCTGCCGGTCATAGCTTTCCTGCCACTCCGTCGGGCCCGTTCGAGGGGCTAACCTGCACCGCCGTGACTTTGTATTCTGGGCAGTTGGTCGCCCAGTCCGAATACTCCGTCGTGACGACGTTGGCTTGGTGTCCCGGATGATGGAAGGTGGTGTAGACCACGCCGGGCGCCACCCGGTCCGTGACGGTGGCGCGCAAGCGTCGTCTCCCCGGCCCGGCTCGTGAGCTTCACCCAGCTCCCCTCGCGGACGCCACGCTGCTCGGCGTCGTGCGGATGGATTTCGAGCAGGTCCTCCGCGATGCCACACCTCGTTGTCGGTGCGCCGCGTCTGGGCGCCGACATTGTACTGGCTCAGGATGCGGCCGGTGGTTAGCAGCAGCGGGAAGCGCGGGCCGGTCTTCTCGTCGGTCGGCAGATATTCGGTTATCACGAACTGGCCCTTGCCGCGCACGAACCCGCCCATGTGCATGACCGGCGTTCCCTCGGGCGCTTTCTCGTTGCAGGGCCACTGCACCGAGCCCAGCGCGTCGAGCTTCTCGTAGGATACGCCCGCGAAGGTTGGCGTAAGCCGCGCGATCTCGTCCATGATCTGGGACGGGTGATCGTAGCGCATGGGATAGCCCAGCGCCTCCGAGAGCTCGACGGTGATCTCCCAGTCCTCCTTGCCGTTCCTGGGCGCCATCACCTTGCGCACGCGCTGAATGCGGCGCTCGGCGTTGGTGAAGGTCCCGTTCTTCTCAAGGAAGGTCGAGCCGGGCAGGAAGACATGCGCGTAATTGGCCGTCTCGTTCAGGAACAGGTCCTGCACCACCACGCATTCCATGGCCGCGAGCGCCGCGGAGACGTGCTTCGTGTTCGGGATCGGACTGAAGAATGTCCTCGCCCTGCACGTAGAGCCCCTTGAAAGTGCCTTCGATGGCCGCGTCGAACATGTTCGGGATGCGCAGGCCCGGCTCCTTGTCGAGCGTCGACGCCCCAAAGCGCTTCGAACATCTGGCGCGTGGCATCGCCGGAGATGTGCCGGTAGCCGGAAAGCTCGTGCGGGAAGGAGCCCATGTCGCAGGAGCCCTGCACGTTGTTCTGGCCGCGCAACGGGTTCACGCCAACGCCCGGCCGGCCGATGTTGCCGGTTGCCATGGCGAGGTTGGCGATGGCCATGACCGTGGTCGAGCCCTGGCTGTGCTCGGTGACGCCAAGGCCGTAGTAGATCGCGCCGTTGCCGCCCGTGGCGTAAAGCCGGGCCGCGCCTCTCATGTCGGCGGCGGGAACGCCGGTGAACTTCTCGATCGCTTCGGGGCTGTTGTGCGGCTTCGGAGACGAACGCCGCCCAGTGCCGGTACTCGCGCCCAGTCGCAGCGCTCGCGGATGAACGCCTCGTTGGCCAGCCCCTCGGTGACGATGACATGCGCAATCGCGGTCAGCACCGCGACATTGGTGCCGGGCCTGCAGCGGCAGGTGATACGCTGCTTCGACATGGGGCGATGCGCACCATATCGATGCGGCGCGGATCGATCACGATCAGCTTCGCGCCCTCGCGCAGCCGCTTCTTGAGCCGCGACGCAAACACCGGGTGGCCGTCCGTCGGGTTCGCGCCGACGATCATGACGACATCGGCATGCTCGACGGAGTCGAAATCCTGCGTGCCCGCCGAGGTGCCGAATGCTGGTACTTAAGCCATAGCCCGTGGGCGAATGGCAGACGCGGGCGCAGGTGTCGACATTGTTGTTGCCGAAGGCGGCGCGGACCAGCTTTTGAACGAGGAAGGTCTCCTCATTCGTGCAGCGCGACGAGGTGATGCCGCCAACCGCAGCCGCGCCCGTATTTCGCCTGGATGCGCCTGAACTCGGAGGCCGCGTAGCCGATGGCCTCCTCCCAGCTCACCTCGCGCCAGGGCTCCTCGATGGAGCTGCGGATCATCGGCTTCAGAATGCGGTCCTTGTGGGTGGCATAGCCGAAGGCGAAGCGGCCCTTCGACGCAGGAATGGCCGCGATTGGCCTTGCCGTCCTTGTAAGGCACCATGCGCACCAGCTCGTCGCCGCGCATCTCCGCCTTGAAGGCGCAGCCGACGCCGCAATAGGCGCAGGTGGTGACAACGGAGTGCTCGGGCGTGCCGATCTCGTAGACCGATTTCTCGATCAGCGTCGCGGTCGGGCAGGCCTGCACGCAAGCGCCGCAGGACACGCATTCCGATTGCATGAAGGGCTCGGCCATGCCGGCGGAGACGCGGCTATCGAAGCCGCGGCCCGGATGATGGTCAGCGCGAATGTGCCCTGCACTTCGTCGCAAGCGCGCACGCAGCGCGAGCAGACGATGCATTTCGCTGGATCGTAGGTGAAATAGGGGTTGGACTGGTCCTTCTGGTCCTTGAGGTGGTTCTCGCCGTCGAAGCCGTAGCGCACCTCGCGCAGGCCAACCGCGCCGGCCATGTCCTGCAGCTCGCAATCGCCGTTCGCGGCACAGGTCAGGCAATCGAGCGGGTGATCGGAGATGTAAAGCTCCATCACGCCCCTGCGGATGCGCTTCAGGCGCTCCGTTTGCGTATGGACGGCGATGCCTTCGGCGACGGGCGTGGTGCAGGAGGCGGGCGTGCCGTTGCGCCCATCGATCTCGACGAGGCACAGCCGGCAGGAGCCGAACTCCTTCATCATATCGGTCGCGCACAGCTTCGGGATCTCGATGCCGGCTCAGCGCCGCCGCCCGCATGATCGAGGTGCCGGCCGGAACCGTCACCTTCAGCCCATCGATGGTGAGTGCTACCGTTTCCGGTTGCCTTCGAGGCGGGCGTTCCGTAATCGGGCTCATCAATGAGAGACATGGCGTCCTCCTATTCCGCCGCGGCAAGGTGCAGGCCGGGCCCCGAAGTCCTCGGGGAAATGCCTGATCGCGCTCAGCACGGGATAGGGCGTGAAGCCGCCCAGCGCGCAGAGCGAGCCGAGCTTCAATGTCTCACATAACTCCTGGATGAGCGCGAGGTTCGCGTCTGCGTCGATGCGCGCGCGAATTTTATCGATGGTTTCGGCGCCGCGCTTGGAGCCGATGCGGCAGGGCGTGCACTTGCCGCAGCTTTCGAACGCGCAAAACTCGAACGCGAACCGCGCTTGTGCAAGCATATCGACGCTATCGTCGAAGACCACGATGCCGCCATGGCCGATCAGCCCATCGCGCGCGGCGAACGCCTCGTAGTCGAAGGGCGTATCGAACAATGCGCGCGGGAAATAGGCGCCGAGCGGCCCGCCCACCTGCACGGCGCGCACCGGCCGGCCGGTTGCGGTGCCGCCGCCGATATCGTCCACAAGCTCGCCAAGCGTGATGCCGAAAGCCGTCTCGAACAGCCCGCCATGCTTGACATTGCCCGCGAGCTGAATGGGTATCGTGCCGCGCGACCGGCCCATGCCGAAATCGCGATAGGCTGCGCCGCCTTCCGCCAGGATGAAGGGCACCGAGGCGAGCGAAATCACGTTGTTTACCACGGTCGGCTTGCCGAACAGCCCCACATGAGCCGGCAGCGGCGGCTTCGCCCTCACCTGCCCGCGCTTGCCTTCGAGGCTATCGAGCAGCGCCGTCTCCTCGCCGCAGACATAGGCGCCGGCACCGACGCGCACCTCCATGTCGAAGGCGTGAGCGGAGCCAAGCAGCCGCTCGCCCCAGCAGCCCGTGCTCGCGCGCCCGGACCACGGCCTCCCGCATGGCCGCGATGGCGTGCGGATATTCGGAGCGGATATAGACGTAGCCCTTGGTGGCGCCCGTGGCTAGGCCGGCGATGGCCATGCCCTCGATCAGGCAGAAGGGATCGCCTTCCATCATCATCCGGTCGGAGAACGTGCCGCTATCGCCCTCGTCCGCGTTGCAGACGATGTATTTCTGCTGGGCCCCGGTTTGCGCAACGGTGCGCCATTTGATGCCGGTGGGAAAGCCCGCGCCGCCGCGTCCCCGCAAGCCCGAGGTGACGACCTCCTCCACGGTTGCGGCCGGGCCAATGGCAATCGCGCGCTCCAGGCCCTTGAAGCCGCCGTAAGCGCGGTAATCGTCCAGCGACAGCGGATCGGTGATGCCGCAGCGCGCGAAGGCGAGCCGCGTCTGCCGCTTGAGGAAAGGATGTTCTTCCGGCCTGCCGATGCGCAAGGGATGATCCGCGCCTTCGAGAAAACCGGCTTCGAACAATCCAGTAACATCTTCGCGATCTACCGGGCCCATAAGCGATGCGGCCCGCCGGCGTCTCAACTTCCACCAGCGGCTCCAGCCAGATCATGCCGCGGGAGCCGTTGCGCACGATCTCGACGCTTATTCCGCGGCCCCGCGCCGCTTCCTGGATCGCTCGTGGCGACGGCATCGGCGCCAACCGCCACCGCCGCGGCGTCGCCTGGCACGAAGATCCTCATGCGTCCACCCCGGCGATGATCTCATCGAGCTTTTGCGGCGTGAGCCTGGCAACGGGCTTGCCGTCGACCATGCCCGAGGGCGCGCAGGCGCAAAGCCCTAGGCAGAAGGTCTGCTCCAGCGTCACCCGCCCGCTTGCCGTGGTCCCGCCAAAATCGACGCCGAGCAGCACCTTCGCCCGCTCGGCCAGCGCAACCGCGCCCATGGATTGGCACGCCTCGGCCCGGCACAGCGTCAGCGTATGCTTGCCGCGCGGCTCAAGGTGGAAATCGTGATAGAAGGTCGCGACGCCGTAAATTTCGGCGCGCGTGAATATTCAGCGCGTCCGCGACCAGGGGCAGCGTCTCCTCCGGCAGGTATCCGAACTCAGCTTGAAGGGCATGCAGAATCGGCAAAGCCGCACCCTCAAGCGCCAGATGGCGTGAAATGATGGCACGCGCGGTGTCCGCGATGACCGAGGTCACAGTTCCTCCCTGGTATTCTGGTTGCGTTAATTAAATCAGAAAAACAGGGTTCGGATCAATACTACTGTCGCATAGTTCGATAGAGATTATCTATCGATGTCTTTACACCCAGATCACGCTGGAATCAAATATATGTGAAATTTCGCATCGTTCTATACATGCGCTAGGTCTCTCCGCTAAATGTTCTTACCTATATATCTGCAACGTATTTTTCGAATTACTATTTTTCCAACCGGTTCGAAACACCCTTCGCCTCGCGCATGAAAGCCGAGACGAGCGGCGTGATCGGTTCGCGCGGGCCCGCGACCAGGCCGATGGTGTAGGTGGCGTCCGGCTCCACAATCGGGATAGCCTCGATCTCCGGCGCAAGCCTGAAAATTCCGGTGAGCTTCTCAGCCATGATCCCCGACCATTGCCCGGTCTGGATATGCGAGAACAGCACGATCATCGAGTCGCTCTCGAGCTTGACCGAGGCATTCTTCAAGTACCTGTCGAGGATGCGGCGGTTTTGCATGTCGCGCGTGAGCAGGCACAATGGAATGCTTGCAGCCTCCTCCCAACTCACAGACTTGGCGCCGGCGAACCGGTTCGCCTCCGTGGTCAGGAGGCAATATCTTTCCCGGTAGAGCGGCACGGCGCTGACCTTGCCCAGCGGCTCGTTGTCGAGATAGGTGATCCCCACGTCGATATCGAGGTTCGCGAGTAGCTCCAGGATCTCCGCCGAGTTTCGCGCAAGCACCGTATAGCGCACGTCTGGATAACGCGCATGAAAGGGCGTGGTTATCGCGGCGGCCATGGGCAGCGCCGTCGGGATCGCAGCAATACGCAAATGCCCCGTCAGACCGTGCTTGAGCCGTTCGACATCCTGCTTCAGCGCGCGCGTATCGGCAACGATCCGCCTCGCCCATTCCAAGACGCGCTCGCCTTCGCCCGTTAGCCCCAGGAAACGCGAGCCGCGCCGGACGAGGATTACGCCCAGCGTATCCTCAAGCTGCTTTAGCCCCGCCGAAAGTGTCGGTTGCGTGACGCCGCAGGCTTCCGCCGCGCGCCCGAAATGCTTCTCCTGCGCAAGAGCGATCAGAAATTCCAGCTTATCGATCATGAACGCATCCGAAGGGGCGAGGATACCATAGATATGGTTGCATATTGCGCGCGGTACGAGACTATAGTCGCGCCACACCTCTCGCTGCCCACGCCCCGGCGGAAGCGGCGCCGGTCAACACAGATCGCATAGATGCAGGGAGACCCTCCCCGGCCCGAATGCCGGGGCTCATCGGGCCGATGCGACTATACCGCGGAGGCGGTCTGGGTCTTTCGCCGAGAGGATCACCCGCTGGTATTTCGTGTTGTGCGCGTCTATCTCGATAACGACACCTCGCTCGCCGCGGTAGACGGCAACGAAGTCCCGCCTCCCGCGCGCGCGATAGGTTCCCAGGGCGAGCACTCCTGGAACGCCCGTCCCTGGGGAACGGATGCCTTCGATCTCGCCAAACGGCTTGTCGACAACCCGGACTGCCCGGACCGCCGAAACGGGAAAGCGGAGATCGCCGTGGAGCGCTCCGATTTTCTCGGCAAAGCTAAGGTGAATGGAAACTTGCTCGCCCTCGATTCAAATCTCCGCCATGGATCTTCTCCTTGTTTGCAGCATAAGAACGTGTCCGGCGCCGCGCATAAGGCCATACTTTAGGATCTTGATCGCGTAGCGTCGCCACCATTCGATTTGTCGCGTTCAATTTGTCGAAGGTTCAATGCCGCTAAGCGGTCGCCGGATCCCGCGCGGCTGTTGCGCGCATCGTCTTTCCCGAAGGCCCGAAGCGATCCGGTCAAGACCGGTCGCGCTCTTGGCATTCGATCTGGATCACATCCCCCGGCATGACCGGAGCCGTTTCGCCGGCTTGCTCGAAGACCGGCTCGCCGGATTGGCTGCGCCGCATGATCCTGTAGGAGACCACCTGGCCGGCCCCGCCCCTCCCAGGTATCGAGCCGCCGAATGGCTCGATGCCTGAGCGGTAGAGACCGCCGGCGACGGTAAGGGCGTGCAAAACGGTATAGCCCGGAACATAGGGGTAGGCTCCTGGACGGTTGACGAGCCCGGCAACGTAGAACGGGCGGCACTGCACGATATCGATGGAGAAATATCCAAGCCTCTCGCGCCTGTTTCCGGCAACGGCGCGGATTTCGCGCTCAAGCTCCAGCCGCGTTTTATCGCGCGCGTCGAACTCGCCAATTCTGGGCAGGCGCAGCTGGCCGCTCTCGCCGATAACGTACTCGCCGTTGAGATCGTCGCGGTCGTAGCGGTCGTAAAAGAGAATGCGTAAACGGTCGCCGCCGCCGAGACGGTAGTTTTCATCCACGAGTGTGCCCAGTACGCCGACTGAAACTCTATTGACCGGCCTTTCGCCCGGCGCCGATTGCACCGCCTCCGCAGCGGCCGGTGCGGCCGGGCTGCAGGCGGGCCAGCCCCCCGGCTTATGCCCGCTATTGCGCAGGCGGGCGACCGTTACTTCGGTCTCCCAATCCTGACCGCGGGGAATGCACACCAGGGCTCTACTCATCTTGCTATCAGTACGCGTTAGAGCTGAAGAACGGCACGAGCGTAGTCCGGGCCAGGATTTGGATATCCCGCCATAGCGACCAGTTCTTGATGTAATAAAGGTCTAGCTCAACACGCTGGCGCATATCTTCGGGCGTTTTCGTTTCGCCGCGGCAGCCGTTGACTTGCGCCCAGCCGGTTATGCCTGGCTTGACCTTATGACGGTTGGCGTAGCTGTTCAGGACGCGGGCGTAAGATTTGTTGTGCGCGACCGCGTGGGGACGCGGGCCTACGAGCGATAGTTCTCCCTGCAGAACGTTGAAGAGCTGCGGCAGCTCGTCGAGGCTCGTCCGGCGCAGGAAGCGGCCTACGCGGGTTACGCGCTTGTCGTCCCGCACGGCCTGCGTCACGACGGGGCCATCCTCCGCGACGGTCATGGTCCTGAATTTCATCACCCTGACGATACGGTGATTGTAGCCGTGGCGCGACTGCACGAAGAAGACCGGCCCCCGGCTGTCCAATTTGACGGCGGCGGCAATGACAAGCATCAGCGGCGACAAGGCAACGAGCGCGATTGCGCCGAGCGCGTAATCCATCGCCGCCTTCAGGAGCGAACCCCGCACGCTCAGCGGCGGACGCTGCAGGTCGAGCAACACCAAACCGCCTGCTCCGCCAATACCGCGGGGAACCGTCAGCGCATCGGGGCAAAGCTGGACGTCGATCGGCAGCACCTCAAGGTCCGCTATCGCGTCGAGGATCTCGTCTTTTGCCGCTGACGGCATCGCCAAAACGATCCGGTCGCAGGCACCGCTTTGCGCAGCGGCGATAAGGCCGGCCATCCCGCCGGCGGGGGCGTCATACGAGAGAGATGCCGGATCGTCGCTGTAAATGCCTGCAAGGACAAGGTTGCGATCCTCTGCGAAAAGCTCTTCGGTCACCCGGGCGGCAAGGTCCATGCTGCCGTAAACCGCAACGCGCTGCGAGAGCCGGGTCTCAGCCCTTAAGAGCCGCGCCCACAAGAGGATGCCACAGCGCGCAGCCAGCAGAAACGCAACGCTGAACGCGTACCAGAGCGCGAACCAGCCCCACGGGAAGCTGCCCGAAATCTTCAAGAGATTGAACAGGCAGAACAGCAGCGCGAAACTGATACTGGCGGCCAGCACGATGACGCGCGTCTTCGCCTCGCCCGCAATAATGGCCGGAACCGAATAAAGGTCCGACAGCCTGCCGGTCACCATGAGTACGATCGCAGCCAGCGCACCGGCGCCGAGGTAAAAGGAGCCGGGCGCCGGGGAATGAAGAATGACGTCGAAGTAGAAAACCTGCGCCACGAGCGCGCTCAGTGCGATGCCGGCTGGGAAGATAATCGCCTGGGTTTCCGCGAGCAGCTCCGGGCGCACGCCCGGCCGGACCTCTGGCGCGGGGCGATTGAAGGTCTTGCCCTTAGGGTGCACTCCCGCTAAGGGGCGTTTCGGCAATGCGTAAAGTCCGGCAACCTTACCGTTGGTCAGGCTGCGCGAAACGCTGGCGGCGGCGGAACCAGAAACTTTGCTACCCATCACGGCTGTACGACCTCTACCAGAACTCAGTCCAGAGCA
The DNA here is from genome assembly GCA_963785355.1 of uncultured Alphaproteobacteria bacterium. Taxonomy (GTDB): domain Bacteria; phylum Pseudomonadota; class Alphaproteobacteria; order Rhizobiales; family Rhodomicrobiaceae; genus Rhodomicrobium. The sequence goes on from CAWAVJ010000078.1 coordinate 17,099, forward strand.
TAGTACACACGTTATACGGGTGCTTCCCGCTTTACCGCCGTTTAACCTTAATCTTATCGGCTAAACTTGAGCATTCCCCCCCTCTCTTGGCGCTTTCATCCAGATTTATAGGATTTTCGTAAGTTTTTCTACTTCGCCTTATACCGGCCGCCAAAAGTCCTGACACCTTTGTCCTTGGCCGTTCTTTCAGACGGCCAAAAGTGTGTACTTATATAGAAATAGGCTTTTTGCCAAACGAACCCAATTTTCATTAACAAACGGTAGCCTCCCGCACAGCATGACGCTGGGGCACAGCACGCCCCGGCAAAGGAGTCAAAATCTCTGACGGCTGGTATTATACCAGGCGCCAGAAGTCCTGACCGTTCCGGGCTAGCACCGTCATCGCGAGGCGGCGCTTGGCCGGCGTGGCGATCCAGAAACTGCCGCAGCTGCTTGCGGCTTCTGGATTGCTTCGGGGCTGAAGCCCCTCGCAATGACGGAGAACTTACGGCGGTTGGTATTAGACTGCGGCGCCCGCACACTATAGCTGGCTGCGGCTCAGAGACTTCAGTCCAGCGTTTGAGGTTATCGCTCGCGCAAGCCGTCGTGGCGGTATTCCGACAGCGGCGACAGCAGATAGTCTACGATACGCCGCCGCCCCGTAAGGATCTCGGCCTTAACCGCCATACCGGGCAGGAGCTTCAATGGCTCTCCGTCGCTCCGCTGCAGGTTTTTCACGAGCTCGATCCTGGCCGTGTAGAAAAGCCGTTCGCTTTCGTGGAGATATTCGGTTGTGTCGGAGGCACGTTTCGAACCCGGCTTCTGGTTCGCGGGCGCCAGCGGTTCGGCGTCGCGGTCGACGCCCGTCACCACGCCCTTGGCCAGCCCGAAGCGCGTGAAGGGATACGCCTCGATCTTGATCTCAGCTTCCTGGCCCGCGTGCACAAAGCCAATGTCGCGGTTCTCCAAGGCCACCTCCACCTCCACGGGCTCGCCGTCCGGCACCACGCTCGCGAGCTGCTGCGCAGGCGTTACCACGCTCCCCACGGTCGTGACGTTGAGTTGCTGCACGGTCCCATCGATGGGCGCGCGCAACGTGGACAGGTCGACTTTGTGCATCGCCTTGGTGAGCGCTTCTTGTGCGCTTCGCATCTGCTCCTGCGCTTTTGCCAAATCGGCAAGGGCGGTACGCCGCGTTTCGGCAGCGGTTCCATTGATCCGCTCGTCAATCGCTAGGATCGCCGCCCCGGCGGCGGCGATCTTGCTTTCGGTCAGCCCGATTTCCGATTTCGTTTCCAAAAGCTGCTGCTGAGCTTCAAGATTGAGGAACCGGGAACCGAACGCCGTATCGGCGGACTTTTGCCGGATCTCTGCGCGTTCGGTAGCCAGCGGCAAGATCGCCTTCAGTTTGGCCAGGGTTCGCAACAGCGTCTCCCGCTCGCCCCTTTTTTCCTCGCCGTCGCGCCGCAACGCCGCAAGCTTTGCCTCCGCTTCCGCCCTCTGCGATAGGAGGCGCGCCTCTGCATCGGCAAGCTCAAGCGCGCTTGCACCAGCCGCTTCCCCGGCCTCAAGCCTGCTGGCGCCTGCCAGAAAAGCGCGAAGGCGCAAAGCATCGAGCGAAGCGGCGGCGAGGTCCTGCCGGGCTTTGAGTGCCTCGGCCAGGGGCCCGAGTTTTTCAAGCTCGATGAGCGGCTGGCCCGCTCTGACATGCTCGCCAGGCTTGACGAGGATCGCTTTGACAGAAGCGGTTTCCAGCGGTTCGACAACCTTTGTGCGGGCCTGCGTCACGATCTTTCCGGACGCCACCGAAACGATATCCACGCGGCCGATGACGGCCCAGCACAACCCAGTCATGACGATGGCAAGGATCGCATAGGTAATCGTGCGGCCCAGAGGCGAAGGCGGCGATTCGGTGACCTCAAGTGCCGGCGCTAGAAATTCCAGCTCGGCGCGCGATAATTTCGTCTGCTTCCGCCATGCTAAGCTGCCGCCTGGCAGCACTTCCGCCCGCCCAGATGTCATCGGTCCCTCCTAAGCGAGCCCGGATTGCAGGCGGAGCAGTGTCGCGTAGCGCCCATTTGCTGCGACAAGCTCGTCATGGCACCCGTCCTCCGTAACCACTCCGTCCTCGATGGTCAGAATGCGGTTAGCCATGCGCACCGCCGAAAGCCGGTGTGCGATAATAAAGACCGTGCGGCCCTGGACGATCTTGCGCATGTTCCGATGAATAATGCTCTCGGACTCGTAATCGAGGGCGGAAGTGGCTTCATCGAAGATGAGGATGCGGGGATCGCTGACGAGCGCACGCGCTATGGCAAGGCGCTGACGCTGGCCGCCCGACAAAGACACGCCCCGCTCGCCGACCGCCGTATCGTAGCCCTCGCGCATTTTGCAGATGAAATCGTGCGCCCCGGCAAGGCGTGCGGCCGCAACCACCCGCTCCGCGGGCAAGCCGGGGTCGGAAAGGGCGATATTTTCGCGCACACTTGCGTTGAACAGGACGTTGTCTTGCAGCACGATGCCAATCTGCCGGCGCAGCCACGCAGGGTCGAGCGCGCGAATATCGGCGCCGTCGACGAGCACGCGCCCGCTCTCCGGCAAATAAAGCCTTTGAATGAGCTTGGCGATGGTGCTCTTGCCCGAACCGGACGGGCCCACGATCCCGATCACTTGGCCGGGCTCGGCCTTGAAGCTGACCTCGCGCAAAACGAGGCGCTCGCCAGGCCCATAGCGGAACTGAACGCGTTCGAACTCAATGCCGCCTTCCAAGGTTCGCGCGTCCGCCGGCATGCCCGGCGCGTATTCGACGGGCGTGTTGAGGATGTCGCCGAGCCGGGCGATGGAGATCCGCACCTGGTGGAAATCCTGCCAGACTTGCGCGAGCCTCAGCACGGGGGTGCTTACTTGCGAGGCCAGCATGTTGAACGCGACCAATTCGCCGACCGTCAGCTCATTCTGGATGATCAGCCCCGCTCCAACGAAAAGCGTAAGCACCGTCGTGGTCTTGTTGAGCAGGCTCGTTGCTTGCGTCGCGATATTGCCGAGCATAGCTGCGCGGAAGGAGGCTCCGACATAGGCTGCCAGCTGCTCTTCCCATTTCCTTTGCATGATGGGCTCGACAGCCATGGCCTTGATGGTCTCGACGCCGGTCACACTCTCGACAAGAAAGGCCTGGCTCGCCGCACCGTGCCGGAATTTTTCTTCTAAACGCACGCGGAAGAGCGGCGTCACGGCAACCGACAGAATTGCATAAAGCGGCAGGGTCGCAACGACGATCCACGCCAGCAGCGAACTATAGAGGAACATCACGCCGATAAAGACCGCGCAGAACAGCAGATCGAGCACCAGCGTGATGGACGAGCCTGTAATAAATTGCCGGATGGTTTCGAGCTCTCTCACGCGCGCCACCGAGTCGCCGACGCGGCGGACTTCGAAATAAGGCAGGGGCAGAGCCATCAAATGGCGGAACACGCGCGAGCCTAGCTCGACATCGATGCGGTTGCTCGTATGCGTGAACAAGTAGGTGCGCAATCCCGACAAGATGACGTCGAAGAGCCCGATGAGCGCCAAGCCGGGCAATGAAAATCTCTAAGGTCGAGAGGCCGCGGTGAACGAGCACCTTATCGATGACGGTCTGAAAAATCAGCGGCGTGGCCAACCCGAAAAGCTGGATCACGAAGGACGCGGCAAGAACCTCATACAGCACGCTACGGTATTTTTCGCGGCCGCGCCCCAAAACCAGGTGAGGTCGAAGCGCCGCGAAAAATCGCTCAAGCTGGCTCGTTTGGACAGCAGGACAATGCGTCCATCCCAGGCCTCGGTGAATTCGGGAATGGTGAGCGTCTTCGGGCAAGCGTCGCCGCCCCCCTGGACGACGGCAAACGCCGGCGTCACTTTTCCGATGACGGTCCAGCCCCGGTCCTTGAAAAAGGCGAGCGCCGGCAGCGGCGTATGTTGCAGGCGCGAGACGGCGGTCTTATGCGCCTTCGCCTTAACACCCATCGACCTGGCCGCTCTGAGGATGTCGAGTTCTTCGATCCGCTCCGGCCTGCCGAGCCGATGATAGATTTGCGCTGGATCGGCAGGCACCCCAAGCAGGCGCAGCGCCAAAGAGAGCGCAAATGCGTCCTGCTCTGGCCTGTGTCTCATACCAGCCGCCATAAGCCCCGATCCTTCTGCGTCATTGCGAGGGGGGTCAAGCCCGCATGGGCACTGACATAATGGGGGAATTTCCCCTCACCCTGTCCCTCTCCCCATGGGAGAGGGGACGCCCTCTCAACGGGCACGGCCGGACTCCCTCTCCCATGGGGGAGAGGGCTGGGGTGAGGGGAGATTTCCCCATTCATCACGCCACCCACTAATTTTAGCGCCTGTCATCTTGAGCCCGCTTTATGCCTTGGGGCCGAACAGAGGGTGCGGCTCCCCTTGCATGGGCCGGACCAGGTTTACGATGGCCGCGGGGTGCGGCGCGGCATTTACCTGCGAGATCGCGTGAGATAACGACGACGCGGCAATCGACACATTGAAGGTCTCCGATGCGGATAGGCCGCTCGTGTCGGTGGCCGTCACCTTGATACTTAGCGAGGAGGCGTTCCTCGGCACGTTACCTGTAAAGCTGTCCGTTGCCCCATTGAACGTAAGCCAAGACGGAAGTTTAGAGCCATTCGCCAGCGTCGCCGTATAGGTCAGTTTCTCATGCCCGGGATCGGTGAAGGTGTTGGACGCAAGCGTGAATTTGACAGACTGGCCGCGCCTCCAAGTTTGCGGCCCGGTTTGCGAGGTAAGCACCGGCGCGTTGCTGCTGGGGGGCGTCAGCACCGAAAAGGTCTCCGATGTGGACAGGTTGCTGGTGTCCGTCGCCGTGACCGTGATGCTTAGGCCCGCCGCGCTATTCGGCACCGTGCCGGTGAAGGTTTCCGTCCCCGCATTGAACGTAAGCCAAAGCGGAAGCGGGGAGCCATTCGCCAGCGTCGCCTTATAGGTCAGCGTCTCCTGTTGCGGGTCCGTAAAGGTGTTGGATGCCAGCTTAAAGTTTACCGTCTGGCCGAGTTTCCAAGTCTGTGTCCCGGTCTGCGACGTTACGGCCGGCGCAGAAGGCGACGGTGAAGAACCCCCTACGCTGTCGGCCGTGATCGTGTCGCTGGCGGCCAGCAGGGTCGTAAGGCTAACCTCAAACGTGGTATCCCAGTATTGTCCAGATGCCTCGGTCCCCCAAGGATTGCGGATTTCGAACATGCCGGTCGTACTGTCGAAGCCATAAATCGACAGGCAGTGGTCTGAGACCAAGGTTACCTTCCCCGAACCATCCTTGGCGTTAGTGTTGGAGCCTAATACCAAGTCGTCGCCAGCCGCGAGGTCGGAAACCAGGATGCTTTGCACGGCGCCCGTCGAAAGTCCGGACGAGGCACCGGTGGTCGCCAGCGAGGAGTTATAGGTGACGGTGCTCCATGAGCGTCCCGAGCCGTTGTAATCGGTGATGGTGGGCGATCCCGTGATTTCCTCAAGCGCACATTCCGCATAACCGCCATTGCCGATTATCGACCAGGAATTACCGGGGTTGCCTCCGCCTCCCGTGACCACGCCGCCGGCCTGGAGTTGCGCGTAAGCTTTCTCCATCAGGCTCGCCCAAATGTCCTTCCCCGAATCGAACACGGTCCCGCCGTCCGCCAGCGATGTGTTTACGGTGATGTATTCAGGTGTGCCATTTTCGTAGAACCGGACCCCATAGGTATTATTTCCGTTCGACACGATCATCGACGAAATAACGCTGGGGTTCTTGCATGCGACTTCGGCCAAGCTGGAGAGGAAGTAGCAGTCGCCCAGGTAGCCTTGATTGATGTCGTTCATGCTAGGGCCGCCCGCGCCGAATATCGGGCTCGACACGTTCGAATAGGTGATGGAGAACGGCTGCGTTCCGCTCATGCCGACCGATGAGCTTGGCAGGTCGGTGCCCAGAAACCACTTCCCTATGAGTTCGGAAAGCTGTGCCGCGTTGGACCCGGCAGCGAGGTTGCCGAGGCTTGTGGAATTTGCGTTACCGCCGGTCCACGTTGCGTTCGCCGCGTTGCCGTTCACCAAATCGTTCATAATCCCGGTCAGATAGCCAGACGTTGTCACCCCATTATTGAGGTTGGCGGCAATTGTCTGGAGGTCGGAGAACTCGGCTGCGGTAAGGGTGCTGTTGGATCCGCTCAAGCTCGAGTTGAGGTTTGTTAGCAGCGACAGCAAGCCTGAGTAAGTCACCGTTCCATTGGAGATCGCCGCAGTCATGCCGGAGGCAATCGACGGTGTGGACAGTTGGGAGATCCACGACGGCGTCGCGGATGGTGCCGGGCCTAGCGCTGCTGTCTCTGGAGCGGTGCCCGTGAAAGTGAAAGCCGTGCTCTTATAGTCAAGAGTGTACGGCACGGCGCCGCCTGCTGCTGGAAGGAAGCCAGCCCCGAGTACCCTGGCGCCGGTGGCACTCGCTTCGCCACCCACGTTCGTTGCAGGGCCAGCTTCTGAATTTGGATCGTACCCGCCCGTTGGGGACTGCTTTTGGACTGTAGAACTAGCAAGCCAGGGCATGACAGCCTCCAATTACAACTGGCCGGAGCCCCCTCCGGAGCGCTAGCTTGACAGATGCCTCTTTTCGATCCGTTCACCCGCTCGCTATAAATTTACTGAGTGCATGCACCCACCCGTTCGAGCGCTCCGCAAAGTCCTCAGCTCGAATGGAAAATCTTAACGCATCCTTCGTTTCGCGTAAGTGCCTATCATGGTAAATGCAGGCATGGTAAACGCGCGGCTCTCATATTTTCCGCCGCCGTCTTTCTGCGAATCTTTTCTCGCTTTTGGTCGATTTCTGCGACTCCGAAATACTATTAAATATGTCCGCCGATTTGATATTAACCAATTACAAGCCTTCCGCCCTCGATTTTTTCCAAGCAATATCAATTCACTACGCTTCATCTTCCACTTAACGATATATAAAGACGCATGTGCTAAATTACTCCAACATCGAAACACGTGCCAACCCGTAAACAAACCGGCGCGGCAGGGTCAAATTAGAGTGTCGATTAGTAAAGGTTGGTGAAGCATGCGGATGGCGCCAATGTGATCGTGCTAAGTCCTGGCGTGTAGAACTTGAAACTGTAGCTGGCACTCACCTGTATGCCGCAGGAAGCGGCGGTGGATACGCTGAACACGGACGATGAAATCGTTGTGCCCCAAACCGCAGCCGCGGCGACGGCTTGGATTTGGGCGGTTGTTGCGCACGCCGTTGTATTCACCGCGGCGCAGCGGGCGGCCGCCTCAACCCCGCGGTAGAGCCCGGCATAGATCCACATGAGGCGGCCCATGTCCATGATTCCAAGGAGAAAAGCGAACAGCACCGGCGCGATGATGCCATATTCGAGCGCCGTCGTGCCTCGCCTGCTCAACGCGCTCAGGTGCCTATGCGATCTTTTTGCCATGGCGCTAATTCTGCCTCAGGATCGCCTGCGCCGAGACCGTGGACGGCAGCCCGAAACTGGCGGCGCTGACGATCGACTTGCGCGTGAGCGAGACGTTGATTTTTATATACTGGCCCGCCGTGTATCCGCTTGCACAGGCCGTGCCGCAGGTGGCGGTCGCGATGGCCGTCGTGCTGGGACAGCCGCAAAATTGGGTGGCAGTGGCGGTCATGCCGGTCAAGCCTGTAGCGCCCGTGGCAGCGCTCTGGATGCTAGTGGCGCTCCAGCCGTTCTTGGCGGCGTAAGCCAGCCCTGCCTCCGCCGCGTAGGTCACTTGCATCGCCTGATACATGCTAAATCCCACCTCGACGATGCCGGTAACGAGAATGGCAAGGAATGGGATCGCAAGCCCGAATTCCAGCGCCGCCGTGCCCTTGAGCCCCCGCCAGACCCCTTTGCCGTATCTGGATTTGCCTAGCCGCATCGCTCCCTAGCCTCCCGCCGCTACTCGACCAAAAGGGTGGCGCTGGCGCCGATGGTTAGCATGCCGGTGCCCGTGCAGGTGCCGTTGAATGGCAGGTTGTTAATGTTATCGTCGACATGCCAGGCAATCAGTTGCTGGCAGCCGGTAATGGTGCCGGCGCTACTACCGTACTGCATGTTTTGTGTCGGCAGGTAGATCGCGCCTTGAAGGTTGGCGGTGGTGAAGCCGCTCAGCACGCTCGTGTTGGACGAGGGCGCGTTGCGGTCGCCGAAGAATAATATTCCCGCGGTCTGGCCCGTGGTGGGGGCGCTTAGTGTAAGGGTCGCGCCGTTCGTGATCGAAAAAGTGGCATAGTTGCTGGTGCCATCCATGGCTGTCAGGACGATGGTAACGCCGCTACCCGTCACGGTCGATCCATTCGCTATGGAGAACTGCCCGGATTTGATGTAGTAAATCCCGGGGTTCATAGTGACGCCGATGCCCCAGGCTCCGATCTGCAGGCCATAGCAATAACGCCCCGCGTTTATCGTCTGTGAGGTCCCTATGTAGGTGGTTGTGGGGTAATCGCAGCCGGCGCTGGACGGCATAGGAACGTTTGCGTAAGGGTCCGATACGGGCTGCTGGTTTTGCTTAAGGCTGGTAACGTTCACCGTTGACCAGACGTTATCCAGCTGTCCCACGATGGACACCAGTGGCGCGTTCAGGGTGCCCCCCGATTGCAGTATCAGGGCTTGCGATCCCGATGCGTTAACGGCCATTCCGCACCCCGTCATCGTGACCGTAACGCCACCCCACAAGCCGACCCCCGACACCGCCCACCCCTGCCCGATTGGATCCGTGGACAGGATGCAGTAGCCGGTGCTGTTGCCCGATCCCGCGAGCGCCACCGCGCGGGCGCTCAGGCTGTACGACGAGACGCCGAACAACCCCGCCATTTTCAGCGTGATTGGCTGGCTCACGATCACTTCGACGGCGCTCGCATTGCTGGTGTAGTTGCCGCTCTTCGGCGGGTTATTGACCGTGACGGTCACACTGCCCGTGCCGTTGGTGAAGCCGAGCGCCGCGGCGATGCCGTCCGCCTCCGTGGCAATGGCCGGGTAGCCCTGCGACAAGGCAACCGCGCCGCCCAGCGCCGCGGAAATCGGCCGCGTTCTGCATTTGGCGGTGCTTGTACATGATATAGGGGATTTCGGTCCCAAGTCCCGCCATCCCGATCAGGACGGTCATGAGGATGCCCATCTGGATCGCGACGGAACCGCGCCGGCTGGGCTTACGCGTCCACGATTTGCCAGCGATCCAAGTAAGCATGCCCGTTGAAACCCGCCATCAGCTAGAGCGTAATTACCCGCCCATTTATAGTCCGCGTGCATTAATGTCTGCCTGGGAATACGGGTACAATTGCCGGCATCGCCCAAGCCGCCAGCGGCCAGCCGGCCCGGGCCGGGCCTATCGCTGGCCCGCATCGATCCAAAGCGCCGAGACGCCGGCAACTTTGGCTTCAGATTGTGGCGCTAGGGTAAGCCGTTCATCGTCCCCAAGAGGAGCGGGAATTGCGCTTTTTCCTAACCCGTCACCGCCTCCTGGCGGCGCTGGCGGCGATTTTTGCGCTTGCGATTGCGATAAGAGCGCCTTTCAACGGCAATGTCGGCGTGGACGAAGCCTATTATCTGGTGATTGGGCGCCAGTGGCTGCACGGTGTTCCGCTTTACGCCGGCACCTACGATGTGAAACCGCCCCTGCTGTTTCTGCTCATGGCGGGGGCCGAGGCGCTATTCGGGCCTACCCTGCTGGCCGCAAAGGCGCTGACAACCGCATCGGTCGCAATAACAGCCTTCGGCCTTTACTTATTGGGCAGGCGTATCGCGGGCGAACTCGTGCAGACGGCGGCGCGTTCGCACCCGCATGCCCGCTCGCGCCGCCACGCGAACTTCCGGCCGGTAAGCTGTACTAGATTCAAGAGTCTGCTAGTACGCCTGATCCGCGGGAAATCCTGGAAGCGCCAGCCGCAAACGGGGCAGGATTTCCCGCGGGGCGTACTAGCCGGCGGTGCCGCTGCCCTGCTCTACATTTTCTCCACCTTGAACCTCGGCGGCACTCTTTCTCCGGCCGAGCTTATTATGGCTCCGTTCACCACGTTCGGGATGCTGATGGGTTTAGCCGCGCTCTCGAATGACGGTTCGCAACGCATCTATTCGTTGCTGGCAGCGGGCCTGCTTTTCGGCGCCGCGGCCTGCATCAAGCAAACGGCCCTATTCGAGGCCGTGGCCGTCGCACCGCTCCTGGCGTGGAGCTGCCGCGCGAACCTGTTGCAGGCGTGCGGAGCCTTCGCTGCTGGTTGCTGCGCAGTGCCTGCGGGTTTTGCCCTCTATTTCGGTGCTATCGGCCACCTTAGCGACCTGTTCGATATGGCCGCCATTTCCGCGCTTCGGCGCACCAGCGCGAGCTTCGCCCCCGCATGGAGCGAGGCCGTCAGGCGCATGGCCATAGAGGCGCTGCAGATACTCCCGGCAGTCATCCTGGCGGCATGTTTTTGGGCAAGCCGCCGCGCGCCTGGCGATCGCGCAGGCTACGGTTCTGCGCCCCTTGCGGCCTGGACCCTGGGAACTCTGGCCGGCCTGCTGAGCGCGAGGGCGATGATCCATTTTTACGCTTTGACGGTGCTGCAACCGCTTTGCCTTGCAGCAGGCTTGTTTGCCAGCCAAATTCTTGGCCGCTTTGAAAACCCAGTCCGCCGATGGGTCTGGCGCGCGGTGGCGATTGGCTTTTCGATATACTTTTCCATCTGGTCCGCGGCCACTCTCTATCTTCCCAGCGGAGGGAGCCTACGCGCTGCCGAAGCCGCAGCATCGGCTATGCGCCGAGCGGATTTGCGGCCCGGCGAGCGCATCTTCGTGGCCGACCGGGACCTGCTCGTCTATCTCGCGGCTGGGGCAGACCCCGCAGGCCGCATCTTTCACCCGCTTCAGCTGCTTTGCGACTTTCCCCTTCCGGGAGCGGACACCGCCTTTGCCGATTTCCCTCAGCCGCGATCCCGCTTTTATCGTCGTTGCCGATCCAGCAGCCCGCCTGAACTGCGAGCACGCGGAGCGCCGCGCTGCGCTGCAGGAGCGGCTTCTCCGCGACTACTGCCCGCTGGGCCGCTTCGGAGATATCGCCACCAGCGGAAGGCCAGGCGCCTTTATCGTGTATGTGCAAAGGAAGCGGATCGCAGGCGCGGGAGCACTCGCTTGCCGGGCATGAGAAAAACCGCCCCACCGCCGAAAACATACGGGCCGGGGGAAACCCGGCCCTTATTTAATTTTTAGGTGCCCGTCAGCTTAGAACGCGACCTTGAACGTGGCAGCGAACGCCGAGCCGCATTGGAAGACCGGCTGGTCGCACACGCTCGACGGAAGATTGGTATCCCACCAGCGAAGATCCAGCGACAGCGCGCCGACAGTCCCGGTAACGCCCAAATTTCCGTAGGTGTAGTCATAGTTGTTGACTGTGAAGGGCGCCGAATGTGCCGTCGAGTCGGAATAAGCAGTATACCCGATTGTGCCGCTTGCAGCGATGTCGACACCGGCAATCTTGGTAATCGGCTTGGAGGCTGTGCCTTCAAGCGTAACGGCCGGTCCAGTTCCCTCAAAGTAATTCGGCGAGTAGTAGACCGTGCCGCTTAGCGCCAGATCCTTCAGCACCGTGATGCTGGCCCCAGCCTTCCCCTCATAATAGAACGGATCGTACAGGCCCACGTTGTGGCCGACGCTCGACGAGGGGTAATTATAGGTGATCACCCCGAAATCGAACGTAATCGCGCCCAGTTTCGGCCTGATGCCGCCGTACAGATCGACTTCCTCGCCTGTGCCGAGCTTGAACACAGCGTTCGGCGCATCGAAGTTGACGCCAGACAGGAACGTTCCAGCGTAGAACAACCCGTAGGTGGCATCCAGACCGGCCTGCAACGCCGGGTCGCGCTGGTTTTGCGACACACCACGGAATATATAGTCGCTGGTTATCTGCGCATAGCCGGTAAGAGCGAGCGCATCGGCGGCCGCCGGCGTATCTTTCAAGCTAACCCCGTCAGGGCTGAGATCCGCAGCCAAAGCCGGTCCAGCAAATAATGCAATGGTAGCGCCCGCCAGCAGGCGCCCCTTCAATCCCCCAAGTGCCACTTTGTCACTCCATCAAGTTATATTGCCCAGGGTGACTATTGCGCGGATGCAGCTTGATCGCAATGTCGAGAGTGCCAAGCGGATGGAGGTAATCGGAGCCTTGTTGCGAATGTGCAGCATTGCGTAAAATTGCGTCAGCAAAAACGCATGAACCCCACGCAATCTGCCCAAATTTGCGGCAGAAGGCTTTGCTGAACCTTGTAGCAAATCCCCAGTGGCCGGCGTCCAAACTTTTTCTACTGCGGCCGGCATCGCAAATCACCCCGCTTTCGGCTTCCGGGAAAAGCGAAACAACTGAACCTTCTCCGCCGTGACGACACCACCGGTGATGAGTTGATCGAGCACATCCAGAAACGCGTTCGCCTTTTCTTCGCTATCGAGAATCTCGATAACGACCGGCGCGTCCCTGGAGCTACGGAGGATCTTGCCCATATGAAGTCCGCTCGAGCGCCCATAGCCGATATAGCCGCGAAACACCGTGGCACCGGCCATGCCTGCCTGCTGCGCTTGAACCACGACCTCCTCGTAAAGAGGGCGGCCCATATATTTATCGTCCTCGCCCAGAAATATACGTAATCGCAAGGCTGTTTCGATGTGACGCATGCTGTTTCTCCGCTGTTATTGCATTAAGTGGGAACCCCGCCGGCCAGCTTGAGAGGGGCCGTGCAACCCCAAGATGCCGGTAACGGGGGCGATCCGTGAAAGAGGTAAGCGATGGGTGCACGCATTTTGGTTGTCGAGGACAATGCACTTTTGGCCATCGAACTTGCACAAGCCCTTACATCCGCAGGTTTCGAGGCCGTGGGCCCCGCTCTGACTGTAACTCAATCAATAGCTCTAATCGAGAAGGATGGCTGCGATGCCGCGGTGCTCGACATCAACCTGCGCGGCGAAACCTCAGAGCCAGTTGCAGAAAGCCTGCGTGCCCGCGGTATTCCGTTCATAACGATGACCGGCTATGCCCGCGCGCAGCAGCCCGCGGTTTTCGAAGGGGCGCCAACCTTCACCAAGCCCGTCGCGATGGAGCTTGTCATTGACGGGTTGAACCGGTGCCTTGAGGCGCGTGCGCGCTGATACCAGCGGCCAAAAGTTTTGACCGCTGTAGGGTCATTCCCGCGAAGGCGGGAATCCATGTCTAAATAATGCACTAGCCTGCGGAAAGCTGGGTCCCCGCCTTCGCGGGGACGACGCCGGAGCGGTTAACAATTACGCCCGGCGGTATGAAATGGCCGCGGCTCAGCTGGTTTTTGGCTCGCCGTCCTGCAGGCGAAGCCGGTAGCCTACGCCGGTTTCCGTCAGGATGTGCGGGGGTCTATCCGGGCCGGTCTCGATTTTCTGCCTGAGCTGGCGCACGTAGATCCGCAAATATTGCACATCGCACGCCGGGCCCCAGACTTCCTGCATCAGAAACCGGTGCGTCAAAACCTTGCCGGCGTGGAGCACCAGCAGCCGGAGAATATCGTATTCCTTCGGCGAAAGCTTCACTTCTTCGCCCTTCACGGTCACGATACGGCGGACTAGATCGACGCACAGGTCGCCGCTCTTGAACACAGGCTCGCTGCCCTGCTCGTGAAAGCGGTGCCGCAAGGCCGTACGGATGCGCGCAACCAGCTCCGCGATCCCGAAAGGCTTGGTGACATAATCGTCGGCGCCAAGATCCAGGGCCTCAACCTTACCGCGCTCGCCGGCCCGGCTCGACAGCACGATGATCGGCATCTTCGATCCGGCTCCGCGCACGCCGCGGATCACGTCCAAACCGTCGAGATCGGGAAGCCCCAAATCCAGAATTGCGATGTCAGGCTTGGCGCTGCCGATCAGGGCAAGTGCCTTTTCCGCATTCGGTGCTTCGAGCACCTCGAAGCCCTCGGCCGCAAGGCTCGTTCGCAGGAGACGCCGGATCGGCGGCTCGTCGTCGATTACAAGAACCCGCGTCTTGTCGCTGGCTGCGGCCATGTCCTTCAAGCGGCGTCAGACGCCTGCGCCCTTTTCCGGATTGGGAAATGTAATCGTAAAAATCGCGCCGGAGCGGTCGGCCCTATTCGCCGCGACGATCTTCCCGCCGAGTGCGTCCACAAAGCCGCGGCAGATCGCCAGTCCAAGCCCAGTGCCGGCGCGCTGGCGGTCGCCCTGCTTCACGCGATGGAACTTCTCGAAAACGCGTTCAAGCCGGTCCACGGGAATTCCCGGCCCCTCGTCCAAAACCTCGATGGCGATCGAGCCGAAGCTGCGCCGCGCTCGAACCGTTATCAGCGACCCAGGCGGTGAGTATTTCGCCGCGTTGTCGAGGAGATTGACCAGCACCTGCTCGAACAGCATCACGTCGAGGTTAAGCATGGGCAGGTTCGCCTCAAGGTCGGCCTCCACGCGATGATGCGCCAGTATGCTCGCCACGCGATGCAAAGCCGCGCCGACAACCTCGTCGACATCGGCGAACTGCCGGTCGAGCTCGATACTGCCCGACTCGATCTTGGTCATATCGAGCAGGTTTGCGACAAAGCGGGAAAGCCGCTCAGCCTCTTCCTGGATGGTTGCCACCAGCTCGTCGCGCTGCCGCGCTTCGAGAACATCGCTGTAGCGCTCGAGCGAAGTCACGGCGCCCAGGATCGAGGCGAGCGGCGTTTTGAGGTCGTGGGACAAGGAAGTCAAAAGGGCCGCACGCAGCCGCTCGGTCTCCGCAGCGAGCCGCGCTTCGTTGATTTGCCCGGCCAGCCGCACGCGCTCGATGGCCACCGCCGATTGATCCATGAGCGCATCCAGAAGGCGCCGCTCGTCCGGCGTGAGCAGCATTTCCGGCCGCTGGCCGCGCGCCAAGCCGATGACGCCCACCGCGCCAGACCCCGTGCGCAAGGGCACGAAGAGGCGCTTGGCTCCAGGCAGCGTATCGGAGCCGCGCCCGGCTGGCCGGTTGTTCTCAAAAGACCATTTTGCCGCACCCAGCTCGCCCTGATCGAGGTCGTCCTCCGGGGGGAAACCTGCCTTCACGCGCAACACCCCGTCCGCATCTGGCAGCACGATCACGACATCGGTCTTCAGCGAATGCGCGATCTGATAGGCCGCGGCCCAGAGCAGATCGTCCAGCGAGACGATGCCTGCGAGCTTCTTGGAGAAAATGTAGAGCGCCTCCGTGGTCGCGGCGCGGTTGCGCGCGGTGTAGGCCTGCGCCCTGACCTTGGCTGTCAAGTTGCTGACGACAAAGGCTGTGAAGAAGAAAAAGATGAGCGCGGAAAAGTTCTTGAAATCGGAGAAGGCGAAACTGCGAACCGTCTCCAAGAAAAAGAATTGGTACACGAGCATGCTCGTGACCGCGGCGAACATTGACGGCCACAATCCGTAGGCATAGGCGACGCCGATCACGGCAACGAGAAAAACAAGGTCGGCACTCCCGATGCCGATGAACGGCTTGAGCAGGTAGGCAACCCCAAGCGCCAGCGCAACCGCGGCGACCGCCACCAGATAGGGGGTGGGATAAAAGGTGCCCTGATCGGAAGGCGCCCGCGTCTTGACCGATTTCTTGGGGATCGGGTCGTTCGCCAGATGCTCGCCTGCGATCACATGCACGCTGATATTGCCGGAATGACGCACGACATCGCGGACCACCGAGCCATTGATGAGCTCGAACCAGCGCGTGCGCTCGGACTTGCCCATCACGATCTGCGTCACGTTGTGGGCGCGCGAAAAGGACAAGATATCGTCCGAGATACTCCCTCCGGCGGGGATCGTGACCGCTTCGCCTTGAAGCTTTTCCGCAAGCCGCAAGGTATCGGCGATGCGGTCGCGCTCGACTTCGGGAAGATTCTGACTGCGGCGGGTCTCGATATAGATCGCGGTCCAAGGCGCGTGCAGCCGGTCGGCTAGCCGCTTGGTGTAGCGCACAAGCCCTGCAGAGCGAGGATCCTCGCTGACGCAGACAAGGAGACGCTCGCCCGCGGGCCATGGCCCGGCAATGGCGTGTGCGCGCATATGGGTCAGGAGCTGCTCGTCCACGCGTTGCGCAGTGCGGCGTAGCGCAAGCTCCCTGAGCGCGGTCAGATTGCCGGGCGAGAAATAATGGCTGAGCGCGCGCTCGGCCTGTTTGGGAACGTAAACCTTGCCTTCCCTGAGCCGCTGGATCAGCTCCTCGGGAGACAAGTCTATAACTTCGATGTCGTCCGCCTTGTTAAGAACCGAATCCGGCACCGTCTCGCGTACGCGGATGCGCGTGATCTGCGCCACCACATCGTTCAAGCTCTCGACATGCTGGATATTGAGCGTGGTGTAGACGTCGATGCCGGCGGCGAGCAGCTCTTCCACATCGAGATAACGCTTGGGATGCCGGCTGCCCGGCGCGTTGGTATGGGCGAGTTCGTCCACCAGCGCGATCTGCGGGTGCCGCTTCAATAGGGCGTCTAGATCCATCTCGTGGAGGACATGGCCGTGATAGTCGATCCGCGCGCGCGGGATAACCTCGAACCCTTTAAGCAGCGACTCGGTTTCCGCCCGGCCGTGGGTTTCGACAACTCCGATAACGATGTCCGCTCCCTCAGCCAGCTTGGCCTTGCCGGACAGCAGCATCTCATAGGTCTTGCCGACACCGGGTGCAGCACCCAGAAATACCTTCAGCCTGCCCCGCGTCTTATCCTCGCGCTGGGCTTCAAGAAGCAGCGCGTCGGGAGACGGGCGTCTTATCGTCTCGGTTTCTGCCATACCCCTTAGCTTACAAGTTGAGCTGACGCGGGACTGAACTTCCCGACAATATCATAGACGCGCCAAGGATTATCGGCATTTCGTAAAGCCGAAGCCAAATCGTTGTCCCTGAGCATGCGTGAAACCGCGGCAAGATATGACAAAGCCTCGCCGCCGCCGCCGCCCGCGCCGGGTGGAGTGATGACGGTGAAGATAAGGTCCACCGGCTTGCCGTCGATGGCGTCGAAATCGATGGGTTCCGCCAAGGTGCAGAACAGAGCGTAGGGCTGGTCCAAATCGGTAAGGCAAACATGGGGAACCGCTATGCCCCGGCCGATACCGGTGGAACCGAGCGCTTCGCGCCCGGCAAGTGCCTCGCGGATGCGCTCCGGATCGAGACCGCTCCGGGCACCCAGCGAAGACGCAGCAAATCGCAGCGCGTGCGCCTTGTCGTCAAGATGCACGTGCACCGCGACGGTGGATGGGGTGATGATCTCAGTCAAACGCATTCACTTCACCTGCTACACGAAGCACCTGAAACCGCGCGGCCTCGGGAAGACCGATGCCAGAGATAACACCGATGACCGCCACTCCGCTAGCAGTGCGAAGCTGCCTAGAGTTTTTTGGACGCCCCCGCTGGATACCGCGCATCGAGGCTCATATTTAGCTTGAGAACGTTAACGCGCGGTTCGCCTAGAATGCCCCAGACGCGGCCGGTGGTATTCTCCTCCACAAGCTGCCGCAAGCGATCCTTGGAAACCCGCCTTGCCTTCGCTATGCGCGGGATCTGAAACAGGGCAGCAGCCTGCGATATGTCTGGATCGAGCCCGCTAGCGGATGTGGTCACGAGATCGGCTGGGACAAGGGCCGTGGGATTCTCCGCCTTGAGATTTTTTACATCTTCCGCGATCCTGTCCATCAGGGCTTTGGATGTAGGCCCCAAGTTTGAGCCGCCCGAATTGGCGGCGTTGTAGGGCGCCGGCACCGTTTTGGTTGCGTCGCCCGGATCGGTATCCGTGGTAGCGGACGGCCGGCCATGGAAATAGCCCGCACCGGTAAAGTTCTGCCCGATCAGCTCCGAGCCTATAACTTTGCCATCGCGTTCGATGAGGCTGCCGTTGGCCTGATGGGGAAACGCCACCTGGGCGATGAGGGTCATCGCAAGTGGATAGGCCAAGCCGGTTATGAGCGTAAACCCAACAATCATTACGATGGCGGGACGGATTTGTTTCAGCATGGCGGTTTCCTTAAGCGAGGCCGATGGCCGATACAGCCAAGTCGATGAGCTTGATCCCTATGAACGGAACGATGAGGCCGCCCACTCCGTAGATCAGCAAGTTGCGTGTGAGGATTTTCGAGGCGCCCACCGGACGGTAGGTAACGCCGCGAAGGGCGAGCGGTATAAGCGCGACGATGATCAGCGCGTTGAAAATGACCGCCGAAAGGATCGCGCTTGTAGGCGAGGCAAGGCCCATGATGTTGAGCGCGTCCAAGAGGCCCTTGCCATCGGAACCTTTGTAGAACACCGCGAACATCGCGGGGATGATGGCAAAGTACTTGGCCACGTCGTTGGCGATGGAGAAGGTAGTGAGCGCGCCGCGAGTGATAAGGAGCTGCTTGCCGATCTCCACGATCTCGATCAGCTTGGTCGGATCGCTGTCGAGGTCGATCATGTTGCCGGCTTCGCGCGCCGCCATCGTGCCCGTGTTCATGGCGACGCCGACATCGGCCTGGGCCAGTGCCGGCGCGTCGTTGGTGCCGTCGCCGCACATGGCCACGAGCTTACCTTTGGCCTGCTCGTCGCGGATAAGCTGCAGCTTGGTTTCGGGCGTTGCCTGCGCGAGAAAATCGTCGACGCCCGCTTCCGCCGCGATGGCAGCTGCGGTCAGCGGATTGTCGCCCGTAATCATGACCGTGCGGATACCCATGCGCCTAAGCTCGGCGAAGCGCTCGCGGATACCGCCCTTCACGATGTCCTTCAGATGAACGATCCCGAGCAGCTTGCCGTGGCGAGCCACAGCAAGCGGCGTGCCGCCATTCTTCGCCACCGTCTCCGCGATGCGTTCGAGGTCGCGCGGGGTTGGCATGTTGGGATTGCCGTTAACCTGCCGGATATAATTGATCACGGCATCGACCGCACCCTTGCGGATCTGGTCGTCCTCAAGATCGATGCCGCTGATGCGGGTTTGCGCCGTGAACGGAATGAAGCGTGCGCCCAAAGGAGCCATGTCCCGCCCGCGGATGCTATAGCGCTCCTTGGCGAGGACCACGATGGAACGCCCTTCCGGGGTCTCGTCGGGAAGCGAGGCGAGCTGCGCCGCGTCGGCAAGCTCCCTTTCGCTGACGCCCGGCAAAGGAATGAACTCCGCCGCCTGCCGGTTGCCCAGCGTAATGGTGCCCGTCTTGTCGAGCAGCAGCGTATCGACGTCGCCCGCGGCCTCGACCGAACGGCCGGACATGGCCAGCACATTGAAGCGCACGAGCCGGTCCATGCCTGCGATGCCGATTGCTGAGAGAAGCGCGCCGATCGTCGTTGGAATGAGCGTCACGAACAGCGCTACCAGTACGATAACGCCGATCTCGCCGCCCGCATAGGAGGCGAAGCTCGGGATGCTCGCGACCGCGAAGATGAAGATGATCGTCATGCCGGCCAGCAGAATGTTCAGCGCGATTTCGTTCGGCGTTTTCTGGCGCTCGGCTCCTTCGACGAGCCCGATCATACGGTCGAGGAAGGTTGAACCTTGCGCAGCCGTGATGCGCACGACAATCCAGTCGGAGATAACCTGCGTGCCGCCCGTCACCGCCGAGCGGTCGCCGCCCGACTCGCGGATAACCGGCGCGGATTCGCCGGTGATGGCGGCTTCGTTCACGGAAGCGACGCCCTCGATGACATCGCCGTCGGACGGGATCAGATCGCCCGCCTCCACGAAGACGATATCGCCCGGTTTCAGCTCGACCGCGGGGACCTGCGTGAACTTGCTGTGATTGCGCGCGTCCGCAAGCTTCTTGGCGATGACATCGGTCTTGGTTGCGCGCAGGCTCGCGGCCTGCGCTTTGCCGCGGCCCTCTGCCACGGCTTCCGCGAAGTTCGCGAACAGAACCGTAAACCAGAGCCACAGGATGATCTGCAGCGAGAAGCCGTAATGGCCTGCGCCGGCAATGAGGTCGCGGATAAAAATCACGGTCGTGAGCGCCGCGACAACCTCGACGACGAACATCACGGGGTTTTTCGCCATCAGCCTCGGATCGAGCTTCTTGAAGGAGTCGCCGATAGCCGGGATCAGGATCTTCGGATCGGTGATCGTTGCCGTGGCCGACCGTTTAGATTTCGATACAGGAGACATTTCTCTCAGTCCTCAAAGCTCAAAAGGTTTGGCCGGCCGTCATCGCGAGATGCTCGACAACGGGCCCAAGCGAAATTGCTGGGAAGAAGGTTAGGCCGCCAACGATCAGGATCACGCCGGTGACGAGCAGCACGAACTGCATCCCATGCGTCGGGAAGGTGCCCGCGGACGGCGGCAGGATCTTTTTGCGCGCGAGCGAGCCCGCGATGGCAAGCGCCGGGATCACCATTAGGAAGCGCCCGATCAGCATCGCGAAGGCGAGCGTGGTGTTATAGAATATCGTGTTGGCGGATATCCCCGCAAACGCGCTGCCGTTGTTGCCGGTCGCCGATGTGTAGGCGTAAAGGATTTCAGTGAAGCCGTGCGGGCCAGCGTTCGCTATCCCCGCCAGACCGTCCTTCGCGACCGTTGCAATCGCGCTGAAGCCGAGGATCGAGGCCGGCAGGATCAGGATCGCGAGCATCGCCATCTTCACTTCCTTCGCTTCGATCTTCTTGCCCAGATATTCCGGCGTGCGCCCGACCATGAGCCCGGCGATGAAAACCGCGAGGATCGCGAACAGCAGCATGCCGTAGAGCCCGGAGCCCACGCCGCCGAAGATGATCTCGCCCAGCATGATGTTGATGAGTGGCACCATGCTGCCGAGCGGGGTAAGGCTGTCGTGCATATTGTTCACGGCACCGCAGGATGCGTCAGTCGTAATCGTGGTGAACAGCGCGGAATTCGCTATGCCGAAGCGGACCTCCTTGCCCTCCATGTTGCCGCCCGATTGCAGCGCGCTTGGATTTTGATCCACGCCAAGCGCTGCGACCTGCGGATTGCCCTTGCCCTCGGCCCAATAGCAAAGCGTTGTGCCGCCAAGGAACAAAATGCCCATCACCGTGAAGACCGCCCAGCCCTGCCGCTGATCGCCCACCATACGGCCGAACACGTTCGTGAGCGCGGCACCGATGGAGAAGATCAGGATAATCTGAATGAAGTTCGTAAGCGCGTTCGGGTTCTCGAACGGATGCGCCGAATTGGCGTTCATGAAGCCGCCGCCATTCGTGCCCAGCATCTTGATGACTTCCTGGGACGCGACCGGGCCTTGCGCGATCACCTGCTTGGCCCCTTCGAGCGTGGTGGCCTCGGTATAGGCGCCGAGGTTCTGCGGCATGCCCTGCCAGACGAAGAACAGGCCAACCACGATGGAGATTGGCAGCAGCAGGTAAAGCGTGCACCGGGTGATATCGACCCAGAAATTGCCGACGGTATTGGATTGGCGCCGCGCGAAGCCGCGCACCAGCGCCAGCGCAAGTGCTATGCCGGTGGCCGCCGAAAGGAAGTTGTGCACCGTGAGCCCCGCCATTTGCACGAGGTAGCTCATCGTGGTTTCCGGCACGTAGGACTGCCAGTTCGTGTTGGTGATGAAGCTGATCGAGGTGTTGAACGCGAGGCTTTGCTCAACGCCCGCCTGCCCTTGTGGATTGAACGGCAGGTAGTACTGCAGCCGCTGCAAGAAATAGAGCGTCACGAAACCGGCGACGCTGAAAAACAGCATGGCGACCGCGTAGACCACGCACGTCTGCTCCCGCGTTTCGTCGATGCCGCTGGCCCTATAAAGCAGCCGCTCGACGGGTTGCAGCACGGGCGTGAGCAGCGTGCGCTCGCCGTTGAACACGCGGGTCATGTAGCCGCCCAGCGGCTTGGTGATGACCACAATAACCAGCACATAGAGCGCGATTTGCGCCCAGCCTTGGAATGTCATGATTGGCGTTCCTTAGAGTGCGTCCCGAAAAAGCATGCCTTCGGGCTTGACCCGGAGGTGTGAGCGGTTTTTCCGATAAGACGCACGGCTAAACAAAGACTTTGAGCCCCGCGTTTGATTCCATCAATAGCGGGACTCTAAAAGCGCTCGGGGCGGACCAGCGCGTAAACGAGATAGCCGAGCACGAAGGCGGTGACGGCGCCGGCCAGGATATAGTCGAGGGTCATGGGGTCCTCACAAATTATCGCAGGCGGCGACGTAGGCCACCGCGACGACAAAGAAGCCCGCGCCTAAGGCAAGCATCAGGAGATCAGTCATTCGAGCACTCTCTTAGCTAAATTGGCGCCGCCGGAACGCCGGGCTTGGGGCGGATCTTAGGCGCGAAACTGCTAAGGAAGGTCTTCGGTTTGCCATATAAAAGCAATGAAGGGACGGGCGGACCACTATAGGAATCTCATAGTGGCTGTGGATCGCATAGCCCGCACCGCCGCCGGGGGCGCGTCAGGCCGCGGCGATCCAGAGCAAAATCCGTAACTTAACCACGGCCGGCGGCAAACATTCGTTGGAGCGCCAACGAATGTCTGCTTAGAGTCCTTTGTTTTCGCAGAGCTTTATCGCAAAACCGGGAAGGCCACTTTTGCGAACTCTGCCTAGCAACGCCGGCCGGGTTTAAGCCTCGCGGGCGTCCAGCGCGGCGAAAATCAGCGCAAAACCGGTGAACAAAAGGTTGATGCCAACATAAAGTCCCAGGATGAACACGCTGGTGTCCGGCCAGCCCGCGATCACCAGCCCCGCCAGCGCCAGGTCGATAATGCCGCCGATCAACAGCAGCACCCAGCGCCCCGTGGCGCCCCTGAGGGCGAAGGCGAGCATGAAGCTCGATATGCCGTGCACGATGAAATAGGCGGTGAGCACCATCGTGAGCGTGACCGCGCCTTGGAGCGGGTACAGAGCAATGATGAGGCCCAGGATCGCGCAAAGGATCGACAGTAGCAGGGAAGACCAGTAGCCTGGCGCATGCGGTGCGCGTATGAGTGCGATCGCACGGAAAACTCCGGCGAAGAACAGAAGCCAGCCCACGAAGGCTGCGACGGTCAGCGAGGCAATCACCGGAAGCGCGATCGCGAGCGCGCCCAGGATAACGAGAACGATGCCCTGAACGGCGAACATCACCCAATGTTCCTTGAGGCTCCGGCGGACGGCGCCTGCGAATTCCTGTTCATCAATGCTGGGCGAGGTCATGAAACTCTCCTTTCGCGCGAGGCAAGATGCCAACTAACCGCCGGGACGCGCGCCCTGTTCCGCACAGGGCGGAGATTTGCGCTGGCGAAGCTCCGCCATGACCCCGGCGGCGTGGCGCGAGGCCATCTCGCCGGCATCGGCAAGTTAAGCCGCTGCCTCAGGCGCGAACCAGCCGCCCCCGAATGCCGCCGTGGATATTTGCCATTGACGTTACCACTTGCGGTGTGTACGATACACACCGTGAAGAGCGGCGACCTGATCGAAGCGCTAGAACAAGATGGATGGGTGCTACGCGGCGCAAAAGGATCGCACCACATTTTCACGCATCCCCAAGAGCCTGGTCATGTCAGCGTGCCGCATCCCAAGAAGGACCTTGGCACTGGACTTGTGCACAAGCCCTTGAAGCAAGCCGGGCTTAGGACAGTCTCGGAAATAACTGCGCCATCTGGCTTGTCCTTTTGTCCGTCCGCTGCGTTGCGAAAAGGGTTACATACCATGGGTATGCGCCCCTTTCGCGCCTTGCGGACGGACAAAATCCCGGCGCCATATGACGCACTTATTTTCGAGACTATCCTTAAGTGAGGTGAGCAATGAGATATCCGATAGCAATCGAACTTGGCGATGAACACCGCGCCTATGGCGTGGCGGTGCCCGATCTTCCTGGCTGCTTCTCGGCTGGCGATACTCTCGATGAGGCCATCGACAACGCCAAGGAGGCTATCGAGCTCTGGCTCGAAACCGTCATCGACGATGGGGAGTCCATTCCTGAGTGCGGAACAATCGCGCAGCACCAAGCCAATCCAGAATATGCAGGGTGGCTGTGGGCTGTGGTGCAAGTGGATTTGGCAGAGTTGTCCGACAAGGTGGAACGAGTGAACATCACGCTTCCAGCTCGCGTACTGCGCCGGATCGACAAGGCGGCCAAAGCTGCCGGCGAGTCGCGCTCAGGCTATATAGCCCGGCGGGCACTTGCCAATTAGCGTAATCCCCCTCCGCTATTCCTCCTATCCTGCACCCGATACGGCTGCGGATCAGACGGCGAAGGGATTCTCGATGCGCAAGGCCCCAATCGACTGCCCGTGCTGCAAATCCTCGCTGTAAAGCCGCTCGCAGCCCGCTTCGAGCGCCGCCGCCACGATCAGCGCATCGTAGAAATGAAACTTATAGCGATCCTTGATCTCCAGGGCGTTGTCGAGAAGTGCCATGCTCGGAAAGACGCGGCACAGTGGCGTGAGCACCTCGCGGAGGTAAAGCTGCGCCTCGGCTTTGCCCAAGGGCGGGTTGAATTTCCGCTGGGAAAGGCTGAGAAACTCCTGTGCGACCTGGAAGCTGATCGTTCCATTGTGGGAGTTTATGCCTCGCTCTACGAGTTGTTGCGCACGCAGGCGCTTTTCCGGAGAATCCCAGGTGAAAGCATAGGCAAGAATATTGGTATCGAGAAAAAATTTAGCGCTCATTCATTTCTTCGCGCGTGAGCTTAGTTCCGTCCCACCTGACGTGGCTGAGCTTCTCCATGACCTCGCGGTAGACCGCGGCACGGCGTTCGCCGTCTTCCGCCGTATTGGCGCCATCGCGCGCGTAGTCCTCAAGCCAGCCGCGGAACAAGTCCTCCAGCTCCCTGTTGCCGGCGCGTGCCTTGGCGCGGGCCTTCTCGACCAGCGCTTCGTCCGCGCTGAATGTGATATTCTTCTGCATGACGCAACCTCCGTCCGCGCCCGGACAGCCTACAGCATTTGGCGGCTGGCGGCTAGCGGTGCCGTTGACAGCCTTTTCGCTCACGGCGCGCGGCGATCCTTGGAGTGTAAGCGGTGAGGTTTTAAAGATTAACGATTTAAGTCCTGCCAACCCAAGGCCACACGGAAACCCCTATAGTTGGTCCGGTTGTCAGGAGTAATGCCGCTGCGGCATGAGCCGGCGTAACTGCCGGGTCGAACCAGCCGCCCTTGAACATCGCGCAGCGCAGGCGCCACGTATCGCCATGGCGTGCATGGGCGATCCACGCCGTCACGCGGGCCTTAATCTGTCCGCCGTCCGTGGCGCCGGCGCGCCAGCGGTCTCGCAAGCCTCGCAGGCGATTGCGGAAGCGGCGGACATTATCGTCCGGCAGACGCCGCCCTTCCCTTTGCAACACAAAGCCCAGAAATTGCGCGGGCTCCTCCGTTGCCAGGACGGCGGTCTTGCGCGGATGCAGCTTGAGCCGGCGGCCTTCCAGGAACCGCTCGATACGCGCCTGCCACTCGCTTAGCGCGGCAGGATCGCCGTGGAACAGCGCGAAATCGTCCACATAGCGCACATAAGGCGCCCGCAAAACCTCCGTCACCCAGTGATCGAAACGGTCGAGATAAAGGTTAGCGAAGAACTGGCTCGTCAGGTTGCCGATGGGCAGGCCGCGCCTGCGCTCGAACGGCGTGAACAGCGTATCGCCGGGGAAATGCAAGTCCACGGGCTCCTGCGCGTTCGAGCAATCCACAATGCGGTCCATGAGCGCCAGCGTCCTTTCGCAGGCGATGCGGCGGCGGAATTCGGCCTTCAGGATCTCGTGATCGATGGAGGGAAAGTAGCGATAGATGTCGCAGCGCAGCACATGCGCGTGCCGGTCGCGATAATGCTCGTAGGCTGCGATAGCGCGGTGCGTGCCCTTGCCAGTGCGGTTGGCGTAGGAGTTGCCGATGAAGCCCGCCTCGAAGATCGGGGCCACCACGGCGCACAGCGCATGATGCACGACCCGGTCGCGGAAGGGCGCGGCGGAGACGAGGCGTTCCTTCGGCTCCTGGACCAGGATTTCGACATAGCGGCCCGGCCGGTACGTGCCGTTTTGCAGCCCGCGCTCAAGCCGCAGCAGCTCGCGTTCCAGATTGGCGAAAAATCCGGCTGCTCCGGGCTTTTTGCGCTTGCCCAAGACCGCTTTCTTGGCGGCGTCTCTCAGCGCCTGAAAATTCGCGATGCGCTCGAACAGCCCATCATGCAGCTTCCGCGTGCGCGGCATCGGCCTTCACCCATCCGCCTATGAGCCTTCCGGTCTCGTCGATCGAGCGGGCGGCGAACTCGTAGCGGCGTTTGTCGAGATAGTGCATCTCCACGGCAATCCGGATGAAGAAACGGAGCTTTTCAAGGCCCAGATTTGCGCGGGCGAGAGGAGCGCGCCGCTCGCGCGTGTAGGTCGCCTCGATCAGCGCTTCCAGCACGTCGAGCACCGTGTTTTGCATGCGGTCGCCGAGAATGAACTTCTGGTCGCGCGGGAAGTTCTCGACCGTGGGCCCGAGCCAAAGCAGGAAGCGGAAATGCGCCTCAATGGCAGGACCGTTCTGACGCGATTGATTGTGCATAGGGGCTTCGCGGTGGTGCAAGCGTCCTCTCCTCCCCTCGGGGAGAGAGACAGAGTGAGGGGGGACTTGAGGCGAGTGGGAAGCGTAAGAAGACCCCCTCACCCCGGCCCTCTCCCCAAGGGGAGAGGGAGACCGCAGCCCCTGTCGCCCGAAAGCCAAGACAGGTGCTGCGGCGGTATCGGGCGCAAACCACTTGCCCCGGCCATGATCGTCGAGTCCGGCCCTGGACGAAAAGTGCACGCTCTCCAGAGCCGTGACCCTGGAAATTCTGGCGAAAATCGTACTGCCAACCCGCCGTCAGCCGGTTGCGGCGCGCTCGATACTTTCCGCTTCCTCCTTCGGAAGCCTGCGGCGCGCCATTTTCAGATCGTAACCGGATTGCAGGTTCAGCCAGAACTCGGGCGAATTGCCAAAGAACAGCGATAGGCGCAGCGCCGTGTCCGCCGTGATGCCGCGCCGGTTGTTGACAATTTCGGCGATCCGGTTGGGTGAAACGCCGATAGCGCGCGCCAATTGGCTCTGGGAGAGGGAATATCCCTTGAGGAATTCCTCCTGGAGAATCTCGCCGGGTGTTATGGCTGCAAAGATGCCGTCGTCATCCATGATACGAGCCTAATGGTAATCGGTAACCCGGACGTCTTGGGCGTTTCCTTCAGCCCAACGAAAGATGAGACGCCACTGATCGTTGATCCGGATCGAATAGAAGCCTTTCAAGTTCCCTTCCAGCTTTTCAAGCCGGTTCGAAGGCGGAACCTTCAAATCGTCCAGCTTTGCCGCCGCATGCAGCATATCCAGCTTCCGCTTCGCGGACCGGGCGCAGCTTTGAAACTCAAGCACGCGCTTGTCCCTGAACAGCGCCTCGGTTTTCTTGTCGCCGAATGTTTCAATCACAGCATATTATACCGTTTACCGGGATGCGGTAAAGAACTTTAAGTGAGGCTAAAGCCGCGGGCAATGCGCCATGCCTTCTGACACCGCCGCCATGGCGTCGAAGTCCTCATGCGATGGCTTCGAGTCCTTTTTGCCTTACGATGCAAAGCAGCTTGAGCGATGGCCCGGACGGCTTCTTTTCGCCGCGCTCCCACTCCCCGATGAGCTTTCTGCCGACATTGAGATAGCGCGCGAAAACATTCTGGCTCACGCCCTCGCGCCTGCGGAGGGCATGAATTTCCTCGGGCGCCAAGGGCTCGACCGGCGTCAAGCAAAGCTCATCGAACTTGCGCATCGTCGTCTTGGCAATAATTTTCGCCTCGTAAAGGCCTTCCATCGTCTCATGGACGGCAGCGAGAGCTTCACTGCGGTAATTTCTCTTCATGGCTCACCTCGCTCAGCACCCCTTGTTCAACGAGCCTATCGAGTGTCTTTCCCGGCAGCCTCAGAAGTTCCTTCGCGGCTTCCTTGAAGGCTTTCGCCTCATCCTCGCTAAGATTTGCCTGCGAACTCTTGCCAAAGCCGAACAGAAAAAATGCCGTTTTCGATTTCCTAAACGCGACGATAACCCGCCAGCCTTTCGATTTTCCTCTCCCCGGCTTGGCCACACGCTGCTTTATGAGTTCGCCGCCAAGATCCGCATCGATGAGGCCGTTTTGGGCTCTTTCGACAGCCTCGCGGAGCTGCGCATCGCCGATGGCCTCTTTCTTTGCAAAGCGAACGAACCAAGGGTTTTTGAATATCCGCAAACGGGCATCCCTTATAATATAGCCGCCCTAGGGTACGAGTTTCAAGGGCCGGATGAGGCAATATATGCGAAATCCGGCCCCTCACTCAGGCCAATTCGCCGGCCTGGGCCAGTTCCTGCCCGCGAGTGGCGCGGACTTTATCCGCCCGCAGCATGCCACGCCCCCAGCACAAGCCGAACTTTAAAATTTCCGCACATTGCAACAGCGGAGGCGCGGACGCAAGCGGCGGTTCCGGCGGCGGCGAAAGGAATGAGCGTCCCGCCGTGCGACGCTCATTTTAGCGCCGATGCTCCTCCGCGGGAATGACGCTGCGGAAGGGGCGGCCAAGAAATGGCCGCGACGCGCAAATTCGCCCGCCTTCGGCGGGACAGCTTAGGCCGAGGCTTCGAACACGCTCACAGATTCAATTGAGAGGTTGTAATGGGGAAGGGATTAAAAGGTCCTCGCCACGCGGAAACCCAGACTGCCGTACCGGATCTCGGTGAAGACCCTGCTCGCGCCCGGCCGCACGCAGATCCCTCGGGTAGAGGTCCCAGGAGCCGCCGCGCAGGACACGACTGGCACAATCTCCGGTTGTTCTACGCTGAACCATCGGTGAGTGCTCCATTATAATTATCTCGCCAGCAGTCCTCCACCCACTCCCAAACGTTGCCATGCACCTGATAGAGCCCCCAAGCATTGGGCTTGAAGGATTTCACCGGAACCGTTTTCTCCCGGTATTCGCCTTTCTTTCCGCCGCCCTTATAGGGATCTACGCTGCCATCGTAATTAGCCTGCTCCGGCGTAATCGACGAACCCCACCAGACGTTGTCTCGGTTCCCGCCCGTGTCACGTACTCCCGCTCGGCTTCCGAGAGGAGGCGGTAGGTCCTGTCGGTCTTTCTCTACTTAGCCATGCACATGTTTTGGGCATCGTCCCAGCTAACGTTGATGACCGGACGGTCCTGCGGCCCCAACCTCTGTCATCGGGTTTGTAACCACCGCAGCCGCCATCCGCCACGCACGCATCCCACTCGGCAAACGTGACGGCGAATTGGCCCACTGCGAAGGGCTCGCCGATTGTAACCTTGTGCTGCGGACCTTCGTTCGCTGTAGCGCTCCGGCTCGTTCTCCGGCGAGCCCATGGTGAAACTGCCGGATGGCGCACACCACCATCTCCGGGCAGTCTGGGCAATCCTTGAAGTAGTCGCCCGAGCCCGGCTTGATGCAGGGCCGCGTATTCGAGTGCGCAACGGCCACAAGCAGGCCATCGCACGCCGGTTCGTCCGGAACCGCTGGGCCGGGCGGCGGCGGCACAACAACGGCCACCTGCGTGTTCTTCGGCGCCAGAGACGGCTTCGTCTGCGGGACGGCCATCTGCGTGTCTTGCGGTTTCGCCGCCTCCGCCGACTTGGCCGACGACCAGGAGGGCCACCAGGACGCAGCCTTATTGGCCTTCAGCTCCTCCAACCGCGCCTTTGCAAAGTCCGCATAGACGCTATCGGGGAAGTGGCGGGCGAACTCCTCCAGCACCGCTTCGCTTTGAGAATTCTGCACCAGGCTCCACGCCTGCGCGTCGGCGGTCAGCGGCGCAGTAGGCGCCACCGGCGCGGGCGCTTTCGCCCGCTCCGCTTCCTTCTTGGCCGGCGTCAGGTAGACCAACCGGAACAGCCCATTGCTCTCCCAAGGCTGCTGCGCGCCCTTGGTGGAGGCGTAAACGTCCTCCTTCACGCGCTGGAACAGGTGCAGATGATCCACGCCGGGCTTGCCGAGCTCCGCCGCCAGCGCCGCCGCGTATGGCCCGCTGTCGCTCGCCCTCGTCCGAGGCCGGCTGCCCAGGCGCGGTGGTATAAGCCACGAACAGGCCCGGCTGCTCGCGCACGGGCTCGAAGCCTTTCGCGCCGCGGTACGGCAGGCGTAGCTCGTTGCGGCAGGCGTCGAACACCACGAATTTGGCGGCGCCGCTTGCGCCCGAAAGCAGCTTCAGCACTTCGTCGAGTTTCACGGCCTCATCCCAGAACGCCTCCGTGCCGGGCTTTTGCGCATCGACCGGGATGAGATAGTTGACGTTGGTCTGCGCTTCGGCCGCGCCGTGGCCGGAGTAATAGACGAAGCCGACGGCGCCGGAACCGGCCTGGTTGAGGCGGCGGACCAGCTCGCGGATGCCGCCGAGGATTTGCACGCGGGTTGCGTCCTTCACTGGCGGCAGTAGCGTGAACCCTTGAGCGCCCAGCGCCTCGCCCACGATGGCGATGTCGTTATGCGGGTTTTTCAGCACGCCGACCGAGGGCGCATAGCCCGGGTTGCCGATGAGCAGCGCAAGGCGCACCGGCTCCTGCGCGGCAGCTGCGCCAACGAAAAACCATAGGCCCACCACAATCGCTGCCGCCCGCAGCATGCCTCGCCCCAAGAGCCGAACTGTCCAATTTCCGCACAATGCAGCAAGGCTCGCACCCGCGCAAGCAGCGGTTCAGGCAGCGGCGTGATGAACGGGGGAATCGCCCCTCACCCCAACCCTCTCCCCATGGGAGAGGGAGTCCCGTCGCATCCGTTGAGAGGCCGTCCCCTCTCCCATGGGGAGAGGGACAGGGTGAGGGGAGATTCCCTCATTCGTCACGCCATCCACTGATTTTAGCGCCATCCGTGGCGGTTTATTAACAGACGGTTCCTATTGCGTAAGGTGCTACTATGGTTAATGCGCGGATGGTAAATGCGCACCCGGCATATTTTCCGCCGCCGTCTTTCTGCGAATTTTTTGCCACTTTAGGTCGATTTGTACGACTCCTAAATACTATAAAATATATTCGCAGGAGCCACTTGCAAAATAGCAGCGGCGCGCGGGATTTTTCGCTTGATGGGGGGATGAAGCGAGGCGTCCGCGCCGCGAGTTCAGGCATGGTGCTTTTGCAACAAACCACCTGCCGAATCGGGATGCGAACATGCCTCTGCGCGGGATGCTAACCAGCACTTGGGATCACATTCAAGGTTTTCTTTTCCCGATGCTGCGGGAAAAGGTGGTTCCGCTCACCGCGCAGCACGAGCGGCTCGTGGTGGTGCTCGGCATGGCTCGCATCGAGGCCTTCGTGCGGATGTGGCCAAGTCTGCCGGGGCGTCCGCAGGATGACCGGCATGCGCTGGCGCGTGCGTTCGTGGCGAAGGCCGTGCTCAACCTGGCCACGACCTCGGGTCTGATCGAGCGGCTGGCTGTCGATGCCACGCTGCGCCGGCTGTGCGGCTGGGAGCGGGCGAGCGCGGTTCCGAGCGAGAGCACCTTCTCGCGCGCCTTCGCCAAGTTTGCTGCGAGCGGCTTGCCGGGCCGCGTGCACGAGGCCCTGATCGTAAGAACCCACAAGGATCGCCTGGTTGGTCACATCTCGCGTGACGCCACCGCCATCGAAGCGCGCGAAAAGCCGGCCGAACCGGCACAGCCAGCTCCCAAGATACCGAAGCGCAAACGCGGGCGGCCGAAAAAGGGCGAGGTGGTCTCGAAGAAGGAGCCGCGGCGGTTGGAGCGCCAAGCTGGCATGACGCTGGCTGAAATAGTCGCCGAAGTCCAGCACGCCGGACACGTCCGTGGTGCGGACGTAGAACTGCGGGCTGTACCCCGAACGCACCGGTGTGCGCCGACCGCCCTCCGCCGCCGGCAGGAGATGCAGCGTGGCGGTGAAGCGCTGGTGCGCGGACAGGCTGCCTGGCGCGGCGAGCACCTGGCCACGCCGCACCTGGTGACGACCGACGCCGCGCAGCAGCACCGCCGCGTTGTCGCCGGCCTGAGCGGCCTCCATCGTCTTGCCGAAGGTCTCGACGCTGGTGACGACGGACTTCACCGCCGCGCCCAGCCCGACGAGCTCGACCGGGTCACCGATCCGCACCTGGCCTCGCTCGATCGCGCCGGTGACGACGGTGCCGCGGCCGGTGATGGTCAGGGAGTTCTCCACGGCCATCAGGATGGCGCGTCGACGTACCGCTCGGGTACCGGCAGGTAGGCGTCGATGGCGTCGAGCAGGTCCCGGATCGACGCGACCCAGCGCTCCTCGCCGGCGAGCGCGGCCAGCGCGGAGACCCGCACGACCGGCACCTCGTCGCCGGGGTACCCGTAGGCGGACAGCAGATCGCGGATCTCGAGCTCGACAAGCTCCGTGACTCTCCTCGTCGGCCGCGTCCGCCTTGTTGAGCGCGACGACGACGTGCGACACCCCGACCTGTCGGGCGAGCACGACGTGCTCCCGGGTCTGCGGCATCACGCCGTCGAGCGCCGAGACCACCAGGACCGCGCCGTCGACCTGCGCCGCGCCGGTGATCATGTTCTTCACGTAGTCCGCGTGGCCGGGCATGTCGACGTGCGCGTAGTGCCGTGTGGCGGTCTCGTATAGCAATACGCTGAATGAGTAGAACAGAACAC
>CAWAVJ010000079.1:0-22391 GCA_963785355.1 uncultured Alphaproteobacteria bacterium
ACGCGTGCTCATTACTGGACGCGTGCAGGGCGTGGCCTACCGGGCTTGGACCGCGCGCAACGCCAAGACCCTCGGGCTCGACGGCTGGGTGCGAAACCGCCGCGACGGCGCGGTCGAGGCCCTGTTTTCGGGCACTCGCGAAAGCGTGGACGAGATGCTCGAGCGCTGCCGCAAAGGTCCGCCAGCCGCGAGGGTGGAAGGCGCTTCGGTGATCGAGGAAGGCGGCACGGCGCCCTTGGGTTTCGCCGTTCTGCCCGCGGTGTGATATTAGTTCTTGGTGCCGTTTCCGGGATCTGCGTTCGTAAGACCGCTTATCGTAGCGTCCTACCATGGTAAATTTTGGTTTGGTTAATGGCCACACACCATTTTTTCCGCCGCCGTCTTTCTGCGAATCTTTTGCCACTTTAGGTCGATTTCTGCGATTCCAAAATACCCGTTAATATTAGATTCTTGCGCGCGTTTACTACAAATCCCAATCTGGAGTTGTGTAATTGGTTAACGGCAAGCAACAGTTATTTGTGTGATATCAATGACTTATGCGTCCGTGTACGGCTTATACGCTACCGGAACGGCTTTTACTTCACGGCGCGGCGAGGGAGGAAGAAAGTCAAGCCCGCAGTGATGTAATTAGCAGAAGATATGGGTTTGCGAGCGCATAAAAAATGCAGCCGCTACAGTATGCAAGGAAGATTTTTTGCAGGGAAATACAGGCACCGCTGGCTTTAAGGGCCGACGCGAGCCGGGCAGGGCAAATAGGATGCCGCCTCTTGTAAGATGTCGCATTGAGTTGTGCGCTTCGTTTCTTCCTCGAGTCGCTTGCCGCGTTTCCGCAGCGTCATTCCGCGCAGGAGTGCAGAACTCCGCAGCGTCATTCCCGCGAAGGCGGGAATCCATTTCTGCCACCAGAACAATACCTTAGATAGGTCCCCGCCTCCGCGAGGACGACGCTGCGGCCCTGCGATCCGTGGTGGCGGAAAGCCTCTTCCGGCAGGGAAAACGATTGCCCTGTGCGGCGTTAGCGCATCGGTAAGGAGCTATGGTCCACGATGGCGCTATGGGAAGGCGCGAGCGCGGTCAGGAGGCTTGCCATGGCTTTATTTGCAGGGCTGAAAGCGGGGCCGGGGCGGCAGCCGGAAGGCAAGCGGCGGCACCGGGCAGTGCAGACCGATGCGGTTCGCGGCGAGCGTCCCTCGCGCGAAAAAGTAAACGCGTTGCGTCGCGCCCAGTTACCGGAAATCGCCGGATTGGCAGGCCATCCCCTATCGAACATGACTAACAAACCGCTAAAAGCTCATGGCGGCTGGTGCAGCACCGTCATCGCGAGGCGGCATTTGGTCCGCCGCGGGCGCCCAGAAACGGGCACCGCGTTCGCGGCGGTTGGTTCGATACCGCCCGCGGTCCGGCATTGCCACCGGCGCGCCGCGGGGTGTAGGATGCGGTCCCTGACGGTGCGGGCCTGCCGCTAGAGCGCGGAACGATTTGCGCGCTTAGGAGACCGTGTCATGCAAGAGAGCGAAATCCACGTCTATGCCCGTCAGCTTTGGAAGGCCCGGGGCCAGAAGGCAATCGCAGAGGCCGCTCACAAGGCCGGCGAGTTCGAAAAGAAAAACGACCGCGAAGAGGCCAGCCGTTGGCGGCGCATTGAGGCGATCCTGATGCAGATGCGCGGCCCGCGCCAACCTTAGGGCCGTCGAAAGCGCGCAGCGAGGCCGCCGCGGCAGCGGACGGTTTCTGCTAGCGAATTTTAGGCTTGGCTTTGCGTGAACGCAAATGTGCTGGGGAAAAGATTAGCACTCACCCCTTGACAGTGCTAACAAGCCTAAATATTTCTGGCCCACAAGGGCGGTCCGGCAGACGCCGCGCCCGGCAGATAGATCGCATATTCGTTTGAGGAGGATCCATGAAATTTAGGCCGCTGCATGATCGCGTGGTAGTGCGCCGTCTCGAGGAAGAAGAGCGCACGAAAGGCGGAATCATTATTCCAGATACGGCCAAAGAAAAGCCTCAGCAAGGCGAAGTCGTCGCGGTGGGCCCCGGCGCCCGTAACGAAGAGGGCAAGCTCGTCGCTCTCGACGTCAAGGAAGGCGACCGCGTCCTGTTCGGCAAGTGGTCCGGCACCGAGGTCAAGATCGACGGCGAAGACCTGCTCATCATGAAGGAAAGCGACATTCTCGGCGTCATCGAGGGTGGTGCTGCCGAAGGCGGCAAAGGCAAGAAGAAAGCCGCCTAAGCCATCGAAATACATCCCACAACTTGCGCTCAAGTAGCCCGAAGGGCGGTAGCGCACCAATAGGTTCAACATCGTTCAACTTGCGCTCAAGTAGCCCAAAGGGCGGTAGCGCAAAGAAAGTGTCATGAAACATGGCTGCTAAAGACGTACGTTTTGCCCAAGATGCCCGCGAGCGGATGCTCCGCGGCGTCGATATCCTCGCCGATGCGGTGAAGGTTACGCTCGGTCCGAAAGGCCGCAACGTCGTTCTCGATAAGTCTTTTGGCGCGCCACGTATCACCAAAGACGGTGTTACGGTCGCGAAAGAGATCGAGCTTGAGGACAAGTTCGAGAATATGGGCGCACAGATGGTGCGCGAGGTCGCGTCCAAGACCAACGACATCGCTGGCGACGGCACGACCACCGCGACCGTTCTCGCGCAGTGGATCGTTCGCGAAGGAATGAAGTCCGTCGCGGCGGGCGCCAACCCGATGGACCTGAAGCGCGGCATCGACCTGGCCGTGGCCGCCGTGGTGAAGGACCTGCAAAGCAAGGCCAAGAAAGTCACCTCGTCCTCCGAAGTTGCCCAGGTCGGCACCATTTCCGCGAATGGCGACACCGAGGTTGGCCGCTTGATCGCCGAGGCGATGCAGAAGGTCGGCAACGAAGGCGTTATCACGGTCGAGGAAGCGAAGTCTCTTGAGACCGAGCTTGAAACCGTGGAAGGCATGCAGTTCGACCGCGGCTATATCTCGCCC
The DNA here is from genome assembly GCA_963785355.1 of uncultured Alphaproteobacteria bacterium. Lineage (GTDB taxonomy): Bacteria > Pseudomonadota > Alphaproteobacteria > Rhizobiales > Rhodomicrobiaceae > Rhodomicrobium. Next base: position 2,968 of record CAWAVJ010000079.1, read on the forward strand.
TACTTCATCACCGACGCCGAGAAGATGCGCGTCGATCTCGAGGACCCCTACATCCTCATTTACGAGAAGAAGCTGTCCAACCTGCAGGCGCTGCTGCCCGTGCTTGAGGCAGTCGTGCAGGCCGGCCGTCCGCTGCTCGTTATCGCCGAGGACGTTGAGGGCGAGGCTCTCGCCACTCTCGTGGTCAACAAGCTGCGTGGCGGCTTGAAGGTTGCGGCCGTGAAGGCTCCGGGCTTCGGCGACCGCCGCAAGGCCATGCTGCAGGATATCGCTGTCCTGACCGGCGGCCAGATGATCGCGGAAGACCTTGGCATCAAGCTTGAGAACGTTACTGTTGCCATGCTCGGCCGGGCCAAGAAGGTCACGATCACGAAGGACGACACCACCATCGTCGATGGCGCTGGCGACACGAAGGAGATCGAAGGCCGCGTTGCCCAGATCAAGGCGCAGATCGAAGAGACCACCTCCGACTACGACAAGGAGAAGCTGCAAGAGCGTCTCGCCAAGCTCGCGGGCGGCGTTGCGGTGATCCGCGTCGGCGGCGCGACCGAGGTCGAGGTTAAGGAGAAGAAGGACCGCGTCGACGATGCGCTGAACGCGACCCGCGCGGCAGTCGAAGAAGGCTTCCTCCCCGGCGGCGGCGTGCCGCTACTGCGCGCCACGCACGCGCTCGCCAGCCTGAAGCACGAGAACGAGGACCAGAAGGCCGGCATCAACATCATCCGCCGCGCGATCCAGGCTCCGGCCCGCATCATCGCCTCGAACGCTGGCGAAGATGGCGCCGTCGTTGCCGGTAGAATCCTTGAGAAAAAGGACTACAACTTCGGTTACAACGCGCAGACCGGCGAGTATGTCGATCTTGTCGCGGCCGGCGTGATCGATCCGGTCAAGGTGGTTCGCATCGCACTTCAGGATGCGGCTTCCGTGGCGGGCCTCCTCATCATGACCGAGGCCATGATCGCCGAGAAGCCGAAGAAGGAAACGGCGATGCCCCAGATGCCGGGCGGCGGCATGGACTACTAAGCCTCGGCACTTCGAACACGCACACAAGGGAGCCCGCCAAGAGCGGGCTCCTTTTTTGTGGCAGGGCTCCGTCATCGCGAGGCGCCGCCGCGGCGATCCATAGCGGCCTCTATGACCACCCCTGGATTGCTTCCGGTTTCGCTTTGCTCGCCGTCGCAATGACGATGAGACCTGGGCTAGCCGAAAGACGCCCGTTCAAGCGCCGGGTAGCGCACGCCAAGGCTGATAAAACACGATGAGCGACGCCCAAAGCCCGTGATTGCCGAACGTGGGCGTCAGAACGGCCCAGGCGGCGAGAAACGCGGCGAGGCTCCGGATCATCATGTTGCGCATGTCCGCTGTGCGGGTCGCGCCGATGTAAATGCCGTCGAGCTGGAAGCAGGCGACGCCCGCCACGGGGATCAAAGCCGCCCAGGGCAGGAAGGCGTAAGCCGCCTCGCGCACCGAAGGCGCCGCCGTCATGAACCGGATCAAGACGAGCCCTCCCGCCCAGAACGCCGCGGCTATCAGCACTGCCAAGACTCCGGCCCAAGCTGAGCTTAGAAACACCGCCTGCCGAAATCGCCGCACGCTAACCCGAAGTTCCTGGCATTTCCGCGCCGGGGGATAGCCAACAGCCCTTGCGTTTCAATCACGTAAGCCTGGCGGCTGCGATTAGCGCTGGCTGAGTGTACCCATGTAATTGCGGCAATATGACTCAGGTCATAGCGCTGCAAATCGGCTATTTGTTGGGGTATGTACATCGACCTTATGCCCAACCGGGGCTCGAAGCCTGCCATCCTGCTGCGCGAATGCATCCGCGAGGGCAAGCGCATCCGCAAGCGGCCCTCTCGGCGCTGACGCTGGAGCAGGCGGAGGCCATCCGCTGCGTGCTCAAGGGGGAGGGGCTTGCTCCTGCTGGCGGCCTGGCAGCCTGTCGGACTGGGGAAAGCGATTGGTGTTTTGGCCCACGGCTAGTGGCGAAAGTGGTGTTGCCAGCCTTGCCCAGCTCTTCAGGCAGGGCGCAGCTCTTGGCCAGCAGTGCCGGCTGGCACCTGACCGGCATAATTGGCGCAATCCTTGTTTGGGCGGAACAAAGGAGCAGGAGGCGACAAGTAAGACGCTAGCCGCTGGGCTTCTTCTACGATGCCGATGTTGCTCTTGAGAGGGAATTCTATGCCGCAGAGCGTGCACAGGCAGGAGGAAATGCCTCTCTTGCCTTCCAGCGTATAGCGATTGCTGCCTGGAACCGATTTTTGTTCTGCCGCAATGCCGTAATTCGCGCAGCGCGGAAATTTGCAGTGATTGACTTGGACGCCGCAGTGCTCAGGCGGTATCCGCGGATAATTCCGGGCCGGAGCGGCGGAAGATTTCTTCTGCATGATCCCAATTGGAAAAATCAGTCAGCGCACCATTTTACACGCGCCCATCGCTGCGGATCAACAGATTAAGTTAACGGCTTGCAGAATCTTCCCGCACCCGGCTCTCGGACAAGACCTCACGCCTTCACCCACGGCTGGTCGCTCCCAAGCGCGGTTAGGCGAATGAGCCCGAAGTGCCCGTAGAGGTTGCGAGAGTGGATAGGTCCCGCCGTGAGGTCGGCCGGCTTCTTGCTTTGCCCCTCGGCCGAAGGCCCGTCACCCTTGCCGTCAAGGCCGTGGCAGCTCGCGCAGTGATCCTCGAAAAGCTTTTGCCCGGTGATTGAAAAGGCATAGCCGCAAGGATTTTGCGCCGCCGCCGCATTCCAGAAAAGAAGCGGAAGTGCAGCGAGTGTTAGCCGGAGCCGGAGATTTCGCATATGTAGCCCCTTCCAATGACGGTGCTTGTCTCAGATTGACTGCTCCGTTACATGCCTGGATCGCCGAACGGCAAGCCCCTAAAACAAATTGGCGATGACTGCTACCACAACAAAGCGCAGGCAAGCACTTCCAAGAATCCTGTACTCTGATAAAGAATCGCTTGCGCGAGTGAGACAAAATGCGTGAAACGCATATTCGTTTCGCAGCGAGGGCGGTGCTCCGAGTGGCAACTAAGGAAGCATTTTCGCCGGCCGGTTAACCCCGGCAAGATACATCTCGGGCAATAACCCGAATTGGCCGCTCCCGGCCTGAGGCGGGTGTGATGCCGCCGGCCGTTCGTTGGCAAGGCTGCGAATGTTTGCTTAGCGCCGAGGATAATTTGTGAAGGGGCGGTTAAGTTCGTGTAGGCGCTTACTATGGTAAATGCCGGCATGATAAACGCCGGCCCGGCATATTTTCCGCCGCCGTCTTTCTGCGAATTTTTTCCCTTTTTTGGTCGAATTCTGCGTTTGCAAAATACTATAAAATATATTTGCAACTTGCGGATTAACCTCAAGAAAACGTTAAGCTCATACGCCGCGGGAATAGCACATCAATATTATTCTTGCAATATCAAGCACTTGGCGCTCTTTAACACTTCAGTAAAGCGCATGCGCTATATTGCTTCAAATCCGGCGGCGATACCGCAGGCGAAAAACCGCCCGGAAAGCATTAACGCCCGGCGGGTAAAAAATACGGCAGCCAAACGCGCGGGGGCACCCTCAGCGCGAGCGTTAGCGCTTAGTCCAGCGCGCGGCATCGGCCTCGTCGCTTTCGCGCGCCGGCACCCAATGGCTGCCTTCGGCCGTCTCCTCGGTCTTCCAGAACGGTGCGCTGGTCTTGAGATAATCCATCAGAAACTGCGCCGCCTCGAACGCCGCCTGCCGGTGCGTGGACAGCGTGACCACCAGCACGATGTTGTCGCCGGGCGCGAGCCTGCCAATGCGGTGCACCGCCAGCACGTCCAGTAGCGGCCAGCGCTCGCGCGCCTCCGCCTCGATGCGGGCCAGCTCCTTCTCGGTCATGCCGGGGTAATGTTCGAGCGTCATGGCGGTTATAGCGCCGTTCTTGGCCTGCTCGCGCACGGTCCCGATGAAGGCGGCGATGGCGCCGGCATCCGTGCGGCCGTTGCGCAAGGCTGCGATCTCGGCGCCGATGTCGAAATCCTCTGTTTGAACGCGGATCATGGCTGCTCCTTGCCCAGATATAATGCCAGGTGCATGTATCAGGCAATCGCCTAACGCGTGAGGGAGCCAGGATTGCGGATACATAAGCTGATCGGCGCCGAATTACAGGGCGCGCTCAACGACTTAGCGCGACTCAGGATCGAGGTGTTCCGCGATTTCCCCTACCTTTACGAGGGCTCGCCCGCCTACGAGGAGGAGTACATGGCCGTGCTCGCGGGGGCCAAGGATTGCCTCATCGCCGCAGCAGAGGACGGCGGCCGCATCGTTGGCTGCGCCACGGGCTCGGCGCTGGCGAGCCACCACGAGGAATTTGCCGCCCCCTTCGCCGCCCATGGCTACGATCCGGCCGAGGTGTTCTATTGCGCCGAATCGGTGCTGCTCCCCGCCTATCGCGGGCGCGGGCTCGGCCACAAATTCTTCGACCTCCGCGAAGCCCATGCCGGGGAGCGCGGCTACAAATACTCCGCCTTCTGCGCGGTCATGCGGCCCGCGGATCATCCGCTTAAGCCCGCGAACTATTTGCCGCTGGATGCGTTTTGGGAGAAGCGCGGCTACCGGAAAGTTCCGGGCCTGGTGGCTACGTTCCGCTGGAAGGATATCGATCAGCCCCAAGAAAGCGAGCATCCCATGCAATTCTGGCTGCGGGAACTTGCATGAGCACGGCGCCCATTCGCGTCGCGGCGGCGCAATACCCCATCGAGGAGCTCGCGTCTTTCGCGGCGTTCCAAACCAAGCTCACACGCTGGGTGCGCGGGGCGGCGAGCCACGGCGCGCAGCTTCTGGTGTTTCCCGAATATGCCGCGCTGGAGCTATCCCGGCTGGCAGGCCGCCACGTCAGCCGCGATCTGCGCGGGTCCATCGAGGCCCTGCAATTCTATCTCGGCGACTACGACGCGGTCTATGCTGCCCTCGCCAAGGAGTACGGCGTTCACATCCTGGCCGGCAGCGCGCCGGTGAAGCTTCTGGACGCCGGCTACGTCAACCGGGCGCGGCTGTTCGCGCCGAACGGAGCCAGCGCCTATCAGCAAAAGATCGTTATGACGCGCTTTGAGGCGGAGGAATGGGGAATTGCGCCAAGCGCCGGGTTTTGCGTTTTCGACACCGCGCTGGGCAAGCTCGGGATTGCGATCTGCTACGACGTTGAATTTCCTCTGATTGCCAGGGCACTTGCCGAGGCCGGGGCCGCGGTCCTGCTCGTGCCGTCCTGTACGGACACGCTAGCGGGCTACCACCGCGTGAGGTCCGCCTGCGCGGCGCGGGCGCTCGAAAACCAGATTTTTGCAATCCAGTCGGCCACCGTTGGCGAGGCGCCATGGTCGGCCGCGCTCGACGTAAACATCGGCGCCGCGGGGGTGTTCGCGCCGCCCGACCGGCAATTTTCCGCCGACGGCGTCGTCGCGCAGGGCGTCCTGAACGTCCCTCAATGGCTATTCGCGGACCTTGACCTTGAGGCTCTTGCCCGCATCCGCGCGGACGGCGAGGTGTTGAATTCCAGGAATTGGCATCTGCAGCCCGGCGCCGCAGCTCTGCCAAAGGCTAAGATCGTCACGCTAGAATAGAACGCGCCGTAGCCGCCCCGCCAGCCGCCGTCCCCGCGAAGGCGGGCACCCACGGTGAGCGTATGAAAGGGCGGTGTTTTTGGCCGCTATGGATGCCCGCCTGCGCGGACATGGCGCTTGTGCGGCTAACGCATGGAATTGATAAGGCGTCCAAGCCGCGCGTCATCCATGACCATGCCATTGCGCACGCCGATGTCGCGCCAGCGCCTGTACCATTCCGCTGCTTGCGCCTTATCGGACGATGCATCGGACGAGGCAATGCTTGCGAGATAGTTGGGATCGTAGGAGCGTGCGAGCTTCCAAGCGCCATCTTGCGTAGAAGCTACGGCTGGCTGCAACAGCAACCTGCGAGCTGCCATAATGCGGCCAGCCTCCATGAGCGCATGTGCATTGCCAATGGTATAATCGGTTGACGATACTCTGGCGCTGTAAGCAGGGGGCAAAAGCTCGCTAGAGATTTTGCTTATCCGGCCCGCCAGCCCGATGAAGTCTGCGGGCGATTCGACAGCGGAAGCCACCACCCCAAACCGCGTTGACGTATCGCCGGAGGCAACCACGCCATGAGGCGTACCAAGCAGGCTGATCGTCCAATATTTGAAGTGTGGGTCATTTGCGAGAGCAATCGACGCCCAGGCAGCAAGCAAAGCCAAGCCGGCGAATTGCATGAGCGAATTTGTACCAGGAAATTTACGGTGGGTTTTGGATGCAACTATTCCGCCGGGGATCCTCGGAGCGCTGTTAGCGGCCAGCTGCGGCTCCTCGCCAAGCCGTTGCAGGTGCAGCAGAACCGCTTTCACCTCGCGCAGAGCTCTATCGTCATCAAGTTTCGTTGTCATGGCAGCCAATGGCAAGCTTAATGGCGAACTCGCGCCGGTTAACTTTAGTAAACGATGTTATCGAACCCCGATGAAGCAATTATAACAATTGCTTAGGCTAAGCGCAAGAACGATTTGCCTGGTTTTATTACACAAGGTCCAATAACGCTGCCCGGGACCGGCATATGTCATCCGCGTGAAGGACCGGCGGGAAGCGCAAACGCTGGCGAAGCCGAATAACTTAGCTTGTTAAGCGTAGTTCGGGCTATGCGCCGACTGCGATGCGTGTTAGTGACAGTGCAACTCATCACATCGCAAGCGCTTGTTCATGCGGACATATCTGGATTTCGAAAAACCTATCGCCGAACTTGAGAGTAAAATCGAAGGGTTAAGCGCGCTCGGCGATGGCGAAGCCGCGGTCTCGATCAACGAGGAAATCGCGACTTTGCGCGAAAAGGCGCAACTGGCGCTCGAAGAAACTTATGCGAACCTCGATCCCTGGCAAAAAACCCAGGTTGCAAGGCATCCCGAACGCCCGCATACGCTCGACTATATCCGCGAACTGATCGTGGACTTCACGCCCTTGGGCGGCGACCGCTATTTCGGCGAGGATCTGGCGATTATTGGCGGCCTCGGGCAGTTTCATGGCCGCACGGTCATGATACTCGGCCATGAGAAGGGCGCCGACACGCAGGGCCGGCTCAAGCACAATTTCGGCATGGCCAAGCCCGAGGGCTACCGCAAGGCGGTTAGGCTGATGGAAATGGCGGATCGCTTCGGCGTCCCCGTCATAAGCCTTGTGGACACCGCGGGCGCCTATCCCGGCATCGAGGCCGAGGAGCGCGGCCAAGCCGAGGCCATCGCGCGCTCGACCGATTGCTGCCTTGCGCTCACCGTCCCAATGATCGCGATCGTTATCGGCGAGGGCGGTTCCGGCGGCGCAATCGCCATCGCTTCGGCGAACCGCGTGCTGATGCTGGAGCATTCGATTTACAGCGTTATTTCGCCGGAGGGTGCCGCCTCGATCCTGTGGCACGACAGCGCCAAAGCGCGCGACGCGGCGACCGGCATGAAAATCACGGCCCAGGACCTGCTTCAACTCGGCATCATCGATGCCATCATCGCCGAGCCGGTTGGCGGCGCGCACCGCGATCCGGACACCGCGATCCAGAGGGTCGGCGAAGCGCTGGAGCTTGCTCTACTCGAATTCGATAGCATCGATGGCGCCAGCATCCGCAAACTCAGGCGCGACAAGTTTTTGAACATCGGCAAGTCGCTACCCCTTACCGCTAGTCCCTGGAATCGGTGATCTACACGGCGCGCATTACCCCTCATCCTGTCCTTTTCCCAGCTGGGGGGGAGGGAGTGACGGTAGCGGCCTGACTCATCCTTCAGTGATACGGATATTACTTAACGCAACCTTACCTGGCAGTCCTATTTTGGCCCCAATAAATCGGCCAAGCTGCGCGAGTAGCGCCCAGGGGGGCGATTCGGGAGCTCGAAGCCTTAGGAATGCGATTGCTAAGATCCGCACGCGGATTGCAACAGGACCTTAATGCAAACCGCCGATCTTACCGAGCCAGTGCAAGCGGGCACGGGGTAAGATCGATGCGGGTTGTTGTGCGTTTTGCGCTATTGGCGCCTGTTCTCCTCGCCTTGGGAGGATGCTTCAGCTTTTTGGGTTTCGGCGGCGGCGAGGACTCCGTCTGCTGGCTGAGCGGCAGCTTTCGGCCTCCACGCAGGCACTTTTGGCCATCAAGGGGATGAGGCAGGAATCTCCGATCTTCGTCCGGATTTTCAAGGAAGAATCCGAGTTCGAGATCTGGAAGTGGAAGGACGGCCGGTTCCGGCATTTCCGCACCTATCCCATCTGCGCCTGGTCGGGCGGCCTGGGCCCGAAGGTCCAGCAGGGCGACCGGCAAGCGCCCGAAGGCTTCTACACCGTGAGCCGCGGCCAGATGAACCCGCATAGCCTCTACCACCTCGCCTTCAACATCGGCTTCCCCAACGCCTACAATTCGGCGAACGGGCATTCCGGCTCGTCGCTCATGGTGCACGGCGATTGCAAGTCCGTCGGCTGCTACGCCATGACCGACGCCTATATCGAAGAAATCTACATTTTGGCGCGCGAGGCGTTCAACGCAGGTCAAACGAGATTTCACATTCAGGCGCTGCCCTTCCACATGACCGCGGCGAACATGCAGCGCCACCACGACAGCCCGTGGTATTCCTTCTGGCTCAAGCTCAAAGAGGGGCACGACGCCTTCGAGGCGACTGGCAAGCCGCCAATCGTCAAAGTTTGCTCGAAGCAGTATCTCGTGAATGTCAGCTTCCCCGGCCAGGCCGCCGACCCGGCACCCACCGAGCCTTGCCCCGGCCTACGCCAAGATCGACCCCGCCACGATCCAAACAATCGATGGAGTGCCACCTACGGTCTTGGCCAGCCTGAGCAAGAGCGAGCCTGCCCGGGGCGGAGCGCATCCGCAGCAGCCAGTGGCGATGGCGGCAAGCGTGCAGGCTGCGCCCTTGGTCGATATGTCCGCGTCGCCGGTTATTTCCCGCCCCGCCCCGAGGCCGGCCGAAATCGCGAGCGCGCAAACGCCGAAGGCACCCGCGGCGCCGGTCTATACGGCTTCGGACACGCCATATATTGCGCCAACGGTGCAGGCGCGCGCTGCAGGGAGTGCCGCGCAGCCCGTAAGCTATCAGGCGGGCTCAGCTAAAGCGGCTCCGGCACCAGCCGCGCCGCCTGCGTTCACGGCGGCGGTTGTCCCGGCGGAACAAGCGGACCCGAATGCCCTGCAAAAGCTGAACCGGTCTGGCAAGGGAGGCAAACTCCCTGCCGGCGGCGATCAGCAAGCCAGCGCCTCACCCGCCGGCGACGCGCAACCGGCCGGCGCCCAGCGGTAGAGCACCTCCCTACCGCTGTACCATAACCCTACCGGCTTACCCCCTCATCCGCCAGCGCACGCGTGCGGCCCGCTAGAGTGCGTCCGGAAAAAGCATGCCTTCGGGCTTGACCCGAAGGTGTGAGCGGTTTTTCCGATAAGACGCACGGCTAAACAAAGACTTAGAGCCCCGCTTTTGATTCCATCAAAAGCGGATAGGCTCTAAACCGATTCGCCACAAATCGACCCAAGTATTAATTACTTTGGCGGGGCTTGGTGTTGCGGAATGCACGCCAGTTGTGCCGCCAGTGCAATGCGCGAATTGGGGTGTTATCGAAATGGTTGTCCGCGAGTTCGGCGTGATTGCTGCCTTGTTGCTTTTTTTCAGCGCCGGCCATGCCGCGGCGGAAGAGGTGGCGCCTCAGCCGCTTCCAGTGACCGCCGAAGAACTCTCCAAGGTATTCGATCCGCTCATGGCCGATTGGATCGAAAAGCACGAAGGTGCTGGCGCAACCATAACCATCACCGCGCGCGACCGGACCGTGTTCGCGAAGGGCTATGGCCTTGCGGATGTCGAGACCGGCAAGCCCTTTACCGCCGATGCGGCCTTGGTGCGGCCTGGTTCGATCTCCAAGCTATTCACCGGCATCGCCGTGATGCAGCTCGTGGATCAGGGCAAACTCGATCTCGACCGCGACGTAAACGAGTACCTCGACTTCAAGATTCCAACGCCGGAGGGGGGCGTTCCCGTTACCTTGCGCCGCCTGCTGCGGCACCGGGCGGGTTTCGAAGAGCACGTTAAAGACCTCTTCTCTCGCGCGCGAGAACCCGAGCCGCTTCGAACCCTTCTGCCCCGCTCCTTGCCGCAGCGCATTTTCCCGCGCGGCGATGTCGCGGCCTATTCGAATTACGGCGTCACCCTTGCCGGTTACATCGTCGAGCGCGTTTCCGGCGAACCATACGCCGATTACATCGCGCACCACATCCTTGAGCCGCTCGCCATGAGCCGTTCCACCTTCAAGCAGCCGCTGCCCGAAGCGCTCGCGCCCATGATGGCCAAGGGCTATCTGAATTCGAAAAAGCCTATCGGATTTTTCGTGACCATCGCCAGCGTGCCGGCTGGCGGCCTTTCAGCAACCGGCGAGGACATGGCGCGGTTCATGCGCGCCCTGCTCAATGGGGGCTCGCTCCAAGGCGCACGTATATTGTCGCTGGAGCGCCTAACGGAAATGATGGCGCCGGGCGAAGACGCGACACCGGCCGGCTTCATCGGTCTCGTCTTTGTTGGTGGCAGCCAGCACGGCCATAAGACACTGGGCCACAACGGTGGGACAATGGCCTTCCTGAGCGGCCTCGACCTTTTTCCCGATGAGGGATTTGGAGTTTTCGTTTCCTTCGATGGCATGGGTGCAATGCAACACATGCCACACATCGCAAGCGTTTTTGCGGAACGATTCCTGCCAAAGACCGCTGGCACCGGGAAGCCGGAGGGCGCAGCGGTCCCGGACGCCGGCCGGATTGCGGGCGTCTATCATTCGAGCAGGCGGGGCGAAACGACTTTCGTCAAGATCGCCGATCTCCTCGGGCAAATTCGAGCAGCGGCTGATGAAAAGGGGAATATCCGCCTATCATCCGCTTTTTGGCCATCCGGCAAGGGCGTCACCTTCACCCGCGTAGACACAAATACCTATGCCCCTGAGACGCTGGGCGGCGGCCGCCTTTTCTTCGACGATACGGACGCCTCCAATCCAAAAATCCGGACGCCGGCCATGGAGTTTCATCGCGTCCCATTGCTTGAAGATGCCCGCTGGGCTGTCCCCGCCCTCGCGGCGAGCGTGCTCGTTCTCCTCCTGACGCTGCTTGCCTGGCCGGTTCTCGCGCTCCGGCGGCGTTGGCGAAAGGTTCAGTGCAGCGACGATAGCGCTATCCGCCGAATGTACACGGCAATCCGGATCGCCGCTCTGCTCGATATCGTGGCCGTAGCAGGCGCCGTCGCCATAAAGCTTCTCAGCTCCGATCTCACGATTTTCTCCAGCACTCTCGATCCGGTTCTGGTCATTGTCTACGCGCTGGCGTGGCTCGGGATTCCCAGTGCCATTGCGGCCGCTTGGATCGCAGCGGTGTTTTGGCAGCGGAATGTTGGCGGCCGATGGACGCGCGTGCACCAGACCCTTGTGGCGGGCAGCATGGTCTACCTCGCGTGGTTCTTTGTAACCTTCCACCTCGCGGGCACGTCTTTGAATTACTGAGAATTTCGGCTGGCCGGCGCGCCTCGCCGATGCCTACGCGCGACGGCGCAAGCTCGCCGAAGGCGAGCCAGCGGATGGCGCGGCACGAGAGTAAGCGCAATCGCCTATTTTAAGAAACCTTCGAACTTCTTCTTGAACTTGCTGACGCGGCCGCCGCGATCGAGGATCTGCTGGTTGCCGCCCGTCCACGCGGGATGCGTCTTGGGATCGATATCGAGGTTCAGCTTTTGGCCTTCCTGGCCATAGCAGGAATAGGTGTCGAACTGCGTGCCGTCCGTCATCACAACGGTGATCTTGTGATAATCGGGGTGAATTTCCTTCTTCATAGCCGGTTCCTTCGCGCGCCGATATGCGCTGTGTATTCGTTTGCTTGCAGTTGCTATACAGGACGAAGCGAGACGCTGACAAGATCAAGCGTGATCGCGCCGCGCAGATTCGCCGATTTTGTTGGCGCGCAAAGCCGGTTCCTTTGGATCAGAGCAGGTGGGAAACCAGGCCGTCGGCCAGCTTGGGTTCGAACCACGTGGACTTGGGCGGCATCACCTCGCCCGCATCCGCCACCGCCATCAGCTCCGCCATGGAGGTAGCGTGCAGCGCGAAGGCCACCGCCATCTCGCCCGAAGTCCACGCGCCGCTCCAGCTCGCTTAGACCGCGGATGCCGCCCACGAAATCGATGCGCTTGTCTCGCCGTTGATCGGCGATGCCGAGAATGGGGCCGATGAGGTTGTCCTGTAAGAGGCTCACGTCCAGGCGCTTAACCGGATCGGCTTGCGGGATCAGGTCCGGCTTGATGGTGAGCCGGTACCACTGGCGGCCCAGGTACATGGCGAATTCTCCGGCCTTGCCCGGCTTACACTGGCCCGCCACCTTTTCCACGGTGAACGCGTTCTCAAGTTTTGCCAGGAACTGCTCGGGGCTGTTGCCGTGGAAGATCCTTGAGCACGCGGTTGTAGTCGAGGATCTGCATCTGGTTGTCCGGGAAGATCACCGACAGGAAGTAGTTGTAGGACTCTTCTCCCGTATGGTGCGGGTTGGCGGCCTTGCGCGACGCGGCCACGCGCGAGGCGGCGGCGGAGCGGTGGTGTCCGTCCGCGATGTAGAGGTTATCCATGGCGTAGAAGGTGCGGGTGATCGAGATCGATCTGCGTCGCGCCGGACACCATCCATAGGGAGTGGCGCACGCCGGTGTCTGCGACGATGTCGATCTCCGGCGCAGCCTCGGCCGCCTCGGCTACCAGTTCGTCAATTACAGCATTGTGCTTGTAGGTGAGGAACACCGGCCCGGTCTGGGCGTTGAGCGCGTCCACCTGGCGCACGCGATCGTCCTCCTTGTCGGGGCGGGTGAACTCGTGCTTGCGAATCCGGTTGGTGCCGTAGTCAGCCACGCTGGCGGCGGCGACCAGGCCGGTCTGCACGTGATCGCCCATGATCAACCGGTAGAGGTAGTAGCACGGCGCGCTGTCCTGCTGCAGCACGCCTTCCTTGAGCATGCGATCAAAGTTTTCCTTGCCCTTGGCGTAGACCTCCGGGCTGTAGGGATCGGTGCCGGCGGGCAGATCGATCTCGGGCTTGGAGATATGGAGGAAGCTCCAGGGCTTGCCTTTGGCGCGTTCGCGGGCCTCGTCGCTGTTGAGGACGTCATAGGGGGGCGCGGCCACTTCGGCGGCTTTGCCGGGAAGAGGGCGCAGGCCAGGGAAGGCGCGAATCAGCGGCATCGGAAGGGATCCTGGTTGAGAGGCTTGTTGGCAGCGTATTAGAACCAGAGCCCCGCCGGGTCAAACGAAACCCCCTTCCCTGGGCCGCCGTTTCACCGCATAACCGTGCTGGAGCGGCCACTCCCCCATCTTCGTTACCGGATTCAAGCTCGTCATGGAAATCGCGATTACCGTTACCGCCGTCCCTTCGCAGGAAGATTTGCTGCTCGATGTAGCGGCGGCGCTGCAACGCGATTTTGGCGGGGCGCTGGAATTCCGCTGGCTGGGGCAAGGCGAGGCCATCGACCTTATTTTGCCGGCCGAGGAGAAGCCCCCCTCACCCCTGGCGGGAGAGGGCTGGGGTGAGGGGATCTTTCCCACATCAACGAAATGGTTGCGCAGGCGGTTGCAGACCGCCCCGTGGATTGGTGCGTGCAGAGCGCGAAAGGCCGCAAGAAACGCATGCTCATCGCCGATATGGATTCCACCGTCATCGGCCAGGAAAGCCTCGACGAGATGGCCGGACTTCGCGGCATAAAGCCCGAGATCGCGGCGATCACCGGGCGCGCCATGCGCGGCGAGCTCGATTTCGAGGCGGCGCTGCGCGAGCGCATCGGCCTTCTGAAGGGGCTCACGGCGGCGGATTTGCAGTATGTGCTGCACGAGCGCATCACGCTCGATTTCGGCGCCCGCAGACTTGTCGAAACCATGAAGGCCAACGGCGCTCACACCGTGCTGGTCTCAGGCAGTTTCACGTTCTTCACCCATGCGGTTGCGGCCCGCGCCGGGTTCGCGAAGGACCGCGCCAACATTTTACTGTGGGAGAACGGCCGCCTGGCGGGCGTTGCCGAGCCGATCCTGGGCCGGGAGGCCAAGCTGGCCGCCATCAAGGAGGAGGCCGCCGGGCACGGCCTTTCGGCCTCCGAGGCGATTGCGGTGGGCGACGGGGCCAACGATCTCGATATGCTGAAATGGGCCGGCCTGGGCGTCGCCTACCGCGCGAAGCCTGTCCTGGCGGCGGAAGCAGATGCGCGGGTGAACCACACAGATCTTACGGCTCTGCTCTATTTCCAGGGTTACACACCCGGCGAGTTCGTAGGTTGAGCCTTAGTTGCGCGCAGCGCCCTCGCCCCATTCCTGCATCTGAGACATGTCGAGAATGGCTTGCGCATAGGCCGCGGCGGAGCCGTTGTCGCCGAAGGAGGCAAGATCGAGGCGATAGGTCCTGAAGCGCGTCGCGACAGGCGCATACATCGCATCCGCGATGGTGAAACCGCCGAACAGAAACGGGCCATCCCCCCCGAAATCGCGCCGCGCCTCGCGCCAAATTTGAACCACGCGGCGGATATCGGCTCTCGCCTGCCCTGAAGGGACGCGGCCGCCCATCCGGGCGTGAAAATCCATCGGAAACTCGTTGCGGAGGGCCTGGAAGCCAGAATGCATTTCAGCGGAGACCGAACGGGCCACAGCCCGCGCTTGCGCCTCGCTGGGCCAAAGCCGCGCTCCGGGCGCCAGCTCCGCCAGATACTCGCAAATCGCAAGGCTGTCCCATACCAGAAGGCCGCCGCGCTTGAGCACGGGAATGTGCCCGGAAGGCGAATGCGCAGCGATCTCGCTTTCTGTCTCCGCCTGCCGCAGCCGCACTGAAACCTCCCGGAAAGGGATGCCAGCCACCTTCGCGGCCAGCCACGGCCGCAAGCTCCAGGACGACCACGCCCTGTCGCCAATCACCAGGGCAATCTCTTCTTCCATGCGGCCTCCAGCGCGAGATGAAAACTTGACCGGCTTATCCCATATCGTGAAAGCCCGTTGTAGCGGGCATAATGGAATACGTGTCTGCTTGTAGACCGAATTGCCGGGAATGAGAAATGGCAGAACTCGCTAGGCCAAAAATGACGGTGGACGAATTTCTTGCCTGGAGCGAGGGCCGCTTCGAGCTCGAAAACGGCGAGGTAATCTCCATGTCTCCGCAACACGCCGGGCATGCACTTACCGAAAGGCGCTGTTCATATCGACTGTTGCGCCTTAGCCCAAAGCAGCCAGGAGGCAACGCTGGGCGGTAATGTCATCGCCCTCGCGCTCGAACAGGCGCCGCCAGCCGAGGTACCTTGGGAGATATTTTGTGGCCACGCCGTTGAAGCGGCACATCCAGTTTTTCAGACGGCTGTGATAGCCGCCCGCATACAATGAAACGGCAATCCAGGATCTTAGCGACGCCATCTCCAATCTCAAAGCCGTTGTCGAGGCAGGGCTGGCAAGCCCTTCCGCGTAGGCAAGGGGGATTTGTCATGCGGGCATTGGAGGCCATGGCCATGGTTGCGGCGGCGCGGGCGGAGGACATGCCCGAACGGCAGGCCATATCGCGCATCGAGCCCGGAATGCACATCGCGCAGCTCACCCGCATCGGCACCGACGCGGCTTGCAGGCTGATGGTGACAGGCTCGCTCGCGCCCCATCGGGCACCCAAGCGGCGTTGCTCAGATCGCCGTCCTCAATGCCGCTCGTATCGGCCGCATAAAGCCATTCCAGGCTGCGGGCATCGTAGACTTCGACCGCCGGTGTATTGTGGCTCTGGGGGTCCCACGTTCGAGCTGGGGCAGCGGTACCATTAAAACGGCGGCTTGGCACTGGGGAACGCGGTTCGCGCCCTGCAATCCGGGGCCGGTGGCCCAAGGTCCTGTGGAGATCGCAGGCCAGGCGCTCCGCGAACGCCTTCACTCTTCCCTCTGCGGGCTGACATCGTGTAAATCGCGGCATGAGCGATTTGAACACGGCGCGGGAAATGCTGCGGAAGACCTTCGGGTTCGCGGATTTCCGGGCGGGGCAGGGCGAGATTATCGGCGCGATCCTCGATAAGAGAGACGTGCTCGCCGTCATGCCGACCGGCGGCGGCAAGTCGCTCTGCTATCAACTGCCCGCTCTCTTACGGGACGGACTCACAGTCGTCGTATCGCCGCTCATTGCGCTGATGCGCAATCAGGTTGCGCAATTGCAGGCTTTTGGCATCGCGGCGGGGGCTCTCAATTCCTCCAACAGCCGCGAGGAAACTGCCGCCCTTCTTGACGCGGTTTCAAATGGCCGCTTGCGACTTCTGTATGCCGCGCCCGAGAGGCTGGCGCTCGGCGATACGAAGGCCATGCTGCAGCGGGCGGGCGTTAGTTTGCTGGCCATCGACGAGGCTCACTGCGTTTCTCAGTGGGGGCACGATTTCCGTCCCGATTACCTCAATCTGGGCGAAATCGCAGCCTCGCTCGCCGACGTTCAGATCCTCGCGCTCACAGCGACCGCCGACGCGGCCACGCGCGGGGACATTCTGCGCCGTCTCTTCGTCCGCACGCCCGCAGTCTTCGTCCATGGCTTCGACAGGCCGAACCTGCGCCTTGCCATGCGCGCGAAGAGCGACGCCCGCCGTCAGCTCACCGGCTTTATCGCCGGGCACAAGGGCGAAAGCGGCATCGTTTATTGCAGCGCGCGAAGGCAGACGGAGGAACTGGCGGATTTCCTGTCTGGAACAGGCATCGCAGCACTTGCCTATCACGCCGGACATGGACGGAGCGCTCCGCTCGCAGAACCAAGACCGCTTCCTGCAGGACGACGGCATTGTCATGGTGGCGACGGTCGCTTTCGGCATGGGCATCGACAAGCCGGATGTACGCTTCGTCGCCCACGCTAATCTGCCAAAATCCATCGAGGCCTATTATCAGGAAATCGGGCGTGCGGGGCGCGACGGCTTGCCTGCTTCGACGCTGACGCTCTATGGCCTCGACGATATGCGCCTGCGCCGCCAGCAGATCGAGGAAAGCGAGGCGGCGGACGAGCAAAAACGGATCGAGCGCCGCCGGCTCGACGCACTCATAGCGCTGTGCGAAGCCCCCCGCTGCCGGCGCCAGACGCTGCTCGCTTATTTCGGGGAGAGCGCTACGCCTTGCGGTAATTGCGACCTATGCGAGGAAGGCGTCGAACTCGTGGACGGCACCATCCTCGCGCAGAAAGCGCTCTCCGCCATCGCCCGCACCGGCGAACGGTTCGGCGCCGAGCACCTGATCGCCCTACTCCGAGGCCAAACGACGGAGCGCATTACGCAACTGGGCCATGACCGGCTGCCGACATTCGGCGTTGGCAGCGACGTCGGCGCAAATGCCTGGCGGGCGATTTTCCGCCAGCTTTACGCGGGGGGCGTCATCAATCTCGATGTGGCCGGATACGGCTCCTGGACCATCACGGCGCACGGCCGGCAGGTGCTGCGGGGGAAGGCCGCAGTGGAACTCAGGAAGGAAGCGCTTGTGGAGCGCGCAGACAAACGGACGGCCCGCTCCGCACCGGCCGCCGGCGTGAGCGGCCAGGCTCTATCGGGAAGAGACGCCGCATTGTTCGAAGCCCTGAAGGCAGTCCGGCGCGCCCTCGCAGCCGAAAGAAAAGTCCCCGCTTACGTTGTGTTCCCCGACAAGACGCTGCTCGACATGGTGAACCTCAAGCCTCAGACGCTCGATCAGATGGCGATGGTTCATGGGGTGGGCGCCGCCAAGCTCGAGCAATACGGCGAGGCGTTTCTGGCGGCCGTCGCGAAGCATCTCTCCGGCGATGTGCCGGCGTGAACCAACGGGCGGCAACAAAACATACCAAATCAGGGCGTTTGCTTCGCAATGGCCCCCTCATGGGCCGCCTTCGCGGGGGCGGGCTCTGTCCTTCTCGAAGCAAGCTCGCTAGCGTTATATTAGGTGGCATTAGGCCGTGAGCTGACTTACGGGCCGTTTGCGGCAGCGTCTCTATATCTGGAGTTAAGCGCTCCTCTCGAATTGGTGTTTCATGTCCCCGGCCGTACTGCGGTGTGGAGGACGGCACTCGCCGCGTAAACGCCAGCTTATCCGTCATTCGATCATGAAGCGGTTCCTCGTTGCGGGCGGGGACAAAACGGCGGCGCCGGCAACGTCATTCGATCATGAAGCGGTTCCTCGTTGCGGGCGGGGACAAAACGGCGGCGCCGGCATCCCGGCGCGGCCGAAGACGATCGCGTACATCTAAGTCTCCACTACACGGCTACTTTTCAAAGAACTCCGCAGGCGTGCCGCCACTATGCCTGACGATACGAAAGTGAATTGCGGATGGCCTAATGATGGTAGCGATCCGGCGTGAACGCAACCAGAACAGGAGGGTTTTTCCACAAGTTTTCCGATAATTCAGGCGGAGCTGCGCGAATAAGTTGTAAGGCTGCGCAGCGGCAAGGTCCACGCAAGCTACGTGCGAACAATACGGCAACGAAGATCGGCGCGCCCCGGAGGCATGCGGCGCGAGTTTTGCCAGTGCGGAGCAGGATGAAGTTATGAAACTTGGCCATGCGTGTACATTTCCCAACAAGCCGCGCGGCGAAACGCCCGCGCCGCGGCGGAAAATCGAGCCCCGGCATTGCCGCGCCCGCTGGCCCGCCGCGCGCTATCCAGCCAGATAGCCGGGCGCGCTTGTCACGCTGTGCTTGCCGTCCTTCGCGCGATGGACGCCGCCAGCATCTTGCGTCTGGCGGGCTTGGTCTTAGCCCAGGCGCTCCACGCTTGGCTGCCCGGCCAAGCCAGCGCAACCGTCCCGCGTCATACCCGCCGCGGCCCGCGCCGGGCCGCCTCACCCCAGCTGGCCCGTTTCCGCTTATCAGGGGCCTTCAGACTACGGTTCGGATATCTTGAACGGCAGGAATTGACCCATAGCGACGTGAGGCACGGGGTATCGAGCGTCAGATTTCGATCGCTGGTGCGGTTTCCAGGATCGTGCGTTCGTAGGAGCGCTTACCGCCCGCCTGATACATAGCCGTAGGGACGTACCATAGTTAATTTTGGGTTGGTTAATAATGGCTAACAAATTGCTAAGAACTCATGGCGGTCGGCATGAGAGGGGTCTTTGCTGCAGCCGGCTCGCAAAATAAGTTGAGACCGGCCCAATCTTGCCATTCGATTAGACTATGCGGCAAAGAGCGGCAGCGGCGCATATTAATCATGGCCCATCGCCCGGCTGGCTGGGCGGGCGAAAAACCTGGTAAGCTCGCTGCCCCAGGGGACTTCAAGAGTAGGTTTTATCGAGCCTTATTGCAACGCGCAAAACAATCGAGCGGTCAGGTAGCACATGAGTAACGGCAATGGTCTAGGCAACGGATCGTCACCCAGTCCGTTTGAACCGGTTCGAGACGCCTTTCGTTTCCAAATCCC
>CAWAVJ010000080.1:0-5644 GCA_963785355.1 uncultured Alphaproteobacteria bacterium
GGTGGTGGGCGAGGGCGGGGCAGGGAGATAGACTGAAGCCGCCGCTCATAAAACCGCATCCAGCCCCTTGCTCTTGATGAGCGACAAAAGCTTGAGCGTCGATCCCCGGGGGCGCTTGGCTCCGCGTTCCATTTGGCTCACATAGTTGGCCGTCACGTTAAGGGCGCGGGCGAGTACAGCCTGGCTGACGCCCTCGCGCTCGCGCAGTGCCGCAATGTCCGCGCTCGACAGCTCCTCCACCGCCGTCAGGCAGCGCACGTCGAATTCGCGCATGGTCTTCTTGTCTACCAAGCCAAGGCGGTGCATGCCACGGACGCCCTCGTGCACGGCCTCCGCGATGGGGCTGCGATACTTACGCTTCGTCATGGCATTCGATCTCCTTCAGCCATCCTGTTCACAGCTCGTTAGGCAATGGACCTACTTTTTAATTTGCGTGTGGCCCAACTATCGTCGTAAGGATTGATCAAGGTTTCTCCGATATCATATTTAGTATCACGCAATGTCCAAACGGGATAAGTTGATTGCTGGCCTGCGAAACAATCCCAAGGATGTTCGCTTTGCGGATGCATGCAAGATTGCGGAAATGCTTGGTTTCACGTGCAAGGGCGGCCAGGGCTCGCACCACGCCTACCAGCGCGAAGGTGAGCCGGTTGGCCTCAACTTCCAAGATCGCAAGGGGCGCATCTTCCCTTACCAAGCTCGTCAACTTTTGGAAATGGTAGACAAATACTGGAATGGTGACGATGAGTAAAAAGCCTTCCTATCCAGTGCAGATCTTTTGGAGCGACGAGGATAATGGCTACGTTGCCGTTGTCCCGGACCTGCCCGGCTGCTCGGCTTTTGGGGACACCGCCGAAGAAGCGCTGCGCGAAAGCGGCGATGCTATCGAAGCTTGGATTCAGGCAGCCAAGGCAGCTGGCAATGCAATTCCATCCCCTTCGCAACTTCCGCTTCAGAAAAAGTATAGCGGGAAGGTATTACTACGCATGCCTCAAAGCCTTCACGGCAAACTTTGCCGTGCGGCAGAGGAAGAAGGCGTAAGTTTGAACCAGTACATGGTTTATCTTCTTGCCGATGGCGTCTCCTCTTCAGGCAAGCATGGCGGTAGCGATAGCTATTACTTTGACCCCTGTCTATTTCAGGGGCCATCAGGCGTTATCCAGGCTGAGGCATTAGGCGGTGCCGTTTTTAGCACCACTTATTTGGGTGGAGCGGTAAAGGCCACGGATTTAAAACGTGTTTTCACTTATCCGAACAACTCGGAAGGCGAGCCCGAAGACCCCACTTTCGGGCTTGGCAGCAGCGTCACGATACATCCGGGCGCGATCATGCGGAGAGCGTAAATGGCTGAGGTGACTCAATACACTTTCGAACTCAAGGACCTGGCTGCCGACCTAATTAGGCTGCACGGGATCAAAGAGGGAAAGTGGGTGGTTGGATTCGAATTTCATCTTGGCGGCGGCATTATCGGCCTTTCGCCGGAGACGCAACGGCCGGGCGCGATCATCGCAATTAACAGATTGACGCTAACTCGTCATTCCGAAGGCATGCCGGAACTGCCTTTTGTAGTGGATGCCGCTGAGGTGAACTCGGGCTCTGCATGAGGATCGGCATTAGCGCCATGTCCTGGAACGCGGCGATGCCACGCTTCCCATTCGTGCCGCCCGCGTTAATGCGCACAGCGCGCCGCCTCACTGAGGCGGCAACCGCCAAGACGATTAAGCAGTCCGTGCAAGCATCTGACGCTCCGGGGGAAGCGGGCGCGAACCGGCGCTCCATAGCTTTTGCCGTGGACTTTCGTTGCATCGTGCATGCCCCGCGCGGCCTATTCGTGCTACAAGGCGCGCATGAACATTCTTCTCATTGGCGGCGGCGGCCGCGAACACGCGCTGGCTTGGAAGCTCAGGCAAAGCCCGGAGCTTGAGACGCTTTATTGTGCGCCGGGCAACGCGGGCATTCTGCCGATTGCGAAACCGGCGCCCATCGCCGTGGGCGATCACGCCGGCGTGGCGGCGTTCTGCCGGGAGGCGCGGCATCGGCCTCGTGGTGGTGGGGCCGGAAGCGCCGCTGGTGGCAGGCTTGTCCGACGATCTCCGCGCGGCAGGCATTGCTGTCTTCGGCGCGTCGAAAGCGGCGGCGCAGCTTGAAGCGTCCAAGTCCTTCACCAAGGCGATCTGCGGCGAACGCGGCATCCCAACTGCCGCTTACGGATATTTCACAAGCCGCGGCGAGGCGCTTGCCTATGTGCGGGCGCAAGGTACGCCCCTCGTCGTGAAGGCCGACGGGTTAGCGGCGGGCAAGGGCGTGATCATGTGCGAAACGCCGGCCGAAGCAGAAGATGCCGTCGCGGCCTGTTTCGGCGGCGCTTTCGGCGAAAGCGGCTCTTCGGTCGTGATTGAGGAGAAGCTCTTGGGCGAGGAAGTGAGCTTCTTTGCGTTTTGCGACGGCACGCGCGTGCTGCCGCTGGCGAGCGCCCAGGATTATAAGCGCGCCTTCGATGGCGATACGGGCCTCAACACCGGTGGCATGGGCACCGTCTCGCCCGCGCCAATGATGACGCCGGCGCTGGCCGATCGGATCGTGCGCGAAATCGTAACACCAACGTTCGACGCGATGCGCGAGCGCGGCACGCCATTCCAAGGCGTGCTTTATGCCGGGCTGATGATAACGGCAGAGGGACCGAAGCTGATCGAGTACAACGTGCGCTTCGGCGATCCGGAATGCCAGGTGCTGATGCTGCGGCTCAAATCCGATCTCGTGCCAGTACTCAAGGCAGTGGCGGCGGGCGAACTCTCCGTGACACAGCTGGAGTGGTCGCCGGACGCCGCGCTGACCGTGGTCATGGCCGCCAATGGATATCCGGGCGAATACCGGAAAGGCTCCGTCATTCGCGGACTGGACGAAGCTGGCAAACTGGAGGGCGTAACGGTGTTTCACGCCGGCACCGCTTCTGGCAGCGCGGGCGAAGTAATCGCGGCGGGCGGGCGCGTCTTGAACGTTTCGGCAACCGGCAAGGATGCGGAGGAAGCGCGCGCGCGTGCCTACCGCGCCGTTGGCCTCATCGATTGGCCCGGCGGATTTTGCCGCCGCGACATCGGCTGGCGCTCGCTCAACCGGGAGCGCGCGCCATGAGGATCGGGCTGGCGCTTGGCGGCGGCGGCGCGCGCGGACTTGCGCATATCGCCATTCTGGAAGCCTTTGACGAGCTTGGCATCGAACCGGCCATGATCGCGGGCACCAGCATCGGCGCGCTCATTGGGGCCGCCTACGCGTCGGGAATGTCAGCCAGCGAAATCCGGCTCTACTGCAAGGATGCGTTCGCCAGGCGCAGCGCGCTGCTCAGGCATTTTTATTTCCGCTGGCGGGGTAAAGTTTGGGATTATTGGCGGCCCGGCTCGCCGGCGCTTTTCAAGGCGGAGCGGATTTTTGAGCTTATGCTGCCGGCCGATCTGCCCAAGACCTTCGAAAGTCTCAAAATTCCGTTCCGCACCGTGGCCGCCGATTTTTTCACGCAAAGCGAATATGTCAGTTCCAGCGGACCGCTCCTCCCGGCGCTTGCCGCAAGTGCTGCTCTGCCCGCGCTCTTGACGCCTGTAAATCTCGACGGCCGGACCTTGATCGATGGCGGATTCGTCAATCCCTTGCCCTTCGACCTGCTGACCGCCCATACCGATTTCTCCGTAGCCGTGGATGTCAGCGGTGGGGTGAGCGAACAGAAGCGCAACTTTCCGAAGCCCATCGAGACGCTGCTGGGCGCGCAGCAGCTCGCGCTGCGGTCGATCATCAACGCCAAGCTCAAATTCTCGGCGCCGGACCTTTTGATCCGGCCGGACGTCGGCCTGTTTCAGGCGCTCGAATTCAGGCGGATGGAGGAGATCCTGGCCGCTTCGGCGGCAGCGAAGGAGCAGGTTCTGCAGGCGCTCACCCACCTTCTGGAGCGGCCCGCCAACCTGCGCTTTGACTTTTCACGCAAGGGGGAAGCGTTCAAGCAAATGTAAATCGCGCCGGGCGGCCGCAGCATAAAGAAGGGGCCTAATACCAGATCCGGCTGATCGCTTCACATGGCGCCCGCAAAAGACCCCCTCACCCCAGCCCTCTCCCCAAGGGGAGAGGGAGTCCGCTTGCAGCCGTTGAGAAGGCGTCCCCTCGCCGATCCGCATCCGCTTGCGGATGCGGATACTCGAGCGGCAAGCTCGCCAAGGCGAGCTTGCTGGGAGAGGGACAGGGTGAGGGGGTCTTCGCGAACTGTGCAATCGGATTCGGTATAAGCCGTTTTCCTTCCTGCTTGAATTTGCCGCATCTGGCCTATAAGCCTCAGCTCCGGTCGCCCAATCGCCGCGGTCTTTACCGCTGCGGCGCACATCGGAACGGCAAGGACTTCTGCCGGCTGGTACTGGACGGGAAAGGATCTGTTTAATGGATGCCGCAGCCGTGCAGGCAGCGGGCAGCAAACGCGGCCTTCTCGCCGCGACCGCTGCCGGCGCCGTCTTCGAATGGTACGATTTCTATCTCTGCATCGTCCTTGCGCCGTACCTCGCCAAGATTTTCTTTCCCGCCGAATACGAGACGGCGAGCTTCCTGTCCGCGTTCACGGCCTACGCCATCGGCTTTATCGTGCGGCCTTTCGGGGGCCTGATATTCGGCAGGCTCGGCGATACACTCGGGCGCAAATATACGTTCATGATGACCATCGTTTTCATGGGATTTGCCACCTTTACCATTGGCATGATCCCCGATTTCTCTCAAATAGGCTGGCTTTCGCCCGCGATGCTCGTGTTCTTGCGCATCGTGCAGGGCCTTGCCATCGGCGGCGAATATGCCGGCGCCGCCGTGTATGTGGCGGAGTTCGTGCCCAGCAGCCGGCGCGGCGTCACGACGGGGTGGATCCAGATCACGCCCACGATCGGCTTGGTACTGGCGATCGCGGCCTTTACCCTGATCCGTGCCCATTTGACGGAGGAGGAGTTCCTATCGTGGGGCTGGCGGGCGCCTTTTTTGGCCTCGCTGATCCTTCTGGCGATGACCATGCTGCTGCGCGCGAGGCTGCCCGAGACGCCCGTCTTTCAGCGGATGCGGGCCGCGCACGGCGTGTCCCCAGCGCCGGTGCGGGAGGCACTGCTCACGCCAGCGAATAGGAAAGCGCTTCTGCTTTGCCTCTTCGGCGTGACCGCTGGGCAGGGCGCCGTTGTTTATGTGGGCCAAGCCTATGTGCTGTTCTTCCTGACCAACACGCTGCAGCTCGATCTTGCCGCCGCCTCAAAGTTCGTAATGGCGAATGCCTTGTCATCGTTCTTCATCGTTCCGTTGCTGGCCTGGCTCTCGGACAAAACCGGACGCCTGAGGATTATTCTGGCTGGGTTCCTGCTTGCCGCAATCGCCTTGATACCCGCCTTCCGGATGCTTTCGCAGGCGGTGAACCCGGCGCCTTCGGTGCGCGTCGAGGTCAACCCCACCAAGCTTGAAAGCTTCGGCCTCACCCTCGGCAGCGTGCAATCCGTGCTCAGCCTGCAAAATTCGCACGAGCCGCGCGGCCGACTTCTCCGACAACGGCGTCAGTGAAGATATCATCACCAATGACCAGATCTCCACGGCGGCAGATTACCGCCCGCTGATCGTCGGATATCACAACGGCGCGGCAGTCAAA
>CAWAVJ010000081.1:0-96152 GCA_963785355.1 uncultured Alphaproteobacteria bacterium
GTAGTCATTTTCGCGAACAATGTCGATCACGGACTTCGCATAACGATCCTCGGCCTCAGGCTTGGCCACGATCGCCGCAAACTGGTCGTCCCATCCCCAGCCGCCCAAGGAGAGCAACACCTTCACTCCCGAAGCATGGGCCTTGGTTGTCACATCGCGGCTGGGAACGTTTCGGTCTTTACGAACGTTACCGTCGGCATCGGCGACCAGGAACGCGTGGCAAAGATGTGTGTATAGCTTGAAGTTGATGTGGCGCGGATGGCCGTACAGGTAGCCGACGAAGACCTTGGCTGGTTCCTTCGCGGCCGTCTCTTGATGCGGCGTGCTGACGATCAAGCCGCGGTCATCAATGAGGTTCAGGTAAGACACGGTTGCCTTTGCAGAAAGCGTTGCGGTCGCGGTGTGTGCTGACTGGTCAACTTCGGCAGGCGCAGTTTGCCAGCGGCGATTGGTCCAGGGGCCGGAGTCTTCCGTGTAAAGCAGCTCTGCTCGTGTGACCGGTACCTTGCTCTGGAAGCGGGCCCAGACCGCGTGGCCCTCGCGGCCTTGTTTCTCGACGGTGGCGAGAGGGGCCGCCCCCTGCCCCACGATCGCGTTCGCGAATGCGAGGATCTCGGGCGAGTTCTCGGCCGGGCCGTTGTGGCCGTGCGGCATTCGCAGGCGGAGGCACAGCGTGCTGGGCCCGCCGGCGAGGCGATACGACTTTTGCAATGAGTCCATCGGGTAGGCGAAATCGTTCGTGCCCGTGACCCAGAGGATGGGCATTCTTGCACTCTTGAGATAGTGGGACGGATCCCACATCGCGAGCCAGCGGTCTCCTTTGGAACCGAGTTTTTTGAACTCAGGCGCCCACGCCGAGTTGTCGCCCAAGAAGCCGCAGCCGTAGACCGGAACGGCAAACTTGAAGCGGTCGTCGAGGCCCGCGGCGATGCAGGTGAGATACCCGCCCCAGGAGATTCCGGTGATGCCAATGCGATCAGGGTCGACTTCCGGCATTGCGCGAAGCAGGGAGTGTGCGCGGATGACGGCGTTCACGGCATGAAAAGGCCACTGGTCGGCCATGGGTTCATCGGTGTTCTCGAAGTCACCCCAGCCGGGCGGGCCGCCTGCTTCGTGCCGCTGCCATTTTCCGTAGCTGCCCTTGGGCACGCAGCCGCAGGTGTCCATGGCAATGGCGGCGTATCCGCGCGAGACCCAGAGTCTTACCCACGCATCGAATGCCGTGCCGCCTCCGCCATGGACGAGGACGATCCCGGGCGCTTTCTTGCCAGGCTCCAGCTTCGGGCGCCGAACCCAGGCGAAAACCCGGGTGGGCTTGCCTTTCCATGGGACACTTTCGAAGAAGATTGCCTTGACACCCTCAGCCTGCAAATCGGGGGCGGGGCTGTACGCGGGAAGGGAAAGGGCTTTCGGCAGCGTCATGGGCCGCTGCTCATCGGCTGCCTTGATTCGCGCGGGAAGGAAGGAAACGGCGAGCGCGAGGAGAACGGTTAATCGGTTCATGGCCTTGCCCTGGCGAGGACGACGCAGTTCGTTTGCCGAGTTCGATGCCGCGCTCGATTATCGTGGGGTGCGACGGGAGGGTCAATCGGGCTGACCTACACACCAAGACGCTAAGGCTTTTCGATCAGAATGTCCCCCAGGTCGAGTTTCTCGCCGGGCTTGACGGTGAAGTCTTTGCGGACCTGGATGCCCCTGGCGTCGACGTTCGCCGTCGAATAATCGCTGATGCGGTACAACGCGCCGGGGATCAAGACCGGAAAGGTGATTCGTCCGGTGGCGTCCGTCCGGTGACGATCCGCGTAATGATCGCGGTCGATCGCGGCGACGGAGTCTGCGTCGGCGGCAAGCTGGGATTGCTCGATCTTGTCGAACGTCATGGCGTGCGGGCCGGGAGTCACCAGAATCTCGAATATAGACAACTGCCTCAGGTCGACCGAGGCCAGCGGCTTGCCGTCGGGGCCGACGAACCGCGCCATCGCCGTCCCGCACGGCTGGAGGTGAATCGTCGTTTCTTCCCCGCTCTGCTTGCCGGAAAGCTCGACGGCGGCGCCCCACTGGTTGACGGCGTCGAGGAAATAGACCGGCACGGCTTTCTCGGGGTCGAGGCCGTTCAGCTCGAAGACGCCATCGATTGCTTGGCACTTGACGAAGTCGCCCCTCCACTGCGGACTGTAGTGCTCGATGTGAAGCCTGGAGAGGATCCTTGCTTCCTTGACCGTTTGTCCCTGGGGGCCGACGACTCGGCCGCGCACCGAGCTACCCTTCCGCAGCGCGGCGTCGATCGTTTGGGTCTTCTCGCCGGCCTGGGCTTCGTAGGCGACGATCTTGTGGGCATAGTTGCGGCGACCACCTGGTTGACCGTCGCGGAGCGTCCGGTCGCCGATCGATTCGAGGATGTAGTCGTTGCTCGGGCCGAAGACGAGCAGATGCCCTTTCCCGGGAGGGACGACGATCTGGAAGGAGCCGTCGTCCTTGCTGGCGACGATGGAACTGGAACGGCCTTGATTGCGGTCGCGGGGATTCATCGATAGGAACTGCACGGTCGCGCCCGATAGCGGCTTGCTCGAGCCATGCTCCGTGACCTTGCCGCGGATCAGAGCGCCGCGGGGTAGCGGGATGTCGAGGTGTTTCCGCAACCGCACCTTTGGTCCACGCGAATTCGACCGGCGGGGAAAGATAGGGCTCGCCATTGGTCGGATACGCGGTCACGCGGAAATAGTCACCTACGGAAGGGTTGGCCTCAAATCGGCCCTGCGCGTCGGCGCGGAATCGCGTCGCGAACATGCCGCCTAGCTGGCTCTCGCCGGCCGCCACCGCGATCGTCGCGTGGGGAATGGGCCCGCCGGAGTCAGCGGCCAGGACCTGGCCTTCAATGATTGTTGCGGGGCGGAGGGAAAGCGTGACGTCCCGCGGGCCTTCTCGATCATCGGCCTGGAGACGGAGACCCATGCGCAGCGTAGCGCCGGTCTCGGGCATCGAACAGGACCTCATCGCCGACGGCCAGCCCGGCGAGCGCGAAACAGCCACGATCGTCGGTGCGAAGCGGCGCCGGCCAGACGCGCAGCCCTTCGGGAGGCAGATTCCAGAAATAGACTCCGCTGATCGGTCCACTGGTGTAGCGGTGGCGAATACTCACGACGTGAACCTCGACATTCGCCGCCGGCTGACCGTTCACGTCCACGAGCCGGGCGCGGATGGGCTGCTCGGGTCGAAACCGGATCTGGACGAACGGGTCGCGGTCATCGGGGTCCAGCGCTGTCCACGAAAGCCCGTAGCCGGGGGCTTTGG
Source organism: uncultured Alphaproteobacteria bacterium (assembly GCA_963785355.1). Lineage (GTDB taxonomy): Bacteria > Pseudomonadota > Alphaproteobacteria > Rhizobiales > Rhodomicrobiaceae > Rhodomicrobium. The sequence goes on from CAWAVJ010000081.1 coordinate 3,292, forward strand.
CCAGGGCGTAGACGTCGAAGAATCGAGCCGACGAAGTGCGAGTGATGTCGACGTGGAACCGGCCGTCGTCGCCGGTTGCTCCCTGGCCCAGGAGGGTGTAAGCATCGAACTTTTCGACGGCTGCCACGAACGGCACGCGAGGTCTTCCGACAACGTCGACCGGCACGTGTGCCACGGGTTTACCGGCCGCGTCGAGGACGGAGCCGGTCACGGTCATCCGGCCGGAGGCGGCATCGGTGGTGCGTGCTTTCGGGTGCGACTGGTCGTCGGCGCGGCGCTCGGGTTCGGCCGAAGCAGGCGGTACCTGGGCGGTGAGGGTTGGCGGGGGTTCAGCCTGCGCTGCGCCGGCGAGATAACGACGCCGGCGGCGACGGTGCTCAACGCCAGCGCGGTCAACACGATGAAGCGCACTTTGCTGACGATCATCGATCGAAGCACGTGCTGGGCCAAGGCCGATGCGGAAGCCGGAACCAGACGCACCCCGCGGCGGTGCTTCGGTCTGCGAACAGGATGGCGGCGTGGGCTGTAGTTTCGCAGAGTTTGGACACTCCGGATGCGGCGGCCGAGCGCGATGCGAGGGCAGCGGCCAGTGCGGCCACGGGTGCGGTGATCCCGCGCCGGATGAGTGCGCGGCGGAGCTTGGCACGTGCTCGTGCCATCCGGCTGCGAACCGTGCCGGGCGGGCATCTGAGCCATGCTGCCGCCTGTTCGACGGTCAACCTCTCGAGGTAGCACAGCACGACCACGCTTCGGAATCGCGACGGGAGGTGGTCGATTTCTTCGTGAAGCGCCTGGCAGTGTTCACGGCGGACTGCTTGTTGCTCCGGTGAGGGGAGCGGGGAGGTTGTGACGAGCGGCGTATCAGCCAATTCGTGAGGTTGTCGTCGGAGGTACCTGACCTTCGCCTTGCGGGCGGTGCGAATCGCCACCTGGTGTAGCCAGGTTGAGAGCAGGTCGGGGTCGCGGATGGAAATCGCTCGGCGAGCGAGTACGAGGAACACGGCCTGGAACGCGTCCTCGGCCTGGTGCAGGTCGCCGAGGAACTGCCGGCAGACCAAGAGAACCATTGGGCCGTGTCTCGACACCAGGGCGGTGAACGCCGCGTCTCCGGCCCGGTCGCGGCGGTTGATGAAAAGCTCGAGCAGTTGCCGGTCAGCGAGTCCGGCGACAGAGTCGCCCTCGAAGATCGACTCGATGTGGCGGGAAATCGATTGTGTTGTCGTTCGGATCATCAACGTGTGGCTCGTTCAGGACGATTTTCTTTCGCGATAACCCTGCATTGAAGGAGACCCAATGCGGTCGAGCTCAGGGTCTGGATGGTTTTTCGATCAGGACGTCGCCCAGGTCGAGTTTCTCGCCGGGTTTGCCCGTGAAGTCTTTGCGGATCTGGACGCCCTTTCCGTCGACACTTCGTGTTGATTTGTCGCTTATGCGGTACCGCGCGCCTGGGATCAAGACCGGCAAAGTGATTCGTCCGGCGGCGTCCGTGAGCGGAGGATCTGCGTAGTGATTGCGATCGATCAATTCGACCGAGAGTGCGTCGGCGGCAAGCTGCGATTGTTCATTCTTGTCGCGAGTCATGGCATGCGGCCCGGGGGTGACCAGGATCTCGAACAGGGACAACCGCCTCGGATCGACCGCGGCCAGCGGCTTGCCGTCGGGGCCGACGAACCGCGCGATCGCCTGCCCGCACGGCTGGAGCTGGATGGTCAGTTCCTTGCCGGTTTGCTTGCCGGGAAGCTCGACGGCGGCACCCCACTGGTTGACCGCGTCGAGGAAGTAGACCGGTACGGGATTCTCGGCGTCGAGTCCGTTTACCTCGAAGACGCCATCGATCGCTTGGCGCTGTTGAAATCGCCCCGCCACTGCGGGCGGTAGTGTTCGATTTGAAGCCGGGAGAAGATTCTGGCTTCCTTCACCGCTTGGCCCTGGAGCCCGATGAGCCGGCCGCGCACGGTCTTACCCCGCCGCAGCGCGGCGTCGATCGTCTGCACGGGGCCGCCCGCTTGGACATCGTAGGCGAGGATCTTGTGGGCGTAGTTGCGGCGACCACCTGGTTGACCGTCAAGGAGCGTGCGGTCGCCGATCGATTCGAAGATAAAGTCGGAGCTCGGGCCGAAGACGAGCAGATGGCCTTTGCCGGGCGGGACGACGAGCTGGAAGGAGCCGTCGTCCTTGCTGGCGACAATGGAAACTAAACCGCCTTGATTGCGCGTCGCGGAGGTTCATCGTCTGAAATTGCACAGTCGAGCTCGAAAGCGGTGTGCTCGAGCCGAGCTCCGTGACTGTTGCCGCGGATCAGACGCGCCGCGGGGCAGCGGGATGTCGAGGTGTTTTCGCACAGCACCTTTCGTCCACGCGAACTCGACCGGCGGAGAAAGGTACGGCTCGCCATCGGTCGGATACGCGGTCACCTGAAAATAGTCGCCTCCGGAAGGGTTGGCCTCGAATCGGCCGTGCGCGTCGGCGCGGAATCGCGTTGTGAACCCGCCGTCCCACCGGCCCTCGCCGGCCGACACATTGATCATCGCGTCGGGAATCGGCTGGCCGGAATCCGCGGCCAGGACCTGGCCTTCAATGATTGTCGCGGGGCGGAGGGAAAGCGTGATGTCCCTCGGGCCTTGTCGATCATCGGCCTGGAGATGGAGACCCATGCGCGCGTAGCGCCGATCTCGGGCGTCGAACAAGACCTCGTCGCCGACGGCCAGCCCGGCGAGCACGAAACAGCCATGATCGTCGGTGCGAAGCGGCGCCGGCCAGACGCGGAGCCCTTCGGGAGGGGCATTCGAGAAATAGACTCCGTTGATCGGTCCAGTTGTGTAGCGGTGGCGAATACTGGCGACATGAACCTCGACATGTGCGGCCGGCTGGCCGGTCAAGTCCAACATCCGGACGCGGAGGGGCTGCTCGGGTCGTAGCCGGATCTGGACGAACGGGTCGCGGTCGTCGGGGTCCAGCGCCGTCCACGAGAGCCCGTAGCCGGGGGCTTTCGCCAGGGCGTAGACGTCGAAGAATCGAGCCGAAGAGATGCGAGTGATATCGATGTGGAACTGGCCGTCATCGCCGGTTGCTCCGTGGCCCAGCAGGGCGTACGGATCGAGCTTCTCAAGGGCTGCCACGTACGCGTACGGCACGCGGGGTCTTCCGACAAAGTCGACCGGCACGCGCGCCACTGGTTTGCCTGCGGGGTCAAGGAGGGAGCCGGTCACGGTCATCCGGCCGGAGGCGGCATCGGTGGTGCGTGCTTTCGGGCGCGACTGTTCGTCGGCGCGGCGCTCAGGCTCGGCTGAAGCACGCGGTACCTGGGCGGTGAGGGTTGGCGAGGGTTCCTCGCCCGCCGCGATGACGCCGGCGAAATAGCGAGTGCCCGCCGCAATGGTGCTCAACGCCAACGGGCTGACACGACGAATCGTAGTTTTCCGAAGGTGGTCGAGCAAAGCACATCTTGTGCCAGGGCAGAGGCGGAAGTCGAAGCGTACCGCGCGCGGTGCGTCGCCCCACGAATTCGATCGCGGCGCGTGCCGTTGATTCGTAGAGGTAGGTTGTGACCGATCCGGCGGCCGCGCGGTGTGAACGCAGCGGCTATCACGGCCGCCGGCGCGGTGATACCCCGCCGGCCGAGTGCCCGCCGAAGCTTGGCGCGCGACCGCGCCATCCGGCTGCGAACGGTTCCGGTTGGGCAACGCAGCCGTCGCGCCGCCTCTTCGACAGTGAATCCCTCGAGGTAGCAAAGCACGACCACGCGTCGGAACGCCGCCGGCAGCCGGTCAATCTCTTCGTGAAGCGCCGCGCAATACTCGCGGCTCACGGCTTCTTGCTCGGGTGACGCGACCCGCGCCGTGGCTTGGAACGGCAAGCTGGCGCGGGACGAGACGCCGACCAATTGGTGGCGTTGCCGTCTAAGCTGACGGGTCTTCGCCTTGCGAGCCGTGCGAATCGCCACGCGATGCAGCCAGTTTGCCAGCAGGTCGGGATCGCGGACGGAGAGCGCCCTGCGGGCCAGTACGAGGAAGACCGCCTGGAAAGCGTCCTCGGCCTCGTGCAGGTCGCCGAGGACCTGTCGACAGACCAGTAGGACCATGGGCCCATGTCGCGAGACCAGCGCGGCGAACGCGGCGTCTCCGGCCGTACCGCCACGGTCGATGAACCGCTCGAGCAACTGCCGATCATCAAGCCCGGCGACGGAATCACCTGCAAAGATCTGTTCGATCTGCCGGATACTCGACGGTGGTGCCATTTGCGTCATCAACGTGTGCTCGCCTGGGACGACCTGGTTTCGCGCTGTAGCCCCCATCTGTAGCAGGCACACTCCGTGTGCCGCCCGCCTAGTGTAATAGAGCCCTGATGCGACTCATCGTATCCCAACCGGTCGCGAACGGTTTATCGCGAAGGCTCCAGAAACGTGGTTCGTCCCATGTTATGTTATGATCGACTTGGCCCCGCTCGCGAGCACCGGGTTTGGATTTGGTTCGTCGATGTTTCCGGAGAGGTGCGCAATGCCGTCGCCGTTTCCAGGAATGAATCCGTATTTTGAGCGTTCAACGATCTGGCTCGATTTTCACACGGAATTCCTGACGTCGCTGCGCCGACTGCTGGTTCCCCAAGTGACGCCCAGGTACTTCGTGCAGCTTGACGAGCACGTTTACATCCACGATGCACCCACTGACGAACGGCGGTGGGTCGGCAGATCGGATCTTTCCGTGGCTCAAGGTGACGCTTCCGTGGCGGAACATCGAGCCATCGGGCTGCTGGAAGCGCCCGCCGAGGTTTTTCTGCCCGAACAGGATCTCGAGGGCATTCCATTTCTCGAAATCCGCGACCGAGAAAACCGCGAGCTGATCACCGTCATCGAGCTGCTCTCCCCTTCCAACAAAAGACCGGGGCCGGATCGTGAGCAGTATCTTGCGAAACGGCGGGAGTACCTTCATAGCTCGGCGCATCTCGTCGAGATCGATCTCCTTCGAGGGTGGAAGCCCATGCCGGCTGAGCGGCGGCCGGAGTGTGATTACTCGATCATGGTCAGCCAGGCCGAAAAGCGCCGTGCTGCCGATTTCTGGCCGGTGAGACTGCGAGAGCAATTACCGGTCATCCCGATACCGCTGCGGCAAGGGGATGACGCGGCGCACGTTGATCTTCAGGACGTGCTCAACCGCGCGTATGACGGTCCGGGATACGAGCACGTCATCTACGCCGGGACACCAGAACCACCCCTCTCGACAGAGGACGACGCATGGGCACGCGCAGCTCATCGCGGCCCAAAGGCGAGCGTAGCCCTCGATCAAACGTCGCTCCGGCGATGACACGTGCGTGCCTAAGTTCGTTCCAGGGATCACTTTCGTTCCGCCATTATCTTGACAACGGCCAACCGATCGGTTAGCCAAAGAGGGTGCTCGCGAATCCTTCTGCGCTCCGGGGACACGTGCATGGATTCGCAAGCTCCTGCACCCGCCATTCCTCGCTCGGAAGCTCTCTTTCAAACATGCTGTGATTCGACGATGGACGCGTTGCGGCGCATCTTCGTCGCGACCGAAGTTCGTTTAATTTGTTCGAGATATGACTTGGCGGAAATACGCCGGCGGTGTGGGATTCCGGACGAGAGAACGCGAGATCGCTGTCCATTAACTCACGTACCGAGCACTGGAAGGGACCACTTTGGCTGAACGTGTGGGCGACGGCAAGGAACGGCATCGCGTGATCGTGATCGGAGGCGGGCTGTCCGGTCTGACGGTCGCGCACCGCGTGCACGAACGCGCGCGCACGCCTGCGCCGGGGGGTCGAGCTGGTGGTGCTCGATGGGCGGGACCGCATCGGCGGCGTGATCTGCACCGAGCGATTCGACGGCTTCACGCTCGAGCATGGTCCCGATTCGTTCATCACCAACAAGCCCTGGGCGCTTGACCTTTGCAACAAGCTCGGGCTGGCCGATCAGTTGATCGAGACGGACGCCGGCAAACGGCGGTCGTTCGTGGTACGAAATGGCCGGCTGGCGCCGGTGCCGGAAGGGTTCGTGCTGATGGCGCCCAACCGGCTGCTGCCGATCCTGACGACGCCCATTCTCTCGTTCCGCGGCAAGCTGCGGCTGCTGCTGGACCTGGTGATCCCGAGGCGGAGCGACGAATCCGAGGAGAGCCTGGGGTCATTCGTGCGCCGGCGATTCGGCCGCGAGGCGCTCGATCGCCTGGTGCAGCCGCTGGTCGCGGGAATCTACACGGCCGATCCTTACGACCTGAGCTTGAACGCCACGTTTCCGCAGTTCCCCGCCATGGAGCGCGAGCACGGCAGCGTGATCCGCGCCTTGCGCCGCGAGGCACGGCAGCGCGGGCCGCGGCATCTCGAGAAGCAGGCTTCCGGTGCCCGTTACGGCCTGTTTGTCACGCTGGCTGACGGCATGGGCATGCTGCCCGAGGCACTGGCCGCCGCGCTGCCGCCGGGGACGGTGCACACCGGAACCGCGGTGCGGCGCATCAGCCGGAATGAGCCGGTTTCTCCCTGGCTGGTCGAGCTGCTCGGACGGGCCCGCCGCTCGAAGCCGACGCGGTCGTGGTGGCAACGGAGGCCCACGCGGCGGCGCGGTTCCTCGACGCCCAGGACCCGGCGCTGGCCCTTCAGCTCCGGGCGATTCCCTATGCCTCGTCGCTCATCGCGAATGTCGCCTACCGGCGCGACCAGATCAGCCATCCGCTTGATGGCTTCGGCGCCGTCGTTCCCGCGACCGAGCTGCGATCGATCCTCGCGGTTTCGTTCCTGAGCGTGAAGTTCCCCAACCGGGCCCCGGCCGGTACTGTCCTCCTGCGCGTGTTCATCGGCGGCATGACCCAGCCCGAACAGCTCGAGCACGACGATGCCGCCGTGACCGCGCTCGTGCAGCAGGAGCTGGGCGGCTTGATCGGGGCCTCGGGAGAGCCGATTTTCACGAGGATCACCCGGCACCCGCGAGCGATGCCGCAATATAACCTCGGGCACCTCGATCGAGTCGCCGCCATTCGCCGCAACCTCGCCAAGTACTCACGTCTTTACCTGGCCGGAATCGGGTACGATGGTGTGGGAATTCCGGACTGCATTCATGCCGCCGAGGACACCGCTGACTCGGCTGATCGATGCACTGGCCAAACCGGCCGCGTCCGCCGCGTGACCGCGGAGTAGTCACCCGGTCAAGCAATCGCAACGAACGGAAACGCAACCTTGGAGTGGAGAAGACATGCCGCGCACGATCGCTTTGACGAACGCGAAGCCCACCCGCACCGCCCCGTTGGCTGATTGCGCGCGGTTCTGGCCTGCTGGCAGACGGCCGCGGCGCCCGAGCCGGTGCTCGCACAGACGCCCAAGGCAGCGGCGACTCGGGCGCCGGACCAGAAGAAGGCCGATGCTCCAGAGGCGAAGAAGGCCGCCGCGGCGGCGACCAAGAAAGCGGCTGGTCCGCGCAGGCCGACGCGGGCTGATATCGTGCGCGGGGAGTATGGACCGTATCGGGCCAACAACGACCTGCTGTACTACCACCTGGACGTGCGCGTCGATCCCGAGAAGAAGACGATCAGCGGCAAGAACACGATTCGCTTCCGGATGCTGGTCGACTCGAGCAAGATCCAGCTCGACTTGAGCCCCGCGCTTGCGGTGGACAAGATTCTCCTGGGCGAAAAGCCGCTGAAGTTCGAAACGGGAAGAAGGCGCGGTCTTCGTGACGTTTCCTTTTCGGCTCGAGGAAGGCAGGGAATACTCGATCGACTTTTACTACTCGGGAACGCCGAGAACCTCGGGGCGGTTCGGTGGCTTCACCTTCGGCAAGGACCCCACGGGCAAGCCGTGGATCTATACGTCGTGCGAGGGCCAGGGGGCGAGCGTCTGGTGGCCCAACAAGGACCAGTGGCGCGATGAGGTCGAGTCAATGGATCTGAGCGTGACCATTCCCAAGGACCTGGTCGACGTGTCCAACGGCCGCCTCACGGGCAAGAAGGAGCTCTCCGACGGATTCACGCGGTGGGACTGGCACATCAGCTATCCCATCAATAACTACTGCGTCTCGGTCAACGCCGGCAACTACGTTCATTTCGACGACAAGCTGGGCGATCTGACCCTCGATTTCTACGTGCTGCCGCAGAACCTGGAAAAGGCCAGGAAGCAGTTCGCGCAGGCGAAGGGGATGATCGAAGCGTTCCAGCACTACTTCGGCGAGTATCCGTTTCAAAAGGACGGCTACAAGCTGATCGAGGTGCCGTACGCCGGGATGGAGCATCAGAGCGCCGTGGCCTACGGGAATCGCTTTGCGAACGGCTATGACGGGCGAGACTTGACGGGCGTCGGGATCAGCTCGCGGTTCGACTTCATCATCATTCACGAGAGCGGCCACGAGTGGTTCGGCAATAGTGTCAGCGCCGTCGACAAGGCGGACATGTGGATTCACGAGGGATGGACGACCTATCTCGAGTGCCTGTACGTCGAGTACACGTTCGGCCACGACGACGCGATCAAGTACGTGAACGGCTACAAGCGAATGGCGCAGAACCGCCGGCCGATCGTCGGCAAGCGGGGGACCAACATCGAGCCCGACAACGACCAGTACTTCAAGGGTGCCTTGTTCTTGAACACGCTGCGCAGCGTGGTGAACGACGACAAGAAGTGGTGGGCGCTCTTGCGCGGGTATCACGATCGGTTCAAGTACAAGAGCATCACGACGGAGGATGTGGTCGAGTATTTCAACAAGGAGACCGGCAAGAACCTGACGCCGATCTTCGACCAATATCTGCACCACCCGGCGATTCCGGTGCTCGAGCTCAAGTTTGACGAGCCGGGCGGCACGGTCTCTTACCGCTGGAAGGCGGACGAAAAATCGTTTGCGATGCCCGTGCGGGTGGGGGCCAAGGACAAGTGGGAGCTGATCGTGCCGACAACGGAATGGCAGAAGATGAAGACACCGCTCAAGAAGGACCAGTTCGAGGTGGCGACGGATCTTTACTACATCGGCGTGAACAAGAGCGCGGGGTGAGCCGGGCCGCAGGGGCAGAGGCCGAGAATAAGTTCCTGATTCTACGCTGGCGACAGTTCGGCGCAGGTCTCCTAACCACCCGAATGATCGCGGCTCCATAGTCGCCTTTCGCTCCGCGAAAGTGCGTCTTGTCTGGCCGCCGAGCTCTCGCCCTCCCGCCAGACCGTGTTGGGCCCGGGTCTCCAGGCACCCGCCGGCTCCGCCCGACCTCCTGTTGGGCGCGAAGGTCTCCAGACCCCGCCCTCCGCCCGACCTCCTGTTTGGCGCGGGTCTCCAGACCCCGCCCTCCGCCCGACCGAAGGTCTCCCGCACTTGCGGACCTGATCAGTCTGTATTCGCCGAAGAGGCGCGACAGGATTGACTTCCGCGGAGTCGGCGCGGGCGTTGCCGGCTTGGTCGCGGTGTGCTTGGTTTTAGAAAGAAGGGCTGGCCGCGGGCGTGCGGCGGCAGCCGCGCTCGAGCGCGTGGAAGCCGGCACGACCGCGGGGTCTCTTCGTCCGTGAAACGGGGGCGGAATGCTCGTCGCCCGAGTTTCCGCCGCACTCATGGCGCGGGCGGTCGCAGGCACCGGGTGGCCGGGCATGCGGCTCGAGCTCAGGTTGGGATGGAGGGGGGCGCCGGCACTGGCCTGACCGCCGGCTTTGGGCCCGGCCCCAGCGGCGGCCGGTGCGAGCAGCCGCGGGTGCGGCGGCGGCCGGAGCGGCCTTGGGCGCGGCGGACTGCGCCGGGGCGGCCGCACCCGGTGGCGCGTTGATCGTCGTTGCCCCCGGGGAGACGAAAGTCGCACCCGTCGGGAACGGACCGTTGATCGGGAAGAATGTGCCTGGCGGCAGGATGCCGGGAGCCGAGGTCTGATAGTTCGTTGTCGTCGTGACCGAGCCGTCCGCGGCATTCGGTTTCACGGATGTCGTCACGGTGACGGTCATCGGCTTGGCGGCGTGCTGCTGCCGGGCCTGGCTCGGGCACTTCGACGAGAAGGTGATTGGAGATTCCGTTCGACGAAGCGACGTGGATATCGACGACCCAGCGCTGCTTGCATTCGCATTCCGAGGGAGCGGCCTGGGCTTTCGCGCTGGTGACGGTTGCCTGGGCCTGGACGAGGGCGGCATTGGCCTGATTGACGCCATCCTCCGCGGCCCGGACTTCCTGAATCGCGGCCGCGAGCTCGGTGGAGTTTGGCTTGATGGCTTGGAGGTTGTTCCTGGTCTGGATGGCGTTGTTCAGTGCGTGCTGGGCCTTCATCACGTCTGCCTGGCGGGCGGTGACGACCGCCGCGTAGGCAGCGATGTTGGCATCACTGGGTGCTCTTTTCAGTTTGGCGCAGTCGTCACAGCCTCCGTCGGCCGTCTTGCCGTTGCCGTGATCGAAGCAAACGAATGACGGGTCCTTGAACACGACCGGTGTGCGGATCGGCGTGGCGTTCGGCGGAATGTCGACTCGCATGATGTTGCGGCTGACAAGCTCGTAGGATGGGGAACGCGCCGCCTGCGCCGGACTCTCCAACCGTGACACCGCCGACCACGACTTTCATGTCCCGGACGGTGAAGCCCGTTCCCAGCAGAAACACCGATCCGCCGGGCCCGCCAGGCTCGCCGAACCAGGTCAGGAGCCGCGGTCCCAGCGCGGCGTTGAACGACGTGAAGATCTCGGAGCCCGTAAGATCGGCCTCGAAGGGAAGCTCGACGTCATGCGACTGCATGGGCAGCATGGCCTCGAGCTGCGTGAGGCGGTCGCCCAGGAGCTCGAGGTCGACCGCACGGTAACGGCCCGAGTCGCAAAGTTTCTGCATCGCGCTGCGGGCGGTTTGAACCTTCCGGCCGAGGTTGATCATGTCGGTGGTGCGCAGCTCCTGATCGGGATGGCAGGTCTTCAAGTCGAACCAGTTGGTGATCGTGGTGAGCTTGATCTGCGGGGCGAAGTTCGGCACGAGCACGAGCGCGTAGCATTCGCGCTGGCCCGGGCTCGAGCCTGAGCTTATTGAGCGTGTAATCCATGCTCGGGCCGTTGTTCACGAGTGTGCTCAAGATGCGCCGGGGATTGCTCTGGGTGGGAGGCGCCTGATACCGCGGGTAAAATCGCCAGCCGTACGTGGCCTCGCCGCGCCGAAGCCGATGGCGGTGCGGTTCAGATTGATCGCCGCGAGGTCCCGTTCGATCCGCCGGGCGTACGAAGTCGCATTCTGAAAGCTGACCTGGCCGGACGCCACCGCGGTTGCCAGCGCGAGCTGAAGCTCGGTGCGCTGACTGAAGAGATCGAGCTGGTTCTGCTGTTCGATCACCGGGTCGAGCGAGAAGACATGGATCGGCCACTTGCATTCGACGTACTTGTTGAAGGCATGCTTGGCGGCGTCGTCCGGCAAGAGGTTGAAGAAACAATACTGGTAGGGGTCGCCGATCTCGCAGCCCTTGCGCTGGCAGATGACCTGCATGTCGAATTTGAGCTGGCGGTCGACGACGACCGACTGCACGGCCAGCGCGAAGGCGAGAATGTCGACCGGGCGCACACGATGTTGCAAATTGTTGCAATCGCCCATCGGCTCGTTGCGTTGCTTGGCCAGGTCTTGGAGCCAGCGATCGCGCTCACATTTGAGATTCTTGTAATCGCGCAACATCGCCAGATTTCCGAGTTGCGCGAACCGAGCAGGCTGGAAAAGGCCGTTCCCCTCGCGCGCTTGCTCGCGCATGTAGTCATAGGCCGACGACAGCTCCGAGAAGAGCCAGGAGAGGATGCTGGGATCATGACGAAACCACGATTCCTGGTCGGCCTGCACTGCGCAGACGAGCTTGCTTCAGATTCTCGGCGCCGTACAGGGCCACGACTTCGCTGGCTGCCGTGGTGCCTGAGGACGCGTGCGGGCTTGTGTTCTGGTTGCCCGGAGTCGCCACGCTGTTCATCGCGTTGTCAGGCACTTGGCCGCTCGAGTCGAAACGGCAGGCTCTGTTGTTTTCGGTTTCATTGCTGGAAGGCGACCCGAGAGCTTCAAGCAGGTATCACAATCCGACGAATTTGCCGCGGGATGCTTCGCGCACGGATTGGTTGGTTTGGGGCTCGAGAGGTAAGGGTGCTTTCTCGCATTCGCAGTCTTCACCGTCGCCGATCGGCAGATACTGCCCGCGGGTGACGGCATCCATCAGTTGGTATGCCGTGTCGAGAACCACGACGCTGCGAAAGGTGTTGGCCAGCAGGTCGCTCGTGAGGTTGTGCTTCGCCTGGACGGTCACGCTGGCTCCCTTGCCCATGATCGACTGATCGCCGGGCAGAACGGAGATCGGCGTTCGAATCAGATAGAGTCCATACCCGGGCATGTCGGACCGGTCATCGCCGCTGTTGTTGCGGCGGAGCTGGTGAAGGTGGTTGAGAAAGTCCGAACGTTCGTCGAGAAGCGTGGTCGACTCCAGACCGATGCCTGACCGGGCGTCCTTGTTCGACAAGGCCAGCGAGGTCAAGTTGCTCGGCAGAGAGCAACGGAGACATCGTGCCGATCAACGTGTTGGCATTGGCAACGAGGCCGGTGGGCCCCATGAGTGCAGCGGCCGAGGGAATCGATGAAGGACCGGCGCCTTTGCCGCCCGGTCCGACCGAAGCACCAATCGACGTCCCGCTTGTCAAGGCGGCGAGGTCTGCCCCGCGCTGATACGAGGAGAGAATGACCTCAAAATTCCCGAGCTGGGCCTTCATCTGGTCTTCGTATTCCGCGCGGTGCTGAGTCAGCCGATTCTGGCCCCAAACGTCGGGGCTCTTGACCACCACTTGCCCTCGGCAGTGGAGGCTCTTGTCGACGTGGTCGATCAGGCAGGCCAGTTGATGCATCGAGATGATCTCGGCGTTGTCCGGGTCGACGTAACCCCAGACGCGCTGGACCATCCCTCGGATGGGGCCGGGCTGCTCCGTCTCAACGGGAGCCGCAAGCTCCGCCCCCTGCATTTGCGGAGGCTGATCGACAGGCTGGAGGCGGCACCTGGGCCGGCGCACGAAGCGGCAGAAGAACGATCGCGCCGGTCAACAGGGCGATTAACCAATCGCGAAGTGCACGCCAGCCGTCCATGGCTGCGTCTCCTTACTACACCAGCGCCGGGGAGAGTGATCCATTATTACCAGATCGTCACAATCGGGTGGATTCTGAGGTTTAAAAGGTTCGCGCAGGCAAATCGCCGGGCGATCGGAAGGAGTTGGTGCCGGAATAGTTTAGCTAGTTTAACAGGGTGGGGTCAGTGGTCGGTTGTCAGTTGTCAGTTGTTAGTTGTCAGTCTCCGCCGGGTATGATGACGGGCGTGGCTGTTGTAGGTCGAGGCAGGCGAAGCCAGGCGCGGACGCGAGTATGAGCCGGGCCGACGATGTGAATCGGGATTCGCTATCGAGGGCCGCTGGCGAGCGGGAGTCCGAGCGCACGGCCGTGCGCGGGTCGTTCTGGACGCGAAGCGCTGATCTTGTGCGCGGGAAGGCGCGGCGATTCGCGTCGCGGTGGCCTCGGTTGGCTGCACGCTGATTGTGGTGGCGGCGTCGGTCGTGGGCTGGCGGCTGTATGCGGAATGGCGCACCGGGCGGGTCGAGCTGACGACCGAGGGAGAGCCGGTCATCGTGCAGGTGCTCGCGGAGGATTCCGACACTCCGATCGGCGAACCGTTTGATCTGGCCACGCGGGCGGTGATGGAGCTTCCGGAAGGGGATTACCGGCTGCGGGTCAATGGGAAGGGGCGCCTGGGGCGGACGTTTCGGTTTGCGGTCAATCGGGGGGAGACGCTGGCGCATTCGGTTTCGATCGATGAAGGACGGTTGCTCGGTGGAGAGCCTGCGCGAGGAACCGGACGAGGAGAAACAGGTCGCGCGATGCTCGATCGGGCGAACGATGACGATGCGCGGCGCCGCCTGGTGCCGAGCCCGTTCGTGAAGGTGACCGGGCGCTGGAATTGAGCGCGGGCCGGGCCGATTTGATCGAGTGGACGGAAAGAGCTTTGATCCGCCGCAATGGCACGACAGGCAACGTGATCTGGGATACGTCCCATCCAGGCAAGCCATCCCAAGATGGCCGCGAACCGGCGAAGTTGCTTGGGGAGCATTTCGTTTCCGGAAATTATCGTCGAGGCGGTTTCGTGGAGCCTGCGCCCGACCTGAACGGCGATGGCACGGGCGACGTCGTCATCTTCGATCTGCTCGTTCCGCGGCCGTTGTGGCGCTTTCCGGCAAGGATGGGTCGATGCTCTGGGTTTTTCTTGCGAACGACGGCGGAAGTGGAGGACCCCCTCACGATGACTTCAACAAATCCAACAAATTGAAGAGAATGCTCCGACTCGGCCGGGGATCAATCGCCGGTGAGCCCGCCGTGGCAGACGTGGATGGCGACGGCACTCTGGATTTGATCGCCACGTTCTGTTTTTCCGATGCAAACAACAAGCAGCCGGGCGCCTGGATCATCATGGCGATTTCGGGTCGCTCGGGCCGATGGCTCTGGAGTTATTCGATCGAAAAGCCCGCGGTCGATCCGACCGGCCTATCGCCAGCCCGCCGTGGTGCTGCGAGGCCGGCGAGCAACGTTGGCCGCGTGTGTCGACGGCTCGGAGTGGCTCGGGCTCGACCCGGCGACCGGCAAACTCGCTGGTCGGACCCATCGACCTGGGCGGTAATCCGGTCGTGCCGGTGCAACATGCGGACCTGGATGGTGACGGCGAGCCCGAGATTCTGGCGCTTGGGCCGGGCCCGACGCCAAGCAGCGGACGCTGCAAGCGTTCTCGATCAAGAGCGGCCGTGCAGATCTGGTCGAGCGACCGTCGATACCGCCTTCACGACGCCGACGGACGACGGCTACTTCCCGCGATCGCCCGCTGATCGCTGATCTCGACCAGGACGGCCGCGCTCGAGATCCTGGTTCCTGACTCCGGTCCGATCACGCCGATGCGACTTACCGGGGCGTGCGGCTGATCGACGGCCGAACGGGGGAAACCCGGTGGCGCCGGCCGATGGGACGACAGTCAATCGAGGACGGATGGGCTTGCCGAAGCCGTGGTCGCGCCCGATCTCGACGGCGACGGCGTGCGCGAGGTGGTCACCGTGTCGGTGTGCGAGACGGGGAATCGACCGGCAACTTTATGTCGACGCATTCTCAGGAAAGGACGGGCATCCTCTCTGGTGGTGGAAGGCCGACTCGCCGAAAGAGTCTACCGCGATCGGCCGCGCCGCTGTCTGGTGGGGACATGGTCCCGACGGCTGGCCGCTCCTGGCGCTGCCGCTGGGAGGCGAAGCCGCCGACGACGTTGTCCAACCTGGCTTCCGAGACCGAGCCGCTCTGCCGCGGCCGATGTCCATTTGCTCGAAGCGTCGACCGGGCGAGAGCGAGCACACGTTGATCGGCCTCGCGCAGGCCGAGATTTGCCGACCTGGACGGTGACGGACTGACCGACCTCTGGGGTGAGGTCGACGGCGAGCTGCGTGCCTTCCGCGGCGAGGCGCCGGAAGCATGGCGAGCGCTGGGCCGGTTCGAGCCGGCGGGCTCGTCGGGTGGGGGGAGGCGGAAGCGGTCGCCAAGAGCAAAGTGGATTTTGACGGCGACGGAATTGCCGATACGTTGATCGGATACGTCCCAGCGCCGACGAGCCTGGACTCCGAGCCGACGGGCAGCCACACCGCGATCGTTCGCTCCGGGAGAGACGGGCGCGTGATCTGGAAATCGATCGTCGACCCGATCGAAACCTGGTTCAGCCCGACGAGCGGAAACGCGTACAGCCTGAGTGCCTTCCCATTGCCCGTTGGGGATTTCGACGGAGACGGCGTACCTGATGTGATCGTCATGAGGACTCGCGGGAGCTGGGAGGCGTGGCGCAGCGGCGGGCTGCGACGTTGCCCGTCGAGCTTCTCTCGGGCCGGACCGGGGCCCGGTGTGGTCAGCGGGCACGTTGCCCGCCGGGTCGCGCGCGAATCGAGTCGCCGACGTCAACTGGACCGAAGCACTCGTGGTGGCGGCACAAGGTCAATCGGACCTGATTGTCAGCCGCGGTATGTTGGCCAGTTTTAATCTGACGCGGGTTTCGGGGCGCGACGGGCGAATCGTCTGGGACACGCCCATCTCGAACGATATAGGAAGCACACTTATTCAGGGAAAACCGGTGCGTTTGTGGAAGACTTCGATGGCGACGGTGCGCTCGATGTATTCTGCTGGTGTTGATGCCGAAGTTTTCCGGGTTCAACGTCACGGCTCCGGCTGATTACACGCTGCTCGCCATTTCCCTTCGCGACGGCAAGCGGCTCTGGTCCAAGCATTCTTCATGATAAGATGCTCTCGACGGGCCCAGGTGCGCGTCGGCGACCTTGACGGGGATGGGCGGCCCGAGGTCGTGACGGTCGATGGAGTATTCCGACAACTCCGACGGAGGCTGACCCGAGAATCCAGCGTGCTCGATGGCCGCGACGGCACGGTGCTCTGGACCTGGAGGCGGCGGCCGCCAAGCGTTCGGTTGCGATGGTGCTCGCGAAATTCGACGGAAAGAGGATGCGCAGCGTCTGCGTGAGCTTCGAAGGAGCGAGGGCTGCACGCCGGATCGTCGTTCTTGATGGGAAAGGGCAAGAACGACTGCATCGAGACGGTGTCGAGCTTCGGGACACCAGGATGACGGCGGCTGATCTCGATGGTGACGGGCGCGACGAGCTGCTGCTCTACTACGACCGTTCTCTGCACGCGTGGGACCACGAGCTGAAGGATCGGTGGTTCTGGCCGGCTGCGATCCGGGACGATTGATCAAGTGATTCCGCCGTTGGCGGACTGCCGGGCATGGTGGTGCTGCCGCCGGCACTGGCTCTTGATGGGGCGTCGGGCCAGCCGCGCTGGACAGGAGCGCCTCTGGTGGAGTCGCGGCAGCAATTCATGCCCAGGCTGCTCGACCCGGGCGACTCGAGGCGCGGTGCTTTGTTGCTCGCCCAGGGGCTCGGGACGACGGTGTGCCGGTGGCGCCATGCCGACCCTGGCGGATGGCTCGATCGTGTCGCTGCCGGGCGAGCGGCTACGGCATGGCGGTGTTGCGGTGCGATCCGCGCTGGGCGGCCCCTGCCCTGGGTCAGACGGCTGACGGGAGCGCTTAGCCCGACGAACTTCTTCGCAAGCGGCGGGCTGGCGCTCGTGAATGTGGTGCTGCCTCTCTGGATCGTGTGGCGGGTGAACGGGGAAACGGCGGTTCTTCCACATCCGGGCGCTGATGGTGCTGCCGCTGGTAGCCGCGATTCCGCTGATGACGTATTTGACGCTGGCGCCCTGGATGCCGAGCGATCTGGGTCAGTTGCTGTCTTCGGAGACGAGGATCTTTCTGGGCGGAACACTGGCGGGTCTTCCGGTTGTGTATTTTATGGGTGTGATGGGTGCGAGTGTGGTCCGGCGGCGGTGGAAGGCTCTGATCGGGCTGGTGGGGGTTACGATGATCACGGCCGTGGTGGTTGCGGCAGGGTGGATCTGGCTGGATCGGAAGTCGATGGCGGGGATCGAGCATTATGGGTGGGAGGGGTGGGAGCTGGTGATGTTGCCGGGGGCGTACTTCGCGGCGGTGTTGTGGGGGGTGCGGACGGGATTGTGGGAGGGTACGGCTGGGTGCGGAGGCGGGGGTTCGGGGCGGTGGTGGCGAAATAGCATTGCACAATCATGCGACAACGGTGGCCTGGCACTGGCCTCGCCGGTCCGGTGTAGCAGGCACACGCCGTGTGCCGACCGCCGAAGTTGCCGCTCGGAGGGTATTTACGACCGTGTGGCGGCTCGAGATGAAGATCGGCTACGCACTGACGTGGGTCGCGATCACGCTGCTCGTGATCGCGGGATGGCGGTTTTATACGGGATGGCGGAGCGGGCGAGTCGAGCTGACGACCGAGGGCGAGCCGGTGATCGTGCAGGTGCTCGCGGAGGATTCCGACACGGCGATCGGCGAGCCGTTTGATCTGGCCACGCGGGCGGTCGTGGAGCTTCCGGAGGGGGATTACCGGCTGCGCGTGAATGGGAAGGGGCGGCTGGGGCGGACGTTTCGGTTTGCGGTCAATCGGGGGGAGACGCTGGCGCATTCGATTTCGATCGATGAAGGGCGGTTGCTGGGTGTGGAAGCTTCTTCCAACGTCGCGAAGGGAATGGACCCGCTCGCACAACTACGCGCGTTGCAGAGCGATCGAAAAATGAAGCGTCGCGCACCTCCAATTCCCTTCGCGGAGGTCGTTGCCGCACTTGAACTGACGCCAGGAAGGGCCGATTTCGTCGGCGTGGCTGAGGAATCACTGATCCGCCGCGATGGCAGGACCGGCAAGGTAATCTGGGATGTTCCGCGCCCCGCCAGGCGGTCGGGAAAGGACCGTGAGCCGGATAGCTCGCCCAAGCTTCTCTTCGGTTCAAAGGTCGTGCCGGCCAGTCTCGTGAAAAGTGCACCCGACCTCAATGGCGATGGCACGGGCGACGCGGTTTTCTTCTCTGCAAGCGACGCAGCCGTTGTGGCTCTTTCCGGCAAGGACGGCTCGTTGCTCTGGAGTTATTTTGCGAACGAGGACGGAAGCGGAGGACCGCTTGGGCGCGATCCCCTGGTGGGAATCGGTCAGCTACGGGGTGTAAACACCGCCGTTGAACCTTTGGTCGTCGACGCAGACGGCGACGGCACTCTCGATTTGATCGCCACGTTTGGATCTTTGGACATGATCGGGAGACGCCAGGGCAAGCGGGTCGTGTCCGCGATTTCCGGCCGCTCCGGCCGGCGGTTGTGGAATTACGCGATCGATATGACTGCTCGCAATCCAAGGGCAGGTCGCGAAGAGCAGCCGGTTGTGCTGGTGCGAGGCATGCGCCCGTCGCTCGTCGCCGTGGTCGACGGCTCGGAGTGGCGCGGGCTTGATCCGGCGACTGGGGAGCTGCGAGCCGGACCCGTTGACCTGGGCGACGATCCGGTCGTGCCCGTGCAACACGCCGATCTGGATGGAGATGGCGATCCCGAGATCCTGGCGCTTGGGCCGGGGACGACCGGCAATCAACGGACGCTGAGTGCGTTCTCGATCAAGAGCGGCCGCCCGATCTGGTCAGCGGCCGTCGATCAAGCCTACTATGTGGCACGCGGACCTGAAGGTTTTCCCCGCGATCGCCCGCTGATCGCCGATCTCGACCAGGACGGCCTCGCTCTGATCTTGGTTCCTGACTCGGGACCGATAATACGCGGCGCCACCTACCGGGGCGTGCGGTTGATTGACGGCCGAACCGGCGAAACTCGCTGGCGCCGGCCGATGGGACGGGAGTTCGGGGAGGATGGGATTGCCGAAGCCGTGGTCGTGCCCGATCTCGACGGCGACGGCGTATGACATTTTTATAAGCTATAGCCAGAGGGATCGTGTGGCGGCCACGCGGCTTCAGGCGGCTTTCGAAGCGCGGAAACTGAAAGTCTGGCGCGACGAGCGGCTTGCCGGAAATCCCGCGCAGGACGCCGCCAGCGGCATCGGCACGGCGCTGGAGCATTCGGCCAGGGTTTTGGTGCTTTGGTCGCGCAACTCGGTGAATTCGGCCTGGGTGACGGCCGAAGCGGAGAAGGCGCGCAGGGCGGAGAAAATCGTGCCGCTGGCGCTGGAGCCAATTGGCGTGCTCTTACCGTTCATTCCCAGGCCGTTCAACATGTTGCCCACACTCGATGTCTCGGCCCCGGTCTTGGACCTAACGCCAATTTTGCGCGCGCTGGGCGTGGAGCAGGCCGAAGGCCAGCCCGATGGCGTGCTCTCCTTCGCCACGGCGAACGTGGACATCTCCAGGCTGCCGGACACCTACGCGGAGAAGTTATACGGCCGCGACGCCGAAATGGCGGAGCTGCTCAAGGCATCGGATGACGGCCACACCCGCATCTTCGCTTTCGACGCCACGGGCGGCGCGGGCAAGACCGCGCTCGTCTATCGCTTCGTGCAAGCGCTCAAAGCGTCCGGCTGGCGCAGCGCGCGCTCGGCCTTCGCCTGGAGCTTCCACAGCCAAGGCTCTAACAGGGACCGGCAGACCAGCGCTGACGATTTCTTCAAAGCCGCGTTCGCGCACTTCAGCGGGGGTGGAAAAGAGCCGCCGCGCGACCCGTATCGAAAGGGCGTGGATCTGGCGCGTCTCGTACAGGCGCAGCGCACGCTCTTGATCCTCGACGGGC
Source organism: uncultured Alphaproteobacteria bacterium (assembly GCA_963785355.1). GTDB lineage: Bacteria > Pseudomonadota > Alphaproteobacteria > Rhizobiales > Rhodomicrobiaceae > Rhodomicrobium. The sequence goes on from CAWAVJ010000081.1 coordinate 23,386, forward strand.
TGGAGCCGCTGCAATATGCGGCGCATGGCGGGCCGCAATCTTCCACGCAAGCGGGCAGCATCAAGGACCCCGGCGTGAAGGCGCTCTTGAAGGCGCTCGCAGATGACAATCCGGGCCTTTGCATCGTTACCTCGCGGATCGAGCTTGCGGAATTGGCCGGCGCCGGGGACGTCATCTTCCGGGAGCTGGGCGAAATCCCGCTGATGCCCGCCATTGAGATGTTGCGCGATTTGGGCGTGGAGCCGTCCACCCCGCCCGCGACGCACACATTACCTGCGGCAAGCGAGTTCGCCTCGCTCACCCCGCCTTACACGCTCCCTGCCGCTTATGCGCCGGGCGATAGCGCACTGCCCACCATGCCCGCAGCCGTGGCCAAGGACCTCATCGAGGCCGTCAAAGAGTTGAAAGGCAACGCGCTGGCGCTCACCCTCGCGGGCAGATACCTCGCCCAGTACTACAAAGGCGACAGCCGCGCGATCCGGGAAATCTCCGATCTGCCTCAGCTCGCGCCGGGCCAGGAGAGCGTGCCCTACCGCGTCATGCGCGCCATCGAGGCCGGGCTCGCCAGCAGCATCCCCTGGCAGGACGCCAGCGAAAAGCCCGCCAGCGAAGCCGCCGGGCGGCAGCTCGCACTCTTGTTTTTCCTGGGCCTTTTCGACCGGCCGGTGGAGCGCGAGCTTCTTCCGGTGGTGTTCGGCGAGGCCGCCGCGGATCTCAAGCCCGGCGATACCGATCTTGCAACTGCGCGAATCGATCCCGTTCCGATCAAGCGCCGCCTGTACGCGCTGGATGAGGAGCTGGACGGCGGCAGCACGCCGGAATGGCGCAGGCAGCAAATCGAGCAGCTGAAGCACCCCCTGATCGCTGCACTGCGCGGCGTCATCGAGGCGCGGTGCCGCGTGCTGGTGCGCCGCTTGTTCGCCGGCATGCATGCCGTCATGGGCGACGGGCACAAGATCGCTGAAGCGCTTTCGCAGCTTGCCAGCCAGGGGCTCGTGGCGCACTGCAGCGAGAGCCGCGCCAGCATCGATTGCCATCCGCTGGTGCGCAGCTATTTCGGCGCGCGGCTGAAGGAGCTGGATGGCGAAGTCTTTCGCGCGGCGCATGAGCGGCTTTACGGCCATTACCGCTATGCGGGCCTGCCCGCCGCCTTTCGCAGGACCGTGCCATACGCCGCCCTCGCACTAAAGGCTGCCTACAAAAGCGATCATTACCAGAACTTTAAGCAACGGCTATTGGATCGCTCCTTAAGCGAGCGCTGGCTGGAGAGCTTCGCGCCGGTCTTAACGTCGCTTTCAGATGCAGAACTCGCAACGGCTTTTGCACTCGTGGATGGGCCCGGCTGGGAGCAGGCGCGCGCCGCCTACTTGCCGGAGGACGAGGCGGGAATGACGCCCCTGTTCGCTGCCATCGCCCATGGTTGCGCGGCGGAGCGGGAGGAAGAGACCTTCAACGAGGTCTATTTGCCGCGAATCCGGCGCGGCAGCGACGACTTCGCGAGCAAGACGCTCGGCCTTTCCGGCCCGGATCTCAGCGCAATCGCAAACTTCTTCGAAGCGCCGTTCGCCGTGCCCTCGCCCCGGCTTGCGGCGGGGGAACGCGCGCAGGTACAGAACCTCGCAGGCTTACGCTTGCGCGCGCTCGGCCGGCTTGAGGAAGCCGTAGCACCCATGCACGCCACAATAAATGCCTACGCCCAATTATCCGATTGGGGGCAGGCATCCCCGAACGCAGGCAATCTCAGCGAGCTGCTGCTTCTCACCGGCCAGCTAACCGGCGAAGAGGGTGCAGTCGCTGCGGGCGAACGGGCTGTCTCCTTCGCGGATCGCTCCGGCGACACCTTCAAGCGCACGGCAGCACGAGCCTCCAATCTTGGCGCCGCCCTCCTTCAGGCGGGGGCGCTTGCCAGCGCCGAGGCGATATTCCGTGAGGCCGAGGCGCTGCAAAAGGAGGGGCAGCCCGACCTGCCCCGCCTCTATTCGCTGCGAGGTTTCCATTATTGCGGCCTGCTGCTCGCCCGCGGCCGTGCCGCTGAAGCGGATGCGCGCGCCCAATGGGCATCCGAAGCGTTTGGCAATGAGACCAAGGTCTCCGCGCTCACAGCCGCATTCGCCGGGCTAACCGAGGCGCGGGCGGCGATGGCCGGCGTCCCAGCCTCCGCATCCGCGCCCCAAAACAGCGCTATCGGCGCCAAAGAAGCGCTCGCCGCCCTTCGCGGCACCAGCCAGGAAGTTTACACCGTTCTAGGCTTGCTCGCCTATGCCGAAGCACTCTGGCGCTCAGGCGATGCGAATGCTGCGGGCGAACCGCTGCGCGAGGCTGAAGCCATCGCCAAGCGCGGACCCATGCCGCTGTTCCTGGCGGATGCGCATTTGCTTGCGGCCCGCATTCAGCTCTGCGGGGGGCGCAGCGCGCGCGCCCGCACCTATCGCGATCAGGCCGCCACACTAATCGAAAAGCATGGCTACGGGCGCGCCGCGGCGGAGCTTGCCGTGTTCGACGCCGAAATCGCCTGCGCGGATAAGACGGAGGACCGGGAAGCCGCCATTGCTGCCGCGATCGAGGCCGTGCGCGGCGAGCCCTATCGCGACGGGCGCACCGGCATCGCCATCGACGGCGGCTGGTGGGGCTTGCTCCCGCGCCTGGAAGCGCTGCTGCCCGCGGATGCCCCCGAACTCGTAAGCTTGCGCGCGGCCCATGGCGCCTACAATGACGAGCGCGACACCTATCTCGCCGCTCAGGAAGAAAACCCCGGCGAAGAGGAATATAGCGAGCCGCCCGATCCCGGCGAATTAGTCGAGCACATCCTTGCCGACCAGGATGCGCGGGCAACCATCGAGCTGGTGCTGGAGCAAAAAGGCATCGAAGAACCGCTCGACCTGATGAAACCGGAGGAGCGGCGTGACGCCGTCGCCGAGGCGATGTTCGCGGTGATCGCCGAGAAACTCGCGTTGAAGGCGAAAACCGCGACGGCCGATCCGCGCGAAGTCCCCGACGCACTGGTGAACCGGGTGTTCGCCAACGGCCAAGCGCAGGGCCTGATCCGCGACGTTATGCGCCAGTACAATCTCGATGGCGCAGCGGCGGATTTGCCCTTCGAAACGAAGCGCTTCATCACCGGCAAGCTGAAGGAGCATGGCTTCGTCAAGGTCGAAGAGCCGCCTCCGCCGCCGCCCCCGCCACCCGCCAAGAAGCGCAGCTGGTGGCCGTTCGCGGGGAAGTAGCACCAGAATCCGCTTGAGTAGTTCGCGAGACCCCCTCACCCTGTCCCTCTCCCCGAGGGGCTACGGGATTCAAACAAGTTGGAAAACGCAGAGAAATCAATGGGCTGCAGAAGTGATTGAGCAGGACAGGATTGGGGGTATACGCCCCAATATCCCTGAGAATGCTGTGTTTTTTCGCTGTGGAAAAAGCCATGTTTGTTCTTGGAATCACTTCTTTGAACGCCGTAGCCCCGAGGGGAGAGGGACAGGGTGAGGGGGTCTTCGCGAACTACTCAAGCGGAATCTGGTATAACGGCCGGAGCCTGAACAAACGCCGGCAGTTTCGGCGGCGACGGTTGTGCGAATGCACCACCGCTTGCGTTTGTCTTTCGCGCACGTGGTTTGCCTCATGGCGTCCGCATTCGGTCTGTAGGCGATAGGGGATTACCGCTACAGTCGTTAGGACAAGCAGGAATGCTACGCCGCCTCCGCACCCCCCTTTGGCTGGGGGCGTCGATTCTGTTCGTGTCTGGCCTCTTGGCTGCTCAGCCGGAGGCCAAGGCCAATGCGCTGGCCGAGTATATTTTCGGCTATTCGAAAGCGGTGAATGCGGTTGCGCTATCGCCTGACGGGCGGCAGGCGGCCTCGGTCAGTCAGGACAATTTGCTCAGGCTGTGGGACACCGCGACCGGGCTCTTGCTGCGGACCTTCGACGCGCAAACCGCTGCGATCCATTCGGTGGCTTTTTCGCCCGATGGCCGCCGCATTCTGACGGGTAGCAGCGATAACCGGCTCAGGATTTGGGATATCGCGGCGGGCCAGACCGTTACGGTCATGGAAGGGCATACGGACGAGGTGCTGTCGGCGGCGTTCCCGGCCAACGGCATGCAAGCGCTCTCGGGCGGCAAGGATAAGACGGTCAAGCTCTGGGACGCGGAGACGGGCCTGCTTCTCAAAACCTTCGAGGGCCACACAGAAGATGTGCTGGCGGTTGCATTCGCCGCCGATGGCCGCCTCGCGGCTTCGGCAAGCGCGGATAAGACGCTCAAACTGTGGGATATCGAGACAGGCAAGCTCCTCAAAACCTTCGAAGGCCATGCCGGTGCGGTGACCTCTGTAGCGCTTTCCGCGGACGGCCAAAGGGTGCTGTCCGGGAGCAAAGACAAAACGGTCAAACTCTGGGACGTGGCGTCCGGGAAGCTCCTAAAAACGTTAGACGGGCATTCGGACGAAGTGCTCTCGGTAGTCTTCGCGCCCAGCGGCCGTCAAATCCTCTCCGCAAGCAAGGACAAGACGCTGAGGCTCTGGGATGCGGAAACCGGCGCGCTCATCAAGACGCTGGAGGGTCACGCGGACGCGGTTGCCTCGGCGGTGTTCTCCTCCGATGGCCGGCTGGCGCTCTCGGGAGCCAAGGACAAAACGCTCAAACTCTGGGACGTGGAGGCGGGCCAGCTCAAAAACACGTTCGACCTGCGAGCGGAAACCTTCGCGCCCAACGGCCGCCGCACGTTCGGGCTGTTCGGCTTCATACCGGGCGTTTCGCTTCCCAACGCGCCCGATGTCGCGCACATGCGCGAGCGGCTGCAGCAGAAGGGCTTCAAGCTTGGCGATCCGGTTTATTTGCGCATCTTCAAGGGCGATGTCGAAGCGGAGCTGTGGATCAAGCGCGGCCAGCACTTCGAGCTGTTCGCCACCTATCCAATTTGCGCCTGGTCGGGCCAGCTCGGGCCGAAGCTGCACGAGGGCGACTATCAATCGCCGGAGGGCTTCTACACCATCGGCAAGGGCCAGCTCAATCCGAACAGCCGTTACCATCGCGCTTTCAATGTCGGGTTTCCCAATCTGTACGACGCCGCGAACAACCGGACGGGCAACTCCCTGATGGTGCATGGCTCATGCCTGTCCGCTGGCTGCTACGCCATGACCGATCCCGTAATCGACGAGCTGTGGGCGCTCGTGACCGGGGCGCTGAACGCCGGGCAGGAGCGCGTCGCGTTGCACGTGTTCCCGTTCCGCATGACGGAAGAGCGCATGGGCGCTTTCGCATGGCACCCCTGGGCTGAATTCTGGCGGGACTTGAAGCCGGCCTACGATCTGTTCGAGGAGACCCATATTCCGCCGCAGGTCAGCCTGTGCAACAAGCGCTACGTAGTGAAGCGCGGGAACGTGGCGGCCAATGCGCCGCAACTTCAGGACACTTGCCCAACCGGCAAGGAGAACGGCTGGCAGCCGGTTCTGCCCGCTATGAGCGTGGTGCGCACCCGCGACCGGAACCGGCCTTGACTTTTGTGGGCCCGCCGTGGAGTTTGCGCGCATTGCATAATACCGCATCCGGTTGAATGCTTCCGCAACGTCATCGCGAGGCGCTTCAGCGCCGTGGCGATCCAGAGTTACCTGTACAACGCTCGCGTCTTCTGCCGCGGGATTGCTTCCGGCCGCGCTTCGCTCGCCGTCGCGATGACGGCTGCGGTGAACCAATCGACCGGATTTCGTATAACCCTCTAGCACCGGACTTGCACCATGATTGAACTCGATCCCCGAACTACCGCTCTCGTGCTCATCGACTTGCAGAAAGGCATCGTTGGCAGGCCTTTGGCGCCCCGCTCCGGCACCGAAGTGGTAGACCGGGCGAAGGAGATGGCGCAGCGTTTCCGGGCCGCGGGCGCCCGCGTTGTGCTAGTGCGCGTGGGATGGTCGGGCGACTTCGGGGACGTGCTCTCCATGCCGGTGGATGAGCCGATGCCGCGCGCGGCGGGCGGGTTCCCTGCCGGTTGGAGCGAGCTGATCGATGGTCTTGCCGCGCCAGGCGACATAGAGATCGTGAAGCGCCAGTGGGGCGCCTTCTACGGCACGGGCCTCGACTTGCAGCTCCGGCGCAGGGGCATCGAGACCGTCGTGCTGGGCGGGATCGCCACCAATTTCGGTGTCGAGTCTACCGCGCGGCAGGCTTGGGAGCATGGATACGCGGTTGTGCTGGCCGAGGATGCCTGCGCCAGCCTTTCCGCCGAGCTGCACGAGATGGCGATCCGCTATATCTTTCCGCGAATCTCGCGCGTCACTCAATCCACCGGTATTGCCTTCGCGCAAGTCTGATACGGCGCTCCCAGGGATCCCGGATAGCTGCAAGCGGCTTCCGGGATGATGGGGGCGAAATTACACCGGCCGCAAGAACTCCTGACCGTTCCCGGTGCAACTTGGGTCGCTTGCAGACGTGCCAGCTTCTTCGCAATCATGTGCGGAGTGAGGCAGCTTCCGGATCCCAATGCGGTCCCCTCAGAAAAAGTCAAAAGAATAAATCGTGAATTCAAAACCGTCGTCATGAACGGCAAGCAGGTCAGGATTCGACCTATTGATGTCATGGCTTGACGACAACCTTGCCCTTGATCCGCCGCTGCTCGATCATGCGGATGGCCTCCGCCGTTTTCTCAAGCGGGAACACATGGTCGATATGCGGGCGGATTTCGCCCTTCGCGCACCAGTCCACGAGCCGCGCCATCTGGCCCGCGAAAGCGCCCGGATTGCGCTTCACATGGCGGCCCCAGAACACGCCGATCAGGTCGCAGCCCTTCAGCATCACCAGGTTCAGCGCGATTTTGGGGATCTCGCCGGCCGCGAAGCCGATCACGAGATAGCGGCCGGCCGCAATCCATGCCCCGCAGCGCGGGCTCCGCATAAGGGCCGCCGATACAATCGAAAATGACATCCGGGCCGTTTCCGCCGTTGAGGCCGCGCACCGCCTCCTTGACGTCGATGCCCGTGAGATTGAGAACCTGGTGAGCGCCGCGCTCCACGCAGAGCTTGAGCTTCTCGTCCGAAGTGCCGGCCGCGACCACGTTCGCGCCAAATCGCAGCGCGATTTCGACGGCGGCCAGCCCGGCCCCGCCGGTCGCGCCCAGGATCAACACCGTCTCTCCGGCCTTCAGGCGCCCGCGATCCTGCAGCCCATGCAAAGCCGTGCCGTAGGCGATGGGAATCGCGGCGGCGGCTTCATCGGAAATGCCGTCCGGCAGGGGGATCACGGCTCCGGCGGGGGCAAGCACTTCCTCGCGGCAGCCATTATAGCCGATGTAAGCGAGCACGCGCTGGCCAACGGCGAGACCTTCCACGCCCGGCCCGATGCCGGCGACCGTGCCCGCCACCTCGCCGCCGGGCGAAAATGGCAGCTCCGGCCTGTTCTGGTACTTGCCGTGCAGCATCAGCGAGTTCGAAAAAGTTGAGCGAAACGGCCGATACGCGGATCGCCACCTCGCCCTCGCCGGGGGTGGGAGCAGGCAATTCGCAGATCTCCAGCGCGTCTGGGCCATCGAGAGACTTGCACAGAACTGCTTTCATCGCCTACCTCAGTGAAAACGGCTACACTTTACGCGAAAAGGCGCATGGATGCGCGGATACTTTGCCATCGGAGCGGAACGGATATCGAAGCCCATGAATCTGGGCAACCTGTTGCGTTCGTCCCATGCCTTCGGCGCGAAATTTTTCTTCACCATCGGGGCGCATCCGAAGGCGTTCGAGGCAAGGTCCGATACCTCCAAGGCTACCTTCCATTTGCCGGTCTATCGTTGGGCGAATGCCGGCGAGATGGTTCTGCCGCAGCGCTGCAAGCTCGTCGGCGTGGAACTGATCGAGGGTGCGACCGATTTGCCGGCCTTCCGCCATCCGCTCCACGCGGCCTATGTGTTTGGGCCCGAGCTTGGCATGCTTTCGGACGAACTTCTTTCCCGCTGCGACCACGTGATCAAAATTCCGGCGGCTTTCTGCATAAACGTCGCCGTGGCTGGGGCGATCGTGATGTACGACCGGGTGCGCAGCTTGGGAACGTTTCCAGACCGGATGGCTCCCGCAGCGGAGAAGAACAGCAAACCATCCTCAGGCCGGTGAGCGGCATCGTTTCACTTGACCGCTTGGCTGGTCATTTGGCAAGGCTAAGCAGAGTTTCCCAAAAGTGGCCACCGGTTTTGGGACGAAAACTCTGCGAAAACGGAGGACCCTAAGCAAACATTCGTTGGCTACCCAACGAATGTTTGCTTAGGTTTGCGAAGAGGGGGAATTTTTGAAATGCGGGCTCGTCTGCTCCTTTCGGCAACGCTCATGGCAGCTCTGGCGCCGCTTGCCGCTGCCCAGGATTTTCAAACTCAGTCCCAACCGGCCCCGCAGCAACCGGCGAAGCCGCCCAAGCCTACCGTAACGGCTCCAAAACCCAAGCCCGCCGCCGCACCCGCCAAGAAGTCCGGGCCAGCGCTCGTGGCAGCCCCCCCTGCCCCCAAAGCCCGCCTCCTCGAAAAGATCGGGGACTGGTCGGTCTTCATCTACGAGGATGCCGCGGGACGCGTTTGCTTCGCGGCTTCGGCGCCAACGGACATGCAGCCCAAAACGGCGACGGCAAAGCGCACGCCCGTGGTTTTCTACGTAACGGCCTGGCAAAAGGACGGTGTGCGCAACGAGGTCAGCGTTAAGCTCGGCTACCTTATGAAGCCGAAATCGGCGGCGGCGATCATGGCCGGCGGACACAGTTTCTCGCTGCCTGGCGACGAGGACAAGGCCTACACCAAGGATACGGCCGACGAGCAGAAGCTTTTGGCCGCGATGGCGGGCGGCGGCGCCATGGTCGTAAAGGCGACTTCAGCGAAGGGTACGGCGACCACCGATCAGTACTCCTTGGAGGGACTGTCCGCGGCGTTGCAGAAGGTGCAACAGGCGTGTCCGTGAAGATGGGCCTTCGCATTTAGCGAACAGTAAATTATATTATTTTCCTTCGGGATCGGCTGAGCGCGCCGGGCATTATCCTTTGCCGCGGCCGTTGCTGCCGAGCCAGCCGTATACCGGCGCGGCGCCCCGGGAGGAAACAAAAATGACAAATGCAGAGATAACTCTTATCGGCGGCTCAACCGCTCTTATCGAAATCGGCGGCTTCCGCTTCTTGACCGACCCAACCTTCGACGATCCAGGCGATTATCGGCTCCCTTATGTGAGTTTGAAGAAAACCGAGAGGCCTGCGTTGCATGCCTCTGAGATCGGCGAGATCGATGCGGTGCTGCTAAGTCACGACCAGGCTGCAGACAATCTCGACCTTGCCGGCCGCGCCTTTCTTCCAAAGGCCCGCCGGGTGCTAACCACGAAGGCGGGCGCGGCCCGGCTCGGGGGTAACGCCGAGGGGCTCGCCCCTTGGGAAACGCGGGAACTCGAATCCGCCAATGGAGAGACAATAACGGTCACGGCTACGCCGGCCCGCCATGGCGGCTGGCATCGAGCGGCTGTCGGGCGATGTCATCGGCTTCGTGATTTCCTCGAAAACGAATGCGTTCAAACCCGTCTATATCACGGGCGACACCGTATGGTTCAACGGCGTTGCCGAGGTGCAGCGGCGGTTCGCGCCCGGACTTGTACTCTTGTACGCGGGCGCGGCGCAAACGCGCGGCAAATTCAACCTGACCATGAACGCCAACGACGCGATCGAGGCGGCCTGCGCTTTCTCCGGCGCTTCAATTGTGCCGCTGCATACAGATAGCTGGGCGCATTTCACGGAAAGCGCGGACGATCTTGAGCGCGCCTTCAAGGCTCTCGGCCATGGCGGGCGGCTGCAGCGGATCGAGCACGGCGTTTCCGCCGCTTTTTCGCTTTAGCCGGACCCGCAATCCGCACAACGCGCATTCCCCTTCATCCTGTCCTTCTCAGCAAGCTCGCCAAGGCGAGCTTGCCGGGAGAGGGCTAGTACGCCAGGGCGTCCACCGCAGGGAGCTTCCTGTGCTTTTGCGGCGCCTCTCCTTTATGCTTCGCTCAAGAGTAGTTACTTTTTGTTAATGCGATCGCCTTTACACTGTAATTTGGGGAAGCAATGGACAATGGATCGTGATCGGGACCGGGGCTTGGCACAAACAGTGAGTAGGTCTCGATATGCGAAAAGCGAACGTAGCGATCTATGCAGCGGCCGCGCTTGGTCTCTGCCTTATGAGCCCGAACGGGGCGGCGGCATTCCCGGCCGCGGCTGATACGGGCAAAACCTCCACCCAAGTAGTAAAGGGCGAAAACCTGGTTCTTGCCCGCGGATTTCGGGGGCGGCGGCGGCTTTCGTGGAGGCGGGTTCCATGGCGGGTTCGGCGGGTTCCGGGGCGGATTTGGGGGCGTGGGCCGGTTTGGCGGCGCGCGCGCCTACGGCTTCGGACGCGGTTTGGGCTACGGTTACGGCCGGCGCGTGTTTTATGGCTGGCCGCGGCTGGGGCTTAGGGCGTGGTTGGGGCTGGCGCGGCGCTGGCTTCCGGCGGGGCTTTTACGGCGGATATGGGGGATATGGTGGATACGGTGCCGGCTGGGGCTGGGGATGGCCGTATGGGTTCGGTCTCGGGCTTGGGCTAGCAGACTATGACTATGGCTATCCTTATTACGGTGGCTATTACCCGGCCTACTACGGCGGCTCAGGCTGCGGGTGGTAGGACTAAAAGGCTTCTGGCGGCCAAATCTGGCCGGGAGGCGCAGCGCTTGTATGCGATTAAAGGGCCCCGCAGCGGGGCCCTTTTGCCGAAACTGCTCCCGGATCGGCGCAAATGCCGTCCGGGACGGGGTTTCCATCAAATCCGATCACGCTTTAGCCATTGTGCCAGTCAAGGGCGATGCCCTGGACTGCGGGATCGGAAATGCGCTTGCCGCAATGCCGGCGCTGGCCGGCTAGCCGCCCAATGAGAAGCTCGATATAGAGGCCCGGCCCGCTCGAATAGATGCGCCAGCCGCCATCGGCCTCAACCGTGCCTTCCCTTACGCGGTTCCATTCCGCGAACGCCTCGTAACGGTCGCGGAAGGCGGCATCGCTGCTGGTGAAATAGCTGTTGCGCTGCCTTAAGTTGGCATGAGGCAGGCGCTCCGTCACCGCGATGGGATTGGCGATCTGAAGCCCTTCCCAGAAAGCCTGTGCTTCCCCCAGCATGGCCGCGGCCTCGCAATAGCGCAGATGGGAGTGGACGTACATAAGCCCCACTTCGCGCCCGAAAAAGGGAGAGGATTCGGCGCGGCGGAAGAACTGCTCAACTCCGCCGCGGTAAGGGAGCGGCCGTTCCATAAGCCTGACGCCATCGGGGAAAAGCAAATGCTCGCGGATGAGCCCCATATGCTGCCGCGATTGCTCTGGGCTGAAAATTCCGCCCGCGATAGCGCAGTTCATTGGGATCAGCGAGTAGCTCACGCCGGTTTTGCGGGTCCGAGGGGTGCAGAAGCAGCTCCTGTACGCAGCCATCGGGATCGAAAATGGCGTAGCCTGCCAGCACGCCGTCGCGGATGAGATGCCGGTTGAAATCGGCGCGCATAGCCTCCGCCAGCTCCTCAAGCCGGGCTCGCACCGGCGGTATCGCCCGCCCGCCGCAGGATTTCCGCATAGCGGGCAAGCTGTTGAAAGAAGAGGCCAACGGTCCAGCTGCTGACCGTCCAATCCTTCAAAGCCTCGCTGGCGGGCTGCAAGGAGTTGTTCCAGTCGCCCTCGCCAAGGCGGACAAGGTGCGTGCCGGGGATGAACTGCGCCTGCAAGTGCTCAAGCAGGCGTTCGCAATGCCCCGCGATGCTGCTCTGGCCGCTTCCGTCCCTCCACGCCACCGGCCCGGACAGGAAGGCTATATCGTCCGTGCACTCGATATAGTCGCAAAGCGCCTTCAGCGGCCAGATCGGGATGTCGCCGTGGCTTTGAGAGCCCTCGATCATGCCGTATGGCTCCAGCATGAACCATTGCGGGAAGCCGCCGGACGCAAATTGGCGCCCGAAAACGAGCTTCAGAATTTGTCGCACCGCATCGTCATGTTCGAGCGCGAGGAGGAACTCCACCGGGCCCTGGCAGACGTCGCGGGTGCCCCATGCCGAGCCCTCGTATTGCTCCAGCCCGTGCGGCGCGGACAGGTGGATGAGCGCGTTATGCACCATCCATGGGAAGACGGTGTTGAGATCGGCGATGCCCTCGCGGTCGCCTTTGAAGCGCGCCTCCCGGCACACGCCCGCCCAGAACTTGCCGGCGGCGCGCACCATCATTGGCATGCTCGCATAGCCTTCGTATCTCTGCGCGAGCCGGCTGGCCTCGGCGGGATCGGTCATGGAGCCAACTACAGCGAAGCGGAACTCAGCGGTTCGCGCGGTGCGCATCGCAATATAGGGCATGCCGCGCGGCTGACCGACCGCATAGAGCAATTCGTCGCCGCCCAGCGCTTCAACTTCACCAGGCGTGCTGGTGACTAGGTGATAGGCCGCCTTTGGATAGGTCTTTCCCCAAAGCGAGTTCGGGTCCGGCCGGAAAGCGAAGCGTTTCGCGCCGTCATCCACCTCGACAAGTCCAGCGTGGCTGAAGTCGCGCTCGCTCAGCACGAGATGACCGAAGATCAGAAACCGGCACGGCTCGCCCTCAACCGCGATCTCCCACTGGATTGCAGCGTCTTCGGCGGATGCCACGGCGTGAACGGCGATGGTGCGGCCCTCCGCGCGGTAGACCCAACGGCAATCGCTAAGCCCCATCTCGAAAAGCGACGGCAGCGTAAGAAGCCGCCACTCGCCTGCGATTTCAGCGAGCATGCGCAGGCCGTTCGTCCTGACGATATTGTAGGCGTCGCGGGAAACGGAGAAGAGCTTATGCAGCGCGCTGCCGCTGAGCTGCGCCGCAAAGACGCCATGCATCCAGCAGGTTACCGAAAGCGCGTTTTCATCCGGTAGTAGGCTTTGCCCGGTTTTGAGGATCGTGCCATGCCGGCGTTTCATGAGCCGGTCTTTATCGCGCAGCACCGCGTGGCGATTGAGAGCGCCTTCCTGCACGAAATAGGAGAGGAGCCGGCCATCGCGCCGTTCCTCGTGTATCCGCCCGGTTGGATGGATTGCATCTTCGCCGGAATTGCAAATAAGCGGAGAGGCGTCCTGTATAAGGCTGCGCACGGGCGCGCTGAGCGGAATTTCAGCCGGCGCAAACGCGGAGAGCGCCGTTTCGGCTGCCTCGATCCGGGCCAAGTCCTCGCCGGTAGATGGGCCGCTATGATCCGGGTCGAAGGCGCCGAAGAAGGTCCACGCCGCTTCTTCTCCAGGCGCAAGCCTTCGCACTCCGCTCTGCACGATCGCGCAAGACGCTTCATGCTGCAGCCGCACGCCCGGCAAGCCCGGCTCCGAACGGCAGATCGATTGCCCCTGCGTCGCGGTAGGCCGGCCCGAAGAGTTGCGAGGCGTCGGTCGCATACCTTATCGCGCCCTCGAAGCAACCATGCGCGGCCCAAAGGTGGCGGCCGAACTGAGCGAGGTTCTGCCGGCTCATGACGACCGGGCCGAACCGCGGATGCACGGCGATGTGCTGGTCGATATATTGCGAGGCGAAGGCTTCGTTGCCGGTTACAAAGTTGCGCTCGCCCAGCCCCAGGTCCTGTACGAAGATGGCATCGCAGGCAAGCGAGGCCTCGCTGGCGTTGCGCAGGTCCAAGCGCCATGCCCAGAAATTTTGCGTCGGATGCAGCCAGAGGGTGACCCTGCTATGCAGGCCCCCGGTCTCGCCCGCCCAAACGAACCGGTCTGCGCCCGCGCCGAATTGCATAGCCGCGCCAGGGCCAACGGCCTCCGCCGTCCAAGCCTCCGTCCGCAGAAGAATGCGCGCGATGGAGCCCCCAAGCGGCGAACCCAGCATCTGGTTCAGCATCGCGCGGCCGCGGCCGTCATCGTGCTCGATTGCAAATAGGCAGCCGTTCGGAAGTATGGCGATCTTAAGCCCCGCCGTATTCTTGATCCGGAGAAGGCCAAGCTCGCCTTCGCACGGTGTGTGGAAAGTGCGCAGCTCGCTCACAGCACGTTACCCCTCATCCTGTCCCTCTCCCAGCAAGCTCGCCTTGGCGAGCTTGCCGCTCGAGTCTCCGCATCCGCAAGCGGATGCGGATGGGAGAGGGGACGGTGTTGCACGCTCAACGCCACATTCAGGCGTCCCTTCTCCCTGTGGGAGAAGGACAGGATGAGGGGTAATGCGCGTCTGTTGTTCACACAACGGGCTGGCATCAAATCAACCCTCTTTGCCCAAGTGCCGCCTGCCGCGCATGCCAGGCGGTGACGAAGCAGGCATAGCTCCAGGAGAGGTCTTTGGCTGAGGTTTGCGCACCCGTTGTTTGGTCGAATTGCTCCGAGAGGGCGCCGGGTGCGGGAATGAAATCGCGGATGCGGGAGAGGATTGCGTCGCCTTTTTCGATCGGGGCCGCCCGGTTGCCGGGGTCCGCCTGGGCAAGCCGGTAATAGAATTCCGCTGCGCCAAAGGTCGAAAAATAGTACGCGCCGCCGCTTACATAGCTGTCGCCCTTGTAGCGGCCGAACATGATGCCTTGCCCGCCGCCTTGGTTGATCGCGTATTCCGCCCTGAAAAGTTCTTCCAGCTTCTTGAGGGTCAGCAACACCCGCTCGTCCCGCACGCTGTGCGCGCCTTCATCGAGGCCGGCGTGCACCACCCCGAGGATGACCGCGAAATCGAGCGCCTTCGGGCTCTCGCTGTCCAGCCCGGACATGCGGCTGCGGTAAACGCCAAGGCCGGGCGACCAGAAACCGTCGAGCGACTTGCGCAGATCCCTGGCTTTAGCGCTGAAGAAACCCGCATCGCCGGCTTTGCCGCCGCGCGTCGCGCGGGCCGCACCTTTCTCCATGGCCGAGAGCTGCACCAGGAGCGTGTAATAATGCTGCGCGAACTCTTCCTCCCAAATGTCGTAGCAAGGATGTCCGGCATTCTTGGCGGTATAGGAGAGATCGCTATGGATCAGCTCGGCCAGGCGCCCCTTCGCCTCGGTGGAGACGCGGACGCCATCTTCCTCGAACCGCATCGCCACAAGGGCGCGCGAGGCCGGGCCATCGTGCTGGGGCCTGTTCCAGCGGATGAAATCCAGGCTGCCGTCCGCATTGTACCGGACATCGCCCGCGACGAGATCGCCATGAACGGCGGCGATTTCCTCATTGGGGCGCAGATATTGCTGCATTTCGGGGGCGGTCTTGGCCCGGAAATCGCTTTGGCTGAGAAAGCGCGGGCCGTCGATGTTGCGCAAATCCAGGCTGAATTGCACGAATTCGTTGAAGAGCCTTGCCCAGCCGGCGGACGGTTCCCCAGCCTTCGCCAGGATGCGCACGGCTTCCATAACGGCGGCCGAGTCGCGGACCCAATGGAAGAAGTAGTCGGGCTCCCCGGCATCGAATGCCACTGCCGGGCTTGCAAGTACAGACCCCGGCGCCGGCCGGATGACTTGCCCGAAACCGGACCGGTTCATTTCGAGGTCTGTAGCCGAAATGGTTTTCGCGAGCTTGGCGGCGCTGCTGCGTACAAGATCGCCACCCCATTGTTCTAGCGTGCGCCCATCCTTCATCGCGATCCGCGTCCCTCAAGCCTGGGCCTGCCGTTCAAATCCTAAGAGGCTAAGTCCCTGGCCTATCTCCGGGCAGCTCATGAACAGCCGCCATAAGAGGCCAGTGCGATAGTTCTCTATCATCACGACGATCGGCCCTTGATCGATCGCTAGGTACTCGCCCGAATACCATCCGGCCGTGGGATTGAAGGCGTCCACAAAGCCGTATTTGCCCCAAAGCTTCTCGCCGAGGCTGAAAAAATATCGCAGCGCAGCGGCGGACTGCCAGGGCGTATAGGGAAAGCTCGATAGCGCGGCGGTCGGAGCGATCACGCCTTTGTCTTCCTCGGGCGAGTGGGGAAAGTAGCCGTTGTCGCCCTCGCTCGAGGTCAAGCCCCAGCAATCCGGGCCGTAGCCCTTGAAGCCATTCGGATTGCGCACGCAATGCTCGTAATTGATGAGGCAATGATTGAGGTTCTGCTCCCAGTAATCGGCGTAGCGGTCTTTCAAGCCGCGCGGGTCGAGCCCAAGGAAGGAGAAGTGCGAGAAGAACAAGGGCCCGCCCAGTTTGGGGCCGAGCGGCAGGCGGATGCCGTAATACTCTTTGTCATTTTTGAAGACGGGGCCCGTAGCCCAGCCCTCGTGATAGGAGCTTGCGCTAATAGGATGGGTGGGCGAAGAGGCCGCGAGCACGTAGGTAATCAAGCACTCGTTCCAGCCCTCGATCTTTTGCTTGAGGCCCTCCGGCGTCCAATGCCAATGCAGCGCGCTGCCGTCTTTGGTGTGGCAATTCCAGTTCACATTGTCCCAAAGGCTGGCAACGCTTGCACGCAATTTGTTTTCGGAGGCGTTCTTCCGGTCGAAATATTGGCGCGCGCAAAGGAAGCCGGCCACGAGATAGGAGGTTTCGACAATATCGCCGCCCGCGTTATCGGCCCATAAAGGCATTTCCTTGCCCGTGGCGCCGTCGAGAAAATGCGGAAACACGCCGTTGTAGCTGTCCGCTTTGCCGAGATATTTCAGCATCTTGAGAAGGCGCTCAACCGCGTCCTCGCGCGCGATCCAGCCTCGCTCCACGGCCACGATCATGGCCATGATCCCGAAGCCTGTGCCGCCGACGGCTAAGAGATCGTTCTCAACCGTGCCGTCCGAGCGCCCGCGGTCGAACGCCATTCCGCTTCCGGGATGCGCGAAGTCCCAAAAATACCCGAAGGATTGCCGCTGAACCAAATCCAGAAGGGCTTCGCCGGCAGGGGCGGCTGAACTGTGTGAAGATGCAGGTTTCATGGCCGCCAATTCTACTATCCTCATTGCTCCCAGAACACTCTAATCATACCCTGAAACCTCAGGCTTGAGCGAAGCCTTTATCTCGCGCTCGCTGAAGGATGAGTCCCATCCATAGGGCACAACCCCTCACCCTGTCCCTCTCCCCATGGGAGAGGGGACGCCCTCTCAACGGCTGCGACGGGGACTCCCTCTCCCATGGGGAGAGGGCGGGGGTGAGGGGTGATGCGCGCTGTTCGGATCATCGGCTATACCCTAGCGCATCCGTCCGGTTTCGAGGTTCAGAACGCGCTGATAGAATGTGTCGTCGGGATAGTGGCGGCCGATACTGAGGACCGCCGTCTGTTTAAGCTCGGCACCCAGGATCGACAATGCGGTCTTCCGGGTTTCCTCGTCCAGCTCGTAAATGGATTCGTCCTGGACGACCCATTGCGGGCGGTGCAGCAGCATGCGGCCGAGGATCAACCGGCGGCGTTCTTCGAGGGTCAGCTCCTTGTCCCAGCGCTTAACTTTGTTCAGGTTCGAGGCCAGCCTTTCCAGTCCAACGCGTTCAAGCGCGGCTTTGGCATCGCCCTCGCTGAAGCGGTTCGCCGGGTCTGGGTAGGAGAGCGCATTGAGCAGGCTTCCCATCGGCAGATAAGGCGGCTGCGGCAGGAACAGCATATCTTCATGCGAGGGCACGCGCACGGTTCCGCTTCCGCGCGTCCACAGCCCGGCCAGCGTCTTGTGTACGGTGCTCTTGCCCGATTTGGGCGTGGCTTGGATCAAGACGCGCTCGTGCGGCTCGATCTTGAAGTCCCCGACCCTGAGGGGCGGATCGCCGTTCCATGCGACCTTAAGGTTTTCGGTGGAAATCACGTGCCCGCCTGCCTCGTAGTGGATTTTCTTGAGCGCCGAACCCGGCGCGGGCAGCCGCTCCAAGGCGCTGCGATAGCTGCTTATGCGGCTTAGCATGGCGCGCCATTCCGCTATGGCGGGAAACCTGTCCACGTACCAGCGCAGCGCCGTCTGAACCTGGTAAAACCCGCCGACAACCATCATCAGGCCGCCAAGCGTAAGCGAGCCGCCGAAATATCCCGGCGCGGCCAGCAGCAGCGGCGCGATAATGGCAAGCCAGCCATAGCCTCCGGTCACCCAAGTAAGGCCCGCGAGCCGGTTGGCAATGTGCCGCATCGTGGCGAGCAGATCGTTTACCGGCCCTTCCAGAAAGCCCCGCTCCTCTCTTTCGCCGCCAAGAAGGGCGATCTCGTCCGCGGACTCGCTGACCCTAACGAGCGCGAAGCGGAACTTGGCTTCCTTGGCGCGCAAATCCGTATGAGCCTTGATTAAGGGCCTGCCCACAAGCCAGGTGATGGCGGAGCCAAACGCGGAATAGGCGATGGAAGCCCAGACCATGTAGCCCGGAATTATGACTTCCTGGCCGCCAATCGAGAATTTGACCTGAGCGGAAAGCTCCCACAGAACGCCAACAAAGGCGATGAGAAGAAACGAGGATTGAACCAGGCCCACGGACAGATCTATCGAAAGCTCGGAAAGCCGCCTGGCATCGTCCTGGATGCGCTGGTCGGGATTGGCACTGATGTCCCCGCTCTGCTTGAGCTGGAAAACCCGGCGCGGCTTAAGCCATTCGTCCAAAAGATCGTAGGTGACAGCCTGGCGGAGCCGGACCTTCAGCAATTCGTGTAGCCAAGTCTGCGTAACCCCGAGGCAAAGCAGGATCGTTACGATAACGAGAAAGACCCCGATCTCGTGAACGAAAACGGAGAAGTCCTTCCGGCCGATTGCATCGTAAATGCTACCTTGCCAATTATTCAGCTTGATTTGGAACACGGCATTGAGCGCAATCACAAACGCAATTGCGCCGCCGAGCTTCATAAGCGCGCGTTTCGCGTGGGGATCGAGGATAATGTGCCAAAGCTCCCCGAACTGAGCGATTATACTGTCGCTCTCACCGGGGGTCTCCGGTCTGGGCGCTCGTGGTGCCATGGATGCACCGCCTGACGTTCGATTTAACATCTGCGCCACGCTACATAGAGCTTGTACGAAACAGTAGGCATACAAAAGCTAAGGTTAGGTTGCATGAAACGCGATTCCGCAAGCGACATCGAAAATTTCCTTGGCGCGATGAGCCTTGAGGAGAAGCTCGGGCAGCTCACGATGATCCGCGCCGATGAGGCCGAAGTGCGCAAAGGCCGCGCGGGCAGCATCCTGGATTTACAAGAACCGGCTCGCATCCACAAGCTGCAAGAGGTTGCGCTTAACGAAACGCGTCTTTGCGTACCGCTTTTGTTCGCACTGGATGTGCTGCACGGCTATGAGACGGTCTTCCCCATTCCGCTCGCCGAAGCCGCGGCCATGGAGCCAGCGCTGTGGGAAGCAACGGCACAGGCGGCGGCAAGCGAGGCGGACGCGGCCGGGATAGCGCTTACTTTCGCGCCGATGCTGGACGTAGCGCGCGACCCGCGCTGGGGCCGGATGGCGGAGAGCCCCGGCGAGGACCCGTGGCTTGGCTGCAGCTTTGCGCAGGCCAAGGTGCGGGGGTTTCAGGAAGGCAAATCCGGTATCGCCGCAACCGCCAAGCATTTCGCCGCTTATGGCGCGGTTACGGCCGGCCGCGAATACGCTTCAATAGACGTTTCGAACCGGACCTTGCACGAAGTGTATCTCCCGCCGTTCGCCGCGGCGGTTCGGGCGGGGGTCGCGGCGGTCATGCCGGCGTTCAGCGACCTGGCCGGCGTCCCTATGACGATCCACCGGGGGCTGCTGAAGGACATATTGCGGGTGCGCTACGGCTTCGATGGCGTCATCGTCAGCGATTTCAATGCCATCGCGGAGCTGATTTCGCATGGCGTGGCCGCTGACATCGCCGAGGCCGCGGCACTCGCCTTGAACGCCGGCATCGATATCGACATGGCAAGCGGCGCCTATCTCGCTGGGCTGCCAGAGGCGCTAAGCCGCGGGCTCGTTTCGGAGGCGGATATCGACGCCGCCGTCAGGCGAGTGCTCCGTCTCAAGGCCGGGCTCGGCCTTTTCGAACGGCCGTTCGCGCGCGAAATTGCCTGCACGCAGGAGACGCAAGCGAGCCATCGCGCGCTGGCACGGGAAGCCGCGCATAAGTCGATTGTCCTGCTGCAGAATTGCGGCGGCATTCTCCCGCTGACGACGCCCGCCAAGCTGGTGGTGTCCGGCCCGCTCGCGGACGCGCCCGGCGAGATGCTCGGGCCATGGCACGCTGCGGGAAAAGCGGCGAAAGCGTCAAGCTTTTTGCAGGGCTTGCGCGGCGCCCTTTCAGGCTTGGAAATCGCCCATTTCGAGGATTTCGCCGCCGCGGAGGCCAAAGAGGCCGCCAGCAAAGCCGATACGCTCCTCTTGTGTCTTGGCGAAACCGCCACAATGAGCGGGGAAGCGGCTAGCCGCGCCAGGCCCGGCCTGCCCGATGGGCAGGCAGCGCTATTGAGGGAGGCTTTGCGCTTCGGAAAGCCCATTGTCGTGGCGCTGACATCGGGCCGGCCGGTCATAGAGCCTTTCCTTTTCGAGGCGGCCGATGCGGTCCTGGCCACGTGGTTCCTGGGCTCGGAGGCAGGAAGCGCGCTCGCGGATATCCTGACAGGCAAGGCGAACCCTAGCGGCAAGCTTGCCGTCTCCTGGCCTGCGGACGTTGGCCAAATCCCGATATTCTACGCCCAGCGCCCGACAGGCCGGCCCGCCAGCCCGCTACGCGAAAGCAGCAAATACCTCGATGCCCCGGTGGCGCCGCTCTTCCCGTTCGGGCACGGCTTGTCCTATACGCAATTCGCTTACACCGACTTGCGCGTGTCTGCCGGGGTCTTAAGCCCCGGACGGCCGAATCTCAGTCGAGGCCGGCGTGAAAATCAGGGCGCCGTCGCTGGCGAGGAGACCGCCTTCCTCTTCATCCGCGACGTCACGGCCTCGGTTGCAAGGCCGCTGCTGGAACTGCGCGGGCTGGCCAAAATCAAGCTCGATCCGGGCCAAGAAGGCACGGTTCGCTTTGAGCTCGCAGCCAGCGATCTCGCTTTTCCGGACGAGGATGGTGCCCCTCGGCTTGAGGCTGGAGCCTTCGAAATTCTGGTGGGGCCAAGCGCCGATAGAAGCCGCCTGCTCTGCCACACAGTCTCCGTCTCGAACGCCTGAAGCCCCCGCTCCGAAGCGCTCCAGAGCATGCGCGCCTAGCGATTTAACTGATAATAAGTCTACCGATTTCTTTTCGGATTTCCTTTCGGGACGGTGACAGGCGTTTCTAAACAATATATGCTCCGGTCATCCGCAGGCTGATGCATTGCGAAGGCTCTTGCTTGAATCCAATACTTCAAGTGCGGATTCGACAGATGGAGGGGTATGCGAATGTTACGGATCGTTTTTGCAATTGCCGCGCTCGGCGTAAGCGCAGCCGCGGCTTTCGCCTGCGAAGGTCAAACCGGCAAGGTCATCTTCGAGGACAAGTTTACGGACGACGCCGGCGGATGGACCTTCGGCGCAGGCTATGGCCTCAACCTGAAAGCGCCCGGTGCTGTCCTTGCCGTGAGAGCCGGCGAAGGCTCGGCACGAGCCACGCTGAACCAAACATTTAACGCGACGGAAGGCGACTTCTGCGCTGAAATGTCGATGCCTGCAAACGCAAAGGAACTGAACGTTGCGGTCGGCACCCTATTTCTTGCGGCGGACAACGATAATTTTTGGATGGCGCAAGCAATGGACACCGGCAAGGTGGGCCTTTACAAGCTTGCAAACAACAAATGGTCCACGGTTTGGGAACTGCCGAACGCCGCTGCTATCAAGGCCAGTCCTGCGGACGTGATCTCGCTCCGGGCCGTCGTCAAGGGCAACACGATCACGGTTATCGTGAACGGACAGACGATTAAGAGTGTCCGCGCCCAGATCCCGAGCGGCGACTTCAAATTCGGCTTCTACGGCCAATACGGGAACGCGTCGGCAGCCCCTGTGGAATTTGCCGTCCGCTCTTATAAAGTCACCGAAGCGAAATAGCGGATCGCCTGAGCGCATCGCGAAGGCTGGCGATCCTTTTTCCGGGCGCGGTTCGCTCATTGCCCTTGCCGAAGCTAGTACGCCCCGCGGGAAATCCTGACCCATTTGCGGCTGGCGCTGACAGGATTTCCCGCGGATCAGGCGTACTAGCAACTTATTGAATTTCAGTACAGCTTATCCGAGGCAAGTTCGCTTACGAGCGTGCGGCAAATGGGGTGCGAACTTGCCTCGGGCTGTACTAGTGGCCTGCATCAGCTAAAATGAGCAGTTCCGACTTGGCATTTTTCACCGTAGGGAAGCCGGACGGCTTGACTGTACGTCCAGTACAGCCTGCGCCGTCCGGCTTCCCTACGTCAAAAAATCCCGGCGTCATAACCATTCATTTTAGCTGATGCAGGCCACTAGGCGGCGGCCAGCCACTCTATTGCTCCTTTTGCTGCCGCGGCTCCGGTCGAAAAACAGGCTTGCAGAAGATAACCGCCGGTCGGCGCTTCCCAGTCCAGCATTTCGCCCGCGACGAACACGCCGGGCATGCGGCGCAGCATGAAGTGCGCGTCCAGCTCGTCAAAAGCGATGCCGCCGGCAGTGGATATGGCTCTTTCGATGGGGGCGGTTGCGGTGAGGCGGACGGGAACGCCCTTTATCAGCGCGGCGAGCGCCGCCGGCCCCATCGCCGTCAGCGGCACGCTTCGCGGAGAGCTGCCTCATACAACAGCCCCGTGGCAGCGGGCGAAAGCTTGACCGCCTTGCGCAGGTAAGTTCGAGAACGATTGCTTGCCACGCGGCTTGGCAAGTCCGCTTTCCAACCCGGCCACGGACAGGCCCGGCCGCAAATCGATTGTCAGAACGGCCTCGCCCCCGGCGTACGATGGCTTCGCGTAACGGCGACGGACAGCGCGTAGATCGCGCCGCCTTCAAGGCCGATCCTGGTGATGGCTGCTTCGCCCCGCACGCTCTCGCCCCCAAAGTGCAACTCGATGCCCGTGGAGCGGCTGGCCCTCGAAGCGGGCGCGGAACAAATCGGAGAGATCGGCCGCGAAGCCGCAATTGGAGGGTTTCAAGGGCGAGATCGCGACACCCCGGCTGGCGAAATGCGCGGTCCAATGCCCGTCCGAGCCAAGGCGCGGCCAACTCGCGCCGCCAAGCGCGAAGATCGCCACATTGGCTGCCGCCTCGATGCGCCCGGCCGGCGTATCGAACAGGAGCCCGCCAGCGCCGTCCCACCCGGCCCAGCAGTGGCGCGGCTTGAACGCCACGTTCAGCGCCGCCAGCCGCCCGAGCCACGCGCGCAGCAGCGGCGATGCCTTCATCGCCTTCGGGAAAACGCGCCCGCTCGTGCCTACGAAGGTTTCCTGCCCGAGCGTTTCGGCCCAGGCGCGCAGCGCTGCCGGCGGAAACGCCTCGATGGCTGCGCGCAGTTGCGGCGCCGCTTGGCCATAGCGCATCAGAAAGCGCTCAAGCTCTTCGCTATGGGTAAGGTTGAGCCCGCCGCGCCCGGCCAGCAGAAACTTGAGCCCCGGCGATAACATGCGGTCGTAGACCGTCACGCTTAGCCCTTCGCGCGCCATCGTCTCCGCCGCCATCAGCCCGGCTGGCCCCGCGCCGATCACGGCTGCTTTGGATGTGGCTTGCATGCCCCGTTTCATGCTTCTTGCGCTATTTGCCTCCGCGGTTTGCGCTCCATTTCGGTCTTGAGCAAATCTAGCACAAATCTTTCACAGAAAGCTTAAGCTTCGATATTCCGCGGATTTGAGACCAACCGCTCACATCGTTGTGAGGGGCGAAGCCTCGAAGCAATCCGAAATCCGGTTGAATACTTCCGCCATCGTCATCGCGAGGCGGCAAAGCCGCCGTGGCGATCCATAAGCAACATCTGGGACCTGGCCCTGGATCGCCTCCACAACGGAGGCCAGGGACCACGACGGAGCAAGCTCAGCAATGGCCTTCTCGATGCGGCCGATGCGCTGGCCTGCATCCTGGATCGCGCTCAGGCTTTCCTCGAGCACGAGCCGGTGAGCGCGGTGCTCGAACTTCAGTCCAGAAAGCCATCTGGTATGGGTCTTCGTCCACGCCGTCTTGCCGGGAATTGCTACCGCATTACGCAATTTCGACGTATCGATTCCAACAAAAGCTTCTGTATAATCCGTCATGGCTCGTCCCCCTTGCGTTGAGGATAGGCCCGGACCACCTGGGCAACCCTCGATAGCTCTCGCATCGGGGATGAGTCGCCTCAACGCTCGACCATGAACATACGGTCTTCCGGCCGCGCTTCGCTCGTAATGACGGGAACTAATCGACCGGATTTCGTATTACACGCCCTCGCTTCTTGCTAGCCAGCTCAGAAATGTTAGTCTTCGCGTGCGGTAACAGCGGGAGATCCATGCATAGACTGATCGAAGGCGCGCTGCGCTTCCAAGCCGAAATCCATGGGCTTCTCCGGCACGCGGGCAGCCAACCCGGCGGACAGGCCCCGTTTGCGATGTTCATCGCCTGCTCGGATAGCCGCGTTGTGCCTGAGCTGCTCACCCAGCGCGAGCCGGGCGACATCTTCGTGGTACGCAATGCGGGCAACATCATCCCGAGCTACGGCCCGGCGGCGGGAGGCGTATCGGCCAGCATCGAATACGCTGTGGCCGCGCTCGGCATCGAGGACGTTGTGGTCTGCGGGCACACCGATTGCGGCGCGATGAAAGCCATCCTGCGCGCCGATGGCCTCGACAAAATGCCCGCCGTTGCGAGCTGGATCAAGCACGCCGCGGCGGCGAAGGAGATCGTCGCGGCGACGCTGCCCGAGGCAGCGGATGAGCACGCGCGGCTCCATGCGCTGGTGCATGAGAACGTGCTCTGCCAGATCCGTAACTTGCAGACGCACCCCATCGTGGCGGCGAAATTGGCAACGGGCCGGCTGCGGCTTTACGGCTGGGTCTACAATGTCGGGACGGGCTCGGTAGAGACCTTCGACGCCGGGACGGGCCGCTTCGTGCCGCTGACACTTGGCCAGCCGGTGCAAGCGACGCCCAAGCCGCGGCTCGCCTATCCTGTATTGCAGGGGTAGCGCGCCATGGAAGACGCCGGCGTAGCATCCAAGCCAGCCCAAAAAGAGCTTTTCGGTCATCCGCGAGGCTTGAGCTTTCTGTTCGCGACCGAGATGTGGGAGCGCTTTTCCTATTACGGGATGCGCGCGCTCTTGGTGCTTTACCTCGTGAAGTACCTGCTTTTGCCGGGGCATCCGGAGCACGTCATCGGGCTTGCCACGCTCAAAAGCGGCATGGAAGCGATGTTCGGGCCGCTCGAGGCCCAGCCGTTCGCCTCGCAGATCTACGGCTCCTATACCTCCCTGGTCTATCTGACGCCGATTTTCGGCGGCCTGCTTGCCGACCGCGTGCTCGGCCAGCGGCGCACGGTGCTGATTGGCGCCGTGCTGATGGCCATCGGCCAATTCATGATGGCTTTCGAGCCCTTGCTGCTGTTCGCGCTGCTGGCGCTGATCCTGGGCAATGGCGCGTTCAAGCCGAACATCTCGACGCAGGTCGGCGAGCTTTATGCGCCCGGAGATCCGCGCCGGGACCGGGCCTTTTTGATCTTCTATGTCGGCATCAATGTCGGCGCGTTTTTCTCGCCGCTGGTGTGCGGGACGCTCGGCGAGGAATTGGGCTGGCGTTACGGGTTCGCCTCGGCGGGCGTGGGCATGCTGATTGGGCTGCTGATCTATCTGCGCGGGCTTCGCGAGCTGCCGCCGGATGAGCTGCAAAGGGCCAAGGCTGCCCACCGCGAGCACGCCCCGCTGACGCCCGCGGACTGGCGCGCCATCGCAGCGCTTCTCGTGCTTTTCCTTCCGAATACGCTGTTCTGGGCGACTTACGAGCAGCAAGGTAACACCATAGCGCTTTGGGCCGACGCCTATACCGACCGCAGCGTCAACCTCCTGTTGGGGCACGCAAATATTCCGGTTACGTGGTTCCAGGCGTTCAACCCGTTCATGATCTTCGCCTTCACGCCCGCCATCGTCGGCTTCTGGACCTGGCAGGCGCGTAGGCGCAGCGAGCCGTCTTCCGTCACCAAGATGGCCATAGGCTGCTTCGGCGTAGCGCTCGCCAATCTGTTGATGGCTTTCGCGGCAGGCGACGTAAGCGGGGCGGCGAAAGCGAGCTGGGTTTGGCTGTTCTTCTATTTCGCGATTATCACCGTTGGCGAACTGTACCTTTCCCCTGTGGGGCTTTCGCTGGTCTCCAAAGTAGCGCCCGGCCGCGTGCTCTCGCTGATGATGGGCGTGTGGCTCGCCACAAGCTTCATGGGCAATTTCATTGCCGGCTGGCTCGGCTCCTACTGGAGCAGCATGGAAAAGCCTGTTTTCTTCCTCATGATCGCGGGCGTGGCGGCGTTTGCCGGCCTTGCCATCGCGCTGATGAACAAGGCGCTCCGCAAGGTCTTGCCGCACTGATGCAGGGTTTGCGCCCGGCGGCCATGCGTCAGTGTCTATTAAGCAACCGTTAACCGCATTTTCCCGCATTTCGGCCCGTTTTGAACAATTGCCTGCATCCGCTTCATGGTGCCCATGATAGCCAAAGCTCCTTCAAGAAGTCTTACGAGGCGGCTAAGTCACTGAAAATAAATGGCAAATAAGGTTGCCGCGAGCCGCATGCGCGCTGGAAATGCACCGTTTGATGGTTAACATTAAATCTGCAAACATATTTTATAGGGTTTTGGAGTCGCAGAAATCGGCCTAAAGAGGGAAAAAATTCGCAGAAAGACGGCGGCGGAAAATATGAAGGCCCGCCGTTTACCATCCACGGATTAACCATGGTAGTGCCTTACGCGAAACGCACGGTTTGTTAATGAGGGGATTGAGCATGGCTCGGTGGTTTGCTTGCATGCCCGGCCTGATTGCGGGCCTTTCGCTTGGAGCGGCGCAGGCCGATGAGGGCATGTGGCTGCTCAATAATTTTCCGTCCGGACAAGTCGGGAAGCTTTACGGCTTCAAGCCAAGCCAGGAATGGCTCGATCATGTCCGCTCATCGGCGGTGCGGCTCGCGCAAGGGTGTTCGGCCAGCTTCGTCTCCGCGCACGGCCTCGTACAAACGAACCACCATTGCGCGGAGCATTGCGTCGAGCAGCTTTCGAGCGCGGGCAAGAACCTCGTCGCAGACGGCTTCTACGCGAAGGAGGAGAAGGACGAGGCAAAATGCCCGGCGCTGGAGATCGACCAGCTCACTGAAATAAGCGATGTCACGGCGCGCGTTCAGCAGGCGCTCGCCGGCAAAGAAGGCCCCGCGTTCGAGGAAGCCAAGCGCGCTGTAAACGCCAGTGTCGCGGCGGAATGCACGGGCGGCGATGCGGGCTTACGCTGCGACGTGGTCGAGCTATACAATGGCGGCGTCTACAATCTCTACAAATACCGGCGCTATCAGGATGTGCGCCTCGTTTTCGCGCCGGAGCAATCGATCGCGTTTTTCGGCGGCGATCCCGATAATTTCGAGTTTCCGCGCTACGATTACGATGTGAGCTATTTCCGGGTCTACGACGGCGGCAAGCCGCTCGATACGGCCGCGAATTTCTTCCGCTACGCGAAGGAGGATGCGAAGCCGGGCGACCTGACATTCACGGTTGGGCATCCGGGCTCGACGCAGCGGCTCGATACCGTCGCCGAGCTTGAATATAGCCGCGACGTGTCGCTGCCGCGTTCCCTGTTCCGCATGTCGGAGCTGCGCGGCGAGCTTACGGAATTCTCCACGAAGGGGGCGGAAGAAGCGCGGATCGCCGCCGGAAAGCTGTTCGGCGTCGAAGAATTCGCTCAAGGCGCGGAAAGGGCAGTTCGAAGCGCTAGTCGATCCTGCGATTATCGCAGCGAAAGCCAAAGCCGAAAGCGAGCTTAAGGCGAAGGTCGAGGCCGATCCCGCGCTCAAGGCGCAAGCCGGCGCCGCCTGGGACACGATCCGCAACACGCTTCAAGCCTGGAAGCCCAAGAGCCAGCGCTTCACTTACTTGGAGGGGCAGGGGGGATTCGGCTCAAAACTCTTCAGCCACGCCTTGCGCCTGGTGCGCTATCCGGAGGAGCAGGGCAAGCCGGACGAAAAAAGGCTGCCGGAATACACCGGGGCGAATTTCCCGATTATGCGGCAAGCGCTTCTCGCCGTTGAGCCTACTTATCCCGAGCTTGAAAAGCTGACGCTGACCTTTTCGCTCACTAAGCTGCGCGAGGCGCTTGGGCCGGACGATGCGTTTGTGAAGAAGGTGCTGGGCAAGAAATCGCCGGGTGAGCTTGCCAATGAACTCATCGATGGCACGAAGCTGGCCGATGCGGGTTTGCGCAAAGCTTTGCTCGAAGGCGGCCAGGCTGCGGTCGACGCTTCCGCCGATCCCATGATCGTGCTGGCGCGCCTTGTGGACCCGGACTTCCGCGCCATCCGCAAGGACTACGAAGACAACACGGCGGCGCCGCTGACCCAGGCGCATACTCAGATCGCGCGGGCGCGGTTTGCGATTTTGGGCACCTCGGTCTATCCGGACGCGACCTTCACCATGCGCGTCTCCTACGGGACCGTGCGCGGCTACGAGCAGGGCGGCAGGCAGATCGCGCCCATCACGCTTATTGCAGGGCTGTTCGAGCGGGCGACCGGCGCGCCGCCGTTCAAGCTGCCGGACACGTGGGTTGCGGCGCGGCCGGCGCTTAATATGGAGCAGCCGATGAACTTCGCGACGGATAACGATATCATCGGCGGCAATTCCGGCTCGCCAGTGATCGACGCGGCGGGCGAGATCGTGGGGCTGATCTTCGACGGCAATATTCAGTCGCTCGGCGGCGATTACGGCTTCGATCCGGCCGCCAACCGCGCGGTCGCTGTGAACGTTGGCGCGCTGCGCGAGGGGCTCGCCAAGGTCTACCACGCGGACCGGCTCGTGTCCGAGCTGGCGGAGTGACCGCCGGCGGAAGGAAGCGCCGGCGCCTTGAGTTTCGTTCTAGGAGAGTGCTGCAGGGGTTATATCGGTCGCCGAAAAGTCATCGCCCTTGAACAATAAGGGCGCGTCGAGGGTCTTCGCGAGTGAGTATGCGGCGCAATCGCAAAGGTTCAGCCTTGCACGCGAGTGAAATCCTTTGCCATAAAGTCTGAAAGCACGAAGTGCTCCCTCTGCTTGTGCCGCGTCGAAGGGCACAAGAGCCGTTTCCGTTACCTGCAAAAATCGCTTCAGCTTTTCCACCCCCGGTTCGCCCTGCCGCGCCAGAATTACCATCGCAGTTTCGAAATAGTTCAGAACGGACAGCGAGCATTGAGAAATGTTGGAGGCAACGATTTCCTGCAACGTTTCATGCTCCGGTTCGCGCGCCAGGATTGCGATAATCGCCGATGAATCGAGCACGATCACCGGGGCACTCCGAATTCGTCATAGCCGATAATTTCGTCGATGGATCGCGTGTCGTGCACCGGAAGCGCAGCAAACTCGCGCGAAAGCTTGTCAAGCGCTTGAATGATTTCCTCTGGAGACGGCTTCGCGGTTTCGTCCATAAGCCCGGCCTTGCGCGCGCTTTCGGCAATCGCCTCCACGACGGCCTGCTCGATGGACATGCCGCGTTTCTTTGCAACCTTGGACGCCAGGACCTCGGCGTCGCCTGTCAGCTCAATCGTTGTGCTCATGGTGGTATTTTCGCCTTATCTTAAGGCAAAGTCCAGAGCGCGAGGTCAGTCCGGCGGAACCATCCATTCGCCGCTCTTCTTGATTTCGGCATGCATGGCATCCGGGGCGATATCGATCTCGCCGGGCCAAGCGACAGCGCCATACTCAACGAAGGCTCGATTGAACAGCGCTTCGTCAGCCAGCGCGGCAAACACGCCTGCGCTAGGCGAGCGCACAAGGGCACTCAGATCGGCGATGCCTTCCAATCCATCGGCGAATTGAACGCGCAGGCGATATCCTGGCAGAGCTTGGACAAAGGTAACAAGCCAGGGAAGCCGCGGGCTGCCCGCCGGCTTTATTCCAATGGCGGGATCTTTTTGGGTTGTTGCTTCTTCGCGCATAATTCCCAGTTCTCCAAAAGCTCCGCCCGATGTTCGTCGGCCCATTCGAGCACATGCACCTTCGCCCGCCGGGGCAGCCGGCCTTCCATTTCCTCCAGGGTTTCGATGTTTATCACCGCCCGCTGGTCTCCATAGATTGCATGAAAATGAGGAGGCGGGCGATCTCTCTCAAGCCAGGGCATGCCAATGAGACAATACCATAAAAGGAGCTGATTGCCGGCATGGCTGCTCAGCATGCATCGGCGTCCGGTTCCGGAACTCGCTGGAAAATCCGCACGTTATTACAGCAGGTTAGCTCAACAAGGGGAACAGTTGATTTGACGCATTTATTGTAAAGGACAATTAAGCTAGTTTATGCTAACCTTCGGCAAATCGTTTTTCCCTGCAGGAGAGCGAAGCCGCCGCCTCTCCTAGTTCAAAGTGAGGCCGCCAATGACCGATCAACCGGCCAATACACCGCCTAAACGCAAAGGGACTAACCTTTGGGTTGTCTTTGTCTTGTTGCTGGGCGCAACCGCTGGCGCGGCTTACCTTGGACTTCAAAACATCGACTGGACGGAAAACCTGCCGTCTCTACCGAAGGCTGCAATTGAGCCGCCATCCGGGCAAGCCGCGGCGCCGGTGCCTGGAGCGCCGGGCTTCGACGCCGTCTCCGCGGACGCAGCCGGCATGCTGGTCGCGGCGGGGAAAGCGCAACCCGGTGCTACGGTCGTGCTTCAGAATGGCGGTCAAACGCTGGGCGGGACGAAAGCGGACGAAAACGGCGAATGGGTGCTGACGCTGGAGCAGCCTCTACCGGCCGGCCCCTACGATTTGTCACTCTTTTCTGTGGACCCGCAGACCCAAGTGCGTGTGCCGGGCGCACACCACTATGCCTTGACGATCGCTCCGTACAATAAGAAAGCGCCGGCGGCGGTCCAGACCGCGGCTGCAGCCCAGCCGCCAGCCGCAAATTCCGCCGTCACCACGGGCGCTGAGCAGCAATCGAAAAAGCCGGCGGCGGTGACGGCTGTCAGGCGCGGCGACACGCTTTGGGGCATCGCGGAACATTTCTATGGCAGAGGCAAGGGCGCACGCTACGGCGAAATCGCGAGTGCGAATAAAGACCAGATCAGAGAATCCGGACTTGATTTACCCAAATCAGCAATTTGCGATCCCGGAAAAGAAGGCGCCGTGAAGCCAGGCTCTTCCGCCTGGAGGAGCCGCCGGTATGCTTCGGCGAGAAGGCATGTCCTCAACACGAAGAGCATAAAATAGAGCGGAAACTCCGAAAGCCTGAAAAGGACGGCCTCGCGAATATATCTATGCCATGGATGGAGCAGAGGCCCGTACAACGGCGCTCCAGCCCATTTCCAAAACAGCGCATCGGCGGAGCTCAAGCTATACGAGGCCGCTGCAACCAGTATGGCGATAACGATCAGGCGTAGCGGAGCGGCGCGTAGAAGCCGGATGTGCTCGCGCAAATCGGGACGGCCGAGCTTCACGGTCAGAACGATAAGGCCGAAAAAACAAAGAGGTAGGAGTGCGGTGACGATCCAAGCCGTCCAGCCGGATAGGGCCGAATAAAACATCCAATCCTCAATGCGGTACTGCAGAATGGATGGAAACATCCAAGCGACCGCCCAGTAAGACGCTCCCTTCACCAAAACGATTGCCAGAAACCACGATGTAACAAGGGCGGCAGCCCATGCCATTTCGCGGCTGAATTCGAGATTGATCGCCCGTCTGGGCGGCTGGCCGAATACCAGGAGCCGCACCAGCATGACATACGCCATCGCGATGCAAGGTCCCCAAACCAGATTTCTGGCCCAAGCCGGTGTATAGCCAAGCTGCCACTGGTCGAAAAGGATATCCACGATCAAGATTGCGGCGCTGCCGATGAGCCAGGGCAGCCAATAGATGGCAAGCAGGCTGCGCAGCCGCAGGAAGGCGCGGTCGAGGCCCTCGGTCACAATTCCAGCGATCGTGAACGCAGACGCCATGCCGGTGCCCTCCAAACTGTGCAATCTTTGTAAGCAATACCCAGACGCCGCCGGTTTCGCAACCGCCAAACCCGCCGCCCAAGGCCTAAGCTGGGTTCAATCGTTGTTTTGCCGTGCGTCTTACCGGAAAACCGCTTCGCGCTCTTCCGGACGCACTCTGGGGAAAGTGGAGGAAACGATGGCTTCCACCTCGGACAGCCACGCGGCGCGCTGCTCTGCGGTGCTTCCCGCGATGGTGCAAAACATCCGGCGGACCACGGTATCGACCCCGCAGAATTGGAACACGCATCTCCGCCACAGTAGCTCCAGCGGATCGCCGAACACGGCTTCCTCTCTTTCGGGCGGTGTGTTCGACGTATTGAGGATCACGGCGGCGCGAGCCTTGAGCAAGCCGTTGGAGATACCGCTTGCGTCGCAGCCAGGGGGAAACTCGTAGGCAATGCCGCAGCGCAGGACGCGGTCGATCCAGCCCTTGAGAATGGCGGGCGGCTGACCCCACCAGTTCGGGTGAACGATAACAAATCCATCGGCCGCCTGAACTTCTGCAAAGTGGGAAACAAGACTTGGGTCCGGCGGCCTGTCCGTCAACTCCTCCGGCGGCATTACGGGATCGAAGCGCTCAAGATATAGGTCCCGGAACGAAACGCGATGCCCGAGCGCGCGAAGCGTTTCTTGCGCCCGCGCCGCGATGGCGTGATTGAAGCTGCCTTGCCACGGATGCGCCAAAATTATCGAGATGGGCATGTTCAATCTCCCTTAAGTATTTTTTCGCCATCCCTGGGAACGCTGCTAAAGGAGGCCGGAGCTCAACATTGCGGCAGCCAATGCGATAGGTCTATTTAAATCCCGCGAAGATGTGTTACCTTGGAAGCCTGGCCACGGCGGTAGGCCGCTTTCCTCTGCTGGCCGGTTGTGTGAAGGCTCAGAATCGCGGCATGAGTGTGCGCAAACGTCGCATTCCGCCGCGCGCGCAGGCCCCGGTTTGGCCCCATTTTTGCGAGCGGTTAAGGAAAGGTTACGGAAATTCTGTGAGAAATGGGCTTCTCACCACTTCTCCGCCCGAATTCGGGTGCATAAAGCCCAGCACGTACTGAAACTGACGGAAGGTTAGAAAGTAATGCGCATACCTCGACTTGCGCTTGGCGCTGTTCTCTTAATCGCTGCCAGCGCTAGCGGAGTTTACATTCATCAGTCCCCGGCGCAAGACCGGTCCGTCGCGGCAAGTTCGCAAGTTTATAAAGATCTTGAGCTTTTCGGGGAAGTACTCCAGCGAGTCCGCGAAGAGTATGTTGAAAAGCCCGACGACAGAAAGCTCGTCGCCAATGCGATCAACGGCATGCTGATGAAGCTCGATCCGCATTCGAGCTATATGAGCCCCAAGGAGTTCCAAGAGGAGCAGGTCGAGACGCATGGCGAATTCGGCGGCCTTGGCATCGACGTCACGATGGAGAACGGGATTCTGAAAGTGATCGCGCCCATCGACAACATGCCGGCGGAGCGGGCGGGCGTGCTCGCGGGCGACGCCATCACCGAGCTCGATGGCCAATCGATCAAAGGTTTGAGCATGGATCAGGCGGTCGACCGCATGCGCGGTCCCGCAGGCTCGGCCATAACGCTCACCATCGACCGGAAGGGAGCCACGCATCCGCTCGCGATGAAAATCGTCCGCGAGATCATCCGGGTCAATCCGGTCAAATACAGCGTCGAAGGCGATGTTGGCTGGATCAGGATCAAGAGCTTCGAGAACGAGCACACCACCGACTATCTCCAAACGGCGGTTGAGGATATCCAGAAAGTGGCAGGCCCTTCGCTCGTGGGATATGTGATCGATCTGCGCAATAATCCTGGCGGGCTGCTCGATCAGGCCATCGCCGTTTCCGATGCTTTCCTTGAGCGCGGCGTCATCGTGATTACCAAGGGCCGCGGCCCGAACGATGTCGAGCGTGCGGCCGCAAAGCCGGGCGATATCACGCGTGGCAAGCCCCTTGTGGTTTTGATCAACGGCGGATCGGCTTCCGCTTCGGAAATCGTCGCTGGCGCGCTTCAGGATCACAAGCGCGCATTGCTCATCGGCACGCGCTCCTTCGGAAAAGGCTCGGTGCAGACCTTGATCCCGCTTGCGGACCATGGCGCGTTGCGGCTTACGACGGCCCGGTATTACACGCCATCTGGCCGCTCGATCCAGGCGACCGGCATCGAACCGGATTACGTTGTCGAGCCGGAGCTGCCGGCGGACCTGAAACTGCAGCTTTCCGCAGCGCCGCTGGAGGCTGAGGCGCAATTGCCTGGACACCTAAAGAACGGCGCCGCCCCCGAAGCCTCGGGAAGCATTGCCTACGTTCCCAAGGATAAGGACAAGGACAACCAGCTCCGGGCCGCAATCGGCCTGCTCCATGGAAAATTGCCATCGGCGGAAAAACCCGCGGCGGACAAGAATGGCTTGCAGCGCGCGGAAGCGGGCGCTCCGGCTGCGCCCGCCGTGGCGGCGAACGGTGGCGCGGCGGACCAGCGTGCCAATTTGGAGGCGCAAAAGGACCAGCGGTAGAGTGCGTCCGGAAAAAGCATGCCTTCGGGCTTGACCCGGAAGTGTGAGCGGTTTTTCCGATAAGACGCACGGCAAACAACAAGCGAGAGCCCGCGGGGCAATTGCCGATCTTACCGGGGCCGTCTTCGCCCCCGCGCGGAGCCCGGCATGCCTCCCCCGGGCCGCACTCGCGAACGCTGCCGCGGGGGGCCTATATCGCCTTGCGTGACATCGAAATGGGGCGAAATGAAACGGGTAATGGTTGGAGTAGGCTGGTTTTTGTACCTGGCGGGATGGTTGGTGATAGTCTACCCGGTGGCACTGGGAGTTATGTTCGGAATTATTCTCGGACGAATGGACCAGCTTCCCAGTATCATAGACCTCGTCCCAATGATAGTAATGATGATCTTCGGCGCCGCCCTTGTTGCTCTTGGAGGCTTTGTAAGAAATAGGTTAAGCCGGCCCAAGGGGCTGGCTGCGCTTGTCAGCGGAAATCGATTCCCGCCTTCGAGCGTGTGAAAAAATTGGTGTAAGGGCGAAATTCGAGGCCGGAGCGTCGTCCCCGCGGAGGCGGGGACCCATCCAAGGTCTTGTTCTGCCGGCTGAAATAAATTCCCGCCTTCGCGGGAATGATGCTGCGAAGTTCTGCCCGGTGTCTTCAATTCCGGTTTTTTCACACGCTCTTGTGCGGGAATAAAACCAGCCCCATTCCGGCATCAAACCCCTTGAACCTGGGCGCCATTTGCCTTACGTTGCATTGAGCTCAATTCAATCACTGATGAAGAGTGGTCCCCCCGGATCGCTCTTTTTCTTTATCTGGCGCATGAAACGCCGGCCAACCGGAGCGCATGGAACAAGACCAGGCAACCGCAATTCAGCAAGGGGCAGGAGCGCCCACGGAACGCTTTCTGCTTGAGACCGGCCCCGCGGCCGAAATCGCGGCGCTGGCCGAGCCCGTGTTGGAGGACATGGGCTTCAGGCTCGTGCGCGTGGTCATGTCGAAGCGCGACGGCGCCACGATCCAGATCATGGTAGATAAGGCGGGCGGGAGCATCGTTGTGCAGGATTGCGCGGACATTAGCCGCAGGCTATCGCCGCTGCTCGACGTGCACGATCCCATCAAGGACCGCTATTATCTCGAAGTATCCTCGCCGGGCATCGACCGCATCCTGGTCCGCCCGTCGGATTTCGAGGATTGGGCCGGCTACGAGGTCAAGGTCGAGCTGAAAGAGCTGATCGATGGCCGCAAGCGGTTTCGCGGCATTCTCGAAGGTTACGCGGACGGCGAGATGCGGCTTGTGGTGATGCTCGATGAGAACTCGCGCTCAAGTAGCCCGGAGGGCGGTAGCGCGAAAAAAAGCCGAGCCCGAGGTCATCGGCCTTCCCGTCGATCTTATTCACGACGCGAAGCTCGTGCTCACCGACGAGTTGATCCGGGCCTCGCTCGCAAGGGCAAAAGCCCAGGGCCAGAAATGGGCCGAGGGCGGCGAATTAGAAGAACCAGACTTGAACGAAATTCGGAGTTGAACGATGGCCCAAGCCGGGATTAGCGCCAACCGTCTCGAACTGTTGCAAATCGCGGACGCGGTGGCGCGCGAGAAATCCATTGGCCGGGAGCTTGTGCTCTCGGCGATGGAGGATGCGATCCAGAAGGCCGCCAAATCGCGCTATGGCAGCGAGAACGAGATCCGCGCCGAGATCGACCCGCGCACAGGCGAGATCAAGCTGTCGCGGCTCTTGGAGGTGGTCGAGAAGGTGACGCTCGACGCCACCGAGATCAGCATCAAGGACGCGAAAAAGCGCAACCTCGAAGCCGAGGTGGGAGACTTCATCGCCGAGCCGCTGCCGCCGCTCGATTTTGGGCGCGTGGCAGCCCAGAACGCCAAGCAGGTTATCGTACAAAAGGTGCGCGAGGCCGAGCGCGAGCGGCAATTCGAAGAATATAAGGACCGCGTGGGCGAGATCGTCAGCGGCATCGTCAAGCGCGCCGAGTACGGCAATGTCATGATCGACCTCGGCCGGGCGGAGGCCATCGTCCGCCGCGACGAGACGCTGCCCCGCGAGAACTACAAGCTCGGCGACCGCGTGCGCGCTTATGTCTACGACGTCCGCCGCGAGAACCGCGGGCCCCAGATTTTCCTTTCGCGCACGCGGCCCGAATTCATGGCCAAGCTGTTCGCGCAGGAGGTGCCCGAGATTTACGACGGCATCGTCGAAATCAAATCCGTGGCCCGCGATCCGGGCAGCCGCGCCAAGATCGCGGTGGTGTCGAAGGATAGCTCCATCGATCCCGTGGGCGCCTGCGTCGGCATGCGCGGCAGCCGCGTGCAGGCGGTCGTGAACGAGCTGCAGGGCGAGAAAATCGACATCATTCAGTGGTCGCCCGATGTCGCGACCTTCATCGTCAACGCGCTGGCACCCGCCGAGGTCGCCAAGGTGGTACTCGACGAGGAGTCCGAGCGCATCGAAGTCGTGGTGCCCGACGAGCAATTGAGCCTCGCCATTGGCCGTAAAGGTCAAAACGTCCGGCTGGCTTCGCAGCTCACTGGCTGGGACATCGACATTTTGACCGAAGCCGAAGAATCCGAGCGGCGCCAGAAAGAGTTTGCCGAGCGGACGGTCGCTTTTGTCAACGCGCTCGATGTCGACGAGATGATCGCGCAGCTCCTGGTCGCGGAAGGCTTCGCCTCGGTGGAAGAGCTTGCCTTTGTCGAGCCGCACGAGGTCGCAACTATCGAGGGCTTCGACGAAAACACCGCGCAGGAAATCCAAGAGCGTGCGCGTGAGTTCATCGAGCGGCAGGAAGCCGAACTCACCGAAAAGCGCCGCGCCCTAGGCGTTGCGGACGAACTCGCCGAGCTCGAGGGCGTCACCACGGCGATGCTTGTTGCCTTTGGCGAAAATGGCATTAAAACAGTTGAGGATCTCGCTGACTGCGCGACCGACGACCTCGCGGGATGGCAAGAACGGGCGCATGGGCAGACGAAGCAGCATCCGGGTATTCTCCAGAGCTTTAACCTCAGCAAGCCCAGTATCGAAGAGTTGATCCTCAACGCGCGCGTCAAAGCAGGCTGGATCGAGCCGCCGCCGCCCCCCGCGGAGCAAGCAGAGGAGGCGGGCTCCGAGGCACAAGAAGAAGAGGCCGGCTCCGAAAGCGCCCCTGTTGGGCCGGAAGAAGGGGCCAGCGATGCGGAACCCGAAGAAAAAGCGCTCTGAGGAAGAACCCGTACTGGAAATCTCAGGCGAAGACTCTCATCTAATGGAAGGCGGACAAAGCGGCATCGAAAGCGTACCCGTAAGAACCTGCATCGTGGAACGCGCGAGAAAGGAAAGGCCCTTTCTCCTTCGCTTCGTGTTATCGCCGCAAGGCAGCGCAGTTCCCGACATCAAGGGAAATCTTCCGGGGCGCGGTGTTTGGGTCACAGCGCAGAAAGAAATCGTCGAGCAGGCCGTAAAGCGGCGGGCCTTTCAACGGGCATTCCGGAAGCCGGTTCTGGTGGCGGAGGATCTTTCGCTACAAGTGGAACAGCTTTTTAAGCGATCTGCGCTAGAACGGTTATCCATCTGCAATAAGGCCGGGCTTGTGGTTGTGGGGTTTGCAAAGGTCGAGGAGGCGCTGAATCGCGGCGAGATCGCTGGTTTACTTCATGCCAGCGATGCCGCGGAGGGCGGCAAGGCCAAGCTAGACAGAAAGTTTGCGGCCATCTACTCGGGAAAAGACCACATCGCGCCCGAAAATTGCTTCACGTCTGCCGAAATTAGCTTGGCGACGGGCAGCACGAATGTAATACATGCGGGAGTTAAAGATGGCGGGGCGTCCCGTGCATTCTTCGAAGCTCTCGATCGTCTTAGCGGCTATTGCACGGGGG
The DNA here is from genome assembly GCA_963785355.1 of uncultured Alphaproteobacteria bacterium. Lineage (GTDB taxonomy): Bacteria > Pseudomonadota > Alphaproteobacteria > Rhizobiales > Rhodomicrobiaceae > Rhodomicrobium. The sequence goes on from CAWAVJ010000081.1 coordinate 61,566, forward strand.
ATACAGCAAAGTGTCCCCTGCGCCAGGGTAAAGAATGAGCGAAACGAAAGAAACGGACAACAAGACGGCAGCCGGCCGGAAGACTATGTCGCTAAATGTGAAGCGGACTGTGGAACAAGGCCACATCCGCCAAAACTTCAGCCATGGCCGCTCCAAATCCGTTCTTGTTGAGACGAAGCGCAAGCGCCTGCCCACCCTCGGATTGACAGACGAGCCGCAGAAGCTGGTTGAACCGTCACCTGCCAAACCGGAGCCGCGAGCTTTCCAAAAGCCCGCCCCGGAACAGGCCCGCGACAAGCGCCCGCAAAAGGTGCTGCGCGAGCTCTCGGCCGGAGAACAGGATGCACGTGCGCGGGCGCTTCTTGAGGCGCGTAAGCGCGAGGACGTGGAAAAACGCGAGCGCGAGATCGAGGAAGCCCGCCAGCGCGAGGAATCGAAACTCCGCGAGATCGAGGATCGGAAGCGCCGCGCCGAGGAGGAAGTTCAGCGCAAGGCCGAGGAAGAAGCCGAAAGGCTCCGGGCGGCAGAAGCCGCCGCCGCTCCCAAGACGCAGAAACAGGAAAAACAGGAAGAGGTTGTGGAGCGGCCCGCTCCCGCCCCTGTTGCCGCAGCCCAGCCGCTGCGCCGCGTGGGTCCCGACAGCCTGCGCGTTGTCGCACCGAAGCAAACTGAACGGCGGCCTCCGTCTGCTGCTGCTCCGCGCACCGCGCAGGAAGAGAGTGCTCCCGCTGCGCGCGATGGCCAGCGTCCGGCCCCACGGGAAGGAGGCGCCCGCGAGGCGCCTCGCGGGCCCAGCCGGGAAGGCGCCCGGCCTGCCGGGCCGCGCCCAGGCGGCGCTGCGGCCGGTGGATCCGCGCGCCCCGGTTTTGGGGCACGGCCGGGAGCTGGGGCAGGGGCAAGGCCGGGCGCCGCGCCCGCCGCTGTTTTGGACATTTCGGGCCGCCCCGAACGGGTTCGGGAAGTAGACGCCGGGGTTCGCGCACGGGCCGCACTCAGCGACGAAGAGGAACATCGCGCCAAGCGCGGAATTCCAGGCAAGACGCCCGAGCGGGCGGCGCCCGCCAAAAAGACCGCCGTTGAGCGGCCGGGCAGGCAACGCTTGACGCTGTCCAACGCCCTGAACGAAGAACAAAAGGAGCGCAGCCTCGCCTCGCTCAGGCGCCAGCGCGAACGGCAGAAGCTGCAAGCCCTTGGCGGCGCGCAGAATGAGCGCGTGAAGATCCAGCGCGTGGTACAGCTGCCAGAGGCGATCACAATCCAAGAGCTCGGCAACCGCATGGCGGAGCGCGCCGTCGACATCATCAAGTTCCTCATGAAAGAGGGACAAATGATGAAGATCAACGACGTGATCGACGCCGACACCGCCGAGCTGATCGCGACGGAATTCGGCCATACGGTGAAGCGCGTCTCCGAGGAGGACGTCGAGGAAGGCTTCATCGGGCAGACCGATGCGCCAGAGACGCGGCAGCCGCGGGCTCCTGTGGTCACCATCATGGGCCACGTCGATCACGGCAAGACCTCGCTGCTCGACGCCATCCGCCAAGCCAACGTGGTCGCCGGCGAGGCTGGCGGCATTACCCAGCATATCGGCGCTTATCAGGTTACCACGGCCAGCGGCGCACCCATCACCTTTATCGATACGCCCGGCCACGCCGCGTTTACCGCCATGCGTGCGCGCGGCGCCAAGGTCACCGACATAGTAGTGCTGGTGGTGGCCGCCGACGACGGCGTGATGCCGCAAACGGTGGAAGCCATCAACCACGCCAAGGCGGCAGGCGTGCCGATCATCGTGGCCATCAACAAGATCGACAAGCCCGACGCCGATCCGCTGCGCGTGCGCACCGATTTGCTGTCTCACGATATCGTTGTGGAAAGCATGGGCGGCGATACCCTTGAGGTCGAGGTCTCGGCGAAAAAGAAACTCAATCTCGACAGGCTCCTGGGCGCGATTCAGCTGCAAGCCGAGGTTTTGGAGCTGAGAGCTAATCCGGACCGCCCGGCAGAAGGCATTGTCATCGAGGCAAAGCTCGAACGCGGCCGCGGCCCAGTGGGTACGGTGCTGGTTCAGCGCGGCACACTTAGGGTTGGCCAGCTCATCGTGGCTGGGCGTGCCTGGGGACGCGTGCGCGCGCTTATCGACGACAAGGGTGAAAACGTCGCCGCCGCCGGCCCGTCGACTCCAGTTGAGGTGCTTGGCTTCGATAGCGCCCCCGACGCGGGCGATCAGCTCGCCGTGGTGGAAAGCGAAGCCCGCGCCCGGGAGCTGACCGAGCATCGCGTCCGCAAGCTGCGCGACGTAAGGTCGGCTGGCGCCAGCAGCCGCACGCTCGAACAGATGATGAAGCAGGCCGGCAAAGACGGCAAGAAGGAGTTCCTGCTTATCATCAAGGGCGACGTGCAAGGCTCCGTGGAAGCGATCAACGCCGCCCTCGATAAGCTCGGCACCGATGAGGTGGGAGCGCGCATCATCCACTGGGGGGTCGGCGGCATCGCCTCGTCCGACGTAGCCCTCGCAGAGGCATCCGGCGCCATCATCGTCGCCTTCAACGTCCGGGCCGACGCGCAGGCCAAGCAACAGGCCGAACGCGACGGCATCGAGATCCGCTATTACAACATCATCTACGACCTCGTGGACGATGTGAAAAAGGCGATGTCCGGCCTGCTACCGCCGACCACGCGCGAAGAGTTCCTCGGCAATGCCGAAATCCTCGAAGTTTTCAATATCTCGAAGGTCGGCAAGGTCGCGGGCTGCCGCGTCACCGAGGGCAAGGTCGAGCGCGGCGCAGGCGTGCGGCTCATCCGCGATCACGTGGTGATCCACGAAGGCAAGCTCTCGACGCTCAAGCGCTTCAAGGACGAGGTGCGCGAAGTGCCCGTTGGCCAGGAATGCGGCATGGCCTTCGAGAACTACCACGACCTCAAGCAGGGCGACACCATCGAGTGCTTCCGCACGCATATCGAGACGCGAACTCTGTAAGAGCGAATCGAGCTAAGCAGAGTTTCCCAAAAGCGGTCACCGGCGGGGCAAAAACTCTGCGAAAATAAAAGATTTCTAAGCAAGCATTCGTTGGGTAACCGGCGACTGCTTGCTTAGGCGCTTCAGCGCCTGCTCGTGGCGAGGCGTAAGGCCGGAGCGGATGCGCACTCGCGGGCCGCTGCGGATCGGCGCCCGCTTTACCCCAGCAGCCGCCAAAGGGGCCAATCCTGCATCGGGCGAGAATCGGCTATTCGGGCCGCATCTGTGCCGCTCGCAGGGCGGCTGCGGCATTCTGCCGCAGCTAAGCTCACGCTCGTTTGCTTGCAGTGTAACAAGCCAAAAAAGCAAACTTACGGAACGTTACAAAGCGTTCTTCAGAATTACCTGTCCTGGGGACAGGGAGTGGTAATTTGCGCATAGTGGGGTTGGTGTGCGTTTTCGGCGTTGGGTTAGCTGGATAGCGGTCGCAGCTATTTTGCTGCATGCCGCTACGGTTGCGCGCCACAACGTCATCCTGTTTCAGGCGATTCATGCCCAGCTGGCGTCGCAGCAGGGCCTCGAAACCGGGGTCATCTGCCACCTCGCCGATGAGGCTGGGAAAGCGCAAGGGCTTCCCGGAAAAGACCACGGGGGCTTTGCAAAGCCCTGTCCGATCTGCCTGGGGCTCGCCTCCGCCCATGCTTTGCCGGCAAGCGAAGCGCCCGCATTGCGCGTTCCGCAAACAATCCTTGCCGCCGCTTTCGTTCCCCAAGACCCGCAACTCGCGTCAGCGGCCCGGGTTTCCCTTCCCTCAAATCGCGGTCCCCCAAGCCTCGCTTAATCGAGTGTCTTGCCAACCGTGACGCGCAACAAGGCAGTTCGCCCGGCGTGTCGCACTTCAGTGTGCTTGAGGGATAATTATTCATGTCGAAATACATCGTCGCGGTGCTCGGATGCACCGTAGCCGCGGGGCTATGCGCTTCGCCAGCCATTCGCGCAGTCCAGCGCGCAATCGCCGGCGCAACCTCTGCCTCCGGTCGAGGTGCAGCAGCACCAGCAGAAACCGAAACCCGCCAAAACCGTCAAAAAACCGGCGCGGGCGGCAGCCCCGGAAGCGCCTAGCGAACCCGTGCAGCACGCACAGCATGGAGCTGAACCGCCAGCGCCTGTGGCACCCGCCGGCGGCACCACGGTTGCCGGCGAAGCCATCGCCTCGAAAAAGCCGGCCACGAGCGATACCGCTCAACTGCTTTCCAACACTCCCGGCGTCGCCTTGGCCACAAATGGCGGCATCTCCAGCTGGCCCGCGATCCATAGCATGGCGGACGAGCGGGTGACGACCGAAGTCGATGGCATGGTCCTCTCGGCGGCATGCCCCAACCACATGAACCCGGCGCTGTCGTACATAGACCCTTCAGCGGTTAGCCAGGCCAAGGTGTACGCAGGCATCACGCCGGTTAGCGCCGGCGGCGGCGGCGGCATCGGCGGCGCGATCCTCGTAGAAAGCGCCGGGCCCCGTTTCGCAACTCAGGACGGGGGCGTAATCACTTACGGCAGCGTTTCCGTTTTCGGGCGCAGCAATGGCGACGGCATCTCCACAAACGGCTCGGTTTCAGTGGCGACAAGCAATATCAACGTCACCTACACCGGTTCCTGGGCCAAGTCCGGCGATTACAAGGACGGCAACGGCACCACGATAGATGCGACGCTCTATGAGGTTCAAAACCATAAGCTGTCGGTGGCCGTGCGCGACAACAACAATCTGCTCGTCATCGAAGGCGGCTTGCAGCACATCCCGTTCGAAGGCTTCCCCAACGAGTACATGGACATGGTCTACAACAACTCGTGGTTCTTAAACGGCCACTATGTGGGGCAGCTCGACTGGGGCAAGCTCGACCTGCGCGCCTATTTTCAGGATGTGCGGCACGAGATGAACCTCACCAGCGAAGGCGACAAGCTGGGGTATATGGGCGGCATGCCCATGCCGATGTATACACACGGCCAGAACTTCGGATATTCGGCGAAGGCGGACATACCTGAATCTGCGCGGGATATGCTGCGTGTTGGCAGCGACTTCCACGGCGTCCTGCTGAACGATTGGTGGCCGGCAGTGCCTATGTCGGGCATGATGATGTGCTGCAATACCTTCCAGAACATCCACAACGGACAGCGCTACGATCTTGGCACTTTCGTGGAGTGGGAGAAGAAGTGGGACCCGCAATGGACGACGCTCCTGGGCGTCCGCAACGATGCCATTTGGATGAATACGGGCACCGTTCAGGGGTACAGCTCGATGTATCAGGGAGACGCGAATGTATTTAACGCCGAGGATCGCGAGCGCACCTTCATGAACTTCGACGCAACCGCGCTCGCCCGCTACACGGCCAATTCGTCGACCACTTACGAGGGCGGTTACTCCATGAAGACGCGTGCGCCAAGCCTTTACGAGCTTTACGACTGGTCTAGCCAGCCCATGGCGGCCATGATGAATGGCTGGGCTGGTGACGGCAACATGTACGTTGGCAATATCAACCTCAAGCCAGAGACAGCCCACACACTGAGCGTGAGCTATGACTTGCACGAAGGAGCCTCCTTCAAAGACAATGGCGGCAATGGGGAATGGCAGCTGAAAATCACGCCGTACTATTCGTATGTCGAAGATTACATCGACGTCGAGCGGTGCACCATTTCACGATGTCACGAAGAACCGGTGCACTGCGAAAAATGCAGCGCTCGACGTCGGGCACCGTGGAGCTGCAATACGTTAACCAGGACGCTGAGATATTCGGTGCCGACATCTACGGCCGCATGCCGCTGCTGCGTAGCGATGAATACGGCAAGCTCGCGCTGGTGGGCGTTGCCGGCTACGACCGCGGCATCAATCTCGTTACCGGCGGCGGCCTCTACCACATGATGCCGCTCAACGCGAAATTGAGCCTTGAGCACAAGCTGGGGAACTGGAGCAGCGCCGCCGAGCTGCAGCTTGTGGATGCCAAGACCGATGTCGAGACGGTCCGCAATGAGCTGACAACGCCGGGCTACGCGCTGGTCAATCTGCGCAGCAGCTACCAGTGGGGTCAGGTCCGCTTCGACCTCGGCGTCGAGAACCTGTTCAACCAGCAATACTACTCGCCGCTCGGTGGCGCTTATCTCGGCAACGAGGCGGCGGGCCATCCGGGGCTGGGAGACACGGGAGCGTTCCAGCCTCTCGCGGGCGCGGGCCGCAACGTTTATGCGGGCATAACCGTGAAGTTCTAAACGGTCTCCCGATGGAAGAGCCGCGTGCTCACGCGGCTTTTCCGGTAAGAGGGACAAAAGTCCGGGCAGGCAATTGCCGGCGCGCTGATGTACGAGCGTCATTCCCGCGCAAGCGGGAATCCATCTATCCCGTTGGAACAAGCTCTAGGATGGGTCCCCGCCTTCGCGGGCCGGCGGCATACAGCTTGGCTTAACGCGGTGAACTACTTACCTGCCCGGACTTTTGCCCCTGTTATACCGAATCCGATTGAACAGTTCGCGAAGACCCCCTCACTCTGTCTCTCTCCCCAAGGGGAGAGAGGACGCTTGAACGATCCGCAGCGGATATTCTGGGGTTCCCTCGCCCCAACGGGGAGAGGGACAGGGTGAGGGGATCTTTTGCGGGCGCTATGCGAAGCGATCAGCCGGATTTGGTATTATACCTGCCGCCAAAAGTCTTGACACCTTTGTCCTTGGCCGTTCTTTCAGACGGCCAAAATTATATACTTACATATAAATAGGCTTTTTGCCAAACGAACCCAATTTTCATCAACAAAAACAAACGGTAGCTTCCCGCACACCATGACGCTGGGGCACTGCACGCCCCGGCAAAGGAGCCGAAATCTTCGACGGTTGGTATTACCTTTTCTTCTTGTAACAAGAAAATTATACAAGTCTGCCGGTCCCGGGTTGCTTCTTTCGCACTTTGCGGCGCATTCTCCCATCGGCTTTGCCGATTGGGAAGGATACGCCATGCGCAGCACAGACTTGGCCAGATTGCCGCTCATCCTGCTTTTCCTGATTGCGTTCTCTACAGCGCGTGCGGATGAAGAGAAGCCGGAGGCGCATCCTCCGGCAGCGGCTGCAGCCGGCCCCGCCGCGCAGCTTCCCCAAGACAGCGTAACGCAGCACACGATCACGCTCGAAGGCAGGCAGCTCACATACAAAGCAACCGCCGGCACGTTACCGGTTAACGGTCCCAAGGGCGAGGTTGCCGCCAAGGTCTTCTATGTGTCCTACACCGTGGAAAGCGCAAATGCCCGTCCCGTAACGTTCGCCTTCAACGGCGGTCCAGGGGCGGGGGCAGCCTTCCTCCACCTCGGCGCATTGGGGCCGCGGATTGTGCCCTTTGAGGCGAATGGCGCAGCACCTCTGCGGCCCGTGCATCTCGCCGATAACCCCGATAGCTGGCTCGCCTTCACCGACCTTGTTTTCGTCGATCCCGTGGGCACCGGCTACAGCAGGACGGTTGCGGACGGCACGGATGCGGAGAAAGCCTTTTGGAGCGTCAGCAAGGATGTCGACTCGATGGCTGAAGCCGTCCGCCTGTGGCTGTCCCGGAACGGGCGCGAGCTGGCCCCGGTCTATCTGGCGGGGGAAAGCTATGGCGGCTTCCGTGTGGCCGGGCTCTCGAACCGCCTTCTCGCCATGGGATTGTCCCTGCAAGGCGTGGTTATGATCTCGCCGGCGCTGGAATTCTCCTTGCTGCATGGGGACGGCTACGCGCTCCTGCCGCTCAGTTTCGCGCTTCCCTCGCTGACAGCAGCAAACGCCGAGATCCGCGAAGGACCGGAAGCGCCGCTCGATTCCGTGCGCGAGGCGGAAAGCTATGCCCTCAATGCCTACCTCGTTCATCTCGCTAAAGGCATGCAGCAGGACGAGGCTGCGATCTCAGCTCTTGCGAAGTTTACAGGGCTCGATCCCGATATCGTCGCCAAACACCACGGCCGCGTTTCATCGGGGCTCTTCAGGCGCGAATTTCTCCGCAAAACCGATCGCATTTTAAGCGCTTACGACGCTACCGTAAGCTCCGCCGCGCCCCGTCCGTCCGAGAATCCCCATTTCGATCCCATCCTTGACGGCGCCGTTTCGGTGCTGGCACCCGCAATGGCGAGCTATGCGGCGAGTGAGCTTGGCTTCAAGACCAGCCTCGACTACCGCCTGCTCAACGGCGAGGTGGCTTCGCATTGGGATTTCGGCACGAAGCCCGGCGAGCAAGGCTATGCGGGCTCGCTCGACAGCCTGGAGGACGCGCGCGTCCGCACCCCCGCTCTCAAAATCTTCATCGCGCACGGCTATACCGATCTCGTTACCCCCTTCGCCATGTCGCGCTATCTGATCAGCCAGCTCCGCCCCATCGACGGCGCCGCGCCGATTGACTTCCGCGTCTACCGCGGCGGGCATATGATGTATCTGCGCTCCAGCACGCGGGCGCAGCTCAGCAGAGATGTGCGGAGCGTTTACCCGCCAGCGCCCGCGCATTGAGTAATACCGAATCCGGTTGATTGGTTCAGCAGAAGTCCCCCCTCACCCCAGCCCTCTCCCCAAGGGGAGAGGGAGTCCGCTCGCTGCCGTTGAGAAGGCGTCCCCTCGCCCCTTGGGGAGAGGGACAGGGTGAGGGGGTCTTCGCGAACACTCAACCGGATATAAAAGCAATAGCGGTCACAACCGCCAGCCTACTTGTGACGATTTTGCCATAGATAAGCGCTGTTCCGGCCCAAATGCCGTCCTGCAAAACTGCCTGTCACATACGCGTGCTAAGGGGCCATCCTGTAGCAATTTGTCAGTTTACGGGTTGGAGTTCCTAAAAATGCCGTTCAGATCTTGGAAGCTCACACCGCTTGCGGCGGTGGCGGCGCTCGCCTTGCCATTTCTTGGCAGCGCAGCCTATGGCCAAAGCAACGGGGCAAACGCCCCCTCCCCTTCCCCTATCAAGCATGTCATCGTTGTCATAGGCGAGAACCGCAGCTTCGACCACGTGTTCGCCACCTATAAGCCGCGGAAAGGCGAGACTATCTCGAACCTTTTGTCGAAGGGCATAATCAAGGAAGACGGCACAGCTGGGCCGTTGTTCCGCATGTCCCGCCAATACACCGTGCCGGCGAGTTCAAGCTACTTCGTAGGCTCGCCCATCGGCAAGACGGCCTACGGCACCCTGCCGCCGCCGCAACTCCTTGGCACGCCGAACGTACCGGGAACTACGCTGGCCGGAACTACCGTGCCGCAGCCGCCCTTCACCCCGCAGTTTCTGGCGGGAGTCGATGCAGAAGTTAAGCAGTATTTCGGCTTCTCCGTCGAGCCCAATATTCCGGCTTCCGATCTATACCTGCTGACGACCGGCGCTACGGGCCTTCCGTCAATGGTTGGGGTCGACACGCGCGTAAAGAATGCCAATGACTTGCCCAATGGCGTGTATCAGCTCACGGGGTCCACGATGCCCTACGATGCCTACACCGGCGATCCAACCCACCGCTTCTTCCAGATGTGGCAGCAAGCGGATTGCAGCACGCGGACTGCCGCGCTGGACAATCAGTCCGGCTGCCTGCACGACCTCTATCCTTACGTCGTCGAGACCTACAACACGACGCCTGAGGGCAGTGTCTCCATGGCCTTCTTGAACGTGCAGCATGGGGATGCGCCCTATTTGAAGTCGCTCGCCGACCAGTACACGATGAGCGACAACTACCATCAGGCGCAGATGGGCGGCACGATGGATGAGCATTTCTACATCGCCATGGCCGACAATATCTACTTCAGCGACGGTCAAGGCAATGCGGCCACCCCGCCATCCTCCCTCATCGCCGATCCCAATCCGGAGCCGGGCACAAACAACCATTATGTCAACGACGGCGTCTACGTGAACTGTTCCGACACGAAACAGCCGGGCGTCGAGCCGATCGTCAGCTATTTGGGCTCGCTGCACTATAAGCCGAAGCCTAATTGCGATGCCGGCAAATATTACGTGCTGAACAACGTCTGTCCGGGCTACAACCTCGACGGTACGCTCAAAACCTACTGCTCCGCCCTCGACGGCCAGGGGATACTGCCTCCCTCCTCAATCCGCAGCATCGGCGATGCCCTGAACGAACAGAGCATATCCTTTGCCTATTACGGCGGAGGTTATTACCTGACGCAGTACGGCGGCGCGATGTTCTCCGAGCTTTACGATCCCGTAAGCAACCCCTTCCTGTACCAGACCTCGATCATGTCGAGCGCGGCTCAGCGCGCGGCGCACCTGAAGGACACCATGGACCTCTATAAGGATATCGCAAACAACACGCTGCCCGCGGTGTCCTATGTCAAGCCGGACACGCTCACGGACGGCCACCCGCAGACCTCGAAGCTCGATCTATACGAAGCTTTCCTACAGCAACTCATCGGTGCGGTGCAGGCCAATCCGCAAGTTTATCAAAATACGGCAATCTTCGTTACTGTCGACGAAGGCGGCGGTTACTACGACTTTGGCTTCATCCAGCCGCTTGACTTCTTCGGCGATGGCCCGCGCATTCCTTTCATTGTGGTCTCGCCTTGGACCACAGGCGGCCGCATCGTTCACAACTATGCCGACCACGCCTCCGTCGTGAAGTTCATCGAGCGGAACTGGGGGCTGAAACCGCTGACCGCGCGCAGCCGGGATAATTTCCCGAACCCAGTATCGAGCCCTGCGAACCCTTACGTGCCCTTGAACAGCCCGGCCATCGACGATCTGTACAGCATGTTCAATTTCCCCAAGAAGGGCTAGTAATACGAAATCCGGTCGATTGCTTCAGCAGAAGACCCCCTCATCCTGTCCTTCTCCCCGCAAGCTCGCCTTGGCGAGCTTGCACTTCAGCGTGGCCGCATCCGCAGGCGGATGCGGCTGGGAGAAGGGACCCCAGAACTATCCGCAGCGCAAGTTATAGGACTCCCTCTCCCATCCGCATCCGCTTGCGGATGCGGATACTCGAGCGGCAAGCTCGCCAAGGCGAGCTTGCTGGGAGAGGGCTGGGGTGAGGGAGTCTTTTGCGGGCGCTATGCGAAGCGATCAGCCGGATCTGGTGTGAGCACTCGTGCCCCAGGAATAGGCGATTTCAGCGCAGCGAACCGATTGCCTGCCGCACCGGATTGGGCGCGCAAGCCGGGCGCTTTCTCTGCCATAATTTGGCGCCCATAATTTCGATAATTAATTCCCAATGTGATTCGCCGATGATCGTGGCGATCACGAAATGTCGCCAAGCATGCCGGAACGGTGGTGCCTTGGAAAGACAATACATCTTGCGTTTGCGGCTCGATGCGAAATCGAAGCATTCTGCGTTTCCAGAGAGCCCTCTCGCATCTACTTGCGGTTGCATCAGTTCTATTGTGCGAGAGTTGCTGCGCCGCGAGAATTAAGGCAAAATTACAGGAGACGATCCGATGCCAGGAGATGTCAGGCAGGCGTCCGTGCACGCCTTTGGACCCCGGACCATGGAGCCGCGCGCGGTGCGCAACGCCGCAGCCGCGCGGCGCGCGCCCATACTGAGCGAGCGCGCCATCTGGACGGCCCTGCAAACGCTGCTGCTGCTCGCCGGGTTCGCGCTGGCTGGCCTCTTGCTGATCCGTCCGGCCGCCGGCATCGCCATTATGTGGAATATCCTGATCCCTGCCGCCCCCGCGCTCGTCACGGTGGCGCCGGGCCTGTGGCGCAACATTTGCCCCATGTCCACGTTCAGCCTCCTGCCACTGCGGCTCGGCTTCTCGCTGCGGATGAAAATGCCTGAAAAACTGGCCGCCGTCCTCGGGCTTGTCAGCGTCATCGCGCTGTTCGCCATTGTGCCGCTGCGCCATGTCCTGCTCAACACCGATGGCACGGCCACATTCGTCATGCTGGCGGCTGCCGCAGCACTAGCCTTTGGGCTCGGCACGCTGTTCGAAGGGCGCAGCGGCTGGTGTACCACGCTCTGCCCGATCCATCCCGTTGAGAAGCTCTACGGCAGCGCGCCGGCCTTCACGGCCAAGAACGCGCGCTGCGACGTTTGCGCTCTGTGCACCGCTCCCTGCCCCGATTGGACGCCGTCGATGACGCCCGCCGTGACCGGCCCAAGGCCGCTGCCGCAACTCCTGGGAACTCTCTTGATCGGCAGTTTCTGGGGCTTCGTTTTCGGCTGGTATCAGGTGCCGGACTATCCGGACCATGTTGGGACGGCCGAAATCCTCAACACCTATTTCTGGCCGCTCGGCGGGGCGCTCGTTTCCTTCGCGATCTACAACGCCATAGAAACCTGGTTCGCCCAAACCAAAAGCGCGCTTAAGACCTTGCAGGCCATCTTCGCGGCTGGCGCGGTGAGCACCTATTACTGGTATCGCATCCCCATGCTGGTGGGCTTCGGGGCATTTCCGGGGACGGGTCTGCTCTACGACCTCAGCGGCGTGCTCCCGGCATGGTTCCCGCTAGCCTCCCAGGCGCTGACCACCTCGTTCTTCTTCTGGTTCCTGGCGATCCGCGGGCGCACCGGCGTGAGCTGGCAGAAACGGCCGCCCCTTGCGCGCGCCTCGCGATCCGCGGCGGCCGCGGCTTGAAAGGGCGCAATAAGGTATCGCCTTCACTCCAGTGGGGCGAGGTGATGCCAAAGCTAAGCAGAGTTTCCTGGCTTCTCCAATGCATGGCCTTCCCAGGCGTTAGCGGCCATCGTGCCAGTAACGGCCAGGGGGGTGAATTTTGACGCACAAGGGCGAAGGCGGAAATAGGCGGTCACGAAAATCACTTAAGCAACAAGGCCCGCTTTAGGATCTGATTACGGTCGATTCCTGCACTGTCGATAGATCGGACGTCATGATGCTCTTCCTGAAGGTAACTGCGCGTTTTCGGGATTGCGCGAGTAGCGGATCACCTCCACGCGGGACATCGCAATGAGCCCCTCTTCTACCATCGTGTCCAGGTGCGGAATCAGCTTCTCGATTTGTTCTTCCGTGTCGATGATGGTCAGCATGATGGGAGCATCCTTCGAAAACGTCCAATGACTGGCATGATGAATTCTGGTACTTGCACCGTAGCCTTCGATCCCTCGGTACACAGTGGCGCCGGCCATTCCCAGTTCCATACATTTGGCGACAATCGCTTCATGCAGAGGCTTGCCCTGCCATTTGTCACCCTCGCCGAAATGAATACGTAACATGCGCGCTTGAAATTGGTCTTTCATGGCTCGAACCTCCGCTCATGCAGAAGCGCTTCCCGACCGCGGCTCCGGCAGATCAACATCCAGGGCGCGGTAGGAGTACTTGATGATGTCTACATCTGAGAGCACCACTAAACCCTCTTCCACCATCTGATCCACAAGCGGAAGGAAGGATCGCAGCTTCTCCTCCGTGTCGACCGCCGAGAGCATGATGGAGCAGTCGTGGGAAAGGTGGAGGGCCTTGTCCTTGTGCATCCGCCGGTGTGCGCCATAGCCGAGGATGCCGCGATAGACAGTGACGCCAGCAATATCGTTGGCCCGCATCGCTTCGACGAGGGCTTTGTAGAGAGGCTTGTCTTTCCAGTGATCCGCTTCACCAATATAGATGCGCATCATCTTTGCTTTGCCCTCAATCTTCAGGTGCGCAGGAGGAACGACCTTCTTTGGCTTCGAGACCTGGGCGGGCTTTGCCACGGTGGTCTCCTGAATCTCGATCATTCCGGTTCCGGCCAACTCCTCCAGCTTTCCGAGGAGTTCGTCGACCTTCTCCCGGGATTCGATGAATTCAATCTTTGAGCGGCAGGTGATCCGATATCTCAACAAAGCTGGCGCTATGCATGTGATGGTCCGCGCCAAACCCGGCTATTCCTTTCACTGCGGTTGCGCCGGAGACCCCACGATAAAAGAGAAAGTCGAGGATGCTCGAATAGGTCGGAATCCCATGGTGCGTTGATCCCTCGCTCAAATAGATGGAAACCTTCACTGCCTTTCCGACACTCAACATACGGCCTCCTTTAGGAATGTAGCCCGCGCTGCGAGACCAGGAATTCGGCGGCACGCCCGAGTGCGCCCCATCCGACTCTGTCTGACTCATCCGGTTCATCGCGCAGTTGTTGCAACTCTTGCGTCAGCTGCTCGCGATAGTGTTCGATGATGGCGTCAATCCGGGCCGTAAGCACGATCGGGACTTGCCGTCGCAGTTTTGTCCCGTGTGGGATACACAGCACAGCGGATGTCCGCAGCCAATGAGATACACCTGGTCGCGCAAGACAGCTCACGAATTCGCGGATGCGCAGATCCTCCTCCGCAAGAACCTCTTTGCAGATGTCACAGACAGCATCTCCGCTGGAAGCCGGTGCCGGTTCATCCACGAGCTTGATGAAGACCTGCGCTGCGGTCGGGGCGTTCTGCACTGCTGCGAGGCCCCATGCGTGGAAGTTGCATAGGCGGTGGATGTCGTCTTTGGAGTGATTCTGAAGCCGATCCGCCTGGTACTCCTTCAAGAAGCGGCAAAAGGGGCAGCCTGGTTCCGACAGCACCTGAAGAATCGATTGATAGATGACGAGTTGCTTATGTGTTCTCATAAAACGTTCTCCGCGATCAGGATGCCCACCCATACGGCGACAAGCCCTAGAAACAAGCTGCTGAATGCATACAGCGAGGCCTCCAGAAACGCTCCGCTTCGAATCGTGGAAAGAGTCTCCCACTCGTACGTCGAAAACGTGCTGTAAGCACCCACAAATCCGACAGGAACCAGAAATCTCCACGCGGGATTCAACCCGACTCCGTTTGTTCAGGTAAGTCAACGAGAAGCCAATGATCACGCATGCGGTGATATTGATGACAAAGGTGCCGTAGGGAAACTTTGTCCCCAGCCGACTGGCGATCGTCGAGCCAACCCAGTATCTGGCGATGGAGCCAAGGGAACCGCCTAACGCGATGTAGATATATTTCTGCAAGCCTGGTGCTCCTCCTTATCCAACTTCCCGCATTGCACGAGGATGTTCACTAACGTCCCAACTCCTCAAAAGAGCCAGATCGCGTTCGAGTTGAGGCATATCGACCCTATCTTTGGAGGACCCCGCGATTCTGAGAAGCTGAACGCGATAGGCATCGGCATACGAATTCATCAGAGATCTCGATCTTGTTCATGAGTTGCTGGCTCCATTGGGAGAGCGCACTGCCGTATTGCCGAAGCTCTTCCTTTAGCCGTTCGCCAATGGTCTGCTGCAAGCTGCTTCTGATCCTGGAGCGTACGACACCCTCTCCCAGAAACTTCCAGTGCCCCATAGTCGATTTCGCCCGGAATCGTCGCCATCTCAAAACGTGGCATGTCGCGCAAGAGGCTCTCCACTTCATCGTGCGCAGGCACGTCGGATCGCCCCATCTCCTGTGCCACCGATTGCAGAGCGTCGATTGCACGCCGACTCACGCTCGCGCACATCTACCAGGGAGCGCTCTACGGACTCCTGAACAGCAGTATGGAGCCATTCGGAAAGTTGCAGCGGCGGGACACGGGCTGTGGGGTGCGTATGCATCCAGGCAAGCGCATTGCTCTCCACCGGGACTCAGGACCGGCTCCGGAGCATCTCCCAGTTTCCGAAACGCCTGCCTGGAGAATAGTCCGCTGCTCCCCGACCTCTCCGGTCACAAGGCGCAGCTTCTCCTCCAGGCCACGCACGCCGCTTGGAAGATCGTGCCCTCTACGTCTCCCCTGGTCGAGCGTTGTGCTGAGTGCTGCCGTCACCGACTCGCGCAAGGCTCCGATCTTGCGTGCAATGGAGTCGTTCCTGAGACCTCGCGCCTGATTGAATCTCGGAAGCAATTCCCGCTCGAAGAATTGATCAAGCAGCATCGAGTATTCCAGCCGTGAGCTCACCGGGTGCACGTCGATTTCCAGGCCCAATTCGTGTTGCAACTGTTCCCGAATGTAGCCGATGACCCGATGGAGATCCTCTTCTGCGAGCAGGTCCGCCTTGCTGAGCAGCGACGATAGCTGGAATTCCAGCTTCATAGAGCAGGCGCAGCGTTCCGATGTCTTCTTCGTTCAAAGTCATTCCCGCGTCGATCAGGAGCAGAGCAAGGTCGCACGATGGAAGATAGGCCAGAGTCTCCACGGAGCCCCGTCTGGCCAGCGATCCAAGCCCAGGCGTATCCACCAGTACGATGCCTTGGCTGAGGCGCGGCGATGGGACTTCGACCAACGCTCGCACAACATTCCGCAGATTGCCCGGATTTCCTTGTTCTGTGATCAGCTTTCGCAAGCTCTTCAACGGTGATGTCCTCACTCTTCCGTCACCGTACGCCACGGTCGCGCGTAGCGATGGTCCATACCGAAGTCTTGTAGGAACTGCCGTGATTGGATTGATTCCCACCGGGAGGACGTCTGTGTTCAGGAGTGTATTCAGCAGCGAAGATTTGCCGCTGCTGACTCGCCCAAACAAAGCCACTTCGAGGTTGTTGTCCTCCAGCCGAGACGCCAGCAGATCGATGCGCGACCGGAATTCCACCAGCCCGTGACGGGTCACGATCTCCTCGATAAGCTGCAATAGCGCCACATCGCAGCCGGTCTCTTCCAGCCTTCTGAGCCGCGATTCCAGATCGGTGCCTATCCCCTGGCGGACGTAGCGCTCCATGCCTTCAACCAGCGAGCGAAGCTCGTAGACGACCCCGTTCAGTTCGGTTACCGCATCCTCCGGAACAGCTCCATAGCCCTGCATATAGCCGGGTTTGAGTTCTTCGATTGCAATGTCGATGAAGGCCAGATCGATCGTCACCGCCCGCGTCGCGGGAATCTCAGGCGGATTCGGCTTCATGTGCTGCCACGCCAGAGCACGCAGCAGTTGAGAACGCAGGCGACGAATATGGTCTTCAATCACCCGCGCCTGTGCAGGGGTGAGGTCTACCACATAGCGCGGAAACGGAGACTGCGATGCTGCGGAATGGAGAACGTTCTCCATGTCGCTGAGCATCTTGTCGATGTACTCGCATGTGACCCTGAGCCGTCTCTGCTGGGAGTTGTTCAACTCCCCGGGCTCTCGCGTCGATTTCATCTCTGGTTCCAGTTCGGGCATGACTCCTCCAAGTATCTGCAACTTCGAGGAGTCATCTGCCCAGTTGAGCGGTTTCAGGTGGACTCCAACACCCACGTTGGCTTGCTATACCTTTACCGGACGCTTGCCAGCGGTCGTAAATGCTGGCGCCCGCGTAGCGTGCCTTTGTCCCGAGTTCGCGTTCGATCTCCAGAAAGCGGTTGTACTTCGCGATGCGTTCGCCGCGGCTGGTCGAACCGGTCTTGATCTGACCCATGCCGGCAGCCACCGCCAGATCCGCAATACTGGTGTCGTCCGTCTCTCCGGAACGGTGCGAGATGACCGCGCCGTACCCGTTCTCACGAGCAATCTGAATGCATTCGAGCGTTTCCGACACCGTGCCGACCTGATTCAGCTTGATCAGGATGGCATTGGCGATTCCGTCCTTGATTCCCTGACGAAAGAATGTGGGATTCGTGACAAAATTGTCGTCGCCGACCAACTGGATACGACCTCCGAGGTCCTTGGTCAGTTGCTGCCAGCCAGCGTGATCGTCTTCCGCAACCCCATCTTCAATAGCCCATATCTCCGGATACTCTATCGAGTAAGCTCTTCCAAAAGTCGACCATCTGCGCCGGCGACTTCCTGCTCTTGTCAGACTTCTCGAAGACATAGGCCCCGTCTTCAAATAGCTCGCTGGTGGCAGGGTCCAGCACAATCACCAGGTCCTTTCCCGGGCTTGTACCCCGCCTTTTGGATCGCTTCGAGAATGAGTTCGATGGGTTCTTCGTTGGACTTCAATTGCGGCGCAAATCCGCCTTCATCGCCGACCCCAGTGTTGTAGCCCTTCTTGTGCAGAACAGCCTTCAGAGCGTGAAAGGTTTCAGCCGCCGCTCGCAATCCTTCCCTGTAGCTAGGTGCTCCAACCGGCGAAATCATGAATTCCTGAAAATCCACATTGCTGTCCGCGTGGCTTCCACCATTGAGCACGTTGAACCACGGGCGCCGGAATGAGATTCGCGATCGGTTTCCACAAGACTGGCATACAGGGGCAGGCCTCGATCTTCGGCTGACGCTCGCGCAACCGCGAGCGAGACGCCGAGAATCGCATTGGCTCCAAGTCGCGCCTTGTTCGGCGTTCCATCGAGTTCGCACAGTTTCTTGTCCAAGCCCTCTGGTCGTTTGCGTCAAATCCGCGGATGAGCGCGTTGAATTTCGCCTTCCACGTGTCCGAGTGCCTTCAGAACACCTTTGCCGCCGTAGCGGGCCTTGTCGCCATCTCGTGAGTTCGACAGCTTCCCGCTTTCCGGTAGACGCACCGGAAGGGACTTTCGCCGTCGCCTTCACACCGTTGGCCAGGGTTGCTGTCACTGCCAGGGTAGGATTTCCGCGGGAATCGAGGATTTCTAGGGCTTCCAGTTTTGCAATTTCCGACATAGTGATTACGCTTTCTCGACCGCAAGGTGGTCAGTTGTTAAGACTTCTATTAGTTACTGTTCAGCGGCGGTAGAGGTCAGAATCGACTGAACTCGTATCACCGCGCTTCTTCAATCAATGCACGATCATCACCGGACAATGGGCATGCAATGTACAACCTGCCGAGCACGCGCATACCTGAGTACGCGCTCCGAGTTCACCACATCCAGCGGTGAAGGATGGTGTGGCTGCGCTTGCCCATGACGATAAGACTGGCCTGGATGCTCTCTGCCCGATGCAGGATCTGTTCCGCCGGGTGTCCCACGACGATATCCGTTTCGAGTTCAATCTCTCTTTGTGTGGCCGCTCGCGGATCGGAGCAAAGCTGTGTTCATAGCGCTCGCGCGTGTCTTCGAGGACCGCATTGAATTCGGCGCGCTCTCGGCAAGCTCCGGCGGAGAATCACGGCGAGGACGAACAGCTTGGCTTTCAGATCTCCTGCAATTGAAAGCGCGACATTCACTGCGTGCTCCGAATGCGGAGACGCGTCATATGCAACCAAAATCGTTTGAAATCCGACAAAGACAGGGCTTCCCATGGTGACTTCCTATACCTCTTCTGCGGCAGTGGGCCGCTGAATCGCCTGCTCCGATTTCTTGCTCTTCGGTTCGTGCGGAAGAAGATGCCGGGGCAGGAAGAACGTGTTCGCAATCATCGTCGGAATCACAGCGCTCCCAATGACCGTGCCCACGATGTAGGAGTACTGGGTCTGCGTGATGATCTGGTGATTGAGGCCAAAGAGCGCGGAGATGGTGCCGAACGTCAGGCCGGTCGACATCATCAACGTGTAGTAGGTTCCGGCGGAGCCTTCGTACTTGTGCGCCCGGACCGCCGGATAGACAGAAACAGCCTTCGTTAGCGTCTTCGCCATAAACAGAATGAGCAGTGTGGCGGGCGCTGCAATCAGTGCGGGGACCGAGACAAACGATCCGGCGCGGATGAAGTAGAACGGCGTCAGCAGTCCAAATGTGAGCGTTCGCAGACGCCGGATGAGCGAGTGGTCCTTGCCCACTGTTCCCGCCAGGACCATGCCGATCATGTAGGCAGGCAGCACGGCCTCGCTTCCCGACCAGACGGCCAACCCGCCCATCGCAAACAGGAGAAAGAGAATGTACTTGGCTTCGAGTTCGGAGACGCGCCCGCCGTACTTGCGGAAGAACCACGGCGTAAGAAAGGGCAGGACTGCGAAGACCGCGATCGAAACCACCACAAAGATCAGCGTCTTGATCGTGAACGGGGAGAAGATCATTCCCAGCGCAATCACGGTTCCGAGGTCATTGATAAAACACGCGGCCAGGATCGACTTGCCGTACTCGGTGACGTTGAAGCCAAGCTCCAGCATGACCGCATACACCACGGCCACCGAGGTCGTCGAGAGCGCGACGCCGCACAGCCAACTGGCCATGACGGACCAGTGCAGCACGAAGTGCGCGATCGCCGTGCAGCCGAGAAATGGGCCGAAGAATCCCGCCAGGCCAATAATCAGCGCCTCTTTCCACTTCGTCTTGAAGATCGACGGGATCGAGTTCCGCGCCGGCGAGAAATGTGAGGACGATCGCGCCGGTGCCCGCCAGAAATGTAATCCACTGCGTGTTGCCAAGCAGTCCGCCATGCGCCAGGAACGCGCCGATGACCAGTTGGGCCACCGTGCCCACCACAATTTCAGAAAGCGCCGTCGAGATCTTGAACCAGATCGCCAGCAGCGTCGCCGCCAGCGCCAGGCCCACCCATAGAGCAGACAAAGCCCAAGTGTTCGTCATGAACACGAACTCCTAAATTGTCATTCAGGGAACCGGCCGGGACATAACTCCGCGACAGGATTTCCCTGTCAGGAGTCATCATCTGTCCGGCCTATTGGATGGACAGCGGTTAAAGGTGAACTCCCTCACCTAACCAACTATCTAAATTCCACACCTTGCGGCATCGATTGTCAAGGTGTGTTCTGTAAGTTGCCCTCGATATCGTCTACGCGTGGGCTGCTGCGGAGTTTGGCAATACTCCGCGTGGGGGATGAGATGAGATGCGGCGATGCCACCCCTTCCTGTACTTGACGGAGCCGCCTACCCCCCGCACGCTCGTTTTTCTTGTTGCCTCAAAGCATTAGCTTGAACGAAACATTCTTCGCGCCATTCCAGAGGACTTGGCGACCCAGTTCGGCAAGATCGTCCAGACCGCTCTCCAGGGTTACGAAGTGGTTTCCAGCCAACTGTCCAACCCTGCTGTTGAAAGCGCAACTCCCGTAGGGCATCAGAATCTCGGGCTCGCTGAATCCATGGGCG
Organism: uncultured Alphaproteobacteria bacterium; assembly: GCA_963785355.1. GTDB lineage: Bacteria > Pseudomonadota > Alphaproteobacteria > Rhizobiales > Rhodomicrobiaceae > Rhodomicrobium. The sequence goes on from CAWAVJ010000081.1 coordinate 82,240, forward strand.
TAGATCAGCAACTGCCCCGGATGGGGATGGCTCGTATGGTTTTCGAACGGTAGCGGAACCACCGGAGCTTCAAAGGGAATCCAAACGGATTCACCACTCCAGCGGCAATGGACGACGGAGGAGTCTAAGGGGAAGCATCGACTTTACGAAGAGGCACGTCAGCGGAGCCAGTTCGCATTCAAGTCGGCCAATGAAACGAAACTTCCCGGCTTCAATTTCGATTCGATCCCCAACGTCCGAACGAGCCGCAGCCTTATTCCGTTCCGGTCTTTCTATCATTCGCGTTCCCCAAGCTCTAGCGGGCGCAGATGTCCCCGCAGATAGGAGTCATCAGCCTGCTGCTTCTCAGAGGCGGTTTATGGCGGATTCCATCGCCAGATGAAAGTTATCACGCGGAATAGCCCATTGCCCACGGAAACCAAAGAGCTCAGTAGCGGGTCGTGGACATCGCTCGACTGCAATTTGTGGCAGACGACGCGGGGAGGACTGGCGGAAGCACTGCGGTGAATATTTGTCGCAGCGTTGAAGAACCGGGCTCAGGTTGGTAAAGCGAAGATCTATCAGAGATCGTATTGGGAGTGCTCCGGTTGCACATGGCACGGACATCTGGCGATGAAGGGCTCTCGGGAAGCCGACACACTTCGGACGTACAATTTGTATCGCTGAGTCCGATGCGAGGAGTTACACGTTGAATCAGAATTCTTACTCTTCGAAGCTTGTTTAGAATCAGCATCCTTCTCGCCTGTTTGCTCGGGAATCTCCCGCACTCTGTCGCACAAACGTCACAGGCCAATGGAGAGACCATCGTGATGGTGCGGCATGGGGAGAAGCCGCCGGGTGGACTTGGACAGTTGACCTGCAGGGGGCTGAACCGGGCGCTCGCGCTGCCCTCCGTACTCATCGGACGATTCGGCAAGCCGGATTTCATCTATGCACCAAATCCGAGCGTGCAGGTAGACGACGGCAATCCTCAGCCGACTTACTCCTATGTGAGGCCGCTGGCAACCATTGAGCCGACCGCGATCCGACTTGGAATGCCGGTGAATACTCAGATCGGATTCCTGCAGATCGCCGAACTCCAGCAGGCATTGCTGCAGCCGGCCTACGCGCACTCGCTGATCTTTGTAGCCTGGGAACACATTAAGCTCTACGAGTTCGCCAAACAGATGCTCCAGTCCTACGGAACCACCCCAGCGCAGTTGCCTGAATGGCCAAACGATGATTATGAAACGATCTATGTCTTCCACATCACTCGGTCAGGCAAGAACGGCACTCCGCGAGCTACGCTGGAGATCCAGAAGGAAGACCTGGGGAAAACACTGAGTGACACCTGCCCCGGCCCTCAGTAGGACTGGCTGGGCATTTGGTCACCATCCACTCTTAGACCTTTTCGACCAGAGTCGCTTCGACCTTCACCCATCACATCAAGCGCCTCACACAAATCGGGAGGCCGACCCTGGCAGACCTGGCGGTCGGCGGGCTCGAATCCGGGCGCGGGTTGAACTGTTCTCTCTCCGCCTAATCCTGAATACGTTTTCCCGCCTACCGCTGGCTTCTGGCTGCCCTCTTGGCTTGCTGTGCCAGGTAAGCCGCCTTGACTTGTGGATAGAGCGCGTGGGAGGACGTTACGCGGATGCGATCTTTATCAAAGAAATCGCTCATCGTGTCCGTGTGGTTGACGACGACAAAAGCCGCTTGAATCTCCGCACTGAAGCGCATGTACTCGCGCGCGGTGATGGAGATTGTGTCGTCGGACAGCCCGCTTCTGGTGTATACGGGCCAGCGCTGTAATGGGCCTTTTCGAGCTTTCCATCACTGGCCTTCAGTCCGTTGTAGAAAAACTTGAGCATGGCGCGACTTCCTTCCATGAAATTGCAGCCGGGATGACGCTCCCGGCCGGGGTTGGGGTTATTCAAACCGTTTTGCTGCGTCTGCGTAGAACGCGAGTGCCTCCGTCTTCAGGGCTTCGATGGCCTCGGGCGTGAACGCTGTGGCGTGGTGGGTGTCGATCGCCTTCTGGGTGCCGCGCAGCGATGGCGTTCTCAGCACGTTCTTGCGGAAGTCTCCGCAGAGGAGAAATGTGGTTCCACCGTCCGGACTCTCGAACTCAATCTGGGCGGCTGAGTAAATGCCGCCGCTTGATTGTTTGTCGGTCAACAGGGTGAGACGAGCCCGCTTCCCTTCTTTGTCGAGTTTCGGGATATAGACATACTGCGTTGCTTCTTTGGCCATGAAACCTGCTCCTGGGGGTGTGAGTTGTGCTGCGAGGTATGGTTATGCGGAGGCTGCGACTTCGGCAAAGGGCAACTCACCCGCGATGATTGCGTCGCGTTGGGTGCGGCCGGAGAAGAAGCAGCGCCACTCGTTGCCGACGAATACTTCGACCTGGCTTCGCAGCGTTGGGCAATTCCCCACCGGTCCTGGCGAGAATGGCGTCGTACCTCTGGCGTATGGCCGCGACGAGTCCGCGGTAGGAGTGCTGCGCTGTGTACACCACAAGAAACTTGGTGCCTGTGCCGTTGGTCAGCACTATCTCGTACCGCGTACTGCGGTTCTTCAGCCGTGCCAACTTCTCTTCGGTGGTCATCGAACTTGCTCCTGGTTCTGCGTCATGGTGGGTGGGGTGTACGCCTCGGCTCGCAATTGGGCCAAAACCTTCGCGCGGTGCTCTCTCTTCAGTCGTGTCGCGGTGAGTTCTCGATCCCCTCAACGGCTGACTTCCGAGACGTGTACCATCCTGTCTCGGTGCCGTCTGCCAGCCTGATCCGCCACGACGTGCCTCCTTGGATTGGGGTCATCGTCCTTCTCCCTGGTTCGGCCAGATTTACGCACTGGCCATGCGGTTGGGTTACGCTGCGATCCGCTTGACCGCTTCATCTATAGTGCGAGCGCATGTCACGATGGACGTGCATGGCTTCAAAGGGAACTGAGCCCATCTTGCCCCAGCCGTCCATAATGAAATGGTCGAGGCGAGCGGCATCGGGCTCGGCTTGTGTGGCCTCCCACTCCGCGTCCCAGACTGCTTCCATATCGTTGAAGTCGCGGCGCGGCATCAGATGGGGGACGCCGGCGACGAGGTAGTAGTCGACACCCTTGCGGGTACAGACCTTCACAGCCTTGAGGCTGTTCAACCGGCGCATCGTGCCGGATGGAACCCGCGCCAATTTCTCGAGCACGGCCGGGTTTTCGGTGTTTGGATAGAGACGAACTCCCACGGTAACCTCCTTTGGGCATGGGTTGATCTGGCTGGTTGGATCGAGGTGCAATGACGGACAACTAGGCTGCCAACGCTGGAGGAGTGCTGACGGCCATGTGGATCGGGCAGTTGAGAACGCCGGTCATCTTCGAGATATTGATGCAGTAGTCGCAGGCGTGATTTGGGGTCCACCACGGCTCAACCAGATAGGTCGAGGCTTCCTGGCTCCAGTACATGGCTTTCGGAACTGGGCGCATCTCTTCGTACTGCGCCAACTCCGCTTCACCCCAGCCGCGGCAAGCACACGTCTCGGCCCATCTCTTCTTACCATCGACGTACTTCGCGTGCAGCCATAGGACGAACTCGAGTGTAGAACTCGGGTGTCCAGCGAGAAGGAGAAGAATTGCGGGTGTGAACGACCGCGCCGCCTTGGCGCGCGAGGATGTTGCGGTCGAAAGATGTTGGATCTCCGCAGTGGTTGAATGTCGACCGCATGTAGTCGAGCCCGTGTTGGCTGTTGCTGATAGGACTCGACGTTGGAAATGTCGGCGTGGCCGTAGACATCGTACTCGACCATGTCTTGATAGCTGCAGCGGAATTGAAAGCGTGTTTCCATTTCTGATTGTCCTTTCGGGCTTACGGCTTGCTCTGACGATGAGGCGCCGTTGACCTTTGAGGAGTCACCCGCCCTTGGGCGCGAAAGAGCGGGTGGAATGACTTCGAACTTAGAAGTTGCAGCCGTTGGCGCCACGCATCTCGGAGAAGACCTGGGTGGCGGCGATGAGCACAAATGCGAGGGCGGAGGGGGCGAAGAGAATGTACATGGTGGCTTTGTTCCTTTCGACTGGAATTGACTTCAAAAACACAAAAGGGCGGCCACAATCATGTGGCCACCCCTTTGAAACTGCTGTCTGTCAGAACGGAATCGACGAATCGTCCACGGCCTGCTCGGCGTAGTCCGCCTGATCCGCTGCGGCGCCGTGCGATTCACCTGCCGGGCGCGGCGAGAGGAAGTTGATGTGACGGATGACGACCTGGGTCTTGTACATCTTCTTTCCGGATTCCTTGTCGTCCCAGCTGCTCGTCTCCAGTTTGCCTTCGAGATAGAGCAAGCTGCCCTTGGCCACGTAGTCGCGCACGATTTCTGCGGTGCGCGCGAACGCTGCGATGTTGTGCCACTCGGTCTTCTCGACCTTGTTGTTGTTCCGGTCGGTGTACTTCTCGCTGGTCGCCAGCTGGAAGTTCGCGATGAGTGTGCCGCCCTGGGTGCTTTTCACCTCAGCCGGGCTGCCCGCATATCCGACGAGCATTACTTTATTTTCGCCTTGTGCCATTGTCTGTATCTCCCTCCTTGGGAGTGTTTGGCTTAGTTATGGCCTTGCGGCCGTTAGTAAAAGGGGGCTGGAACTACCCAACCCCACGATGAAAAGTCTTAGGCCGCCATTGGAAGCGCAAGCTGATCCGGTTCGGCCGATGTGAAGCGATCGATGAGCACTCGGGTAAGGTACTTCGTCTCACCAGAACTCTTTTCTTCCCACTGCTTCAGGTTGAACTCGCCCTCGACGCTGAGCCGGTTCCCCTTCCGCACTTTGTTCCGAATGGTCGAGCGCGAGGTCTCCACGCGCGATGATGTTGTGGCGCTTCTCGCCGACTGTGTAGACGCCGGCGCGGTTTGGACGCCGCGCTGTGCTCGTGAGCGAAAAGGATGCGGTATACAACCCTCGAACGTTACGCGAATGACCGGGGTATCGCTAACTTCACCAGTCAGGACGACCCTTCCTTTAGTTTGCATATTGCCTCCCAAGACAGTAAAAGGGGCCTGATTTCTCAGGCCCCTCTTTGTCACGTGGTTGTGAAATCGTTTCATTGCACTCGAAGATTGTTTGGTCGATCCCACATCTCTTGGAACTTCCGCTCGAAAGCGGCGGACGCTGGTTTGTCGACGAAGATGCGACGGAGTTGTCCTGGCGCTTTTCGCCGGACGCGCTCCAGTTGCTGCTTCCCTCTCGGAGACGGGTTCCGTCGCTCCATTCCTTGAGGTGCATCAACTCTCGCCCGTGCTTCACCCGGATGGAGATATTCGGGTCGCGCCAACTCTGCGCGCAACGTAGGAGTGCGCGGCTCTGTTCCTCGTCGTACTGTTGGGCATCGCGATAGATCCGGACTTGGACGCCACGGCCGGCCGCGTCTGCCACTGCGTCAGCCAAGGCGTGATCCGTAAAGGCGTACATGGCGATGTCGAGGTGACCCTGGACGTGAGCTTGCTCGAGCGCCTCAACATCGAGAGCTTCGTTGTCTTCGCCAGGGCTGTAGTGAAAGCCACTTCTGCCACTGGTTGGGCTGATTGCTGCGGAAACGGTTTTGCTCACCTCGGGCATGTGGAGAGACGCAAAGGATGGCGTTGAATCGAGGATGTGATTCAAGAACCCATGTCGAATGAAGCTCATGAGCACCGTGGCTATCGCGCGCCAAGTACGAGGTATCGTGCGATGTATCTCATTGCGGGAGGGACCTTTCTGTCCGTCAGGCCGCCGATGACGCGGCAACTTCGACCGGCGCAACGGCTTGCTCGGCGCTCTTTTTACGTTTGCGGCTCCTTTGCCTCTTGGTGTCGCTGCCGTCGTTGCTGCTGCGGCCGCAGGTGCTTCATCACTCAGTGCAACGCCTTCAATCAGCGGCGTAGCTTCGACCTTCGGTTTCTTGATCGGCGGAAGCGTGACTGGCGGCAAAGGAATGCAGTGGGCTCGGTTGTTCTTCGGAGTCGTCGCCCCTTTGCTGACCGCTTGAATGAGGGGGATCAGCTCCATCGGGAAGTCGACGGCTTCGCCGGCGTGGTCAAAGAATACGGGTTGCTTCGTTTCTGGGGCGAGGATACCATTCTTGCCCTGAAATAGAAGTCGGCGTTCCAGTGGAGGGCGTGCTCCCTCTCTGGCGGCTGGGGCCAGGTAGTGGTGCGTCACCAAGAGATCGCAGGAACTGCCATAACGGAAGAGTTGGGCCCGTATCATCTCTTGGGAAATCACTCGACGTTGGGTGGAGTTCGGGATCAGCGATTGGATAGGAATCGAAACTGCCAGTCCCGCTGGGGTGACACCGGCAAAGCCGATGTAGTGCCCAATTTCTCCCGTGCAACCGCCGCCCTCTTCTCCGGCGATCATCCATCGCTTCTGCTTTTGCTGGTACACCGGTGTAAGGTTGGGGCGGGCGCCAAGCCCGAGGCGTCTAAGCTCAACTATCACCTTTCCGTGCATCGTCATTCCGAGGCCGCTATGTCTCGTCGGCACTGGAGTTGTGTGCTTTACTGCTGCTTCCATGGGGTTTTGATCCTCCTCGAGCCGGCTCTACTTTCCACTAAAGAATAACAGGAAAAGTGGCAGTGGTATATGTGGCACGAGAAGTTTATAGGTTGGCCGCATAACTGGCCACCCCGAGTGAACAGGGTGGCCTGCAATTCGGTTTATACCCAGGATCTACCCTCGATCGCCTCGCCCGACATCCCCTCCAAGAACCCCAACCCGCACTACATGGACAAGGCCAGCGGCGACGCCATCGAGGCCTGGGTCAACGCCGGCGGCGTCCTCCTGCTCTTCTCCAACGACCGCGACAACACCGAGTTCACCCACTTCGACACGCTCACCGACCGCTTCGGCATCCACTTCAACCCGGTGCTCTCCCACCACGTCATCGATCCCGACCACTCCACCGGCGAGGTCGTCATCCCGCCCGGCACCGGCATCTTCGGCGCCGGCTTCACCGCCTACATGAAGGACACCAGCACCATCACCGTCAGCGGCCCCGCCAAGGCCCTCGTCACCGACCACGGCGACGTCATGATCGCCGTCTCCCACGTCGGCAAGGGCGTAGTCCTCGGCGTCGTCGACCCCTGGTTCTATAACGAGTACGCCGACGGCCGCAAGATGGGCCAGTACCGCGGCTTCGAAGCCGCCCAGGACGTCGCCGCCTGGGCCGTCCAGCAATCCCGCTGAAAGGAACGCAAGATCCGGGCGAAGTTGGCCTTCGCCTACGCGGCCGGAAAAACCGCCGCGCGCAACTCCGCAATCAGCGCGCTCAACCGCGCCGCATCCGGCTTCGCGCCGCCCAGCAGCACCTCAAGCTCCCGCGCCACCCGCGTGCCCTCGTCGTACCCATACATGCCCAGCGAACCGGCCAGCTTGTGCGCGCTGCTCCGCCGCTTCCTTGCGCAGATCCTCCGCCAGCGTGCCCGCGCTCGCGGCCGCCGCAGCCTGGTCCAGCGTCGCCAGCCGCTCCTCCACCAGCGGCCGGATCTTCACCCAGAGCTTTGCCAGCAATGCCGCGGTCTTGTCTTCGGCGTCGGTCATTTCGTCAGGAGAACACTCGCCTCGGTCAGTCTTTCCAGCCCAGCGCGTCCGAGATCTGCGCCGCCAGCGTCAGCGGGTCGAACGGCTTGAACAGCACGCCCGCCACGCCCAGCCCCGCAAACCGCCGCTGGTCCACGCCCTGCACCTTGGCCGTCAGCAGCAGCACGGGAATCCCCGCGATCTCAGGATTCTGCTGCATCTTGCGAAAGGTCGTAGGACCGTCCATGCCCGGCATCATCACGTCCATCAGGATGGCGTGCGGTCTCCGCTTGGGATCGGCTGCGGCGCGAATTCCGTCCGCGCCCGAACTGGCGGTGATGATGTCCCAGCCGGCCGTGGCTTCAAGAGAAAGTGCGGCTACTTCGCGGATGTCGTCTTCGTCGTCGATAATCAGGATCTGGCGCATTACTGATAATCCTCGATCTTTCCCATCCTGCCTCCCACTCAGATCGCATACGGCTTCTCGAAGCCACTATACGACAAACGACATGATTTCTATCGACTAGGGGTTGGGAGGGGCTTGGGAGGGGGAGATGGAGGAGGAGGGGGTCCGGTGATACATTGCGTAAAAATAGCAACGGCCTGGGCGTCGGTTAATACCCACGTAGTTTATTGGTTATTCAGTCGGTTATGGGGGTAACAGGTCGGTTTATGGGGGTGGTTCTCGGAGCCACCTAAACACGATGGTCCGTCCCACGTGAGCCCCGACACCGAGGGTCACGTCAAACTTTTATGGCTACCATATATACGTGTCCTTTTGGATGGGCGCGGTACTGGTTGAGCAATAGGTGGGAGTCGCAACGGCGATTCTTCGCCTCCGACCTGGGGTTACAGACCAAAGGTTGGATCAGAATCGCCGTGCGGGGAGGGCTCCACAGGCTGCGCGGATGTCGTCTTTCGTGCATCCAGCCCAGCACTTGTACAGTCGAGGATCGGACTTCTTGATAGCCAGGTTGTCCCGGCCGCGGTCCTTTCCTCCCTTTTCGCATGAGGGGCATTGCCCCCACATGTTTCGGCTGTCTCGCCTGCGGATCGTTACGTGTTGGGTGATGTCGAACGCATTGGGTCTGAATCCGACAGAAGGGGTGAAGGTGGGAACTGGAGGCGGAGGTTCGTCGACGCTCGGCATCGTGATTCCTTCGGTCCGAGCCTCGAGCTCGGCGAGGGTCAGACGACGCGCGTTCCGAATCAGATCAAACTGAGCGCGGCATTTTGCTGCTCGCACAGTCGAACCAGTAGCGGTTGGAAGTGGCACGGTGAACGCCCAGTGGACCTCGGATGGCGTTGCCAAAGAAACCCTCTTCGAGCCGGTCCTGCTTCGGGAATATCTCGAGTCCCTCGACCTCGTGATTGAAGCCCTTGATGGGGACGCCAATACTGAGTGCGAGGGTGTAGACGAGAATCCGACACAGGGAAGCCGGAAGTGGCTCCGCGGCAAATATCCAGAGGTGACCTCCGCGACGGCTCTTTTCGAGCAGTGCTTCGATTCCCTCCTGCTTCAGATCTTGCTGAACGGCCGCAAGATCTGAGAACGCCTTGTCGTGATCTGCATCAATAGCGATCCATTTGCACGTTGAGTGCATCGGGTTCTATCGCGTAGAGGCTGATGGTTTTCAGCCCGGCAAGATGCAGTTCGACATCCTTCAGGGTCAAAGACAGCTTTTCGTCCGTCTTTTTATCCTTGGGAGCGTAGTAGGAATACTTGCCATTGGGCGCCGGCGTGTGGCGTTGCACCAGGTAGGCGCGACGATTCACAAACCAGTTCCAGTAGTCCTCCACCATCTGAGAAGAGACAGGCAGAATTTCCACCTGTCTCTTCGGAGGGATGTAGGGGGCTACGCCTTCGATCACGCCGTCACCAGACCCATGTGAGTTTCAAGCCGCCGCGTTTACGACAGCCTGCGGTACCCGCTGACCACGGTACCTGTTGGAGCGACGGCGATCGGAGCGGTGATTGCTGTTGATTCACCTTGTTTCCTTCTCTACTATACCACTGCCACTGTCAGCGGTGCGCGAAACTGGCTTCGAAACCAGCGTCAACTTCGGAAGCTCGACAAACCGGCCCAGATCGTAGAACTGCACGACGTAGTCGAACATCGAGGAGTGGAAGGTGTCCTGGTCGGCGAAGTTCACCATGGAAAAAGCGCGGCGAATCTCGTCGTAGATGTAGAAGGCGCCGGTGCCAGGCTGACCCGGAATCGCCATCAGGATGACGAGACCTGAAGCTGCCCTCGTAGACGCGTTCCGCGCGGCCTTCGGAGCTAAGGAGAAATGCCTCCAAAACCTGCCAGCGGGAGGAACGGCGGCTGATCGCTTTCAGGCTCTCAGCGACGCAAATGGGATACAGGCTCATAGGCCCGAACGGGGTGCGAGAAGGAAGAGTCGACATGATAAGTCTCCAGAAAATGGATTGGCCGCCCGAAGGCGACCTTGAGGTGAAGGAACGAAAGGTGGTTGTGCAGCTTGAGTCCGAACGCTTTTTGCTCGGGAGGCTGTCTACTGGTGAAATACGCGGCGACCGTTGAGGCTGCCGATCATCGGACCGACGACAAAGACGCGAGCCGCGGGTGGGGCATGGTGGGAGTCGCAATCTGACTAGTTGTCGGTGCGCTACTGCAGGACGCACGGCGGTGCGCTTCGTGTGTGTCATACACGCAGCGGCTACGCCAAGTTGAGATGCTTCGTATTGCTTCCAAAAGCCGGGTCTTGATCCACGCATGAGAGTTCTCCTTGGTTCTTTACGGCTCCTTGCGCGGAGCCATCGGTTGGCTTACGTTGCGTCGTGCTGCTGATCGGCAACGTCACCGACACGCAGATAGGTCGAAAAAGCTAATCACTGGGATATTTCAGAATTGGCGGTGCGATTGCGTACGCACCACCCCTGCTATTGCAAGAGGACGGAACACTCTGTGTTCGACGGAGTCACTCACCTTTGACTCTTTGGTGGGAGGCTGTTGGCCTCAGTTGTCACGAATTGGCTTCTGGTTGGAAGCTGACGGGCGGCGGTAGTATCTGCGATGCAGCGAATGCGATCCGAGCGCGCGGTCTGTGGGACGGCGATGTTTGGAGGCCGGATTTGGGCTTGGTTGGTTATGGGCACCGATTCGTACTTCAACACCTGGTAGAGCAGAATCAGCACAATTGGGAAGAACAGAAAGCCAAAGAAGATGTCCTCGCCAGAAGTACGACTTCCAGTTTGGAAGACCCTTGCTGCTTGCGATGATTCCGGGCATAGCCCCGAACATGAAAAGCAACGTGGGGATCGCCTCGACGAGAGGTAACCACCAGGGCACGTCCTGGATCTTTGGGTTTGCTCAATGGGCGAGGACTGATGTTCGAGGCAGGGACTCAGATGTCGAGCCAGTTGGGTGGTGACGGTGCAACTGCGCGGTGGCCGGTAACGCGACCACCGCTAGAGATGCATTGAGAATGAGGGTTAGGAGCAATCTCCTGAGCATCGTCGTCGTGACTTAGCTCAAACCAGACGGGGCGACCAGCCAGCCAGGAAGAGTGCAGACCGCGAGAGGGGCCTTGATTACCATCGGCTTGTCGCCACTCGGGACGGCAGTGCGCGGCATGCAGGATGCGACGAGGGACGTCTGTTGAGTTTCATATTTCCGCCAAAAGCCAGGTTTGGGTCCACGCATGAGAGATCTCCTGAAGTTCCGGTCGAACGGTTGAATTGCATTTGAGGTGTGCGGGTTCGGCTGACGTGCCGGACTCGTAGTAAAGCTAAACTGGAGACTGTCCAGAAAAGAGGCAGCTCCCATGAAGGCAAGCTGCCGGAGGTGGATCACTCGTGTTTCCGCTGGACAGCGGACTTAATTTGCGGAGCCAGGGGCTCGACGCAAGAAGGTGGTCCAACCCTTGAAGGCATGGTTCTGCACCAAGCGCGAGAGGAGTCCGCCGAAGGAAGGAGAAGAACCTCCGGGTTGATCCAATGCGTAGATGTATCCCTTAGTGAAAATCAGAGTTCAGGTGGCGCATTTGGAACACGCCAAGTGAGTTTCTGACAGCCCGAATCACTAGGGGGGGTAGAACCATGCTTTCAAGGGTTGGATTTTGATGCGCTCAACGCGCGTATGGGTTGGGTCGAATTGGGAGGCTCGACCCTCAAAGCCAGGGTGGTGGGGAAGTGTGACCAATGCAGATTGCTAGGTCAGCGGAGGCGAGACTATTATCGCGAAGCCGCGATCACTGTCCCTGACGAAGGGACATTGGTCCAGCCATGCGACGGATCCAAAAAGCTGGAACCCTGACGGCGTGGTAAAGGGTGGCAAACACACAAACGACGAATAATGCAGACTGCCAAAGTGGTTTTCATAGGGGTATCCTTGGTGGTTGGGGTGTGCTCGGAGGGGCAATTCTTGACATTTCCATCCGAAGCTTGTGAGCGGGCGCTACTGTACGGTCGTCTGACTTTCGACAATCTTCTGTAGTTCCGCCCGAACAGTGCCCATACCGCGGCCATCTTCGAATTGGAGACCGTTCTTTGCGGTTTCAATTGCGGTGTCGACGTTGCCCTTGGCCATTAGCTTCCTCGCGCTGTCGAGGCGAACAAGGCTGCAGAGTAAATTCGAGTTGTACCTTATAAGCTTCATGTGGACTGCTCCTTTGGGACTGTGGGTCGTTTTTCGTGTGGTCGACGATCAACGAAAACCGCCAGAATGGGAAATACTGGAGTTCAAGAGGTGAACCCGGCCGCGTCGGTCTGGTCCTGGGTCGGGTTGTGGAGAATCTGAACGGCATTTGGTTGAGTCCTCGCCGGCTGACGAACCGGTGGGTAGATTGGTAAAAGTGGGGAGCATCCACAAAGCGAGGAAGGAGAGCGGTCCCCGTGAAAGCGGACCGCCACATGAAGCACTCGGTTGCCGTGGACGCGGCTTCGGTTTGCGGAGCCATTGGCTCAACGCAAGATGTCTAAAGGCGGAGCAATGCTCAACGCGCTGGGGGGAGTTCAGGGACGCTTATTGCAAGGACAAGCATCCCTGATCCTGGTTGCAGCTAGTCGACAAACGACACAGCTGGCAGATGGGCGTAGAGATTGGGTTTGAAGAAACCCGCTTCCACAATCGCGCCATGAAGCTTCCTGCATCCCGCGTCGCTCAACCATTTGCAGATATGTCTTGGTCGGGTTGCGCACAACGGTGAGGGGAAGGTCGAAACGAGCCGCCTGTTTCCGGGACCAATCTTCGGCCGAGATCGGACGCACGTGTTCAAAACCAGTGTCCGCCATGACTACAAATATGGGGTGGTTGGGGTAGAGTTCTCGGACTCGGCCAAGCATTCTCATGGAGTCCTTTCCTCCTGAGAAGTTGACGACGAAAGCTACATCACCTCGCGTTCGCCGGATTAGGTCGTCGGGGGGGAGTTGAATTTCCTGCGACATTGAGTTCCGTCCTTTCACGTGAGGCTGAGTAGTTGGGGGGGGAAAAAGAGGTCCTCCCCGGGGGGGTGCGGTTTACAATTCACCCCTTCGGAGAGATTTGCCTCAGCCCAATCAAGGGCGGAGAGGATGTCGTCTAGCCGATCCCGAACGGCCAAATAAAATGGCCCAGCGCACAATCGCTTTCCCTCAAGTGCCGTCGCTTTTGCGTTCCGATAATCCCGCCGACTGAGATACGACTTTGCGAGTTCGAGATGAGTCTCCCCGCGCGTCTTTGCCATTTCCTTCACCGCAGCGAAGCCTCCGCTGCGCATCCTGCCGTTCCGACGAACAATCATTTCCAAGTCACATTTCGATTCTCCTTTTGACAGTTCCGGTCCGAGATAACGGACGCCAGTTTCAGAAAAGTTCTCCCGCCAGCACGCTCACAACTCTGGCGCAAAGCGACGCCGAATCCACCACTCCAATTCCCGCCGCGCATCCGAGATAGCCTCACCCGCATGCATCGACATCACGTTGACGCCGACAAATATCGTGCTGCCGACGTCTTGCCTCACCACCCGAATGTTTTCCCTTCCCCGCCGCAAACTGCGACAGGAAAGGCGACAACTTAGCGCGCAACAACGCACTACGCAGCGCACAGACTTCACGCGCTGACGACACAGTTCACTCCGCCGACGTCTTGCCTTTCCACCCGATTGTTTTCACTCCATCCGCCGCAAACCGCGACAGGAAAGGCGAACGCTAGCGGAGTAGATTGCGCGACCTTAAGCGCCACTGCTCCACGTACAGCCAACCCCGAAAAGAGCTAATCACGGCGCATTTCACAGCGTAAAGTAGCGCGAACAACCATGAGACCGTGAAAAAGGCCACAAAAAGGAGTTTGTAGCTAGGGATGGTTGAGCGTAAGTCTCGGATTTTACGAATAGTTAGGAAGGGCCTCTCGACAATGCCGCGCGGTGGTTATGCAACGGTTATGCGGTGGTTATTC
>CAWAVJ010000082.1:0-64389 GCA_963785355.1 uncultured Alphaproteobacteria bacterium
ACTTTAATCTTAACCATAAAATGGCGCATTTATCCGGCCCTGCGGCGTGGCGTCATCGGAAAAACCTCGTATAATCAATGCGTTAACGCGCTAACCTTTTAGAAAGGCGCAAACGTCTATAATGGCGCAGTAAAGGAAAGCCCGGCACTTGCAGCGAATTGGCCAAGAATACCGTCAAGTTGAGGTAAACAAACAGTTGCCAAGCGCCGGCGAAGTCCTGACCGTCCCGCAGCACCGCGCGTCATCGCGAGGCGGCTCGGGGCGATGCCTCTCGCAATGACGGGGAGCGGTCAAGACTTGCCGTGAGTGGTATTACCAGGGGCCGGCAAAAGCTTGTTAGGCGATCTAAAAGTAAGTCGCAAGGTTAAATCCGCGAGGAACACTGTCTAACGCGCTTCCTTATAGTGGTCCTGGCATCGCGGCATCAAATCTTTCTCGTGCTTGGCCAAGCATTCTCTCAGGTCCCGGATGCGGATCTTTGGAATACCTTTGCAATATTGGTCGATATCTAACTTGCAAACGAGGCCGATGGAATAACGCGTCTGGGCTTGCGCACCTGACGGCAAAAGAGCAAGCGCCAGCACTGCCGCGGCTATGACTTTCATGAGTTCCTCTCCTTACGATGGCCCGCCTATCCGCTAGGCGCACGCTTGGGCAAAAATTAGACCCGCCCGCAAACCGCATCCTACCCATTACGCCGGCGGACAAAATCTCTTAGACTGCGAGGCAAGGTTTCGCCGGCTGCCAGGGAGGAAACATGCTCAAGAACGCCTATCGGGGGCTCGATTTCGGCTTGGGACAGGAGGCCGATATGCTGCGCGAGACCGTGCACAGCTTTTCCGCCACCGAAATTGCGCCCCGCGCGAGCGAAATCGACCGGACCAACACGTTTCCCCGCGATCTTTGGCAGCCCATGGGCGCGCTCGGCCTGCACGGCATAACGGTTGAGGAGGAGTGGGGCGGTACGGGGCTCGGCTATCTCGAACATTGCATTGCCATGGAGGAAGTGAGCCGGGCAAGTGCGAGTGTCGGCCTATCCTACGGTGCCCATTCCAATCTCTGCATCAACCAAATCCGCCGCAATGGCACGCCGGAACAGAAGCGCCGCTATCTGCCGAAACTCATCTCCGGCGAGCATGTTGGCTCCCTTGCCATGTCCGAAGCGGGCTCGGGCTCGGACGTGGTTTCCATGTCCACGCGCGCCGAAAAGCGCGGCGGCGCCTACGTGCTCAACGGCACCAAGATGTGGATCACCAATGCACCCCATGCCGATGCGCTGGTGGTGTACGCAAAAACCGATCCCGCAGCGGGGCCGCGCGGCATCACCACATTCATCGCCGAAAAGGGCATGAAGGGCTTTTCGGTCTCGCCCAAGCTCGACAAGCTCGGCATGCGCGGCTCCGACACCGCCGAGCTCGTGTTCGAGCACTGCGAGATCCCGGAGGAAAACGTGCTGGGCGCCGTGAACGGAGGCGTGAAGGTGCTCATGTCTGGCCTCGATTACGAGCGTGCGGTGCTGGCGGCCGGCTCGCTCGGTATCATGCAAGCAGCCCTAGACCTAGTGCTTCCCTACGTACATGAGCGCAAGCAATTCGGCCAGCCTATCGGCAGCTTCCAGCTCATCCAGGCCAAGATCGCCGATATGTATGTGACGCTGAACGCTGCGCGCGCTTACGTTTACGCCGTGGCGCGCGCCTGCGACCGCGGCGAAACCACGCGCGAGGATGCGGCCGGCGCCATCCTGTTCGCAAGTGAGGCCGCGACCCGGGCCGCGCTCGATGCGATCCAGATCCTTGGCGGCAACGGCTATATCAACGATTATCCCGCCGGGCGCCTCTTGCGAGATGCCAAGCTCTACGAGATCGGCGCGGGTACGAGCGAGATCCGGCGGATGCTGATCGGGCGGGAGCTGTTTGAGAAAACGGCCTAGAATGCCAATTGCGGTTATTTTGTCATTCTATTAAAGCTTGACAAACTTCCGGAATATGTAAAATTAGGGGCGAAGGAGCAGAGCAATGGCACGCAAATCCACCCCCACACCGGCGCAGGGCTTCGCGGAAGCGCCTCAGGCCGCTTTTGTCGCAGAATTCCGCGGGGAAACCTGGCTTCGGCGTTTTAAACCGGGTCAGGCTGACGCTCGGTCCAGGTGGCCGCGTGGTCATCCCCGCCGCGCTCCGCGAGGCGATGGAGGTCGAGGAGGGCGACGCCATTCTCGCCTGGGTGGAGGCGGGCGAGCTGCATCTTTTGAGCCCGCGCGTAGGCGCCCGGCAGGCGCAGGCCATGCTGAAGGGGCTGCTGCCGGAGGGCGTGAGCCTGGCCGATGAGCTGATCGCGGAGCGGCGGCGCGAGGCCGAGGCCGAAGGCCGTGGCTAGGATCGTGCTCGACAGCTCCGTGATCCTCGCGCACTTGGGTGGCGAGCCCGGCGCGGAGCGGGCCGAGGGTTTCTTCGGGGATGCGCTGATTTCCGCGGTAAACCTTGCCGAGGTGGTTGGCAAGCTCGCCGAGCGCGGCGTAAGCTTGGACCTCGTGCGCGCAGCGCTCTCCCGCTATGGCTTGCAGGTGGCAGCTTTCGACGGGGAGCTGGCGGAGCGTACCGGGGCGCTCAGGCCGCAAACGAAAGCGTTCGGGCTTTCGCTTGGCGACCGGGCCTGCCTGGCGCTCGCGCAAGCCTTAGCGCTTCCCGTCCTCACCGCGGATAGGACCTGGAAGGATCTCAATCTTTCGATTGAGGTCCAGCTCTTGCGCTAAGCTTAGCCGCAGGGCCTATGCTAGAGTGCGTCCGGAAAAGTGCGAAGCGGTTTTCCGATAAGACGCACGGCAAAACAACAAGCTAGAGCCCGCTTTTGCTTCCATCAAAAACGGGCTCTAGAGTGATGCATCCGCCGATGACTAAAGCAACGGGATGAAACGCAAGAGATGGCCCATCTTAAGAGCGCGATCGACCGCCGCTCTCCCGAATTCGAGGCGAATGCGGGCGCGATGCGGGCGCAGCTTGCCGTGCTGGCCGCGAAACTTGAAGCGGCGGCTCAAGGCGGCGGTGCGGAGGGGAGGCAGCGTCACGAGGGGCGAGGCAAGCTGTTCGTGCGCGACAGGATCGATTTGCTGCTCGATCCGGGCTCACCTTTCCTGGAAATAGGCGCACTGGCCGCGCACGGACTCTATGGCGGCGACGCGCACGCGGCGGGCATCGTTGCAGGGATAGGGAGGGTCTCCGGCCGCGAGTGCTTGATCGTTGCCAACGACGCGACCGTCAAAGGCGGCACCTATTATCCCCTAACCGTGAAAAAGCACCTGCGCGCCCAGGACATCGCGCGGGACAACCGCTTGCCCTGCCTGTACCTCGTCGACTCGGGCGGCGCCTTCCTTCCGCAGCAGGACGAGGTCTTCCCCGATGAGCGGCATTTCGGGCGCATCTTCTACAATCAGGCGCAGATGTCGGCGGCGGGCATTCCGCAAGTCGCGCTGGTGATGGGGCCTTGCACCGCGGGCGGCGCCTATGTGCCTGCCATGTGCGACGAGAGCATCATCGTGAAGGGCAATGGCACGATTTTTCTGGGCGGCCCGCCGCTGGTCAAGGCGGCGACCGGCGATTCGGTCACGGCAGAAGAGCTTGGCGGAGCCGAAGTTCACACCCGCCAGTCCGGCGTCACCGACCATTATGCCCAGAGCGACGCGCATGCCATCGGCATCGCCCGGCGTATCGTGGCGGACCTGAACCGTGTGAAACCGCAATCGCTCGACGTACTTCCGCCGCGCGAGCCCCTCTATCCGCCCGATGAACTCTACGGCATCGTACAGGCCGATGTGCGCAAACCCTACGACGTGCGCGAGGTGATCGCGCGGCTCGTGGACGCTTCGGAGTTCGACGAG
Source organism: uncultured Alphaproteobacteria bacterium (assembly GCA_963785355.1). Taxonomy (GTDB): domain Bacteria; phylum Pseudomonadota; class Alphaproteobacteria; order Rhizobiales; family Rhodomicrobiaceae; genus Rhodomicrobium. The sequence continues at coordinate 3,872 of CAWAVJ010000082.1, forward strand.
TTCAAAAAGCTCTATGGCCAGACGCTGGTTTGCGGCACGGCGCGGATCTGGGGCTATCCGGTTGGCATTCTCGCCAATAATGGCATTCTCTTCTCCGAGAGCGCGCTCAAGGGTGCGCATTTCATCGAGCTGATGAGCCAGCGCGGCATCCCACTCATTTTCCTGCAAAACGTCACAGGCTTCATGGTGGGCAAGAAATACGAGGCAGGCGGCATTGCCAAGGATGGCGCGAAGCTCGTCACCGCCGTCGCCACCGCGTCTGTGCCCAAATACACCGTTGTGATTGGCGGCTCCTATGGCGCCGGCAACTACGGCATGTGCGGGCGCGGCTATAGTCCCCGCTTTCTGTGGATGTGGCCTAACGCCAAAATCGCGGTCATGGGTGGCGAGCAGGCGGCGACCGTGCTTGCCATCGTGCGGCGGGAAGCGCTGGAGGCCAAGGGCGGCACGTGGAGCAAGGAGGAAGAGGAGGCCTTCAAAGCCCCGATCCGCGCGCAGTTCGGCGAGCAGGCGGATCCCTACTACGCCACAGCGCGGCTTTGGGACGACGGCATCATCGACCCGGCCGATACGCGCATGGTGCTGGCGCTGGCGATTTCCGCCGGGCTGAACGCGCCGCCGGAGCGCGGGCCTTTCGGCGTGTTCAGGATGTGACCCGCCGATGACCTATCGCCCCTTCACCTGCCTCCTGATCGCCAATCGCGGCGAGATCGCTTGCCGGATCGCCCGGACGGCAAGGCGCATGGGCCTGCGCACCATCGCGGTCTATTCGGAGGCCGATGCTCAAGCCCTGCATGTGCAAATGGCGGACGAGGCACATCTCTTGGGCGCCGCACCTCCGCGCGACAGTTATCTCAATGTGGAGCGCATAATCGCCGCCGCGAAAGCGAGCGGGGCGGAAGCCATCCATCCTGGGTACGGTTTTCTCTCGGAAAACGCGGATTTCGCAGAATCCTGCGCGGCGGCTGGGCTCATTTTCGTTGGGCCGCCGGCTTCTGCGATCCGCGCCATGGGCTCGAAGTCCGCCGCCAAGGCGCTGATGGAAAAGGCGGGCGTGCCGGTGGTGCCAGGCTATCACGGCGAGGCGCAGGATATCGAAACCTTCGTGCGCGAGGCAAAGCGCGTTGGCTTTCCGGTACTGCTCAAGGCGGTCGCGGGGGGCGGCGGCAAGGGCATGCGCGTGGTCCGCAGCGCGAATGAGCTGGAAGCCGCCAGCCTGGCTGCGAAGCGCGAGGCGGCCTCCGCTTTCGGGGACGATAGGCTGCTGCTTGAAAAGTTCATCGAGCGCCCTCGCCATATCGAGGTGCAAATCTTCGCCGATAGCCACGGCGGGATCGTTTCGCTGTTCGAGCGCGAGTGCACGCTGCAGCGCCGCCATCAGAAGGTGGTCGAGGAAGCGCCGTCGCCTACGCTGAGCGAGAAAGGCCGGGAGGCGCTATACCATGCCGCCCGCAAGGCAGCGGCTGCCATCGGCTATGTGGGCGCCGGCACGGTGGAGTTCGTGGCCGATGAGAAGGACGCCCATTTCATCGAAATGAACACCAGGCTTCAGGTCGAGCATCCGGTAACAGAAATGATCACAGAGCTGGATCTGGTTGAATGGCAATTGCGAGTGGCGATGGGCGAAAAGTTGCCGCTGGCCCAGGGAGAGATCGTGCGGCGCGGGCACGCGATTGAGGCGAGAACTCTATGCCGAGGACCCCGAGGCGGGGTTCCTGCCGTCGATAGGGCAAATCGCACACTGGCGCATGCCGGGGACAGGCCACGGCCTTCGCATCGACACGGGCTTTTCACAAGGGGATAAGGTTTCTCCATATTACGATCCGATGCTGGCGAAGGTCGTTGCTCATGCCGGAACGCGCGAGGGGGCGCTGGGCCGCCTCAAGGGGGCGCTGGCCAGCATCGAAGTCGCGGGCGTAACCACCAACGCAGGCTTCCTCGCCCGCCTTCTTAGGGAAGAGGCCGTGTCGAGAAACGCGATCGATACTGGATATATCGAGCGCGAACGGGCTGGCTTGCGCGATGGCGCCACGGGCGTCGCGGCGCACCATCTCGCAGCGGCTTGCGCGGCCGTTCTCAGCGCCGAAGCCGCGAGCACGCGCCGGGATGCCACGGACCCGCATTCGCCATGGGCGCAGACCACCGGCTGGATGCTATCCGGCGCCCGCAAACGCTGTCTCCAATTCCGGGACAAGGCGTGCGCAGTCCACGGCGCGGTTCTTATCCAAGGCCGCGGTGGCATGGCGCTGGAAGCTGCGGGAACCCGCAAGACCTTCAGCTTCGCGCCCGCGGGAAGCCGCCGCTTCACCGTCACGTTTGGAAGTGTAAGCCGGACGATGACCGCGCTATTCGCGGACAACGCGGTCACGGTTTTCGACGAACCGGAGCCGATCAAGCTCACCCTCGTCGAGCCCTACGCCGCAGACGCAATCGGCGCCGAGCCCGAAGCGGGCGCTATCGCACCCATGCCGGGCACGATCCTGGCGCTGCTGGCCAAGCCGGGCGAGACCTTGGATGCGGGCGCGCCAATGCTTATTCTCGAGGCCATGAAAATGGAGCACACGCTGCGCGCGCCAGTACGCGGGCGCGTCGCGCGCTATCTCTGCGCGGTGGGAGACTTTGTGGCGGAAGGTGCTGCGCTGGCCGAGTTCGAAGCGGAGGAGGCCGCTTGAGCATGGGTGAACGCTTCCGCATCGTTGAGGTGGGGCCGCGCGATGGCTTGCAGAACGAAGCGGCGGCGGTCCCGGCCGCGGTGCGCATCGCCTTCATCGAGAAGCTCATCGCGGCGGGCCTAACCTCCATCGAGGCAGGAAGCTTCGTCTCTTCCAAATGGGTGCCGCAAATGGCGGGCACGGCGGAGGTTCTGCAAGCTTTCGCTGGGCGGGCCGGGGTCTCCTTGCCGGTGCTCGTGCCAAACGAAAAAGGGCTGGACGCGGCCCTGGCGGCCGGAGCGCGCGAGATTGCGATCTTCGGCGCCGCCTCGGAGAGGTTCTCGCAAAAGAACATCAACTGCTCCATCGGCGAATCTCTGGAAAGGTTCAAGCCGGTGGCGGAACGGGCGCTGGCGTCAGGCGTGAAAGTGCGCGGCTATGTCTCTTGCGCGCTGGGCTGCCCCTACGAGGGACGCGTGCTGCCGGCCAAGGTGGCAGAGGTGGCAGCGCGGCTGTTCGAGCTTGGCTGCTACGAGATATCTCTTGGCGATACGATAGGGGTGGGCACGCCGCGCGCCGCGAGGGAAATGCTGAAGGCTGTATCGGAGCGCGTTCCGCTTTCGCAGCTCGCTGCGCACTTCCACGACACCTACGGGCAGGCCGTCGCCAACATTTACGCTTGCGTGGAAGAAGGCGTGCGCGCCGCCGACAGCTCGGCCGGGGGCTTGGGCGGCTGCCCCTATGCAAAAGGTGCGTCCGGCAACGTCGCGACGGAAGATGTGGTGTATCTCCTCGATGGGCTGGGCTTCGAAACGGGCGTGGACCGGGGCGCGGTTATCGAAGCGAGCCGCTACATTTACGCGGCGCTTGGCAAGACACCCCGCTTTTGAGCTTGCCACCTTCGCTGACTCAAGCCTTGCCCATGCGATCCCAGAAGGCTTTGATCTTGCTGAGGAACCCTGCCGTTTCGGGATGGGTCGAGTCTGTCGATGCTTTCTCGAACTCCTTAAGCAGATCCTTTTGCCGGCGCGACAGGTTCTGCGGCGTCTCGACCTCGACTTGGACGTAAAGGTCGCCGGTGAGTTTCGAGCGCAGCACCGGCATGCCCTTGCCGCGCAGGCGGAATTGCTTGCCCGTCTCCGTGCCCTCGGGCACTTTCACCCGCGCGCGGCCGCCATCGATGGTGGGAACCTCGATCTGACCGCCCAACGCCGCGGTGGTCATGGTGATCGGCACGCGGCAGAACAGGTCCGCTCCGTCGCGCTGGAAAATGTCGTCGGGCAGGATTGACAGGAAGATGTAAAGATCGCCGGCAGGGCCGCCGCGAATACCGGCTTCGCCTTCGCCAGCCAGCCGGATGCGCGTGGAATCCTCGACGCCCGCTGGTATATTCACCGACAGTGCGCGTTCGCGCGTCACCCGGCCGCTGCCGGCGCAGGTGTAGCACGGTTTCTGGATGATCTCGCCGCGGCCTTGGCAGGCCGGGCAGGTACGCTCGATAGTGAAAAAGCCTTGGCTGGCCCGCACCTTGCCGAACCCTTGGCAGGTTGGGCAGGTTATGGGGCTGGAGCCAGCTTCAGCACCCGCGCCGCCGCAGGCTTCGCACGTCACCGATGCGGGGACGCGGATTTGCGCGGTCTTGCCGCCATAAGCTTCGGCGAGCGAGATTTCCATGTTGTACTTGAGATCGGAGCCGCGCTCCTTGGCGCCGCGTCCGCGGCTACGGCGGCCTCCCATGAACTCGCCGAAGAGGTCGTCGAAAATCTCGGACATCGACGCCAAGAAATCGTTGCCAAAGCCGTACGCGGCGCCATTGGGTCCCACCGATCCGTCGAAAGCGGCGTGGCCGAACTGATCGTAGGCCGCGCGTTTCTGCGGGTCCTTCAACGCCTCGTAGGCCTCGTTGACCTCCTTGAAATTGACCTCGGCAGTGGTGTCCCCGGATTCTTGTCGGGATGAAACTCTTTCGCGAGCCGGCGGAAAGCGCTTTTGATTTCGTGATCGGCTGCGCCCTTTTTCAGGCCGAGCACTTCATAGTAATCGCGCTTCATGGTCTGTTCTTGAGATCCTTCGCCATGCAAGGTTGCCACCCCCGGAAGATCAGCTCAGGCTTTGAAAGCATAAATAATGCGCGCCGAGCCGTCATCCAACCCGCGCGCGAAAAAAGGGAGAGCCGCAAAGCTCTCCCCCTCATGCGTTTTAGGCGGACTTCTTTTTGCCTTCGTCGTCTTTGACTTCTTCGAATTCCGCATCGACGACGCCGTCGGAAGGAGCCGAGCCTGCCCCTGGCGCCGCGCCGCCGCCCGCTGCCTGATGCGCTGCCTCGGCGCCACCGGATTGCCGGTAAAGCGCCTCGCCGAGCTTCATCGCTGCCTTCGCAAGGTCGTCGGCCTTCGCCACGATCTTGGCAGCATCGTCGCTGCCCGACGCGATCTTGAGCTCGGACAGGGCGTTCTCTATCGCCTTGCGATCGGCATCGGATACCTTATCGCCTAGTTCTTGAAGCGTCTTCTCGGTCGAATGCACGAGCGCTTCGGCCTGGTTCTTCGCCTCGACCAGCTCGCGCTTTTTCTTGTCGGTCGCGGCGTGCGTCTCGGCTTCCTTCACCATCCGCTCGATTTCGTTATCGCTCAAGCCGCCCGAGGCTTGGATGCGGATCGACTGCGCCTTGTTCGTTGCCTTATCGAGAGCCGACACGTTGACGATGCCGTTGGCGTCGATGTCGAAAGTTACCTCGATTTGCGGCACGCCGCGCGGGGAGGGCGGGATGCCGACAAGGTCGAATTGTCCGAGCAGCTTGTTATCCGCCGCCATTTCACGCTCGCCCTGGAAAACGCGAATGGTCACGGCGTTCTGGTTGTCCTCGGCGGTCGAGAAAACCTGGCTCTTTTTGGTCGGGATGGTGGTGTTGCGGTCGATCAGGCGCGTGAACACGCCGCCAAGCGTCTCGATGCCGAGCGACAGCGGCGTCACGTCGAGCAGCAGCACGTCCTTCACGTCGCCCTGCAGCACGCCGGCCTGGATGGCGGCGCCCATGGCGACTACTTCGTCGGGGTTGACGCCTTTGTGGGGCTCTTTCCCGAAGAAGTTCTTCACCATTTGCACGACCTTCGGCATGCGCGTCATGCCGCCGACGAGCACCACCTCGTCGATCTCGGCGGCCTTGAGCGACGCATCGCGCAGCGCTGCCTCGCACGGCCCGATCGTCTTCTGAAGCAGGTCGTCCACCAGGCTCTCAAGCTTGGAGCGCGTAAGCTTCATGGTGAGATGCTTGGGGCCGCTCTGGTCCGCCGTGATGAACGGCAGGTTGATCTCGGTCTGCTGGGCGCTCGACAGCTCGATCTTCGCCTTTTCGGAAGCTTCCTTCAAACGCTGCAGCGCGAGCTTGTCCTTGCGCAGATCGATGCCGTTCTCTCTGCGGAACTCGCTTGAGAGATAATCGACAAGCCGCATGTCGAAGTCTTCGCCGCCAAGGAAGGTGTCGCCGTTGGTGGACTTAACTTCGAATACGCCGTCGCCGATTTCCAGGACCGAAATATCGAAGGTGCCGCCGCCGAGGTCGTACACCGCGATGGTCTTGGACTCTTTCTTCTTGTCGAGGCCATAGGAGAGCGCGGCAGCCGTGGGCTCATTGATGATTCGGAGAACTTCGAGTCCCGCAATCCTGCCCGCGTCCTTGGTCGCCTGGCGCTGGGCGTCGTTGAAGTAAGCCGGGACGGTGATGACCGCTTTTTCTACCTTCTCGCCAAGATAAGCCTCCGCGGTTTCCTTCATCTTCTGCAGGATGAAGGCGGAGATTTGCGAAGGCGAGTATTTCTTGCCGTGGCTTTCGACCCAGGCGTCGCCATTGTCCCCGCGTACTATCTTATAGGGGACGAGGCCCATGTCCTTTTTCACCATCTCGTCTTCGAAGCGGCGTCCGATCAGGCGCTTGATGGCGAAAAACGTGCTCTCGGGATTGGTAACGGCTTGGCGCTTCGCTGGCAATCCGATCAGCCGCTCACCGTCGTTTGTGAACGCCACCATGGACGGCGTCGTGCGCATGCCTTCCGCGTTTTCGATAACTTTTGGATGGCTACCTTCCATCACGGCCACGCAAGAATTGGTCGTGCCCAGGTCAATGCCAATCACTTTCGACATCGTTCAGAACCTCGTGCTGCTCACCCTAGCTGCGAGACGTCAAGCTACTGGCAGCCAGCGGCCCCCGTTTTGCGACTTAGTGACGTCCGTCCCGCTCCGAGATGGTTATCTCGAATTGTTGATGATATAGGGGAGCTCAGTGGGGCGCGCAAGCACCCCGGACGCAACAGATACAGCAGAAGCCATTTCACGAACAAGAATATTACAGGGGCAGGCGCTGCGCGGTGCGGGCGGACTTGCCTGGCGCTTGCGGAATCAGACCTCGCCCGCAGGCCAGTCCTGGGGGCCTTCCGCGTTCTCGCAATCGAACGCTGTTTCAGCGGCAAAAAATGAAGGCACCGGAGAGCTTTCATCCTGTGGAAATACTGCAGGCGCCTCTGCTTCCGGAGCGGCAGGGTTTTGTTCGATGACGCCTTCGGGCTGAGTACCGCCGTCTGGATTCAGCGCAAGAAGCGCCGCCGGCGGTATCGCCGCCGCCTTGTCCGGGATTGAGTGAACCGGCCTGTTTCCTGGCATAAGTTTCGTCCTTGCTGGAAATGGAACGGATGGGCCTGCTATCAACAGCCGGCAATTCTGCCGGTTCCGGCGGCCCGCCCTCCAGCGAAGCCATGAAACCCAATTCGTGCGGCAAGCATATTGCAGTTTACTGCCAAGCCACCCCTGGATTTTGTCCTTGCGCCCCCGCTATTGGGGGCGCAATCATTAAGGATTCTTGCCATTACAGCTAGAGGAGGGTTCATGAACGACATCTTGCCCAGCGCATTCGGCCCGGCAGGCGCCACCGTCTCTCAGCCGCCTGCCGGGCATCTTCCCTACACTAGCTTCTCGCGAAATGAGCTTACCGCGATTTTTTCGGTTTACGGCGCCAAGGTTGCCGAGGGCGAGTGGCGGGATTATTCGATAGATTTCCTGAGGGACAGGGCAGTCTTTTCGGTGTTCAGACGCTCGTCCGAGCGACCGCTTTACCGGATCGAAAAAAGCCCGAAGCTCACCAAACGGCAAGGCGCCTATAGCGTAGTCGCCATGACCGGCCTCATTTTGAAGCGCGGGCACGACCTTACCAAAGTGCTGCGCGTCCTCGACCGCAGACTGCGGATCGTGAACTCCTGAGCGCACGGCGCCGCTGTGGAACGCGTTTCCCCGCCGGGTTGTCCCGCGTGCGGCGTCCTAGCCTCAATTATTCACCGAGCTTGGCCATGGACGCCTCAGGCATGCGCCGCCGGCCGGGTTGACGGCGGGTTCCTGCGAGCACTTTTCGACGCGTTGAAAGTTGGAGACCTGGGCTCAAGCGGCGCATGCCGCAAGGCTTATGGACTGCGAGCCGTGATCGTGCCGGCAAGGAGCGCGAGCACTGGCGCGTGCGGGTAGGCCGATGGGAAGGCGACCTTGATGCGGCTCTTGAGTTCTTCCACGCGCACCGCGATTTTGAGGAAGACGCGCCGGAGAGTTTCAAAAGTTGCCGTGCGCCATAGCGAGCGCCGGGGAGCCGCCGCGCGTAGCGATAACAGCAGCCAATAGGCGGCCATGTGCAAGAAGAGACGGAACTGATTTGCTTCCCAGCGGTGGCAGGAGGTCCGGTCCGAGCGGGTATAGAGCTTCATGTCCTTGATCATGTTCTCCATGCGCCCGCGCGCGCAGTAGACCTTCTCGTATAACGTCTTCGCCGTCCCTGGCAGGTTCGTCACCACGAAGCGCACATCGCCGCCCATGCTGGTGGCCTCGGCACGGGCGATGATCTTGCGGGATTTCGACCAGCTTTTGGCTTGGTAGGTAGCCTGATGGAACCGCCGCACCTTCTCCTTCTTCGACAGCGCCCGGCGTGTGGCGGCGTCCTCGGCCCAGGGCTGCGCCATTGGTGCGAGGCGGGCGTTGGTTGAAAGGCCGAGGATGTAGCCGCAGCGTTTTTCTTCAAGCAGGTCCAGCACTTCTGGCGCCGCATAGTGGCTGTCGCCGCGGACCATGATCTCCACCCTCGGCCAGTAGCGCCGGATATGGGCAATGACGTGCCGCAGAACTTGCGCCGCCTCCTCTCCTGAAGGCCTCTTGCCTGGCCGTAGTAGCGATAGCACGGGTTTGCCCGTCCCCGCCTCGAAGATGTGGATCGGCTGGAAGCAGTAGCCGCCCGAATGCGTGTTGAAGAGGATGAGTTCCTGCTGGCCGTGCGCCGGATCGTCCGTATCGTCGATGTCGAGCACAGTGCGCTCAAGCAGCGCGCCGTGCGGTAGCGCGCCGCTAAGAGTGCGGCCAGGTACGCGCGAAAAGCTGGCGCAGAACGTATCGATCATCCCGAGCGCCATGCGTGCAAGTACGCGCCAGGACGGCGCGTTTTCCAGGCGCGACAATGTTGGCTGGGACATGAGATCGGCGCCCGTCCCTGGTTTGCGCCCGCACGCCATCTTGAAAGCGGGATCGATGCGCAAGCCATCGAGGCCGTCGCAGTCCTCGTAACCGCTGGCGATGGCAAACACCCGCGCCCGGATCATGTCGTCATGGGTGTGGACGATGCGGCCCGGATCGCGTGTATCGGGCACATGACGGCTAAGCGTCCTGGCAAGGCCGAGCCGTTTCTCGATCTCGCGCAGGATGAGAATGCCGCCATCCGAAGACAGCTGGCCGCCATCGAAAGTGGCTGTCATTTCTTTGCCGCTAATGGGTGACAGACCAGGGAGGAAGGGCGTAGCTTCGGTCATGGTGAGCGGGAGATTCCTTGGGAAGGCGCACGAAACTGTCTCGACAACAGAATCATACGTGATTCCAAAGGATTACGCCCCGCTCATCGCATCGAAAACCACATCCAGATGAATAATTCGGGCTAGAGGGAAGCAATCGAGCAGATGCAGTATCATATTAGTTCTAGCCGTCAAAATCTAACGCTTGGCGCCCAGCAATTCTAAAACTAGCATTTTCATAGGGGGAACGGGTCATTTTTGGTTTTGAAGAAGGTTTGGGGGGATTTCGAAGGTAGCGAGGGAGGTTAGGAAGACAGGCCAGGAAGGGAAAACGACGAAGGCGGTGAGGGAGACGATTGTGGAGAAGAACCGCGTTCGTTTTGCGCTGGCTTCTCTGGCGGCTTGCCACGCCGGATCGAGGCAGTCGAGGATGGTGTGCCAAGCGAAGGCCAGCAGATTGAACGTGGCCAACGTCATCGCCAGAAATTTTTTGCCGTGGCCGAAATTATGCTCCAGTTCATAGCCGTGATTTTTCATCACGTTGAAACTTTCGTTTTCGATCTTCCAGCGCGCCCGGCCACAGGCGGCGATTTCGGCAACGGTGTTCGATGTAACGGGCAAACTCGTAACCCATGACATCGTGTATTTGACGCCGCCTTTCGCATCGAGGATTTGAAAGCCGATCCAATTGACCTTGATCGCATCTTTCCCGTCGCGCGTGCGCTCAAGTAGCGTCGTGCGGTAGCGCGCCGCTTAAAAAGGCACATCCCCGATCCACTTGTAGCGGAATGTTTCAGTCACGCGGCCCTTGCGGACTTTGTCCTCGCGCACCTCGCACGTTGCGCCGTCGATGAAGTCTATCAATGCCTTGTGCGAGGTTTCCTTGCAGGTAAAAATGAAATCGCTGCCGTTTTCCGTGACCATCTGCGCCACGGGATGGCAGGCGAACAGATCGTCTCCCAGATAAACTGGGCGCAAAGCTTTGACGTGATCGCCGTGCTTTTCAAACCAGCGCTTGACCGCAGCGCGCTCGCAGTCTTGCTTCTCATGGCCGTCTTGCTTCGCTATGAACTCCGGCATGAGCGGCACAACTTTGGTATGCCCCGGAGCGACAACCGTCGCCGATAGCATCGTGTGATAGTTTTCGCTTTTCCCGTTGCTGCGCTTGCGCGTCAGACAGTGGGGGCAGCCTATTTTGTATGAGTTGAAATACTCCGTTCCGTCCCACGCGATCAGCGTCCGGTTGCCGAGCCGTTGAAAGGCTTTCCGCATCTCTGGCTTGCCGAGGTGCGCCGCCAGCCGGTCAAAACAAGGCTGCAAAAGCGCAGGATCGTGCGTTGTCCAGCATGGATCGAATGTAATTGTCAGAAGGGATTTTGCCGATCCCAAACAGCGTCTGGCAATTCGACCGCTTCTGTCCCTTCTCCAGGGCCCGCTGGTACGACAAAAAGGACTCACTCTGCATAAAAAACATCGAAAACGCAGACAACCCGAAATCTTCCACCCCAATGTTGCCGGAACGCCCTTCCCGTGCGTCCGGAAACGTCCGGCACACCCTCTTAAGCTCCTCCAAATGAGATACAAGCAGGTTCATCCCTATCTTGAATCACTGTTCGCTCCCCTTGGGAATCCTTAAAATCCGCGAGTTTTAGGAAAATTAGACAGTTTTAGAATTGCTGCTTGGCGCCGATAGGCCGGTTGCGGACCATCGCGGCCAGGAGCACCTTCGCTGCCGGGGGGCTTGCCGAAGTGGAAACCTTCGCCATGCTTTGTGTTTCTGGCTCTCGGTTACGCGCTCACGACGCAGCCGCCTATTCGGAAATCGGTATAAATTCTTTTCCTAAAAATATTCCCTCGACAATCGAGAAAGCAAGTTTTCTATAAATATCTAGATTGTTTGTATCGGAGGATATATAGGATATAGTTGACGCAAAATAACTAGTTCCAAATAATATATTTGCGTCCTTGATGCCTTGGGCGACGGAACTTCTTATATCGTCTCCATTTAATGTTTTACGATCCCCTTTCTCAAGATCTATTAGTTGAATTGTACTTTCATTGCCACTTCCCTCCGCGACCCTCAACCCCAAGTAATTGTGATGCGGGCCGGTTATTCGTGTTACAATGTAAGTGTCATCTTTTTTATAGAATCTCATTTCCGTTACTCGAGCGGGGGAGCTGGGAAGCGTTTCGACGCGGCTGTATGCGCAGCATCATAGCTTGGTCCATGTTTCTGCATATACCATCTTTCAGCCGTCTCGTATCGAAGTAGTTGCAAATCTTCAGGTGTATGTGCTCCTTTTTGCAGCCGTTGCCAAGCGGCAGCAATGGCTTCGTCGGCATCGAATCTAGCCATCTCCCCCGGAATGCCCTGCTTTGCATATCTATCGAGAAGATGTAAATCCTCAAATAGATGCTGCTTGATTTTTTGGATATTGCTTGCCTTCAGCCCAGTGTTCTTAGCTATATCTGCGACGTCGCTCGTGCTGGCACGTATTGCGTCGTATGCGGCAGACGCGTCGCCCTCGAAGATACCGCTTCGAGCACCGCTTTGTATCGCTTTCGTTGCAACGGATTTTACAGCCCAGCCGCCTGCTATTCTCACGCCTCCCACTATCATCCCGGGTGAAACAAAATCGAGGGGAGACCAGGTCTCGTTTACACCTTCTTGCGGGTAGGGTCTGTACTCCGTGACGCTCCCCTCAAGCGCGAACGGATTAGTTGCGAACGGCGCGACACATTGATATCCATTATCCAGGTATCCAGTGTCCCGCTCGGGCTCCTGGGGGTCACGCCCATCAGGGTCAACCAGAACAAGCGGATTCTGGTGCACGTAACCGAAACTGCTCAGGTTTCGCGGCTCGAATACGCCGCCAACTTTCTTGCCAGCGCTGAGATATTTCCCAAGCGCCGGGTCGGGGTTCTCCCACACGCTCGTCCGCGGATCGTAATACCGTGCCCCGTAGTAATAGAGCTTGGTTTCCTCGTCGAACTCCTGCCCTGTGAACCGGTAGGGCACGCGGGTATCGTCGGAGACTTCGTCGACCCAGGTCTCGCCGAAGGGGAAGTATTCGAGGTGCTGGTAGACCTCGCCCGTGGCGTCGGTGGCGAAGCCCGTCGAGCCCAGGTGATCGGGGTGGTAGAAGTACTGGTAGACCTCGGTGAGGTTCTTGGCGCCAGTTCCGTAGCCCTCGCCTGAGGGGAACTGCTCGAGCTTGGTCTGGATGCGCGTCGTGCCCGCGAACACCTGCTTCGAGTTCCGCCCCAAGGCCGCGACATACCAGGGGTTGATGTAAAGCGTCTCCCCGCCGGCACCCTTCTTGACCACGCGGTTGGTGTTATCGTCGTATTTGAAGGTGGTGGGCTGCGCGGAGCTGTCGGTCACCGACTGCATGCGGTTGTCTTCGTCCCAGACGATGACCCGGTTCTGCGCGCTGTCGGTGGCCTTCCAGCCTGCCTGGTTGCCGTCGAGGTCGTACTGGAAGGTATGGTCGCCGATCTGGCTTGCCGCATGCGGCCGCCCGCCGGCATAGGCGTAGGCATTGTTGTAGGTCAGCGGCAGGTTTGGCGTGATCGAGCCGTTCGAGAGCAGGTTGAACGCCGTCTGGGTCTTGTGGGTGATGTTGTGGATGCCGTCGTAGGACATCGCCAGCGTGAACTTCTGCACCGGCACGTTGCGCTTGGTGAAGGCGCCGGTGGCACTGGTCAGCTCGTAAATGTTGTCGTAGCCGAAGGTGTAGGCCGTGGTGCCGCCGTAAAGTGCTGTGCCCGCGGGGATCGCCGCCGAGTTGCCAAGCGAGAGAACGTTGCCCACGGCGTCGTAGCCGTAGGACATGTTCATGAAGGTGCGCGCCGACTTGGTCTTGGCGGCGAGCCCGGCGAGCCGCCGGTTGTCCGGTCTGTAAGTGTAATCGGTGGCCGTGCCGTTGCCCAAGGCCACGTGCTCGCGGGCCTCGAATTTGTCGTAGCCGATAAAGGTCAGGTAGTTATAGGAAAGCGCCTGCTTCTGGCCGCTGATGGTCTTGATGAGCCCGCCGCTGTCGTAGTTGAAGCTCACCACCTCGCCGTCGGGGTAGGTCAGGTTCTGGATGCGGTTCCAGGTGTCGTAGCTGTAGAGCGTGGTGAACACCGGGTTCGGGCCGGTGACGGTGGTCTGGGCAACGCAGCCGGATCAACCGGTTTCTAACCAAACTGGGTTCGTTTCGTAAAAGCGCCTTCGCGCGGGTTAATTGTATAGTTACATATATCCAAAAGAATACCCATGAGCGCGAAGGTGTCATGTGCGGCAGACGGCATGACCTGAGTTCGATGACGGAATCCGGCCTGTTTTGTACAAAAATCGCGGCTGCGTGCACCGGCACTCTAAAGTAACAAAAGACCTTCGAATGCAAGGTTGGCAGGTTGCGACCTGCCCGGAGTGTTCTCAGAACAGAACCTCGACGGGCAAAACCGAACGGCACCAGCTTTTCTGCCCTCCCTGTCATCATCCGGCGAAAGGCCGCATCAAGTGCTGCGCGCTCAGTCATGGCTTCCTCACCACCTGCACCCAGGTGAGGCATGCCGGCGGGATAGCCCATCCTGGCCGAGGTCCGGGTCGCCTGTGCCTATCCAACATTTAAGAGAGCCTATCGGCAGCGCCTCCCGAAAGGGCCCACTGCATCGACGCTTTGATACGTTTTCTATGCTTCTGTATATTGATAATTGAGGCTCCCTCCGCCAATTGCACGCGGGAAGACAACTTCATGTTGCGTAGCTTCTTTAGAACGGCGCCAGAGACATCAATGTAGGATTGAAAAAATTCGTGCGCGTTGCATGATATTTCACCTGCGACATTAGCGGCATCTACACCTTCATAAGATGCATCCTCAGCATATGTTACATAAAGCTTGCTACCATCAAGCTTGCATACAAAATATACCCGGCCGTCGAAAAACCAAAACTTTAAGCTTTTCCTGCTCTTAAAAAGCAACCTAACAATATTTACACCCCAATTGTCCAGAACGCCTAACAATAAATCCTCCCAGCTTGGTCCAGGAAAAAATTTCCCCTCGTGCTCGACACAGATAGCCCCCCATACCGCACCCGACGAAGCAATATGTATATCACCCGATGCCACCACCTTCATCTTTAGTCACTCTTGCAAGAGGGCATTAATACCTTCACTTTTTCACCGTGCTATAGCTTTATATGCAACACCTATTACAGAATAATTATATTGCTACGAATGGTTACGCTGCACGGACAAAAGCGGGCCGATGCAGAGGATGGTATACTCGCCAAAGGCTCCGGCGGAGCCTGCATCGAAGCCAAGCTGATCCTACTTTGACCAAGCTGATTCTATTATCTTTGTTGCCGTGTTGTACCACATCTCTATGTCCATGCCAGAAGACGATTTTCCTTTTAAAAAGAGCCTTTCCCCCTGCGGTCCGCCAACTTGGCGCGAGTTACGATAAGCTTCGCGAATGGCTTTTTCAATGCTTTTTGCGTCCATGGTGTCAGGGAATGCGTCCTTAAGCTTTCCACCACTTTTCAAATTTTGTATATACCTGCCTCCTGTCTTTATGTGCCCCGACAAGACTTCTCCCATATTGATCTTTACGTTCTTGTAGTTTGGCGTATTGATACGCCGGCCAAAGCCCACACTGGCAGCGGCACCGGCCCAGTCCGGGAAGTCCGAAGCGCTCTCTTCAACCGCGTTGATCCCACGGGCTTTGAGTTCCGCTATAATACGGCCTTTAGCGTCTTCGTAGCGACCAGGATACTTTAATGAGAGACTGTCGCTCGAAAAGGTTTTATCACCAAACGCCGAGTCAGCGCCCCACCACCAGGAGTAATATCTAAAATGGTAAGTGACCGTGGTATTCAAGTCCTCGTCACTCTGTGGTGCACCACATCCTCCGGACGATGGCGCTTCGGCGTTGGGTTCATACGCGATGTAGCAATCGACTTGATCTTTTCCTGTTGGATCGATCCT
Source organism: uncultured Alphaproteobacteria bacterium (assembly GCA_963785355.1). GTDB lineage: Bacteria > Pseudomonadota > Alphaproteobacteria > Rhizobiales > Rhodomicrobiaceae > Rhodomicrobium. The sequence goes on from CAWAVJ010000082.1 coordinate 19,306, forward strand.
AGATGTCGGATTATTTCCGGCATAGGCATACAAATTCATGTTCGTTGGTTCGAACATCCCTCCCATACCGCCTCCGGTAAGATGAGATTTCCAGCCCGAAGCGAGGGAAGGCATAGCATGCCCGGCCTTGCCTGTACCGGCATATGTTCCCACCGCCGGGTCTGCGCTTTCCCACGCGCTAGTCCTAGGATCGTAATACCTAGCCCCGTAGTAATAGAGCTTGGTCTCCTCGTCGAACTCCTGCCCCGTGAAGCGGTAGGGCACGCGGGTGTCGTCAGAGACCTCGTCGACCCAGGTCTCGCCGAAAGGGAAGTATTCGAGGTGCTGGTAGACCTCGCCCGTGGCGTCGGTGGCGAAGCCAGTCGAGCCCAGCTGATCCTGGTGGTAGAAGTACTGGTAGACCTCGGTGAGGTTCCGCGCGCCGGTGCCGTAACCTTCGCCGCTCGGGAATTGCTCGAGCTTGGTGACGATGCGTGTGGTGCCTGCGAACACTTGCTTCGAGTTCCGGCCGAGGGCCGCCACGTACCACGGGTTGATGTAAAGCGTCTCGCCGCCCGCGCCCTTCTTGACAACGCGGTTGGAGTTGTCGTCGTACTTGAAGGTGGTGGGCTGCGCGGAGCTGTCCGTCACCGACTGCATGCGGTTGTCTTCGTCCCAGACGATGACGCGGTTCTGCTTGCTGTCGGTCGCGGTCCAGCCGGCCTGGTTGCCGTTCAGGTCGTACTGGAAGAGGTGGTTGCCCACTTGGCTGGCCGCATGCGGCCGGCTGCCGCCGTAGGCGTAGGCCCAGTCGTAGGTGAGCGGCAGGTTCGGCGTCTTGCTGCCGTTCGAGAGCAGGTTGAACGCGGTCTGCGTCTTGTGCGTGATGTTGTGGATGCCGTCGTAGGCCATCGCGAGCGTGTATTTCTGCACCGGCACGTTGGGCTTGGTGAAGGCGCCCGTGGCGCTCGTCAGCTCGTAAAGGTTGTCGTAACCGAAGGTGTAGGCCGTGGTGCCGCCATAGAGCGCCGTGCCGGCCGGGATCGCCGCCGAATTGCCAAGCGAGAGAATATTGCCCACGGCGTCGTAGCCGTAGGACATGTTCATGAAGGTGCGCGCCGACTTGGTTTGGGCGACAAGCCCGGTCGGCCGCCTATTGAGCGGGTTGTAGCTGTAGCTGGTGGCCGTGCCGTTGCCTAGCGCCACCTGCGCGCGGGCCTCGAACTTGTCGTAGCCGATGAAGTTGAGATAATTGTAGGAAAGCGACTGCTTCTGGCCGCTGATCGACTTGATGAGCCCGCCGCTATCGTAGTTGAAGCTCACCACCTCGCCGTCGGGGTAGGTGAGGTTCTGAATGCGGTTCCAGGTGTCGTAGGTGTAGAGCGTGGTGAACACCGGGTTGGGGCCGGTGACGGTGGTCTGGGCGGGGGTGCGGATTTCTTTCACCACCTCGCCCAAGGGCCCGTAGGCGCGCTGCAGCGTGCCGCCCTCAGCGGTGAGCAGCGTCACGCGGTCCGCAGCGTTGCCCGCGGCACCCGGTGCACCATAGGTGTAGGTGACGTTGTTGCCGGGGAACTTGGGATAGGTGACCGAGGCCAGCCGGTCGTATTGATAGCTATAGTTGACGGCCTGGCCCGCCGCTTTCAGGTTCGCGGTGACCTTCTGGATCATGTTCGAAGCCGGATCGAACACATAGCTGGTGGTCCCGGCGTCGGGGCTGCTGAGCGTCACGCGCCGCCCGAAATTATCGTAAATGGCGGTCGTCGCATTTTTGTTGTTATCGGTGACGGTCAGGATCTCGTCGAGCGGATCGTAGGCGTAGGAGGTCCACAAGGTGACCGCGCCATTGTTGAGGAGGCGCACGCTGGTGATATCTTCGTGCACGTTGCGGAAGGTGTCGCGCGGGATGCCGTTGGCGTCGGTGACGTGCGTCCAGAACTGCTGTACGCCGTTGCGGTCCGGTCCGAAGCTGTAGGCGAAGCGCGTGGTCTCGTTCGCGGGGTTGGCCACCGACAGCGGCCGGTCCAGCACGTCGTAGGTTTTGACGGTGGGCTTGACCGTGTCGAAGCCGGCGTTGAACGTTCCCATCTGCCCCAGGGGCTCGGTGATGGGGTAGTATTCCTGGATGACACGCCCGAAGCCGTCGAATTGCACCCGGCCCGAGACGCTCATCACGTTGGTCGAGGCGTTGCCCGAGGTGTAGAGTGCCAGGCTCTTCTTGGCCTCGATGACGCGTTCGAGCCCGTCCACGAAGGTGACGGTGTCGAGGGTGCCCGAGACCCCGCCGTTGAGGTCGGCATGCGCGGTGTGCGCCCAGGACATCGGGCTGTTCGGCACGCTTGGATCGCTTGGGTGGTAGTCCATCGCGATGGTGGTCCGCCCGGTGCCCTGCTCGTAAGGGCCGACCATGGCGATCGCCCGGCCCGCATTATCGTAGGTGGTGGTGATGGTCTGGTTGTTGATGTCGGTCGAGCTTATGGGCACCCCGAAGCGGAAGTCGTAGGCCGCTGTGGACTTGTAGCCGAAGCTGTCGGTGACCGAGGTCACATAGGTATTGACGGCGGAATCGTAGGTGTAGGTCTTGCTGTAGCGCTGGTTGGTGGCGTTGGCCGGGCCGGTCGCGGTCAGGATGTTGCCGTAGGTGTCGTAGGTGAGATCGGTGACGGCGGTGGGGTTGTTCCCCAGCCACTTGACCACCTCGATCAGGTTTCCCCTGCCGTCGAAGCTGGCCGAGCGGTGGCGCATGAGCTGGCCGCCACCCAGCACGGTGATCGCATTCGCCTTGCCGACGATATAGTTGGTCAGATCCTGGTAGTAGCCGATCTGTGATTCGACCAGTTGGGCCAGGGCGCCGTCGGCGGTGTCCTGATAATCGATAATGTTGCCGTATTGGTCGTAGGCGTAGGTCTCGTAGGTCTTCTTGCCGTGCGCGGGCTGGCCCTCGTACCAGTACTTGTTGGTCTGCACAAGCGCGGGGAAACCAACCGCGGTCAGGTCGGAGGGGTTTACCAGTTGCTGGCCCGTGGACTCGTCGATCACCGTATAAGTGTAGGTCGCGTCCGTATATTTATTGCCCGCGGCGTCCGAAAGCGTCTCCTCGGCCGGGAGCCCCTTCAGATAGAAGGTGGCGTTGTTGTAGGTGCGCGTGGCGATGCGGTAGGGCGCGTTGCTGTTCGCCGGATCGAGATGGGTCTCGACGCATTGTGCGAAGCCGTAGAACTGCCGCTCGCGCCGCTCGTAGAAGCCGTTCAACCAGGCGAAGCTCGTGACCTCGGTGTCCTGGCCGTTGACGCCCACGCCGTCGTTGACCGTGAGGGACGACATCGCCCAGCGGTTGTGCGGCTGGCTGTAGGTATTGCCGGTGCGGGTGTAGTTGACCGCGAAGAAGCCGCCGAGCGGGCGGGTCACCTGCTGCAAGAGGTTGGTGCGGCCGCGCGTGTTGAGGCTCGCCGTAATGGTGCTGTCGGCGGTGGAGGTGAGGTAGTCCGGGTAGCCGTCGCCGTCGATATCGGCGATGGTGGCCTCGGTGCGGCCCACATGGGTATCCCCATCCGCGCCGGGATTGAAGATGAACCAGACGCCGGGGACGGTGGGGACGATCGGATAGGCGATGGTGAAGTAAAGGCCGCCGCCCTGCGTCTCCTGGCGGCTGTGGGCGATGTCGCCGGTCATGCCGGGGAAGGGCACGCCGGGGCCGAAGCCCGAGCCGGTGTTGAAGGCAACCGTGATGACGCCGCCAGCGTTGGTGACGCGGCCGGCCAGGCCGTCGCCGTTGACGTCCTGCAGCGTGACAACGGACCACGACTTGTGCTCGGAGGTGTTGATGCCGCCGGCAAAGCCGTTAACTCCGCGCTAACCGTACTTTTCCGGCTTCCGGGAATTTTTACATAAGTGCCCGCCTCTTCCTTTACGGGGCAATTATAGCAAGGACTCCTTCCTGAAGGTTTAACGCACCGATAAGTAACTGATATGGCTTGCTTTATTCTAAGAGTAGCGGAACGCCACCAGGCGAAAAATGCACCGTTCCAGCGTTAACAAACAATCTGCAAATATATTTAAACGAGCCACTTGCAAAATAGCAGCGGCGAGCGGGATTTTTCGTCCTGATGGGGGATGAAGCGAGGCGTCCGCGCCCCGAGTTCAGGCATGGTGCTTTTGCTACAAACCACCTGCCGAATCAGGACACGGACATGCCTCTGCGCGGAATGCTAACCAGCACCTGGGATCACATTCAAGGTTTTCTTTTCCCGATGCTGCGGGAAGAGGTAGGTCCGCTGACCGCGCAGCACGAGCGGCTCGTGGTGGTGCTCGATATGGCTCGCATCGAGGCCTTCGTGCGGATGTGGCCGGGCCTGCCGGGGCGCCCGCTGGATGACCGGCATGCGTTGGCGCGCGCGTTCGTGGCGAAGGCCGTGCTCAACCTGGCCACGACCTCGGCTTTGATCGAGCGGCTGGCCGTCGATGCCACGCTGCGCCGGCTATGCGGCTGGGAGCTCAGAAGCCAGGTTCCAAGCGAAAGCACCTTCTCGCGCGCCTTCGCCGAGTTTGCGGCGAGCGGCTTGCCGGGCCGCGTGCACGAGGCCCTGATCGTAAGAACCCACAAGGATCGCCTGGTTGGTCACATCTCGCGTGACGCCACCGCCATCGAAGCGCGCGAAAAGCCGGCCGAACCGGCACAGCCAGCTCCCAAGATACCGAAGCGCAAACGCGGGCGGCCGAAAAAGGGCGAGGTGGTCTCGAAGAAGGAGCCGCGGCGGTTGGAGCGCCAAGCTGGCATGACGCTGGCTGAAATGCTGGCCGATCTGCCAACAGCGTGCGCCATCGGCAGGAAATGCAATGCAAAAGGCCATACCACCTGCTGGATTGGCTACAAATTGCACATCGATACCGCCGATGGCGATATCCCGGTCTCCTGCCTGCTGACTTCGGCGTCCGTCCACGACAGCCAGGTGGCGATCCCCTTGGCCACCATCACGGCCGGCCGCGTCACCAACCTCTACGATCTCATGGACAGCGCTTACGACGCGCCGGAAATCTGGGACAAGAGCTGCGCGCTCGGGCATGTGCCGATCATCGATGCCAAGCCGCGCCGGGGCTGCAAGGCCGAGGCTGAGGCGGAGGCGCTGGCCAAGCGATGCGCCTGCCATCAGCCCGCAGAGGATGTCCGCTATCGCGAGCGCAGCTCAGCCGAGCGCGTCAACAGCGCGCTCAAGGACAGCTACGGCGGCCGGTCAGTACGGGTGCGCGGTCATGCCAAGGTGCTCTGCCATCTTATGTTCGGCATACTGACGCTAACCGTTGAGCAGCTGATGCGGCTGGTGAACTGAACCGCACGGCGGCTGCCAAACCCCGGCGAAGTCAAACTACGGGAAAGTTGCGCCAAAAATCGCCGCCGCCCCCCTGGCGGCACACACCTACCGCCAAAAACGCCCGACGCCGAAGGCTAAAGCCGTCGCCAGCCCTTCACATCGTTAGAGTTTTGCAAGTGGCTCAAACGTGTTTTTGAAAGCTCGAAAACGGCCAAAAACGAGGAATTTTTCGCAGAAAACGGCCTGTGAGAGATTCACGATTTCGAGCTAACCATGGCTGCATTAAGCATGATAGCGCCGTAGGCGGCGTTAGCGAAATTTTTACTTATCGCAATATTCGCGGAAGCTCCATGCGACCCCGTGAAACTTGTGGGCTCAGACATTGCGGAGGCCAGCATGCCCGCCAGCCTGGCGATCAACTGCAAAGCTTTTTCCCGCGCAGCACGTGCATCCTTCGAGGCGAGGATCGCTTTCAGACTTCCGCCAACGCCAGTTAAATCTCAACCACGAGTGCCTGTTCATTATGATAAGTGGAACGATATCTTTCGAATAACAGCTTACAAAGACTACCTACGATTTCGCAGATCTCTTTCACTTCATGACCATCAAATGCGAAACGGAATTCAACTAAACCTGGTAGAATTGTCCAAGAAACGAACAAATCGTCCATGGGACCCTGCCAGAATTGAGCATTTGTGATAAGCCCAGAGAGGATTTGCTCCATCACTGCGCAACTATTGATTGATTCCGGTTTAGAATCTTTCCAGGTTGTTACCATATTCGTGTTGTCTTTAACGAGCCGGTAGCCGAACTCTCCAAGCAGAGATTCGATCAAGCCGAAAGACACTTCCAATGGCTCCGGTATCCGAAGACAGCAGCCGCGATCACTCATTGCAGCCCCTGTACAACAATAACATTTTCTTTACCTACAATTTTTGCAGCCGCGTCTACAACGTTCTGTGGTGTCCCTTCTGCCAAATAGACCCGCACACCAACACCTCTACTGGCGGCAACCTCTCGATAAACACTTAGTGATCGTTGGAAGTTATCCAAGTTCTTTGCTTTTCCAGGTCCTCCGACAGCTATTAACTCGCCTTTGGGCCCGATAACATCGATGTCTGTCTTTCCTCGCGTCGTTTTTATTTCTTCGTTTGACACAGCCCCACCAACGAGGGCGGCGACTATTTGTTCCCGGCTCTTTCCAAGCTGCTGCGCCGCCGTACCGCTGGGTGCCCCTTTGCTTGCACGGAGATTATCCAGTGCACTCTGGATCTCAATGCCAGTCTTACCCGCCAGGCGCATGGAGGCAACAAGATTTTGCTCTTCCTCATTGTGCACCTCAACGGCAACGGTTGGCACCAGCGCCATGCTGTCCCTGATACCCTGCTGGATCTCCAGAATCCGGTGGGGATCAAACTCGTATACCATAGCAGCCGTCCACGCCCCTCCCAGTGCAACTGACCCGCCTGCAGCTGCACATACGCCACTCGCCACGCAAGCGGCAATAGGCCCCTTGCTCCCCTGCTTCAAAGCTTGGGCGGCACCTTCTTTCGCAATGTCGGCAGCTGCCTCTCCGATCACCCATGGTTCTTCTGAGAGTTGTCCAGTCGGATCCGTATATTTCAGCGGATTCTGACGTACATAGCCCATTAACGCCAAGTCTTGAGGCGAAGTAAGTCCCCCTCTTAAGTGCTTACTAAGCGCGGGGTCTGGGCTTTGCCACACGGATGTTCTAGGATCGTAATACCTCGCCCCGTAGTAATAGAGCTTGGTCTCCTCGTCGAACTCCTGCCCGGTGAACCTGTACGGCACGCGGGTATCGTCGGAGACCTCGTCGACCCAGGTTTCGCCGAAGGGGAAATATTCCAGGTGCTGGTAGACCTCGCCCGTGGCGTCGGTGGCGAAGCCGGTCGAGCCCAGGTGATCGGGGTGGTAGAAGTACTGATAGACCTCGGTGAGGTTTTTGGCGCCCGTGCCGTAGCCTTCGCCGGAAGGGAACTGCTCGAGTTTGGTGACGATTCGGGTTGGCCCGGCGAAGACCTGCTTCGAGTTCCGGCCCAGCGCCGCCACGTACCACGGGTTGATATAAAGCGTCTCGCCACCCGCGCCCTTCTTGACGACGCGGTTCGTATCGGGGTCGTATTTGAAGGTGGTGGGCTGCGCGGAGCTGTCGGTCACCGACTGCATGCGGTTGTCTTCGTCCCAGACGATGACGCGGTTCTGCTTGCTATCGGTGGCGGTCCAGCCTGCCTGGTTGCCATCGGCGTCGTATTGGAAGAGGTGGTTGCCGATCTGGCTGGCCGCGTGCGGCCGCCCCGGGGCAGGGGGATAAGTGTAGGCCCAGTCGTAGGTCAGCGGCAGGTTCGGCGTCTTGCTGCCGTTCGAGAGCAGGTTGAACGCGGTCTGCGTCTTGTGCGTAATGTTGTGGATGCCGTCGTAGGACATCGCGAGGGTAAACTTCTGCACCGGCACGTTGGGCTTGGTGAAGGCGCCGGTGGCGCTCGTCAGCTCGTAGAGGTTGTCGTAGCCGAAGGTGTAGGCCGTGGTGCCGCCATAGAGCGCGGTGCCCGCGGGGATCGCGGCCGAATTGCCAAGCGAGAGAATGTTGCCCACGGCGTCGTAGCCGTAGGACATGTTCATGAAGGTGCGCGCGGACTTGGTCTTGGCGACGAGCCCGGCGAGCCGCCGGTTGTCCGGTCTGTACGTGTAATCGGTGGCCGTGCCGTTGCCCAAGGCCACGTGCTCGCGGGCCTCGAACTTGTCGTAGCCGATGAAGGTCAGGTAGTTGTAGGAAAGCGCCTGCTTCTGGCCGGTAATCGACTTGATGAGCCCGCCGCTGTCGTAGGAGAAGCTCACCACCTCGCCGTCGGGGTAGGTCAGGTGCTGGATGCGGTTCCAGGTGTCGTAGGTGTAGAGCGTGGTGAACACCGGGTTCGGGCCGGTGACGGTCGTTTGGGCGGGGGTGCGCACCTCCTTCACCACCTCGCCCAAGGGCCCGTAGGCGCGAGCGAGCGTACCGCCCTCGGCGGGAGCATGATGACCCGGTCCGCGCCATTGCCGGCCGCGCCCGGCCCGCCATAGGTGTAGGTGACGTTGTTGCCGGGGAACTTGGGATAGGCGACCGAAGCCATCCGGTCGTACTGATAGCTATAGTTGACGGCCTGGCCCGCCGCTTTGAGGTTCGCGGTGATTTTCTGGCTGAGGTTCGAGGCCGGATCGAACACGTAGCTGGTGGTCCCGGCATCGGGGCTGCTGAGCGTCACGCGCCGCCCGAAATTGTCGTAGATGGCGCTCGTCGCATTTTTGTTGTTGTCGGTGACGGTCACGATCTCGTCGAGCGGATCGTAGGCGTAGGAGGTCCACAAGGTGACCGCCGCCATTGTTGAGGAGCCTGACGCTGGTGATATCGTCATGCACGTTGCGGAAGGTGTCGCGCGGGATGCCGTTGGCGTCGGTGACGCGCGTCCAGAACTGCGTCAAGCCGTTGCGGTCGGTTCGAAGCTGTAGGCGAAGTGCGTGGTCTCGTTGGCGGGGTCGGTGACCAACAGCGGCCGGTCGAGCACGTCGTAGGTGGTGACGGTGGGCTGGACCGTGTCGGGGGTGGCGTTGAAGGTGCCCACCGTCCCCAGGAGCTCGGTGGTGGGATAATATTGCTGGATGGTGCGCCCGAAGCCGTCAAATTGCACCCGGCCCGAGACGTCCATCACGTCCGTCGAGGCGTTGCCCGTGCTGTGCAGCGCCAGGCTCTTCTTGGTCTCGATGACGCGCTTGAGGCCATCCACGAAGGTGACGGTGTCGATGGTGGCCGAGGGCCCTCGGTTGAGGTCGAGATGCGCGGTGTGCGCCCAGGACATCGGGCTGTTCGGCACGCTCGGATCGTTCGGGTGGTAGTCCATCGCGATGGTGGTGCGGCCGGTGCCCTGCTCGTAGGGGCCGACAATGGACACGGCCCGGCCCGCATTGTCGTATTGGGTGGTGATGACTTGGTTGTTGATGTCGGTCGAGCTGGTGGGCTCGCCGAAGCGGTAGTCGTAGGCCGCCTTCGACGTGTAGCCGAAGCTGTCGGTGACGGAAGTCACATAGGTGTTGACGGCGGAATCGTAGGTGTAGGTCTTCGCGTAGCGCTGGTTGGTGGCGTTGGCCGGGCCGGTGACGGTCAGCACGTTGCCGTAAGGATCGTAGGTGAGATCGGTGACGGCGGCGGTGCCGTTCGCCAGCGTCTTGACCACCTCCAACAGGTTGCCGGTGCCGGCCTGGAAGCTGGCCTTGCGGTGGCGCATGACCTGCGCCGCCGCCATAGACCGAAATGGCGTTGGCCTTGCCGACGATGTAGTTGGTCAGATCCTGGTAGTAGCCGATCTGCGCCTCGACCAGTTCGGCCGGGGCGCCGTCGGCGGTAGTCCTTATAATCGATGATGTTGCCGTACTGGTCGTAGGCGTAGGTCTGGTAGGTGGTCTTGCCGTACGCAGGCTGGCCCTCGTACCAGTACTTGTTGGTCTGCACAAGCGCGGGGAAGCCAACCGCGGTCAGGTCGGACGGGTTTACCAGCGGCTGGCCCGTGGACTCGTCGATCACCGTATAAGTGTAGGTCGCGTCGGTATATTTGTTGCCCGCCGCGTCCGAAAGCGTGTCTTCCGCCGGGAGCCCCTTCAGATAGAAGGTGCCGTTGTTGTAGGTGCGCGTGACGGTGCGGTAGGGCGCGTTGCTGTTGGCCGGATCGAGATGGGTCTCGACGCATTGTGCGAAGCCGTAGAACTGCCGCTCGCGCCGCTCGTAGAAGCCGTTCAACCAGGCGAAGCTCGTGACCTCGGTGTCCTGGCCGTTGACGCCCACGCCGTCGTTGACCGTGAGGGACGACATCGCCCAGCGGTTGTGCGGCTGGCTGTAGGTGTTGCCGGTGCGGGTGTAGTTGACCGCGAAGAAGCCGCCAAGCGGGCGGGTCACCTGCTGCAAGAGGTTGGTGCGGCCGCGCGTGTTGAGGCTCGCCGTAATGGTGCTGTCGGCGGTGGAGGTGAGGTAGTCCGGGAAGCCGTCGCCGTCGATATCGGCGATGGTGGCCTCGGTGCGGCCCACATGGGTATCCCCATCCGCGCCGGGATTGAAGATGAACCAGACGCCGGGGACGGTGGGGACGATCGGATAGGCGATGGTGAAGTAAAGGCCGCCGCCCTGCGTCTCCTGCCGGCTGTGGGCGATGTCGCCGGTCATGCCGGGGAAGGGCACGTCCGGGGCGAAGCCCGAGCCGGTATTGAAGGCAACCGTGATGACGCCGCCATTGTTGGTGACGCGGTCGGCCAGGCCGTCGCCGTTGACGTCCTGCAGCGTGACAACGGACCACGACTTGTGCTCGGAGGTGTTGATGCCGCCGCCGAAGCCGTAAATGCCGTCGTTGTAGCCGATGGAGCCGCCGATCTCGTTGGCCTTGCTCTGGCCGCTGTTGATGGCGTTGTTCGTGCCCGGATCCCAGACCTCGGGCGCGGCGAAGCCGTAGCCCAGGTTGATCTGCACGGTGACCGTGCCGGTGTTCGAGCCGTTATTCGAGATGGAGACGCGGTCGGGCAGGCCGTCGCCATTGATGTCGATCAGGTCGTAATTGACGAGGTTGGTGCCCTGGGTGATGTTGGCGGTGATGCCGAGCGTGGTCATCTGCTGGCCGGTGTCGCCGGACGTGGTGCCGCTCCTGCCGCCGCCGCCGCCGATGCCGAAGCGGCTAAGCGGGTTCGCGCCCGAAAAGGCGTAATCGCCGCCCAGCCCGTAGGAGTTGGCCTGCGAGCCGCTGTCCTGGGGATAGCCCGGCACATTGATGGTGCGCGCCTTGGCCTCGAGCCCGCCGGTCATGGGCGAGTATTGCACGGAAAGCCCGTTCGCCACGACATCGGGGAAGCCGTCGCCGTTCAGGTCCTTGAAGTCGAGGAGGGAGTAGCCGTTGGCGGTCGAATAGCTGAGGCCGCCGTTCACGCCAAGCCCGGTGCCGGGTATGGAGATGCCCGCACTCCCCGCAATCGCGGTCTGATCGTTCTCCGAGATGCGCGCGACCGCGGCGGCGCCCGCATATGGGTCGGCGGTGGCGGCGGGGACGTACTTCGTGCCGCCCTGCCTGGACGAACTCATCTCAGCCGGCCGCAACCCACAGCGAGTTGTCCGGCCCCTGCCAGTGATCCACCGCGCCCGGCATACCGGGCGGGGGATTGGTGTTCTGGGGAAGGGCGGCGACGGGAATGTAAGTTATGACATTGGTATGGAACTGCTGGGCGAGCGAGGAAGGATCGATGTGATTGTTGATGTCGTTGACGATCGTCTGCTGGTAGGCCTGCTGCTGGCTTGTGCTGCCCAAGCCTTGCGCACTGCTAAGCGTCAGGTCGTTCGAGGTGATGGAGATGGGCAGCGAGGCATTGGCGCCCTGGCCGTAATAACCGAAATGCGTCCAGCCGCGGTAATCCTGCGGCAGGATATCGGCGGGCGTGGCGCTATAGAGTGCTGCCGGCAGATTGGTGCCGCCGCCCTGGGGCGACACGTTATAGGCTGAGATCGAGGCAGCCACGCTGGGATCGCGGGCCTGGAACTCGAAAAATACCTGGTCGCCGGCATTGGCGTTGAAGGTGAGGTTCGCCGAGGTAGGGTTGCTGCTTCCGGTTGGGTCTAAAGTCTGCTTGGCGAGAAGCACCCCTGGGGTCTTCGCCGTCACCACCACGCTGCCTGACGTGGTTCCGGTGACAGAGGCATTGAAGGTGTACGTGCCCTGGGTTTGCACTACCAAGGGGGCGAGCGGGACGGTCCGATCGCTATTGGCGTAGAGGTCGGCCTCCGTCACCATCTGCATCGAGGGAAGCTTAGCCCCTGCCGGCAGGCTGGGCGCCTGGGTATAGGCGATGGTAGGCGGATTGGCCGGGTCCCAGACGAGCTGGGTCATGTCGATGCGGCTGTCCACTCCGACCCTCAGCTCGAGCGCGTCGCCCTGGGTGAAGTTACCCTGGCCGTCCGTCGTGGTCTGTTGCACGTTCACGGTTTGATTGATCGCGATGGCGCCCGTGCCCGGCGCGGCAAGCGGCGGCGATTGGTACAGGATGGAGGTCTGGCCGTTCTTGGTATCGTAGAGGGTCAGCGTGACAGCGTCGCTGGTGGGGCCGAGCTTCTTGAGGTTGCCGGTGATCTGCAGCGTGCCGGTCAAGGGCACGCCGATTCGTGCGGTGCGCACGCCGTGCAGGGTAAAGTCCGCCTGCTCGCTATAGCTGTAGGGGTTGAGATTGTTGGAGTTGGCTGGCGCGCTCACGCCCTGATAGGCGATGGCTGGAGACCAGGCCACCTGGTCGTAGGAGCCGTCGTTGATGGACTGCACCCGGAAGTAAATAATATCGCCCTTGTTGACGGCGATGTTCGAGACCCCGGTTGGCGTCTTGGGCGAGTAATCCGTAGGCGCAATCGGCACCGAGTAAAGTACGGTGCCGTTGAGCTGGATGGAGGCGATGACGCCGTCGGCGGTCTTATAGGCGGTGCGCTGCTGGCTCGTATTCTGGACGAGGTTCAAGCTGCCGGCGATGCTGACGGTGCCGGTAAAGGGCGCCACCCAGCGATGGATCGTGTCCACCAGCGGGTTGGCGGCGTTGAGCTTGGCCGAAATCTGGGCCTGCTGCGCGGCTAGCAGCCCAGCCTGCACCGCGCCTGCTCCGATCGGATAGGGTGTGGTGGAACTGTCCGGGCTGAAGGACGGATTGCCGTCCTTGCCAATGGAGTTGAACAGCACGATGCCGTTGATCACGAGGTCCGGCAGGCCGTCGCCGTTCACATCGGCGAAGTAGACCGACTGCGTGCTGATGGTGGTGGAAAGGTTCAAACCTACGAAGGCGTTCAGGATGCCGGTCCCGGGATAAGCCTCGGGACCGGACGAGGTCATGTCCGAATGCTCTTGGCTGATGGCAGGCAGCGAAGCGATCTGAACGGCCGGGCCGAAGGTGGTGGTGCCGTTCGGCCCCGACTGGTTGACGCGGTAGGAAATCGCGCCGCCATTGTTGAACACCTTGTCGGGCAGGCCGTCGCCGTTGAGGTCGATGAAGGCCAAAAGCCCGTCGCTGTCGGTGCCGTTGGAGCCGAACTTGAAGCCAACCGAGTCCAGCTTGTAGGGCAGCAAGCCGATGCCGGTGTAGAGATGGCCGCCAGTTCCGGTGCCCTGCTGGCTGCCGAGCGCGGAAGCCTGCATGTTGGAAAAGAGCCCCTGTGCCACGACATTGTCGCCGTTGCCGGTGTTCCAAGCCGTAGCCCCCCCGAAGCCCAGATAGTGCGTATGGGTGCTATCGCGGCTGTCGTCATAATAGGTGAACTGGTGCTGGTTGAAGAGCGCGCCCGACGCATCGTATTGCGTCAGCGTGGTAAGCAGCGTCTTGTTGTAGGCGCCGGTCTGGTAGGCGAGCTGGTAGGAGCGCACCGCCTGGCCATTATAGTTCACCTGGATTTGGCGCAGGAGGTCGGCGGTGACCATCTTGAAGCCGCCGCGGCCGCTGATGATCGGATCGGGCCGGCGCTGATAGTTCGTCAGATCGCGGTCGCGGGTGAACTGCACGGTGTAGGCGCCAGGCGTGGTGCCTTGGCCCGTATAATCGATGGTCTGGATGTAGAGTTCGGTGCCCGGAACGCCGGTTGTGCCGCCGCCCGTGCCGGTGTCGGTTATCGTCGCGTAGTTATAGTGAATGGTGTTGCCGTTGGTGTCCTGGACCAGCCGCAGCGCCCATTTGAAGATGTTGCCGTTGGCGTCGGCCAGGGTTGCGGCCGGGACAACGGCATTGGCGTTGAGATCGCCGCCGTAATAATAGGCCGTGCCGTCCTTCTCGCGCACCTCCCACCAATAGGTGGAGGGCGAGGTGCCGTGGCGGACGATCTTGCGGAAGGAGCCCTCGACGCGGGTGTGGAAGGGCTTTTCCGGCGTGCGCGCCACGAGCGGCCCGCGATGGGCCACTGGGGCCAGCATCTCGCCGTCATGCGAATAGGTCTCGGTCTCGTTGTTGGGGTCGTAGCGCGGCACGCCCCAGCGCGTGTCGATCGAAATGGAGGAGACCGCGAGATCCCAGCCAACGCCCAGCCAGCCGTTCTCGGCCGACGAATTGTAGCTAAGTGCCAGCTGCGGCGCGTGGCCGGCGCGGCCCGGCGGCACCTCGATCGGGTAGGCCAGCTTCACATCGCCCATGGCGTTGGCCTGGGGCGGCGCGATCAGGTTTACCTTGGCGCCAGGGTTGGCGACCTTGATATCCTTGAGCTGGGTGGGATTGAACGAGGTGGCTTCGGGCGAATTGGGCGCCTGCACCACCCCGTTGATCATATCGGTGAAGTGGGTGGTGAGCGAGACGACCTCGCCCTTCGCCATATCGACCTTGGCCGTTGGCAGGGGCTCCCATTTGCCAAGCTGCCGGTCGAAATAGAAGGTCTTGATGTCGCTTTCCTTCATGCCCTGCGGCAGCTTCGCCTTGTCGTAGGGCAGGTGCACCTTTACGGCCTTCTTGAAGACCTGGCCGTGCGGCAGGAAGCGGTAGCCGCCGCCCGCGGCGCCCGCAGCACCTTGGGTGCCTACCTTGGTCACGTTGATCAGGCCGTGGTCGAGGGCGGCCAGGTCCACCTTGCGCAAGGGCCGCATGGCGACGCGCGTCTTCTGTGCGAGCGCGTCCGCGCCGACCTCAAGGGCGGCACCTTGATTGGAGACGAGCTTGGCCGCACCGGGCACAAGATCGGTGGCAAGGCCGTTGGCGCCGGCCTGGTCGGCCTGCGTTGCGTCTATGGCCTTGGTGAACTGCACGGTGCGCGAAACCTGCGCGCCATTGGGATAGGCCGCTTGCACAACCACGGACCAGTCCGCGGTGCCGGCCTCGATGCCGAGGTCGGCCTGGCTTACGGCCGCCTCGAACGTGCCCTGGCTAAGGGTTACGGGCTTGCCGGCCACCGTGACCGCCGCCACGCCCGAGCCATCCTGCAAGGGCGCGATGAAGCCGCGCACATAGGCCATGTCGCCGAAATACTGGCCGCTGTCCGGATAGGTGACGGCAAGCTGCGGGGCCGTAGCGGGAGAGCCTGCGGGCGAGCCGCTCACGGCGATCCCGGTTAGAACGGCAGCACTGCTGCCGCCTGCAAAGCGCAAGCGGACGGCGGAGGCCTGGGTCTGTGCGAGCGGCAGCGCGTTCGGGCCCGCGGAAAAGCCGGACCCCGGCAGATCTGCCGCCACCGTCTGCCATTTGCCTGCCGCCGTGAGCACGTCCACCGAAACCGTGCCGTCGAGCGCCTTCGAAAGCTGGAAGCGCAAGGCATCGATGCTTACGGTTTGCGAAAGCTGCACGGTCAGCTGGGGTGCGCTGGCAGCTTGCGAGGCGTTAAGCGGATAGATGTTCCAGCCTGCCGTGCTGCCGGCGTCGAGGACGCTGCCGGCCGGGCCTTGGTTGCTGGCCGCCGAGGTGGCCCAGTTCCAGCCGTCGAAGGGCTCGAGCACCAGGCGCACATTGCGGACCTGATAGGCGGGAAGGCCGCCCGGGTTGGAGAACACGATGGTGTTCTGCCCCTGGACCAGGCTTGCGGGCGCAATCGGCTCGGCCTGGAGGGTGAAGCTTGTGGCCGCCTCGCGGACATGGCCGCCCTGCGGGCCCGCGGCGTTGACGGTGCGCGCCACCTCGCTCCAATGCGCCGCCCCGTTCAGTTCGTAAACGAGCCAGGCCCGCGCCATCTGGGCGGGCAGGAGCGGCACCTGCATCGTGAAGCTGGCGCTGGTTCCCCCGGCCGCCGGATCGCCAACGGTCTCAGCCTGGCCGCTTTGAACGTTCGTTGCCGGAGCGGCAACTGCTTGCGGTGCCAGGGACTGGCCGAACTCAGGCGTGCTCATCGCCGCCATATTGCCGTGCAGGCCCGTGCCCCAGAACTCGACCTCTGCAAGCCCGCTGCCGCCCGATGCTTGCGGCTGCAGCACAAGCTGGATATCGCTTGCCGCGACCGGTGCGGGCAGGCTCAACGTGTTCCAGCCGCCCTGAGGCAGCGCCGATAAGTCGACTGCGCCAAGGCCTGCAACCGCCTGATAGGCGCTTTGCGCGCCGGCCCTGGCCTGCAACGAAAGCTTATAGGGTGCCGAGCCGTAGACGCGCAGCGCCTGCACCGTGCGTTGGGCTGGGAAAGAGAACGTGACGGTGGACGTGCCGAAGGCGGTGTAGGCCGTCGTGGTGTCCTGGTCGAGGAGGTTGATTACATGCAGCGCCTCGAGCTGCTGAACAGGCGTTGGCAGCGAGGGATCGGGCGAGACCGATATTTGCGCGGCCGGCAGCAGCACCATGCTGCCAAGGCTCGGCTGGCTTGCCTGGTTCACGGCCGCCGCGATGCCCGCCCCTAAGCCCAGGCATGCGCCCAACACCGTCAGCGAACGCAAAATCTTACGCATGGCAATCACCCTCATGGCGGGCCTTAGGCCCCCGGGACAAGCTCGTGAACAGGATGGCCGGGGCGGCAGCCCGCCCGCGGGAAGGTCCGGCGCGGCCAAAGGAGGCTGCCGGCCTGGAAAGGAACGAAGAGGATAGATGCGCCCCGCTTGAGCGCAGCGCCTTTGCCTGGCTGCACCTCCGGCGCGAGCGGCGGTGGGCTGCGGAGACGGAAAAGGCTGACGCAGTGGAACGGGAAAACGGATCCACCGGAAATACGCTATAACTACTCACACCAAACCAAGTCATAGCCCAATACCGGATTGTAACCGCATTACCTGCAACCCGCTGTTGACGTGACCGTATCTTCTCTGCGCCGTACACAAAAATGGAAATAACTTATTACTCCAATTCAATGCAAGCAGTGCCATGACGGATTATTTTGTTGGAACCGCTATATAGAAAATACTACTGCTCTCTCAAAACTATAGGCATAGACAATGAACGGCATGCACAGTATTGGCAGCCGCTCATAGCCTCGCGTGTCTTGAGTTATATGCAGGTTTTGGACTTTAGAGTGCGTCCGGAAAAGTGCGAAGCGGTTTTCCGATAAGACGCACGGCAAAACAACAACTTAGAGCCCGCTTTTGATTCCATCAAAAGTGGGCTCTAAACTTGCCGGGCTCGATCAATCCATATGGAAATTGATCCTGGCGCGCACGGTGGTCATCGACGTGTCGATGTCGGTTGGGATCGTGTTGGAGGTCGCCGGTCCCGTATAGGTCAGATTGAAATGGTCCTGCCCGAAATCGTAGTGCAGCACCTCCAGTCCGAACGACAGGCGCGAGCTGTGCATATATTCCAGGCCGCCGCCGGCAACCCAGCCTTGGATCGTGCCGCTATCCGCGAAGAGCTGGCCGCCGAAATCGACGGAATGGTCCACATTCGCGACCGCGTAGCCGCCCGTGCCGTAGAACAGGACCCTGGGCTGCAGCGTCACGCCAAGCCGCCCGCGCAGGCTGAAAGCCTCGTTCACCTGCGTCGACATATTGCCGCCCTCGAAGATGCTTAACGAAGGGCTGCCGGTCTTGAGGAAGTCCGCATCGGCTTCGATGCCCGCAATCACATGGCCGAATTGAGCGTCGTCAGCCGGCCTGCAACCCGGCGAGCGGGCCTTTGAGGTCCGCGGTGTTCTTGTTATCGGCCGCGGGCACCCCTGGAGTGAAATCGTAGATTGCCGAGCCGTCCACGACGCCACCGGCGTTCAACCCCATATAAAAGCCTTGCCACACCGGCAATACCGGCTCGTCTTTGTAGCCGCCGCCCGTGCCAAGATCGGCCGCGAACGCGGAAGCTGCGCAGCAAGACAACAGAGCAAGCACCGGCGCGCCGCGCACAAAACCTGAAGTACTCCACATATCACCCACCCCTACTTTACCCAACCACCCGGGCGCAAATTAAACGCCGCCTTCATTATTGGACCTAACAAACTAACGCCGGCTGGCGCAACCGGAAAACCGGCATTTATGCTCGCGCAGAACAGTTTCCAGTCCACAATAAGGAACGCACAACGAACAACAAAAATGCCTATACATGAGCTGCAGAAATAATAACCCATGCTGCAACCTTACGTATCTACGTAAAAGCGTGCTCAAGTCTTTGTTTGCAGCCTGCAATTGTCTTGATATTGCCACTCAGACCCAATATAGCGGAAACCAAGCCCCCGCAGCACGCGCCCAATGCTTACCTCGTCGAGCTTCACGCCGAACCGCTGCTTGATCACCGGCGCCAGGTCCGACAGCCGCCACCGTGCAACCTCCTGCCGCGCCGGACCGGGACCCGCCAAAACCAGTGCAGCAAGCGCCTTTCTTTGGCTCAGCGTCAGTTTTGCGGGACGCCCCGAAGGTTTCCTCCGGGAAAGCGCATCTGGCCCGCCGCTGTTGTAACGTTCAACCCAGTCCCTGAGGGTCTGGCGTTCCATGCCGCCGATATATGCGGCCTCGTTGCGGCTCGCTCCGCGCAGGATCGCGGCGATCGCCCTGAGCCTTCGGGCGAATCCTGGGTCGCTGGCGCATTCCGCCATGCCAATAAGCTTCTCGGGGCTAAAGTCGCGCCGAACGATAAGGGCCGGTGGCATTTTTAACTCCTGCACATACTGCGAGCCAACTAGCGAACCTCAAGCTTTGAGTTGCCAAGCTCCATGCCGATGACATTGCCGGATTTGTCCAATACCGAGTCCGAATTGTTCAGCAGCAGATAAGAGAGCCCTTTCTCTTTGCCTTGCAGCGTCAGCTTTGCGATGAGCACATCGGAGCCGTTGTTCTTTGGCGGCGCGACCGTCAACTTCAAGACGCCAGCGGTGCTCCCCTCGGCTTTAACTTGCCCGCGGGCACGGCCGTCTTCGCCTTCTTCCAACGCCAGCTTGCTTGGGTTGAATAGAACGCTCGTGGTAAACTGCTTGACTGCATCCAGATTGCGCCCGCGAACTTCGATCACGACGCGGTCTCCTTGATCGACGCTATAGAGTTCCGTTCCGAAGACAAGCTGAGGCCGTTTGCCGGGGGGCGGGGCAGGGGGCGCTGGCTGCGGGGCGGCGGGATCGCCGGCGTCCGCAATCGGGGCCGCGGGCTCCGCATAGGCCGCTTGCTGCGTCCCTTTGGGACCTAGCCGATAGCGCAGCGGCTCGCCGGATGCGGGAGATCGCTTCAGGTAGCCATATGCATCTTCAGTCGTGAAATCGTCCTGGCTTCCGCTATAGAAATCGAAGTCTGTGGCGGATGGCTCCCCTGGCTGCCGAACCACATGCGCGCAGACGGTCATTACGATCTCGGTTTGGGCGTCCGTGTTGCTGTCGACGGCGAACAAGCGGCCCACGACCCCCAAACTGCTCGCGCCCGGTACCTCGCTTAGGGCTCGCCGGTCGTCATCCTGGATGAAGCCGCCCAATATTGCCGCCTCGCCATCCTGCAAGATGAGATGCGTATCGGCATTTCTGGTGCTTATGCTGTAGGCGGGCTGCTTTGCCGTGCCGAGAATTCTGGCCGAGAGAACTCACCTCGAGCTTGAGTTCGACGGCAACTGAGCCGCCGTCGCCAAGCCTCGGCAGAGCTTCGATTTTTATGCCGACATCGTGATATTCGAAGGTGGTCTGGGACTGACCCGTCGCTTGCTGGATCGATGCCGAGCGCAGCGGAACTTTATCCCCCACGTGGATCGTGGCGGCTTCGCCATCGACCGTTCGAATCCGGGGCTTGGCCAGAGTCTTGGTGTCTACGTCGTTCTTCAGGTAGTTGAGTGTGGTTGTGGGTAATGTAACGGCTGCGGCGCTGAATACCTGCGCAGGCCCTTGTATGACTGCGAGACTGGTTTGCGGAATCTGCGCGGTGATCTGAGAACCGTAGTCGATCCCAAGCTCCCTCGATTTTGTGCGATCCACTTCAAGAACTTCGACATCGAGCACGATTTGCGCGCGTGCGCTGTCGTGCACTGCGATTACCCGCTCGGCAATTTTTAGCGTCTCGCGGTTGGCCCTAATCTGAACGGTGTTTAGCGTCTTATCGGGTATGACCGTCTTGAGTTCCATGGAAGAGGCCAAGATCTCCGCCATTTTCTCGGCTCTGATCGTCTGCAAATAGAAAGTCTTAAAATAGAGGTCCGTGTATTTTTTCTTTTTATCGTTCTTTGCAACGAGGATGGAGTTCTGGCCGATTACCTTGTAAAAGCAATCCCCCGATTGCAGAAGCAAATTCAAGGCTTGATAGAAGGTTAATTGTCTTGCGCTAACGCTTACCTCGACATCTCCCACCGTGGCATCGAAGACAAAATTGAGGTTATAAGGCTTGGCGATGACCAGCAGAGCATCCTTCAACTTGGCACCGCGGAAGTTCAGTTCCAATGGCGCGCGCGACTCGAATGCCTTGATCGCGTATTTTTCGCCGCGCCGCTCAGCCTCCTGGTCCATCTCTCGAAGAGCGGCCAAAACCTTGGCATTGCCTGTGTCTATAAACTCGGCCTTCCGGTAAAGCGCCTGCGCCAATCCGGTATCGCCCGCTACTCTAGCGCGCTCGGCGGTGGCGGAGAGCTTAAGCACCTCTTTTCGCTTCAAAGTGGCAGCCCTAGCCTCGTTCAGGGCCAAATTTGCTGGCTGAGCCGAAAGGCCCACCTCGAATAACCGCACGGCTTCATCGAGATTGCCGGCAAACCTGGCCTCGGTGCCCGCAACCAAGTAGCGGGTTGCGGCCTCCTCTTCGGCGCGCCTAAGCTCGGCGATGGCCGGCGCGGAACCGGACTGCGACTGTTTTCGCAGCGAATTTACCTTTTGGAGACCGGCATCCGCAAACTCTTGGCCGCCCTCTACGGTGCTAGATGAAAAACTCTGTCCGAGGATACTCGGGCCGCACCCGCCGGAGAGCGAAGCAGCAAGCAGCAAAAGAAAAAGCACGATACCTGAACGTGCCGGGCATAAGCCGGCGCCGCGCAGTAATTTGTTGCGCTGTCGAACAGTGGTAAGATGCCCGCTAGAAATAAATTCAGCGTTCAGCTCAAAATCTGATTGCAACGCATTCGGCGGGAACTTTTGTACACAACGCAAAGCGTCAACTCGTTTTAGGTTTTCTTGCCCTTAGCTTCCTGACGCATACTTCGTGCGTCACATGAACTGGAACACGGAAGCGAATGCCACCAACCCAAGTATGCAACTGCCAACCCTTACCGCTCCCGGATTGCATGGATGGCAAGACAATCGCGTGCCAGAATAAAAAAAACGTTTGTAAAATAGGCACTTGCAATGCCCTGCGACCAAACTTCACGGTGCGCTATATCTTTGAAAATTTTTTGATAATTTTAACAGAGTGCATGCAGGGGCGCTGCGGAGCGCTGCACATTCACACAATGCTCTGACCGCCGGATGCGCGCGAACATATCGGGCAGGCGATTGAACCGCCGGCACCAAAAAGCCCCCGCCAAGGCCAATGCTGCGGCGCAGCCCCCTGGCCAGCGGTTTTTCCTTCGCACCTTAAATCTTCAGGATTGCGGCCCTGCACGCTCGACTAAACTATGGGCTAAGCCATCGGCTGGACCAAGGAACGCAAAGACACTCGGGCAATTGCAATTGCTTAGTGAATAGAATGGTGGAGGGGGTTTCCATCTAATGGAAGGCGATATATACGTGTTTTTATTGGCTTTTCTTTGCCTGGCGCTTTGTTAGATACCCCCATAAATGCCCCCACGAATTGATTGTGCCGGTACGCTCCCAAAATGGAGGGCCCACCGTGAAAGAAATTCCCCCGCGACAAGAACCGCTTTACCACACCCAGCGCATCGCTGATGGATCTGCGATAGCGTCAGCTCAGGCCGTTTGACGAGTCGCCCCCGAGTAATGCTGCCACTTTAATTCCTCCGTTCTTATTAAGTATATCTTAATAAATAAGCTAGTTTTTAAAGCCACTTTGACAATAGTCAACCCAGGTGTATCGGCAACAGTTATCTTATTGATCCGGTCGCATTATGACAAGCTAACGGTTACATGCGGAGTATACAATGCACGCAATGAGCTTAAGCGTATTAGAGCAACTTTGCGCCGAGACTTTGGAGAGCATGTCTGCGTCTACCGCAGGAAACGCGTGGTTCGAATATTTGGGCGATGCCTATCAACGGTCGGCTCTTTTTCTCGATATTCTGCGACAGAGGGGCGATCAGCAAGCAGCGATGGCTGAACGGCCCATGGCAACCGTGCTTCGTTATAAACAGGAGCAACTGATAAGCGGATATTCTTTTCCGCGACCGATGAATTATTCTCTGTCACGGATTATACCGCCAGAAGGCATGCGGACCAACCCGCGGAAGCGGCCAGTCGTAGTGGTGGACCCGCGCGCGGGGCAAGGACCCGGCATTGGAGGCTTCAAAAAGGAAAGCGAGATCGGCGATGCCCTCGCGGCGGGCCATGCCGTTTATTTCATCGGCTTCAATGCGGAACCTATTCCGGGTCAGCGTTTCCTCGACGTTGTTGAGGGCCAGGTCAAATTCTTTGAGGAAGTCGTAAGACGGCATCCCGAGGCGCCAAAACCAATGGCGATTGGGAACTGTCAGGCCGGCTATCAGACACTGATGGTCGCCATGCTTCGCCCGGATCTATTCGGCCCCTGCCTCGTGGTTGGCTCGCCCATGTCCTATTGGCAAGGCGTCCGCGGGAAGAATCCGATGCGTTATTCGGGCGGCCTGCTCGGCGGCAGCTGGCTAACCGCGCTTTCAAACGACCTGGGCGCTGGCCTTTTCGATGGTGCCTGGCTGGTCGAGAATTTCGACAATCTCAATCCAGCCAATTGGCTTTGGGGCAAGCAATATCAGCTTTACGAAAAGGTCGATACCGAGGGTCCCCGCTATCTCGAATTCGAAAAATGGTGGGGCGATTTCATAAAGATGAATGGCGAAGAAATGCAATATCTTGTGGACGAGTTGTTCGTTGGCGACAAGCTTACCCACAATCAGCTTTTGTCGAGCGGCGGACAGCTTTTCGATCTCCGCAATATCGCCAGCCCTATAATTTGCTTTACCTCATTTGCTGACGACATCAGTCCGCCGCAGCAAACTCTAGGCTGGGTTATTGATGTTTTCCGCGATGTTGAAGACATTTATGCCCAGGGCAAGACGATTGTTTATTGCCTCGATCAGAAAGCAGGCCATCTTGCTCTCTTTGTTTCCTCGCGCGTGGCCGTCAATCAACACGAACAATTCATTCAGCTCATTGATATTATCGATTGTCTTCCACCCGGCCTCTACGAGATGATCGTCACACCGAAGGATCGGGGGGAGGCGAGATTAACGCCGGAAAGCAGCGAGGTTACCTTCGAGCCGCGCACTCTCGACGACATTCGCGCTTTCGGACGCAACAGCGCGGAGGATGACCGGGCCTTCCAGACCGCCGAGCGGCTTTCCGAGATCAATTACAATACTTACAGGACTTTCTTCCAGGCTGGTATTCGCGCACTCGCCAATCCCCAGACAGCCGCTCTGGCACGCGATCTTCATCCGCTGCGGCTCAGCTACAGCCTTTTCACAAGCAAGACCCCCTTTATGCAGGAGGTGTCAAAGCAAGCGGAAGCAGTTCGCAAGGGGAGGAAGCCTGTAGCTACGAGCAATCCCTTCTGGCAGATGCAGGAGGCCGCGTCGAAGCAGGTTGAAACCGTGCTCAAGGCCTTCGGCGATACTAGGGACGCGATGGTGGAGCAATTCTTCTTTGCTATCTATGGAATGCCTGCCGTGCAAAGCCTCCTGCAAATGACCGAAGCGGAAAAAGCGACGAGACGTGCACCCGCATTAACCCACGATCGAGTCGCCGCATGGGAGAAACAAAAATCGGAGCTGGCCGCTAAGCTCAATACAGGCACGTTTGATGACGCCCTTGTCCGCGCGGGCCTCTACATCATCGGTTCGATGGGCAGCATGAACTCAAGGACTGCCCTCACACTCAATGAAGCGAGGCAGTCGATGACGAGGCTCTCGCTGGCGGAATTTAAGGCACTGGTGAGAACGCAGGCCTCTATCTTGCGCATTTACAGGGATCAGGCAATTGAAGCTTTGCCTAATCTTGTCCCTTCGGAAGCAAAGCGAAAAGAGCTTCTACAAACAGTTCGGGCTGGTGCTCTTGCTGTTGGCCCCATTCTGCCGGTCGAGGAGATGTGTCTATCGCGGCTGGCCGAGGTCCTTGGATTGAGCGGCGAGGCCTCGACTGAGAAAGCCCTCCGCGCGGCTCAGTGAGGTGAACTGCCGTGCGCCACGGTGTGCCTTGCGGGCGGCTGCGAAAAGGAGCGTCTAAATGGAACGCATTGTAGAAAACAAGACGTTCGACGAAATCCGCCCCGGCGAAACGGCATCGATGCAGCGAAACCTCGCTGCGACGGACCTTCGTGCCTGGTCGGTCCTTCTTGGCGACGGCAGCGCCGGCGGCGATCGCTCAAAGGAGGGATCTGCAGCACTAGCAACGGCCCTTCTCTCGTCCCTGGCTCAATCCGAGCTGCCTGGTGCCGGCTCGGCGATTTGCTCGATTACTCTCGATATGAAGCTTCCGATAAAGCCAGGGGTCATTAGAACAACCCTGTCGGTCAAGTCAAAACGGCCCGAGCGCGGCACCATTATCCTTGATGGAGTTTCTGCAGATGCATCGGGCAATGTCATTGCAAACGCAGTCCTGGAGGTGGAGGCGCCTAGGTTAAAGCTGAGGCGCAGCACTGATGAACATTTGCTCGATGGCCTCGTCGAGGAATGCCGGGGGCTGAAACCGATGGTGACTGGCGTGGTCCATCCCTGCAGTGCAGGTGCACTCGCAGGCGCTGTCGAGGCTGCTGATGACGGCCTCATTCTTCCGGTGCTCTTCGGACCTGAGCAGGAGATTAGGTCCATGGCGGAGAAGGCAAATCTCGATATCTCGCGCTTTGAAGCCGTAAACACGGCGGACGCAGCCGAATCTGCGCACCGTGCTGCATTGGCTGCCGGGAGGGGTGAAGTCCAGGCGCTGATGAAAGGAAGCTTGCACAGCGATGCGTTTCTGCGCGGCGTGCTGGACAAGGACGCAAAGCTGCGCACCGGGCGCCTTCTAAGCCACTGCGCGCTAATTGCTGCGCCGGTATATGCAAGGCGCATCATTGTGAGCGACGCAGCTCTCAACATCGCTCCTGACGCCAGTCAAAAGCGCGATATTTGCCAAAATGCGATTGGCCTTGCACGGGCGCTCGGAATTGAGACGCCGAAAGTCGCGGTATTGGCGGCTATCGAGACCGTGAACGTGAAAATGCAGGCAACCACAGACGGGGCGATCCTCGCCAAAATGGCGGATCGCAAGCAAATAGTGGGTGGCATCGTCGATGGCCCGCTTGATCTGGATGCCGCCGTCGATGCTGAGGCTGCGAAGACCAAGCAGATCGAATCGCCTGTCGCAGGGTGCGCTGACGTCCTTATCGTCCCCAACATCGAAGCGGGCAATCTAGTCTACAAGGACCTGGTCTTCATGGCCAATGCTCAGTCCGCGGGTCTCGTTGTGGGCGCAAGAGTTCCCGTCATCCTCACCAGCCGGGCCGACAATGCAGAGGCCAGGCGCTTTTCAGCCGCAGCTGCCGTGATCTACGCGAATGCGGCTTCTCGGGATCCATCCATCCTTATGCCTGAGATTCCGGAGTAAGGCGCCATGGAAACAGGCATCGCCGTCGTCAATTCCGGTTCGACCAGTTTGAAGTTTGCCGTCTACGGTGGCACCCGCCTGGACCTTCTCTCCCGCGGCGTGATCGACAGTATGCAAACAGCCCCTCACTTTGTGGTGAAGGATAAGGAGGGGAAACCATTGGCCGCGCACGAGTGGGGCGAGGGTCACGCTATCGATCATGGCAAAGCGCTCGCATTCGCGATCGAATGGTTCGAGAAAAACGCGCCAACGGTGAAGATCACAGCAGTCGGGCACCGCGTGGTGCTCGGCGGCGAGCGCTTTGACGGTTCGGCGCTCATAGAGGGCGATGTGCTCGACTACCTGGAGTCGCTTGCTGTGATGGAGCCCTCCCATCAGCCCTATAACGTGGCTGCGGCCCGAGCCATCGCGAGCAGTTTTCCGGGCTTGCTTCAAGTGGCGTGTTTCGACACGTCATTTCACCGGACCATGCCTGAAATTGCCCAGATCTACGCCTTGCCGAAAGAGGTGCGCAACGCAGGCGTCCGTCATTGGGGATTCCATGGACTTTCATACGACTATATCGGCAGGCAGATCCCAAAATATGCACCCGGCGCCAGACGGGTGATCGTTGCACATTTGGGTGGCGGTGCAAGCATGTGCGCGATGCTTGATGGAAAGAGCATCGAGACGGCGATGGGGTTCGGCGCCCTCTCCGGACTACCTATGGCGACGAGGTCTGGGGACGTTCCACCAGAGGCTCTCTTCTATCTATTGCGAAGCAAACTCTACGATCGAGCCGCGCTCGAAAACGTCCTCTATCAAAAGTCAGGGCTGCTTGGGCTTTCAGAGATGAGCGGCGACATGCGTGAACTCGAAAACCACGACGATCAGAGCGCGAAACTCGCCTTCGATTACTTCGTATACTGTATCGTGAAGTATACCGGCGCCTATACCTCTGTTTTAGGAGGCCTGGACGCGCTCGTTTTTACGGCCGGTATCGGCGAAAACTCGGCCGCGGTGCGGGCGGCTGCCTGCGGGAAACTTAGCTGGCTTGGCGTAGCAATCGACCCGGCAGCGAACAGAAAGAATGGGCCACTCATCTCGGCCAAAGACAGCGATGTTTCCGTGTGGGTCATTCCCACAGACGAGGAACTGATGATCGCGATGCACACCCAAGCACTGGCGGCGGCAAACAAGGTCTGCTGCTAAAGGAGCAGTATCATGCCGGCAAAGGATTTCGGACTATTCTCCAAAAGGGTAAAGCATGCCCCCGCGCAAAGGCTAGGGTCAACCCGCAAATGCCAATTCCTGCCTTCGACTGCCGCGACACTCTTGTTGGCTGCTTTTCTCACCCTGGGCGTTTTTGCCGATTGGGGTTCGAACGGCGGCTTTTTTGTTCCGGCGGCCAACGCCCAGCCCAAGCCCGAGGACGTCGAGAAGTTTAAGAAAGACGTCCAAAAGTTTCAGGAAGACGTTCAGAAGAAGTTCCACACGCTGCTTGAGAAATTGCGCGGCAGCGACCTGCCGGACGGAACTCGCGAAAACGAACGGGAGAATCGAGGCAACGGAGATCGACATCTCACCCAAATATGCCGGCCGGCTCGAAAGCGTGGACGTCAACGAGGGTGATGAGGTCAAGGCCGGACAGGTGCTCGCACGCATATCGTCACCCGAGTACGAAGCGCAGCTCCGCAATGTGCAGGCGAATGTGCTGGTCGCCAAAAGTGCATTGGCCTCAGCTGAGGCCAAGGTCGCCCAGGCCAAAGCCGATCTGGTCTACGCCCAGGCGGACCTGGAACGGGGCAAAATACTTGTCGAGCAGGGATGGCTAACCAAGCAGATTTTCGATCAGCGGGTGGATAAAGCCAGACGCAGGCAAAGCGGCTCTGGACGCCGCAGAAAAGACGCGTGAAGCGGCAAGGGCCACTGTCCTCTCCACCGAGGCCGAGGTGGAGCAGGATTAGCTCGATCCTGGCGGATCTTACACTCTTGGCGCCTCGCGACGGCAGGGTTCAATATAAGATCCATCGTTCTGGGGAGGTCGTTAACGCAGGAACACGAATCCTTCAGATCCTCGATCTGAACGACGTCTACATGACGATCTATCTGCCGGCCGCGCAAGCCGGCAAGCTCGCGCTCGGGGACGAGGCGCGTACGATCCTCGATCCGTACCCTGACTTGGTACTTCCGGCAAAGGTGAGCTTTGTCGCCACGGAAGCGCAGTTTACGCCGAAACCCGTCGAAACGGCAGCGGAGCGGGAAAAATTGATGTTTCGAGTTAAGCTTCAGGCCGATCCCGAAGTGCTCAGGAAATATCATTCTGAAGTTAAGACCGGAATTCGCGGCATGGGGTTTGTCAGGACCGGCCCCCGCGTCCAGTGGCCAGAAAACCTCGCGGTGAAGCTTCCCAATGGCGGATGATTTCGTAGCCAAGATCGAGGGCGTTTCCCATCGTTATGGGAAAACGCTTGCGCTGGACAATATTGCCCTGGATATCCCGGCCGGCCGGATGATCGGAATGATCGGGCCGGACGCGGCCGGCAAGTCGACGTTGCTCGGCCTCATCGCAGGGGTGCGGATCATCCGGCAAGGCCAGGTCATCGTCCTTGGGGGCAATATGGCCAACCAGGCATTCCGCAATTCGCAAATTGGCCGGATTGCCTACATGCCTCAAGGGCTTGGTAAAAATCTTTATCCAACGCTCAGCGTCTTTGAAAATATCGACTTCCATGGGCGGCTGTTCGGCCTGTCTCACGCTGAGCGCCAGCGCCACATGGACGAACTGCTCAAGGCCACAAGCCTCGATCCCTTCTTGAACCGCCCGGCAGGAAAGCTTTCCGGCGGCATGAAGCAGAAGCTCAGCCTGTGCTGCGCTTTGATCCACGACCCCGACCTTCTCATCCTTGACGAGCCCACCACGGGCGTCGATCCGCTTTCCCGTAGGCAATTCTGGGAGCTGATCGGAAATATACGTGCGCGCCGTCCCGGCATGAGCGTGATCGTCGCGACTGCGTACATGGACGAGGCGCAGCAGTTCGGCTGGCTCTGCGCCATGTATGGCGGGAAGGTCATCGCGGCCGGGAAAACATCGGAAATCCTGCAAAAGACCGGAGAGAAGAACCTTGAGGCAGCCTTTATCGCACTGCTGCCGGAAGAGAAGCGTGCGGAACACAGACCAGTCGAAGTGCGACCGCGGACCTTCGACGACTCCGGACCGCCTGTCATCGAAGCCGACGGCCTTACTCAACGGTTCGGCAATTTCACAGCGGTCGACCATGTGAGCTTCCGCATCCGGCGCGGCGAAATCTTCGGCTTCCTAGGCTCAAACGGCTGCGGCAAGTCGACGACAATGAAAATGCTGACAGGACTTCTGCCTCCGACAGAGGGGACATCGAAGCTATTCGGCAAGCCCATGGAAGCGAACGACATGCAGGCGCGCATGAAAGTCGGCTACATGACGCAGGCGTTCTCGCTTTATGAGGAACTGACTGTCCGGCAGAATCTCGAGCTTCACGCGCATCTCTATCACCTGCCCCCGAATAAGAAAGAAGGCCGGACCAAGGAACTGCTTGAGCAATATCACTTGGAGGATGCGGCCGATGAGCGTCCGCAGAGTTTGCCGCTAGGCGTAAAACAGCGGCTCCAGCTTGCGGTGGCTGTTTTGCATAACCCGTCTATGCTCATTCTCGATGAGCCGACCTCAGGGGTGGATCCGGTCGAACGGGATGAATTTTGGCGCACGCTCATCCATCTATCGCGCGACGAAGGCGTGACGATATTCATCTCGACCCATTTCATGAATGAGGCCGCGCGCTGCGACCGGATTTCCCTGATGAATGCCGGCAAAGTATTGGCAGCCGGGCCCCCGGCCGAGCTGGTGCGCCAGCGCGGCTGTGCTTCTCTGGAAGACACCTTCATTTCCTATCTGGCCGAAGCGGGCGGGATCAAGCTAAGCGATAAGCCTCCTGTACCTGTGCAAGAAGCCACCATCCAACTGGCGGCGAAGCCACAGGTGGGCACGCGGCGCTTCGATTTGGGGCGCCTATGGGCTTATGCGCGGCGGGAGACGATGGAGCTGCTTCGCGATCCGATTCGCATGACCTTTGCCGCCATTGCGCCTTTGATTGTCATGATCGCTTGCGGCTATGGCATCTCGCTTGACGTTGAACATGTGCGTTTTGGCATTTTCGACCAAGATCAAACGCCGGAGAGCCGGGATGTGGTTGACGCGTTTTCATCGGTTCCGCGATGGTTCAAAACAATACCGCCGCCAATCAGCTCCAGCGAGGAGCTCGAGCGCAGGTTCCGCAGCGCAGATCTCGAGATGGCCGTAGAGATCCCGCCCAAGTACGGCCGCGACCTTGCGGCCGGCCGTTCGCCAGAGATCGCGGTGTGGATCGACGGCAGCATGCCTTTCCATGGCGAAACTATAAGGCGCTATGTCATGACTCTTGCCGCCACAGCTCTCGCCTCGCCGGAGGCAGCGGAGAAAAATCTGGCTCCGCAGCAGGCCGCGCAAATGGGCGGCGTTGCAAACCCTGTCAATTTCGAGACCCGCCTACGCTACAATCAGTCGTTTGAGAGCATCGTTGCTGAAGTACCAAATGTCATCATGCTCGTGCTGATATTGATTCCGGCGGTCCTGGCGACCATCGGTGTGGTCCGCGAAAAGGAGACCGGCTCGATCGCCAATTTCTATTCGACGCCGATCACAAAGTTCGAGTTCCTGTTTGGCAAGCAGCTGCCCTACATTGCCGTGTCGATGCTGAGTTTCGTACTATTGCTTTTGCTGTGTGTGTTCCTGTTCCATGTGCCGGTCAAGGGATCCTTGGCCACGCTGACCCTCGGCACCCTGCTTTATGTGGGAGCAGCGACAGGCTTTGGGCAACTTGTTTCGACCTTCACGAAGACGCAAGTCGCTGCCGTCTTTGCCACCACCGTGATCTCCATCATTCCGGCCGCGAACTTCTCGGGGGTCTTGGTGCCCGTATCCTCGCTTACGGGCCCCGCGCGCTTGGCGGGCTTAGCCTTTCCATCGGCCTGGTATGAGCTTGTTAGCGTTGGCACCTTTACGAAGGGGCTGGGCTTCCAGGACCTTTGGCTCGATCTCCTTATGCTCGCTGTCTTTTTTGTAGGGTTCGGAGTCGCGGCAGTCCTGATCCTGCGGAAGCAGGAGGCCTGAATTGCTCGAAAAATCCTCCAGCCCGAAGGCAGCGCAAAGGCAGGCCCTCAAACAGGGGCTGCTCACTCATCTTGAGAATGTCTTCTATTTGACGGTTAAAGAGCTTAGAAGTATCCGCGCCGACTACCTGTTGCTGATTCTAGTGGCCTATACTTACACGATTGCCGTCTATACCATCGCAACCGGCGTCTCGACGAACCCACAAGATTTGACAGTTGGCGTTGTTGATGAGGATCGTTCCAATCTGTCCCGCCAATTTTTGGACGTATTGGACCGGCCGCCTCTGTTCAAGCGCTCCGTTCTCATCAATGCGAATGAGATCGACCCCATCATGAATGCTGGTAAAATGATCTTCGTCCTCGAAATACCGCCCCGTTTCCAAGAGGACCTGCTGGCCGGAAGGAAGGTTTCCCTACAACTGAACGTTGACGCGACCGCGATGGCGCCGGCCGGGAACGGCGCCATCTATATCCAAACCATTATCATGCAGGAAATCGCTAATTTCTTGACGGGCCGCGAAATGCCGCAGCCTTCCCCGGTCAATCTCGTGATTCGCGCCAAGTTCAACCCAGATTTTTATTCGTCCTGGTTCAGCTCGGTCATGCAGGTCGTCAATAACATCACGATGCTGGCGGTGATCCTGACCGGCGCCGCGCTCATCCGGGAGCGTGAGCATGGCACGGTCGAGCATCTCCTCGTGATGCCGGTCGTGCCGCCAGAGATCATGTGGTCGAAGATCGTTGCCAACGGTCTCGTCATTCTTATTGCCTCTGAATTATCGCTCTTATTTGTCGTCCAATGGTTCCTTGCGGTTCCTATTGCCGGCTCAATTACCCTCTTTTTCTTTGGAGCCACGCTCTACACCGTCACAATTGCGACGCTTGGCATCCTGCTGGGTACGATCACGAGCACCATGGGACAGTTTGCGTTGCTCTCGGCTCCCACCCTCCTCGTCATACAGATGCTATCCGGTACCGTCACGCCAATGGAAAGCGAACCTGTCTGGGTGCAGTATCTGATGCGGATTATCTTCCCGACGCCGCATTTCGTTGACTTCTCGCAGGCCGTCCTTTATCGCGGCGCGGATTTTTCGATCGTCTGGCCCGAGCTTGTTGCCATGGCCGCGATCGGTACCGTTTACTTCGCATTTTCGCTTCGCCGATTCCGGGTTGCCATTTTTGGAGGATGAACGCGTCAGCCGGATAAATGGCATCAGTTATCGCAAAAGCTCAGAATCTAGTCGCAAACAGAGAGACAGGAAATGAGCAATCATGACGAAAATGTAGCAATTGCTAGGATCGGCATTATCGGTGCCGGCCAGATGGGAGGAGGTATCGCTCAAGTCTGCGCGCTCGCAGGCTACGAGGTTTATCTTCAAGACGTTACCATGGAAAGGGTGCAACATGCCCTGGAGGGAATCACGGCGCGTCTTAACCGGCTCGTCGAGAAGCAGAAACTTTCTCCTGCAGCCAGCACCGAAGCAATCCAGAGAATTAGAACAGGCACCGGGCTGCAGCTCTTTAGTGGCTGCGACCTCGTGATCGAGTCTGCCGTCGAGAACGAGCCGGTCAAGCGCGAGATTTTCAAGAAGCTCTGCCCGGTCTTGCAGGAAAAATCGCTCATATGCACGAATACTTCCTCAATCTCCGTAACGGCGCTGGCCGCCAGCACCGACCGGCCAGAGCGCTTCATGGGCATGCATTTTATGAACCCCGTCCCAGTGATGAGGCTTGTGGAGCTTATCCGGGCGCTCACCACCAGCGATGCCACCTACTCGGCAATAAAGAATGTTGCCGCGAAGCTCGGGAAGACAGCAGTGACCTCCCAAGACTATCCGGCTTTCATTGTGAACCGCGTTCTACTGCCGATGATCAACGAGGCAATTTTTGCCTTGCATGAAGGCACGGGTGATATCGCCTCCATTGACACTGCGATGAAACTCGGCGCCAACATGCCCATGGGGCCCTTGGAACTCGCAGATTTCATCGGCCTCGACGTATGTTTGAGTATCATGCGCGTGCTCTACGAAGGCACCGCCGACTTCGAAATATCGTCCGTGCCCCTTGCTCGTTAAGTACGTCGAGGCAGGCTGGCTTGGCCGCAAGTCCGGCTGCGGGTTTTACAATTACAAGGAGCAACCACCTACGCCGAATTATCGTGTGTTGAGAATTGCCTAAACATGCGTAGCGTTGACGGCGCGAGAGGCCTCTAACACGTTAGTTCTGGGCTCATCCCGCTCGGGGAGTTCGGAATTCCGCTTGTGGCTGCCGGAGACATCACCGTGGAGGTGGCAAACGGCAGCTTATGTGTAGGTTTTCGGATGCCTGCATGACTGAGCCACCCGCGTGCACTGACGGCAGGCGTCCGAAAAGCGCCAAGGCACGAAATCGCGGGGTGCAGAGCGCTGCGGGTGCCGCAACCTATCCGCGGGCTATGGGGATTTGAAGAGCGCGCCGGTCGCGGCACATGCCGGCGCCGAACCTGCGCGCAGCCATCCGGCGGCCATCCGAAACCCATCACGGGAGCGGACCGTTGGGCTAATGGCCGGTACGTCTCTTGCTGGAAGAGGACCGGCGGTCTGGAACGGTTCCTCAACTATAATGTATGTCGCCGTCTCCCTTGACAACGAGCTATTATCGACGTTCAGCTGGGGGCTTGAGCCGTCCAAAGAGGTCATCTTGGACGTTGCCCGCAAGGCACATCTTTACTAACCTAGATATGTTAGTGATGCCAACCAAGGCGTAGCTCCCATTCAAATGGTATAGCGATGAAAGCGGTTGGCAAGAACAGTGGTGATCTGATTACTTCAGTAGAGTATCTCAGAGGGCTAGCCGCGCTTTCTGTTACGTGGTTCCATTTAACAAACACCTATTCCATGAATTGGGTAAGGCAATCCGGTTCGCTTGGCTGGCTTGGAGTAGAGGCTTTTTTTGTGATTTCTGGGTTTATCATTCCTTATTCCCTTCATCGCTCTGGTTACACACTAAGGGATTTTCCAAATTTCATGCTAAGACGGATTGTCCGATTAGAACCGCCCTATATTATAAGTATAGCGCTTGTGTTGGTGCTTTGGGAATTATCCGCTAGGGCACCAGGATTTGCCGGTGAACCGCCATCGTACGGTTTGCCACAAATTGCAGCTCACCTATTCTATTTAATTCCATTTACTAGTTACAGCTGGCTAAACGTGGTGTATTGGACACTTGCTTACGAGTTTGCCTTTTATCTCTCCGCAGGAGTTTCGTGGCCGATTTTAGCCAAGCGAAGCATATGGCTGACAGTTGCCATATTTTTGCTCGTATTTTTTATTTCGAAATTGCCTCTCGTATTTTTGTTCCTGATAGGAATATCAGGTGTTCGTTATTTTTTGCATATTGACAAATTGACTTCAACAGTTGCTGCCATACTGTTGTCAACGATCATGCTTTATTATTATAGCGGACTGCCTGTTGCAGTAGTTGGGGTCGCAGCGATCGCAATCATCGTTTTCTCAGCCATACCGAGGTTGTATTTTCTAAGTTTTTTAGGAGAGATTTCCTACTCACTGTATCTAATTCACGTCCCACTTGGGGGGCGGGTGGTGAATTTGGGAAAACGATTTGTGGACACCGCTCCTTATGAGTTCCTACTTTCAATAACGGCACTGGCAACCTGCATTGGCTTTAGCTTCCTATATATGCGGTTTATAGAAGCCCCAGCAAAGCGTGCCGCAAGGCGCATCAGAATTGGACAAACGTCAAGTAATCGGGTCCCAATTGCTGGTGATCCAACGTCGCTGATCCCCTAGCCCGCTCGGTGAACGAACAAAATCGAGCTTACAACACTGCAGCTTCTTAACGTCTTATTAGCGTCACCGTCGGGCCAATTCTTAACCAATGAGTCCGGTTTCGAGGATGCAGCTGTCCACATGTGCTCAACATGAGCATTTCCGACCCTTTTCAGCCTCTCGCGGCACGGTACGGGTTTACCACCGCGAGCGCAGGACGTCGTTGTACTCGACTTCCAATTCGAAGATGGCGGCGTCAAAGTCTGTGACAGCCTTTTCGGAGCGGCCTGCCTCCTCAAGTGCGGCAGCAAGATCGGCGTCGAGCTTGGCGGCAGCGGTCTTGAAAGCATCCAGCCGCATTTGGGCGGCAACTAGCGGCCGGTCATCCAGGACGCCGCTTTCGCTTTCCATAGGCGGAATGTCACCGCCGCTTTCAATGCTCGCAAGAATTGCAAAGCTATAGTCTTTGACGCAGCGTTCCCGAAATTCATACTGCGAAGCTTGGAGCGCGGCAAGCTCGGCCTCAGCCTGTTTCAGAAGCGCCCTTCCGCGTTCGGTCTTTGCCTCGGTTTCGGCAAGCTTGACGTCTGCGGCGGCGTTTCTGATCCTTAAGGCATCGCGCAACTCGTTGCGGAGAACGGCTTTGCCGCCTTCTAATTCCTGGTGAAGTTCGGACATATATATTTCCTTTCTCTTGCGCATTCCGATCTCGAAACCTTCGCGGGCCGGGATGGGGTGTTCGCGCAAAGTGCGGCAATATGTCGCTAATTAAGAATAATGTGCCTCTTGACATGGCTTTTCAAGGAATCCCGGCGTATCTCGCGGAGTCTTGAGCAAAGGGGTCCAAGCCGTTGCGGGAGAAGTACAGCAGGAGGCAAGTTCGCGCCCCGTTTGCCGCACGCTCTAAGTTTGATTGCGCTACCGCCCTCCGGGCTACTTGAGCGCAAGCGAACTTGCCTCCGGTAAGCTGTACTAGAATCGGGGAGCGGGGAGGGGCGGGATAGCAATTCCGTAGCGCCGTACCATGGTTAATTTTTTCATGGTGAATCGGCACCCGCCATCTTTTTCGCCGCCGTCTTCCTGCGAATCTTTTGCCACTTTAGGTCGAATTCTGCGATTCCAAAATACCCGTTAATATTAGATTATTGCGCGTGTTAACCACAAATCCCAATCTGCGGTTGTGGAATTAGTTAACGGCAAGCAAAAGTTATTGGTGTATTATCAAAGGGTTATAAGTCCGTACACAGCCTATGCCGTCCTGGAACGGCTTTTACTTGCCAGCGCCCCGGAGGAGGAAGAAAGCCAAGCCGGCGGCGATGTAGTGGCAGAAGATATAGGTTTGTGGGCGGTTAAAAATTGCGGCCGCCACGGTATACAAGGAAGACTATTTGCAAGGAAATGCCTGCGCCCTGGGCCGTGAAAGCAAGCGCGAGCCGGGCAGGGCAAATAGACGGCCGCCCCTTGTAAGATGTTTCATTGGTTTCTATGCTTCGTTTCTTCCTTCAGTCGCTTGCCGCGTTTCCGCAGCGTCATTCCGCGCAGGAGCGTGCGGAAAAATGGAAATTACGGACGCCGGGTGCAGACTCCGCAGCGTCATTCCCGCGAAGGCGGGAATCCATTTCAGGCGCTGGAACAAGACCTTAGCGTGGGTCCCCGCCTGCGCGAGGACGACGCTGCGGTCCTGCGATCCGTGGTGGTGCAAAACCCCATCCGTCTGGGAAAACGATTGCCCTACGGGGCGTTAGCGCATCGGTAAGGAGCTATGGTCCACCATTGCGTCATAAGAAGGCGCGAGCGCGGTCAGGAGGCTCTGCCATGGCGCTATATGCAGGATTGAGAGCGGGGCAGGGGCGGCTGCCCGGCGGCAGGCAGCGGGGCTGGGCGGCGCGGGCCGGTGCGGTTCACGGTGAGCGTCGCTTGCGCCAAAAGGTAAACGCGTGGCGCCGTCCTCAGCTGCCGGAAATCGCAAGATTGGCAGGCCATTCCCATCGAACATGGCTAACAAACCGCTAAATTTTGGCCGCTCAGATCGATGTTGTGAGCTTGGTGAGCCAATCGGGCGAGGCGTTGAGCAGCCATGTCTCGGCCTGCTTGTCGTAGCCGGTAAGGATGGCGGCGCCGAGGACTACGAGGATCGCGCCCAGGCCCAAACGCGCGGTATGGCCCGCACTCAACAGCTTCCCCCGCAGCTTGCCCGCCGCCTCGCGCGACAGCATGCCAAGCGCCAGCAGCGGCAGCGCCGCGCCGATGCCGAAAAGGAGCATGACCAGCGCCACTTCGCCGAGGTCCTTGCCCTGGGCGGCGAGCAGAGATGCAGCGCCGAGTGCCGGCCCCGCGCAAGGGCTCCAAACGGCGCCGAGAAGCAGGCCAACGGCGAACTGGCCGGAGATGCCCGCACTTGCGAACCCGCCGAACCGGCTTTCCGCCCAGCCGGCGAAAGGGCTCGCCGCGGTGGAGAATTTTTCCTGCAGGCGGGGCACCGCCAGCACAATGCCGATGACGATGAGAAGAATGGCCCCAACCGCTCTGAAGACATCGTTGTCGAGGCCGATGGCGAACCCCGCTGTGGCGACGAACAGCGCTATCGCGGTGAAAGAAATCGCCAGCCCCCCCGCCAGCGCCGCCGGCGCCAGCCGGTGCTCGGATGCCGCGGACGCAAGCACGATGGGCAACAGCGGCAGCACGCAGGGCGAGAGCGTCGATAGCGCCCCTGCCACGAACGAAAGGCCCAGGCTTGCCGCGCTCATCGGATCAAAGCCCCTTGGCGAGCAGCGCTTCGATCGACGCCTTATCGGTGTCGCCAACCGAACGGCCAACCTCGGTGGCGCCCCTGAACACGATCAATGTGCTCTGCCTCTGTACGCCGAACATCCGCAGGACGTCCTTCCGGCTATCGAAATCGACCGAAAAAACTTGCAGGCCTTTGAACTTTGGCTCGGAAGCCAGCTCCTGCAAGACCGGAGCTTGCGCCCGGCAAGTTGGGCACCAGGGCGCCGTGACGTCGATCAGGATCGGCTTGCCGGCCTTCTCGGCGGCCTCGAACGCCGCCTGCGTGAAGCTCACTGTCCCCGCCGCCGCGAGGCCCGCACCGAGGCACAGGAAGGCAAATGCGAATAGAGTACGGCTTACGATTGTCATAGAGCTTTCTCCTCCAAAGCGGCGATTTCCAGCACCTCGCGGCCTGCGCCCGCCGGCGCCCATGCCAGACTACGCTGCGAGACTCAACTTCGTTACGTAACTAAACCGGCGGGTTGAGGTTTGGCTGATGGCACGCTGAGCGTCAGTCCAGCCGCACGGGCAGCCCTGCTGCGGCCATATGGCGCTTGGCCTCGCCGATAGTGTGGTCGCCGAAGTGGAAGATCGACGCGGCGAGCACGGCAGTGGCGCCGCCATCCCGGATGCCTTCGACGAGGTGATCGAGCGTACCCACGCCGCCCGACGCGATGACCGGCACGGAGACGGCATCCGAGATGGCACGCGTGAGCGGTATGTCGAAGCCGGCGCGGGTGCCGTCGCGGTCCATCGAGGTCAGCAGGATTTCGCCCGCCCCGAGGCTCACCACCTCGCGGGCGTAAGCGACGGCGTCGATCCCGGTACGGTTGCGGCCGCCATGCGTGAAGATTTCCCAGCGGGGCGCGGCATCCCCCTCCTCGCTCACGCGCTTGGCGTCGATGGCGACGACGATGCACTGATTGCCGAATTTCTCCGCCGCGCGGGCCACGAAGGAGCGATCCGCGACCGCGGCGGTGTTGATCGAGACCTTGTCGGCGCCGGCGCGCAAGAGCACGCGCACGTCATCGAGCGTGCGCACGCCGCCGCCCACGGTGAGCGGCATGAAGCAGCGCTCCGCCGTTTGCCGCACCACGTCGAGGATGATGCCGCGCTTCTCGTGGCTGGCGCCGATGTCGAGGAAGCAAAGCTCGTCGGCGCCCGCCTCGTCGTAAGCCGTGGCAGCCTCCACCGGATCGCCCGCATCGCGCAAATCGACGAAGTTGATGCCCTTGACCACGCGGCCATCTTTTACGTCGAGGCAGGGGATGATGCGCACTTTGAGCATGAAGCGTTCCAGTTTGTCTTTGTTTTCAATGCAGCGAGCGCCGCAGGCTTAGCGTTTCGGGAAGGCGCGGCACGCGCTCCTATTCTTCTCAATTATGCGGGCGGCGATCAAGCGTGCCCGAAAAATTTCGTGCTTCCGCGCTCGACACGGCGCGCCAAAACCCTTATAAGTCCGGCTTCAAACGGCGGCGCCGCCCTCAAATGCCCAGGTAGCTCAGTCGGTAGAGCAGCGGACTGAAAATCCGCGTGTCGGTGGTTCAAATCCGCCCCTGGGCACCATTAAAATCAATGGGTTAAGCCGGTTCACCCTTTCCGCCCTCAGAGTTTTATAGGCACTGTGTAGGAACCGTGGAAAAAGCGGTCGCCCTTTCGCACCCCTTCCTGCCCTCGATCCGCCCGCCAGCCGCGCCGGTCATTCCGCCGACGTTCCGCGCCAGAACCACCGATGATGTGAGGCGGAAAATTGAACAGCCCGCTGTTCCGGGACGCGGGCGAGGCGCAACCGGGCGAAAGTTGGCGCCGGAAGAACCCTCGGGCGACCTCCGCTCCCTGATTGAGGAAGCAGAGCCGGTGGACCCGTCTGCTGCTTTACCTCGCCATAGCCTCTGATTTTTTTCCACTCCCATCGCCCCCATACATCTCTCTTCCCAAGGTTGGGCTGTGAGTGGCGAATCGATGAAAACTCCGTCTACAAGGGGCGGCGGCTAGGATGCCAGGTATCGCACAAAGGTGGTCACCGCTCTGGGCGTAGCGTTTCGGTGGTGAGTGGGGAGTTCCCGTGATGCGGTACATTTTTGAGAGAGATTGGTACGGATGGTACGATAGGCTTTATGAACGCAAATCAAAAAACGATCCATGTGCCCACCTTCGCATCTTTATTACACGAGTAGACAAATGGCTTTGGAACCTTACACCGGAGGATCGAGCCAATCTACGAGTGGCTTGTGGTGCTGTCTGGAATCTTAAGGAAGATGCAGAGGCAACGACTGACTTTTTTTGGAAACATTTCATCATACTCAGCAAGGAAACGCTGAAACAGTTTGTTCATGATGTCGAGGGTTCCGCCGGTTACTTTTTAGAGCATCATATTCATGACGTATGGCGGGACTTTTGCGGAAGGCTGCAGCAGGAATACAACGGCGACGCTTTTGAAAGAACCAAGAGTGCGATGGATGTACTTGATGAGTATCTCAGAAGCAGCGCGGCCCATAAAGTAATATTAAGCGAATATAATCGTAGGGTCGAATTTTCCTGGGAACACGTGCAGATTGATATTCTCCGGAAGGGCTACCAGTTTATTCCGTTCGACGCGATCGCTTCGCTCTGGCATGCGCTTGCCGATTTCGTGGAAGATGTCCGTGTAAAGCACAACTTTCCGGATTGGAGCAGACGGCCGGCGGATGTCGAGGAAGGACGGCTCCGCGACTTAATGGCCAATACATCCGTAACCGATGCGGACGCCACAAGAAGTGCGGACGCAAGGAATGCGGAATTCGCCTGGCATCTAGCCGCGCACATCTCCAATTTGCGTCAAGGCCGTATTCCCGAAGCTCGGGTCCTTGAGGTACTATCTCTCCTTCTGATAGCCGCTAACGAGCTAGCGCTGAAGCTGGATGCGCCTGCATCGCACCGCGAAGTAAGCCAGCTGCAAAGCCGCGAGAAACGGCAAAAGCCGGATACTGCTCCGTCGCGGCAGGAAGCTGCCGGCAAGAATGTGCGGTTGAAGGAAGAGGTGGCGCGCTGGGCCGAAGCCCTAGCCCCGTTCGTCTATAATGCTTACCCGGCCATGTCCCTCACAGCGATTGCTAAGCTTCTTGCTTCCGCGGAGGCACGTAGCGGGCTGGCGGACCAGCTTACAGACCCGCACGCCAAAGCGCTATTGAAGCGGGGAACACCGCGGAAACACGCAGGACTGGCGCAGCATTTATGACAAGCTGTTGCACGCCATTGAACAAGGGCGTCTGCCAAATTGCCCGCGTCCCCAAAAACGGAGTAAAATCACGAAATCGTGATGGCAGACTAATTGCAAGGTCTGCGGCTTTGCAATCCCATTTGCAAAGTCAAGGCGGTTTGCAATCGACTTTTGTGTCCGCGCTTCGCCATGCTGCCGGTATCGCTGAACAACACAAAGGTTCTTGCAATGCCCAAATCTCGCGAATCTAACGGCCAATCCAATACCGGCGCAGGTGCACGCATCATGACTACCGGCGAGGCCGCCGCAGCCCTCGGCTTGTCCGCCTCCTACCTCAACAAAATGCGTGTCACAGGCTGCGGACCGGTATTCCTGAAGTTATCGCGGGCCGTGCGGTACACGCAAGCCGACTTGGATGGGTGGATTTCCAGCCGAAGGCATAGCTCCACGAGCGCAGCACAAATCGCCTTCGAAGCGCAGGCTAGAGAGGGTCGCGGACAAAAAACGCCCGCAGACTGACCCACACCCTCGGTCCCCCATCCCTGGACGGCCGCACATAATCTCTGGCCACCCCGGATCGCCAGCACAGCAGTAACTGGAACGCAAACCGGTCGCTCAAATCGAGCTGCCGTAGCGGGTTGCTGCGTGCGGCATCCAACAGAAAAGAGAGGAGGCTCTCGCCCTTCTTCGGCGAGAGCCTCTCCAGAAGATCAATTTGAAGTACGCCGTTGCCGGAACGGAGGCTCGAAATCGCTCATGTGCTGCACGAGTGCTCGCCAGCCGCGAATGCCGGTGGATTGCCTGCGCTTACGATTGGCGCGAGCGGCATGATGCGCAGCGCCTCGCACCAGTATCCTGAAATGCGAAACGCCCCGCAGTGGCGAAACTGCGAGGCGTGGAATTTTGTGTCTGCGATTTTGCGCCGTTCCCGCGACCCGCCTGTGAGGCGGAACGACAGTAGGAAAGTTCGAAGTCGGCAATTCAAAGGAAAAGTTCGAAAGCCTCCTCGAAAGTTGCGACGGCGCAGAGTGCGATATGAAAATGGATGGCTCCATTCATATTGCACGGCGAATCGCAGTTTTCAAGAGACGTTCGAGCTTTCCCCCAAAGGAAAGTTCAATAATGTCGAGCAATATCAATGTTGCGTCGCGTGAAAACGGCCATCTAAACGGCGAGGCCGGCGCACACTTTGCAGCTTCCGGCAAGGAAGCAATCCGCGAACCTGCGCCTGGTGTAGCCATCAACAAGCACGCCCGGCCGCCGAATGCACACCATCCCGAGATTGTGCCGCCACCAAAGGTTAGTGAGCCTGAGAGGGGGACAGAACAGCCCTCGCAGGATAGCGGCCAACCGGAGGGCATCTCGCCAAAAAGTCTCGCGGAGGTGATCGAAGCGGTCGCGCGCATGCCCGCCATCGAACGCGCCGAGTGGGCCACGGACAAGAAGGAGCATGCAAAGCCGTTCGGAATCACGGGAACGGAGCTTATTGAGCATGTGAAGGCGCGGCGCCGCGAGATCGCAGCGGAGGAGAGGGCCAGCAAAAGCCAGCGCCGGAGCCGGCCGCAAGGCCCTGGCGCAATCGATTGGCCGGAAATCACAGACAAAGGCGTCAAGGGACGCTCGCAGGAGAATATCGAGGCGTTTCTCGATCATGCCGGTGTGACGCTTAAGTTCGACGCCATGGCCTACCGCACAATCGTTATGCGAGCCGGGAAATCGGTAACGCTCACAGATGAGGTGGCAAAAGGGCTCTGGTATGAGGCTGATCGTCTCGGCCTGCCGTCCAAAGATGCCTATTTCTTTGGCTTTCTGGAAAACAAAGCCCGCGAGGCCAGCTTTCACCCTATCCGGGATTACCTCGCCGCTCTTGAATGGGATGGCGTGCCGCGTCTTGATGAATGGCTTCATGCCTACTTCGATGCAGAGAATACGCCGTTGAACTCTGCCTATGGCCGCAAGCATTTGATTGCGGCCGTGCGGCGCGTGCGGCAGCCGGGATGCAAGCACGACGCGATGCTGGTGTTGCAGGGGCCGCAAGGCGCCGGAAAATCTTCCTCCATCAAGGCGCTATGCCCAGATGAGGAGTATTTCACCGACAGCCTATCTGTAGGCGCGGATCAAAAAGAGGTCATCGAGATCACAACCGGAAAATGGCTTGTTGAGCTTCCCGAGCTCACCGGTATGGGTAAGCGCGAGGCAGGAACCGTCAAAGCGCAGTTGTCTCGCCAAGTCGATGGCGCGCGTTTGTCCTACGGGCGAGCGAAGTCGGAACGCCCGCGCCAATGCGTCTTCTTTGGAACCGTTAACGATGCCCATTATCTGCGCGATGCAACCGGCAACCGCCGTTTCTGGCCTGTGTCGATAAGCGGCAAATTCGATCCCGATGAGATAGCGGCCAACATCAGCCGGGACCGTGACCGGCTATGGGCCGAAGCGGCTTATTATGAGGCGGCCGGCGAAAGCTTGGTGCTGCCGAAGCACCTATGGGCAATCGCTGCGGAAGGCCAGCGGGAACGAATGATAATCGACCCCTGGCAAGAGCGGCTTTCCGAATTGCTCGATGGGCGCAGCGGCGTCATCCTCAGTAACGATATCTACGAAATGCTGGGTATCCCGCTTGAAAGGCGCTCTGGTGCCAACGGACAGCGCGCCGCAGCCATTCTGGAAGGCATGGGGTACAAGCGGAAGCAGGGGCGGTGGGGACCCGGCGGAAAGCAGGTCTGGGGTTATATCCTCAGAGAGGAGGAGGGCTAAGCGCCATGCGCCATTTTCTCTTTTCTCTTTTT
Organism: uncultured Alphaproteobacteria bacterium; assembly: GCA_963785355.1. Classification (GTDB taxonomy): domain Bacteria; phylum Pseudomonadota; class Alphaproteobacteria; order Rhizobiales; family Rhodomicrobiaceae; genus Rhodomicrobium. The sequence goes on from CAWAVJ010000082.1 coordinate 62,823, forward strand.
CCCATCTTCCTTGCATTTCTATTGGTGACATTGGTGACAGGAGTAAAAAGGGCGGAAAAAGCGCTGCGGCGCAGGACTTCGGCTGTCACCAATGGGGGCGGCTTCACTGGTGACGCTACCGGTGACATCGGTGACAGTCGCCGTTGCCCCCCTCTCAGGCTCACTATTGCAAGCGTGCAGCATATTCAGCGCTTGCTATGGGGGCTCGCGCCATGACCGCCGTTTTCTCTCGCTGGGCGCTGTCGTATTGGGCACGCGGCTTCTCGCCGATTCCTGTCCTCGCAGGGACGAAGGCGCCCGGAGCGGTTGGGCATTCGCTTGAGGGCTGGACGCAGTATTGCGCGGAAGCGGCGGACAAGGGGCAGCTCGCTGCCTGGGCACAGGACAAGACATGCGGCCTGGCTGTCTGCACGGGCTACAACGGCTTGATTGCGGTCGACGTTGACAGCCTGAAGGCGAATGTTGCGGTCAAAGCCATCTTGGCCGGTATGGGCGCCCCGGTAAAGATCGGCCAACGTGGATGCACCGCGTTTTTCCGCGATCCAAGCGGCGAGATACGAAGCTCGGATTTCCGGGCCGCGCCGGTCATTGGTCCGGATGGAAAGCGCCGCCAGGAAACGCTCCTGCAAATCCTTGCTGCTGGGCGTGAGACGGTGCTGCCGCCGACGGTGCATCCAGATACGCGCAAGCCGTACTATTGGCATCGACGCAGCCTCGAAAATCGCCGCATCGATGACTTGCCGATCATCACGCCCAGCCATATCGCCGAGCTGGGCGCGGCACTGCGACCGTTCTTGCCGGAAGTGGTGCCTCTCGCTCCCGCAGCGCCAGCGCAAGCGCCGCTCCGCAGCCTCAACGGCCTCGAACGCAGGCGCTACGAGGCCATGGCGCGCGGACTTCTGAAATGGGTTGAGGGCACGCTTGCCAACCGTGCGCCAGGCGGGCGCAGCCGGGCAGCTCGCGGCATGGCACAAACCTTCTGGCCGTTTATTAGGGAGGGCTTGGCCGGCGAAGCGGAAGTGCGTGCGGCTCTTGTCGATGCCTCGCAGCGCAACGGCTTGGTCAAAACGAACGGCATTCGCGACGTACTCCGCGATATCCGGCGAGGCTTCGAGGCGGCCGCTGCAGACCCGCTCCCGGCGTTGGAAAACCGGAGAAGCAAGCGGGCATGACCGGAGCGAATTGGGCTGTCACCAACGCTGTCACCAGTGCGTCGCGCCACGAAAATCGCTTAACACATTGTAATTTCATGCGTTTGTTGCTGTCACCAATGTCACCAATAGAAACGCCTGAGACTCTGGAAAATGCGAGAAAAAAGAGAAAACGACGCATGACGCATCAATTCACCCTGAACTTCACCTGGCGCGACGGGGCAGCACAGCCCGCTGGTGCGGTTATGGAAGCTCAGGATCGCCGCGAGCACCGCGGACCCGCCGCGCCGGGAACGCCCGGCAGGGCGTCAGTGGGCCTGGTCCGTTCCGTGCCTGTCCGGTTAGCACAGACACCCACTACATATTGGGTTAGCGCGGAACCGCATCGTGACCGCCTAATCAACCGCACATGACCC
>CAWAVJ010000083.1:0-69683 GCA_963785355.1 uncultured Alphaproteobacteria bacterium
GATTACGCATAAATGTCAGCCAGTTTAAGCAGCCTATACGGCATAGGCGGGGTCCTGAGGGAGACGTATGCGAGCCTGCCGATCATGGTTTCGAGCCGGTACCTGCGGTTGAACCGGTACTCGAATTCGGCAAGGTATCGCGGCACATGTTTGTCCCGCATGGCTCTGTAGGTTCCCACCAGGGCGGACTTGATGTTGCCAAGGACAGTGTTGACCCATTTGAACCGCGGATTTTTGGCTGCCTTCACTCCGCTGCCGGTCTTGATTGGGGTATGGGTGCAGCCAGCCGCGGTCACGGCGGGAAAGCAGCGGAGCCCATCGGAGACGGCGTGAACGCCGGGTGCAAACGCCGCGCCCGCGAGTTTGGCGATCGCAATTTTGCTGAACCCAGCAACGCGGCGAAGGATGATTTGGTCTGGCTTGCCATCGCCGGTCAGCGCTACAGCGGCCACGAAAGGCGTCTTCCCCGCCGCGCCGCGGCCGAACGTTCCCTGGTGGAGGCCGCCGATATAGGCGTCGTCCATTTGCACTTCGCCTTCCAAGCGCTTGGCCGCGTTGCGCTCGATCATGACTTGGGCGAGTTTGTGCTTGAGAATCCAGGCCGTTGTCTGCGTGACGCCAAGCCGCCGGCCAAGCTCGATGCTGGAAATGCCCTTCTTGGATTGGGTCATCAGGTACATGGCCTTGAACCAGAGGCGCAGCGGTAGCTTGCTGCACGCGAAAATCGTACCGGCCTTGACGGATGTCTGTTTGCGGCAGGCATTGCATTGGTACAAAATCCGGGTGCCACGTTCGACGATGCAGTACGCCCGGCCCTCGCAGTCCGGACACTCGAAACCCTTGGGCCAGCGCCACCGCACCAGCGCGGCATGGCAAAGCGGTTCGGTTCCGTACAAATCGTCGAATTGGGCCTCGCTCATGCCCTTCTGAAATTGAACTTTGTTGCGTGCCATGGGAAACCTCCCTGCAAATCAATATGTTCTTGATTTGTTCTAGGAAAAAATTCAGGCTGACGCAACTGCGTAATCAGGACCGTGATTGATGTTACTCCAGCTGGAACCGTCCACGTGCCTGCGCCCGTTGTAGTCAAAAATTGAACAACGCTGACGTTCTGGTTGCCCGCCACCACAAACGAAGACGCCGTGTTCGAGCCGATTGAGATCGCAGGCGCGTTCGTGCCATTCGGGATCGAAAGGGCCGCCCAAGGCGCCGCAGTCCCGATGCCAACCCGCCCCCCGCTTTCATACAAAAGACCGGTGCCGATGGTAGTGGGGCTTATCCAGATCGCATCGTAATTTGTCGTTCCGGGTCCTACCGTGCCGCTGCCGCCCCCTGCACCGTTCAGATTGAGCGCGACCGCATAGTTGCCGCCGGAGGCGACGGTGTTGACCACCTGCCCGATGATCTGGCTCGTCAAACCGCTGCGGACCTTCGTGCCGCTGTCGTGGCATGCGCCCGCCGTCGTGCTGCTGATCGTCACAAAATCGCCAATGCCTGTCGGCGCGGAGTCGAAGGCGCACAAGGCTTGACCGTTGATCGCGATCTGCGCGTTGCCGCTCGTGCCTGCGCCGCCCACCACGATGCCGATCATGCCGTCCGTGTCACCGGTCGTGCCGATAGTGACCGTATTCGCCCCGAACATCTTCGCCAGCTTGTTCACCACCGTCGCCGTCGAGCCATTCGGAATCTCGGTGATGTAACCGTTATAGCTCCCCATCGCGTCGATATTGCCATTCACCGTCAGCATCTGCGACAAGGTCGCCGTGCCGATGCCGATATAGTTGCTGCCGTTTTGATAGATGTTGCTGCTGGTGAGGGCGCTTGAGCTGCTCCAAAGAGGCACGTAACTCGCCGTGCCGCCCGCCAGCGAGGACACTGCCGCCCAAGAGCCGTCCGCTCGCAGGAAATTCGTCGTGCCGCCGCCCGAGGCCGGGACAATACCCGCCGCCGCGCTGCCAAAACTCGGCAGATAGCTCGCCGATACCGTGCCGCTCGCAATATTGCTGCCGTTCAGGCTGGTGATGTTCGCGCCGCTGATCGTGGGGGAAGAGCTGTAAGACGGGTTCGATCCCGAACCTCCGCTGATAAGCACGGAACCCGTAGCCCCATCCGCAAGAGTTGCGACCGCGCCCGTGCCGTTGCCAAGAAGCAGGCTTCCCGCCGCCAGCGTCGTATCGCCCGTGCCGCCGTTCGCTACTTGTACCACGCCGGTCAGCGAGCCGGTGCCGACAGTAACCGTCGCCCACTGCGGATTAGCCGACGCGCCTTGCGTTTGCAGGTACTGCCCATTTGTGCCGTGAACCAGATCCGTCCAGGCGCTGCCGTTGTAGTAAAGGATGTCCCCTTGCGCGGGCGATACCGTCGCCGTCGCCACCACCGTGCCCGACGCCGGCAGCGCCAGCGATGTCGTCGCCCCCGCCGTCAGCGTGATCCCATACGCCCCCACCGTCGTCAAAGATCCCGCCGTCGAGACATTCCCACCCAGCGTGATCGTGTTCGATCCGTTGTTGATGCCCGTGCCGCCATTCGCGGGCTGCACAATCCCGGTCAGGCTCGCCGTGCCGATGCTCACCGTCGCCCATGTCCCGTCGCCGCGATAGAAATTGCTGCTGGTGCCGCCGGTCGCCGAGAAATTGCTCGTGCCGATGCCGGTTAGACTCGCGCCGCTACCCGAAAAGGTCGTGCCGGAAACGGTGCCGGTGATGCTCGCGCCTCCGGCGGAAACGGTCAGGCCTCCGGCTGCAATCGTCAGCCCGCCGCTGCTGATCGTCGGCGAGGTTAGGCTCGGCGATCCCGCCAGCACGACGTTGCCGCTGCCCGTCGAAGTCGTCGTACACTGTATCCCCGTGCTGCCCGTCGCCGTGCAGAAATCCGGACTCGTCAAGGTACCGAAACTTATGGGTGAATTGGAGCCCATAAGAATCCATGAAGTTCCATTGCAATACTGGAGGGTGTGGGAGGCGGAGCTGTAGGCGACATCTCCCTCGTTGGCTGGTGGATTGCAGGCGGCGAAAACAAGCTTCGGGGTTGAAAAGAGGGCGGCGATTAGTGCGGCAAGCGCTACGGTTCGCCTGAAGGTGAGGCGCGGTTTCATCGCCGCCCGTTCGTGGTATCAAGGAAAGGAACCGCGATCACGCGGTCGCCGTCGCTGCGTACCACTACCGAGTTTTGAGATTTAAGTTCGGTCACCGCCTCGATGAGACAGGCGACCGCCGTGCGTTCAGACCCAGCGTCCGTCTTCGCGAGAGCATGACGCGCTTCTCTTAGCGCATCGTCTGGCGTCGTGCCGCAGCTCGTTTTTTGCGGAGAAGTGCTAGCGGCAGATTGAGCGGGTGCCGCATCGGCGGCGAACGCCGCAACGGGAAGTACAAGAAACACAAGAAAAACAAAGCAACGCATACAGACAAGTTTAGAAGGAGGCCGTTCGGAGGTCAATATATACATGTATAGGACGTTTACCGCGCGGCAGCTCCGTAAGTAAGCTTTTCGTTTGCAATACAGCTATCATCTAGGTTATGAATCGCGTCACATATATAGTGTTACATCGTAAGGCAGCGGTAACACAACTTGGGTTGGGAGAGGTTTATCTCCGCGTTGCCTAACTTCATCCGTAACGCCTGTAAAGCTGAACGGCCCTGAACGCTGGCCTGACCGGCGCACGCGCCGGGGGCTTTCGCGCGGCCCGCTCGGCGTGCCGCCGGTTCTTCGCGTTGCGGATGGCAAGTGTCTTTTCGATGCGGAGATTGCGGATCATGGCGACCGCCTGCTCGGGCCGCATGGTAGCCCGGATGGCCGCGATCCGCGCGGCATAGTAGGTGTGAATGGAGGCGAATTCGGCGAAGCCCGCGTCGCTGGGGAGTCTGCTGGCTTAGGGGTTTTTCGCCGTGAACTCGCTGCACGAATTGATGTGCGTGAGTATCGGCTCTTGATCGAGCTTGCAGATGGATATGGCCGCGTGCTGCGTTGTCGTGCGATGCCACCCGTACAAGCAGTTCATGCAATGTTTGATGAAGAACGGATTTGTCAAAATTCGGTTTGGCTGCCGTTGTTGTTGGGTGGATTGTTGTGCATGCGGCAGCACTCCTCGTTTTTTATTTTGACAGATTCTTATCCAGGTAAGCAAATCCTTCGATGGATCGGCGCAAAGATCAAGATAGCGCTGGGCCGATTGATGCCAAGGCGAATGTGCCCTGCCGGTGTCGCCGGTTTTCCTTCTGCGGGCCGGGCGTGGCGGCGGGGGTAGCGTTGCGTGAAGCGCCGCCGCTTTAAACAGGACGCGCAGGAAAGGCGCTGAAGCCGGACTCGCGTTTGGGCGGCGGCGTGTGCTGCCGCTGGTTTCCGTGAACGGATTTCGTTGATGGCGGCGGGCGGTTTTTCAGTCCGATGATCGGTTTTGCTGCCGCTCGATCTAACTTTTCGGCGCGATTTTGCGCTGGCCGGCGCTTGCGCAGCCGCGCGCGGCGGCGGAACCTGCGGAGAAACCGGGGACCGATCGAACGCGGGCCAAATGATGGGTGACGTGCGATCCGTTTTGGGCAAAGGCGCAGTATTGGCGGCGCGCCGCGCACGCTGCTCGCGTTCGTCCCCTATGGACGGTGAGACACGCCGCTTGGATGGGCTGCGCTGCGCGTCTGCTACCGGCCCCGGCCACCTCCACCGCGGCCTTTGCCCTGCTGCCGTTGGCTGCCTTCCCCGTGGGCGAAGGTGGCGCGTTGCGCAATTCTGCGGTCCTGGCTCGCAAGCCGCTCCTTCAAGTCCGGGGACGCATTCGCGCGTTCGTCACCCGTCAGCGTGTGGCCCGATTGAACGGCCTGGCGCACCTGCTCTTGCGGACTGGGCTGGTTATCGCCGCTGGACATCTGCCTGCCCGCCCCTGCCCGCGCGCGGGAGCGATCCGCCGTCATCGCGCGAAGCTGGTTGCTTTGGCGCTGCGCGTTGAGGCCCTCGCGAACGCCGGCGCGGCGGCTGTGTTCCTGTTTCGCGATTTCCTGATAGGCCCGCGCCGCTTCGGCGGGATTGGCGGACGCGTGCGGCCTGACACCTTTGACCTGGCGGTTGAGCTGGATGGTCTTGTGCGCCGCTTTCTGCTGGTTCGCCATGCCCTGATGGCCGTTCGTCTGCGCGGCGATGCGATTGGCTTCGCGCTGCAATTTGAGGGGGCGCTGCCGTTCCTTAAGGCTAAACTGCTCGGCGGCATGCTGCCGCGTCAGGGCGGCGTTTTCCTCGCGGTGCGCGCCGCGCAAGCCGAGGCGTTCCTTGGCCTGCCGGTCTTTTTGCTCCTTCCAGGCGGCGTCTTTCTGTTTGCGTGCTTCATCGATGCGCTGCCCGCTGGTCTTGGCATAAAGCGCCTTGAGCTGGAGCTTGAGAACGGCATCGGCCATCGCGCGCTGGTCGTGATCCTTGATGGCGCGGACTTCCTTCCATTGTCCGGCGGTCTGTTGCTTCACCTGTTCGAACGCGGCTTTGCGTGCCTCAGCGTAATGCCCCTTCGCCCCATGCCTGGTGTTGCTTCCATTCGACGGCCTGCGCCGCGCGCAAGGCGTCGCGGTCCCGCTTCTGGTCCGCGAGCATGGCGCGGCGCGTGGCGTTTTGCGTCTCCCGAAGCTGGCGCAGCTCCTCTTGATGCGGCGTTTGCGGCGGCCGTTCGGCAAGGCGTTCCTTGAGAGCTTCCGCCGTGCGCGGATCGGACGGGCTATGGCCTGTTGCTTCGCGCGCCCCATTGCGCTCGACGATCTGGGCGTTGTGCTGGGCGCGGCTGCCATTGTCGAGCAGCGTATAGACGACGGTGCGGTCGCCTTGCTGCCGGTCCTGACTCTCGAATTGATGCCCCTTCTTCGCTGCGTTCCTGGCTGCCTGGCCCGATATGGATTTGCGCGTCGCGGTCGATCCCCTGCTCTTTGAGCGTCCGGTGATCGACGCGAACGTCGTGGCCCGCACGTTCGAGGGCGCGGTTCATCTGCTGTTCCCACTCGACGCGAAAATCCTTGGTGCTCCAGAATTTCACGCCCTTCTTGGCGAGCTGGGCGCGCTCCATGGGACCGGACGAGGTGTAAAGATAGCGTTTGCCGGTTTCGATATCCCGGTCGCGCATGATGATATGCGCGTGCGGGTTCCAGTCGGACTGGCCCTTTTGGTCCAGCTCCAGATGCAGCGCGAAGTGCCAGGGCACCCGGTCCTGCGTCACGTCCCGGCAAAACGTCTCGACGGCCTCGATGCACTGTTCGGGCGTCAACTCGCGCGGCAGCGCGCCGATGAAGCGGTCGGACATGCGGGCGTTCTTGCGGTCGGTCTTCTCCTGCGCGTCAAACCAGGCTTGCGCTTTTTCGGGCTCCGGCGGGATCACATGGCTGCGCACGGCATAGGTTGCCTCGCGCCGTGCATTATAGGCGGCGTTCTCGGCGGCGGTGCGCCCCTGCCTGAACTGCGCCAGGTGCGCGTTCATTTCGTCCTCGGAACGTTGCTCGCCATGCTCCTTGAGGTGCGTGGCGTTCGCCGCGAGGAATTCCGCCGTCTGCGTTTTGGAAAGATCGGAGTTGTAGCGCGCGTTGTCACCCGCGGCTCCGGCGTGGTTCGTTGTCTTTCCGAAAGAATCGTGGTTGAAGGAGTATATAGCCATTCAGTCACGTGCTCCGCGCTATGCGCCCGAGTTTTCGGAACGAAAACTCATAAGTGCGCCTCCCTTGTTCACCGTAGAATCAGCTAAAAATCGGTAAACGTCACGCATACGTAACTGTGGCGTACTGTCGTCTAGGGGCAAACGGCTAGAGACAACTTGCAGTAACCTAGAGGTCACTTTGCTATCGTTCGGAAGATGGCGAGATTTTTCACTTCGGCTTCGATACAAACGTGTTTCGGAAATTCGTTGCGCGCCCGGAAATTTTCGCCGGCTCGGCTTCGCCTCGCCGCTTCGCTTTCAGCTCTCGCGGCTGTCGCTGGTCTTAAAATTCGTTTCGACTGCGACGCGGATTTCTCGCAGCGCTCGGGCTTCGCCCTGCGCGAATTAAGGCGCTCGCCCCGCTTTGGCGGGGCGAGCAAAACTTCAGCGCGGCATAGCCGCGCGGCGAGGGGCTGTCTGCCCCTCGCACACCCCGAGGATATTTTCAGCAAGATGATGTTGCGGGGGCGGGACGAATTGGAAAGGGTGTTTTGCGCTTCGCAGGCGGGCGCGTGACGATGGCCTTTCGAGCGCAAGCGGGCCTATGGACGCGGGTGGAGATTTGCTGCTAGCCTTGGCTCACGGTACAGGCGGGGACGCGATGACCGTGCAAGGTGATGAAAATCACGGGGGGCCGGTGTTCTGGAAAGTCACCGGCCCTTTTTGTTTGTTCGATTGCAGGCGATGCTATTTCTGCCCGGTCGCGGGCAGCGTGATCGCGCACGGCGGCGATGACCTGCGTTAGCCGGCGTAAGGATTCACCTCCGCGCGGCGAAGGATAGCCTCGATAGCCGAGGCTATCTTGTAGCTATCCGTGACGATCGACGCGAAAGCGCGGGGCGGTGTTCAACGCCTGAAGGGCTAGCTTCAACCCGCCAATGAATTCATCGTGCGCGTTGCACGCGCGGACGATGAAGGCGACGTTGGCGCGCTCGGTGTCCGACATGATGCCGAAGGCCGCGCATTCGCGGTCGGCGATCACATCGGCGACGAAGGGCGCTTCGGTCTGATCCTTGGCGGGTTCGCCGTAGATCAAGCCATCGTCGCAACCTTGCCACGGCGTTGGCGTGTGCGGCGTTGTCATGGCGCACCTCCCTGCCCGGCCTTGCGATGCAATGCGAGGATCGCGGTTAGCAATCCGGCGTAGGTCGGCAAATCCTGCTCAAGCGGCAGCACAGTGCCGATGGCAAGATTGCGATAGCCTTTTTGCATGGCTGCCTGTGCGTCGGCGGCTAGCGTTGCCGCTTCGCGCAAGCCGAAGGCCAAGGCAGCAAGGTTCGCTTCAATGGCGGTGTCGATGCTGCTCATGCCCGGCCTCCCTGCTCGCGAAAATCCGCCATGCGCAGCCATGTGACCTTGGTTCGGGCCGTGCGGCTCGTGCGTCCACACGATCCAGCAATAGCGGTGCTCGGCGATATAGCGGCCTGCCTGGCCGCGGTTGCCGTTCGGCCAGCAAACAAGCTCGTCCATGATGTGGATGGCGGCGGGCGGATCGTTGCGCCATTTGCTGGTGCGCAGCGGATGCGCAAGGCAACCGAGATTGAGCAGCATGGCGACCTTGCCGCCGGTTTCGCGCGTGATGCGTAGCGCCTGCCCTACGAACTTGTCGCCGATGCCGCGCCGGTAGCTATAGGGCGGGTTGGTGACGATGTGCCGGACGCCGGGGTTTTCGACGAATGCAGCCGTGCTGGTGGTGACGCCGCTCAGAAAGTCACAGTCGCGGCTGCCGTAGTTACGGTCGATTAGATCGGTCGAGACAACCTGATGCCCGTGGGCTTCAAGCTCCTTGCTGATCGCTCCGTTACCGCAAGCCGGTTCCCAAATCGGGCCGTCGAATTGTTCGACGCTCAAAAGAGCGCGGACGGCTTCGGGTGGGGTCGGGTAAAAATCGTGATCGGCGCGGGAGACGGTGCCGGTTGCGCCGTGGCTCCCCCGTGCGGGGGAGCGTTGGGCGCTGGTGTAAAGCGCGGTGTTCATTAGCGCACCTCGCTTTCGAAGCGTGTCGGCAGCGGATTCATCGGTTCGCTGCCCCTTGCCGTCGAGCAGGAGAATTTCACCGCTGTAAGGACGCAAGACGATTTCGGTAGAGTATTTTTCGTTGCCGTCTTTGTCGGTGTATTTGCGGGTTTCAAGTTGTCCCTCGATATAAACCTTAGAGCCTTTCTTGAGGTAACGCTCGGCGAGGCTAACAAGGTGGTCACTCAGCACCGAAATTCTGTGCCATTGCGTGCGTTCTTTTCTCTCGCCGCTTTGCTTGTCCTTCCAGCTTTCGGAGGTAGCGATGGAAAGGGTTGCGATACGCCCGCCATTTTGGAAGGTTCGGATTTCTGGATCGCCGCCGAGATTGCCGATAAGAATTACTTTGTTGAGGCTGTTTGACATGATGCGTTTCCTTTCTTGGGTTTGTTATTGGGGTCGCAGCTGCTGCATCGCGGCCTGTCGCCGAGACCAGTTGCAGCCGGAGCAAGGGCCTTCGCAGGGACCCGGAACGCAACGGCCTAAATTCGCCTGTGTGCGGGCGACCCGGAGTTTGCGTTATGGGTGGAAGGCCCTTGCAGAAGCCGCGCGGCAGCCCTTGCGGCGTCACTCGCCGCGGCAGCGTGCGCATAAGCGCATCAGGGATCGAAGCCCGAAGGGAGCCAAGATGGCTTAGCTCGTTCGAAAACCCATAAAAACGCGAGCCTGCCGGCGTGACGCTCCGCGTGGCAGGCGTCTGGGCAACATCGAGAGGCCGTGTTGCACGGATCGACAGCGAAGGCAACCTGTGCCGTGGGCAAGGGTACTTAGATTCGCCGGTTACGGATATAGGTCGAGCTTCAAAAGCAGCAAGGAAGAAGAACCCTGACTCCTGGTGCGCGCCGCGACAGAAAAATTCCGGGCACAACAGTTCGCTGGATGCGACGCCGATCGTTCGCGGATGATGGCTTAGTGACGGTGGGATGACGGCAGCGGCGGACGATGGCGGACGATGTATTCGAAACGAAGCTGAAAGCGGACCTTCCGCGCGGCCGGTCGGGCGGACGCGAACGGGGCTTGCTTGCGCGCTGGCTTAAGCCGGATGAAATGACGGGCGATGCCTGGCGGCACGAGGGCGGGCTTTTGCTCGGCAGGCGCGGCGGGCGGTTGATCGGCTGGAACGACGACCGGCATGTGATGACCATTGCCGGAAGCCGCGCCGGCAAGGGCGTGTCGCTGATCGTGCCGAACCTGCTGCTTTACGAAGGCTCGGCGCTTGTCATCGATCCGAAGGGCGAGAACGCGCGCATCACGGCGGGCCGCCGTGGCTTCGGCACCAGGAATGGCGGGCCGGGTCTCGGGCAGGACGTGTATGTGCTCGATCCCTTCGGCGTGAGCGGCATTGAGCTCCGCGTGCTACAATCCGCTTGCCGAACTGAAGTCCGACTCGCCGGAGCTGATCGAGGATGCCGGCATGTTCGCGGACGCGCTCATCACGCATCCCGAACGAGGCGAGAAGCACTGGACGGAATCGGCGCAAGCCCTGCTGCGCGCGTTGATCCTCGTCGCGGCGGGCGATCCCGATCCCGACCGGCGCAATCTCGTCACGGTGCGCAACTTGTTGCAGCTCACCGACGTGAGAATTCGGGATTTGATGTACGACAGGGCGCAAAGAGGATTTGAAGGCGCAGGACGCGCTGATCGAGATCATGAAGGCGCAGAATGATCCGCGTTACGGCTTTATCTGCAAGGGCGTAGCCGAGCAAATCAAGGCCATGGGCGATAACGAGCGCGGCTCGGTGCTGTCGGAGGCGCGGACGCAGACGCAATGGCTCGACGACAAGCGCATTCGTGACGTGCTCGGCCGCAACGATTTCGACATCGGCGATCTGAAACGTAAGAAGACGACGATTTATCTGTGCCTGCCGGCCATGCGCATGAGCACGCATGCGCGCTGGTTCCGGCTGATGATCCTTCTGGCGCTGTCGGTGATGGAACGGATGCAGGAGAAGCCCCCTGCCCCGGTGCTGTTCGTGCTCGACGAATTCCCGGTGCTGGAGCACATCCGCTCAATCGAGATGGCGGCGGGGCTGATGGCGGGCTTCGGCGTCAAGCTCTGGACCATCATTCAGAACGTCGGGCAGCTGAAACAATATTACGACAAGGCGTGGGAGACGTTTTTCGCCAATTCGGGCGTGGTGACCGCGTTCGGGTTTAGCGACCAGGAGACTCTGAGGACGCTGTCGGACAAGCTCGGGCGGATGCGCATGGTGGAGCAGGTTTCGAGCGGTGCCGTGGGCAACGAGCTGCTGTCCGGCCGCCCGGCGTTTCGCGACGATCACCACGATGCGCCGCTGCTGGCCGAGCACGAGTTGGCCCGCATTTTCAGCCGGGACGAAAAGCGCGCGCTGATTTTGGGCGCGGGCCACGCGCCGGCGGTCGTGGAGCGGCTGGAATATTTCCGGGATGAGATGTTCAAGGGGCTCTACGACGAGCCGCCGGGGCGCTAGGCGCGGAGGACGCAATGGGAATCAGGCTCGATCCCGAAGCCGTGGACGCTCAAGGCCTGCCGGTCGTGACCTGGGAGGAAGACCGCAACCTGTTCGCGCCGGGCGGCATATCCCCTGCCCGCGTCGCCTGCTTCATCCGGCCAAATGAGAAAGGCGAATTGCAATTCGTGTCGGTTGGGTCGGTGCGGCACGGCGAGTATGAGGAAGCGCGGCCCTGGGAAAAGCTGGTGTCGTTGGGCATGGGTACGGCGGAGCAGCATTATCATTCGGCGGGCGAACGGGCTCTGATCGATATCGTTGCGAGCAAGAGCAAAAGCGGCGCCGGGCGTCTGCTGGCAGCCGACGGCGCGCAGGTGATGCTCGCGAATTTTGCCGACGCGCGGCCAAGCGTGGCGATGCACTTGAACTGCGCCGAAGCTTTGCCGGTCGAGGTGGCGCAGCTTCATGACGTGCTCAGCCGGGAATTTATTCGCAAGCGTCCCGACCTGGTGCGCGAAATTTGCGACGGCGAATATGTCTGGCCGCAAGGGAGGCCCTTTGTGGCCTACACGCCCCCTGCTCCACCATCCGGGTCGCGCTGGCTGATGCGCGTGATCGATCTGTCGATTGCCGCCGGGCTGGGTTTGATCGGCTGGTTGGTTTACAAGTTCGTTCTGCCATAGGCTGCCGGGCCGGATGCCGTTGCGCGTTGCCGGGCGGCTTCGGCTTAAAAGCACGATTCTTGATGATCGTTATTCGACCGGGAGCGATCTATCACCGGCCGCCAAGGCTCCTGTGACCTGGGCTTTGCAAAAAGCGATGTCCATGCCCCGATAGTCGCGGTCGCAACGGCCGTAAAATTCGGAATCGGGTTGTTCGAGCGCATAGTCGACGCCGTTGGCGGAAACAAAGCCTGTGGTGCCGTTCCATTGCACTTTGCACCAGCCATAATTGCTTTGGGCATTGTCGGACCTGACGCAGGCCGCGAGCTGGCGAATATTGCCGGTGCCAAGAGGAATTTCGGCAATGACGTTATGCTGCTGGCCGGGACCGTCGCGCATGTTGAGCTTGCCGTCGGCAAGCTGGGATTTGACGCGAAGCGGCCCCCGGTGAAACGGCCCGCTGTCTCGATCGATGCTGGCGTCGCGTTGCTCGCGTTTCGTCCGGTTGATCGGACCGGTTCGATGACGTGCCGCATCGGCCCTGCGCAATGTCTATGCCGTGGCAATTCATGAGTTGGTTGGTAAGGGCAGCTTCCTGCGCTTCAAGCTGGGCCATGTCGGCCTGCGCTTTTTTCTGCCGTTCGATGTACAAATTGTAGGTGTTCTGGATTTCTTCGGCCTCCTTGGTCAACAGGGCTTGAGCCTCTTGCGCCGCGGCCTCGTATTTGGCCTGCGTGTCGGCATAATCGGATGTCGCCCCGGAAAGGGAGGCTTCATAGCGGGTTTTGTCGGCGAGCGCCGTTGCCTTGCGCGCCTCGGCAAGCTGCTTGCGTTTGGCGTTAACGGCGACCTGGGTTTCGTTGATGGCTTTCTGTTCGGCAAGGTCGGCCTCGGCCTTCCGGCGCAACGAGGCATTGTCGGCGACGGCTTTGGCCTCGCGCGCCTTCTGCGTGGATAGGTAGGCCGGGAGCGCGGTGATATCGTAAAGTTCGATGAGAACCGTAAGCGCGAAAAGAATTCGGATCAGGCTGTTCTTGAAAAGGCTGCGCGCGATGCTGCCGTAAGAGAAAACCGGTTCACTCATGAGGATTCCTCCAAAATACGGAAAGCGGCCGATCAGCGGCCGAAAATCATGCTGCCCGCGCCGCCGCGCTGAAGGTCCCTTGCCATCGCCAGGCCCTTTCTCTTAATGGCGACCTCGGCCTCAAGTTTCTCGGTCTCGGCTTTGACGCGAGGCAGAAGATTGCGAAGCTCGATGAGCTTGGCGAAGGCCTCGGCTTTGCGCTTCTGATATTCGAATTTGATGGTTAGGGCGTCGGCGCGCGCCTTCTGGTCGCCATAAGCGGCTTTCTGCTTCAACGTTAAAGCATCGGCGGAAAGTTTGTCGGCCTCGGCTTCGGCGATGTCCGCTTCGGCTTTCGTGCGAACGGCGGCATTTCGTGCGGTTTCAAGCGCGATTTCAGCCTGTTGCGCAAGAAGCTGCGCTTCCGCATGTAGTTTTGCCGGCGCGTTGTTGCCGACGGCAAGCGCGTCGATCGCCTGTTGCGTATGAATGTAGGCGGTTGTCGCTTGCGTGTAAGCAAAAAGAGCAAACGCTACGGCCAGCACGGCTTGCGCGATACGGTAAAGAGAATAGGCCCCATAAGAGAATTTGGACTGCGGCTGCGGTTCGGGCGACGGCCCGGCGGCTGGTTCGTCGGCCATTATCGCTTCCTTTGATATGGCTTCCTTTGAAAATGTCTTTGCACCTCGCATGTTAGCCTGAGCTTTGCTGCTGGGTCCAGAGCATGGCAGTTGTCGAACATGCGACTTTCGGAGATGAAGCGTGCGGTATTTGGCAGCAGGCCGCCCCGCCGCAACGCTTCAAGTTCTGTCTCGGATCGAGCGCTAAGCCCGAGGCTGTGAGCCTAAAGAGCCTCTGCCGCCCGAGGTGCCCCCCTGCCCTTGCGTGCGCGCTCGAAGCGCTTTGCCTCGGCGAGTAGCCGCCGGTCGTCGTCCTCAAAGAGTTCGAGCAATACGATCTTGCCCTCGAAATTGAGCGGCGGAGCATCCAGAATAAGGTCAACCCCGGCCCGATGCTTGTATATCGCACTTTCTTGCGGTCGCGGCGGACTGCATAAGCGATAAGAACAGGATCGTTGGTCATCGGAGGCGGTTATGTGTCTTGCCTCTGAGCGCAAGACTAGGTGAGGCTTAAGTGTTTGATGTATAATCGTATAGTTGTGCAATTTCAGTTTGAAAGCACAAATGTGGTTACGTGGGAATACGGCAATACGGTAATGTGGTTTTGTAGTTGTGTGGTTTTGTAGTTGTGTGATTTTACTCATTGTCACAGACACACAAATAAGTCTACCAACAGATGTGGTTTACCACAAACCAATCCTAACGTATTTTCTACATTTGCACAAAACTACAAATCAACTAAAGTTGGTTCCCGCGAATCAGCGAATGTGGGTTTATGTCTCTCATCATTTCTTTCCTTAATCAAAAAGGCGGCGTCGGTAAATCGACGCTCTCGATCAACGTTGCCGCTTGCTTTGCCCTTTTGGGGCAAAAGGTGTTGTTGATCGACGCGGACAAGCAAGGCACCGCCTCGACCTGGGCCAGCTTGCGCGCTGATACGCCTTTTCAGGTCGTCAGCATGGCGCGCGAGAACATGGCGCGCGACGCCTTGAAGCTGGCCGCCGATTTCGATTTCACGATTATCGACGGGCCGCCCCAGGCCGAGACGATTTCGCGCTCGTGCATCGTCGCGTCGGATTTGGTGGTGGTGCCGATCGAACCGGGCGGCGCGTCCCGCTGGTCTTCCGATCTGACCGTGCGGCAATTGAAGGAAGCCCAGGAACTTAAGCCAAACCTCAAATGTGGGTTTGTGGTTTCCCGCAAAATTGGCGCGACGGTTCTGGGCCGGGATACGCGCAGCATGGCCGCCGACGCCGGCATCCCGACCTTCGAAACGGAAATCGAGCAGCGCGTCGCCTATGCCGAGGCGTTGACGATGGGAAAGACCATTTTCGAATGGTCGGTGCGCGGCGCGGCGGTAAGCGATATTCAAGCCCTAACCCATGAACTTTGGATGTTCTCAATGAGCAAAACATTCGCACAAGCCCCGAAGCCAAAGCCGCAGCTAACGGCTGAGGTTATCGCTGCATTTGAGCGCGGCGGGGCAGGGCAGGACACACAAACCCGCATACCCACAAATGTGGAAAGTAGGGAAGATGGCACACAATCCCACATTCCCTCAAAGGAGGGAAAGAGGAAACCCGCGGAAGTGGCCGAAGAAGAGCCGACTGCGCGTTTGAGTATCGATCTGCCGAAAAGCCTGCATCGGCGCTTCAAGACAGCCTGTGCCAAAGCCGACCTGAAAATGGTGGCGGAGGTTATGAATTTGATTGAACGCCGGACGCGTGATCTGGAAAAAGGCTAGGCGATGCGTAGTGTTCGGCAAGAAGGTTTAAGTCTGGCCGATGCCTTTCAAATATTTATCTTCTTCTAAATCTTCCAAAAAATCCTCTTTGCAGGAGTTAATAAGTTAGACTCTTTGTTAGATAAGTTAAGGCAGCTGTGGATAAGTCAAAACTTCTTTATATTTCAGATAGATGCTAAGGCAGGCCGGTTCCTAAAGGTGCGAAGTTTGGTTCCTAAAGGTGCGAAGTCTGGGTTCCTAAAGGTGCGAAGATTCGGTTCCCAAAGGTGCGAAGTTGATCCGCCGGCTTGGCGGCCGTTGCAAACGCTAGCGGAGTTGATTCTGGCTTGAGGATGCGATGTGCGGGATCGAGTTCCTGATAGTGCGAATCGGGTTCCCTGCGGCGGGGATCGATGCTAGTAATTTGTTAGTTATGTCTCAGCTTCTTCTCCCCGAACGTCACCCGGTGCGCGATTTCTTCGTGCTCGATGCCCTCGATGTGGCACCGCGCTCGGACATGGCTTCGATGGAGCATCCGATTTTTTCGCTCTCGACCAAACCGGAAACGCGCCCGCTCAAATACACACACGGCGAAAACTCGCTTGAAATCATCCCGAGCGTGTTGGGCCTGCCAACCGTGTTCGATAAGGACGTGCTCATCTATTGCATCTCGCGGCTTATCGCTATGCAAAACGACGGGCGCAGTATCGGCCCCTGCATCCGGCTGACAACGCATGATCTTCTGGTGCAGACGAACCGGCCCACGAATAATCTCGGCTACGAGCGGCTTGCGCCCGGCGCTTGATCGACTGAGGGGGGTCTCGATCAAGACAAATATCAAGACGGGTGACAGCATCACCACCCGTGGCTTCGGGCTCATTTCCGAATTTGAATATAACCGGAAGGGGAGCATGTTCGCGGAGCGGTTGCAGCTATCTTGAGATCGAGCTATCGCCCTGGCTGTTTCGGGCGATCGAGGCCTGCGAGGTGCTGCCCATCAGCCGCAAATATTTCCGGTTGCGGCGGCCGCTTGATCGCAGGATTTACGAGCTTGCGCGAAAACATTGCGGTCAGCAAAATCATTGGCGCGTCTCGGTCGATGTGCTCCAGAAAAAATCGGGGTCGAATTCACCGCGCAAAGAAATTCGCTTTTTATATCCGGCATTTGACCGCGAGCAATCATCTTCCCGATTACGCCATGACGCTTGAAGGGGAACAGGTGGTGTTCTGGCGGCGCGGGCAGGGGGGCTAGCAACGGAAGCGCGGTGTAACGGCGCCATGATGGCGGAACGCGCAGGCGTTGCCGGCGCGCCGTTAGTTCCTGCGTCCGGAGCGGCGTATCATGGTTTCCTCAAAGGCGATTGAGCAGCTGTACGAATTCGCGCCCGGCTGGGACAAGTACATGCTCGAACATGCCTATATCGCCTGGGCCAAGAACAAGGAAGCCGCGCGCAACGAGGATGCGCGGTTTCTCAGCTGGGTGAGGAGCTACACGAAAGGCAAGGCATCGCCTTGACCGGATGAAGACAGAGGCGGGCAAGGCCTGAAACGGCGATAGGTTCGCCGTTAGCGGGGGCTCTAGGCCCCCGCGCTCCGCAGGGCGGAGAGAAGCGCTTCGTACTGCGCGATCTGACGCCTGGCCTCGATCCGTTCGCGCCTTGGCAGTCCTGCGCGAAGCTCGACGTTGACGAGCCAGAGCGTTTCGCAGAGTTCGTCTTCGGCGAAAACCTGTCCGCCGGATTCGATGCGAAGCTCGCCGGAATTGTTCAGGATGCGGTGTGCTGCGGTCATGGGATAATCCTCCTTGAGTTGGAACCGTTCTCCTGTCGAGAACAGGACCTCCCGGTCATCCGGGTTTGTGAGGATCAAGGCCGCGCCAGCGCCGCGCAGCGGGACACGGGGGAGCCGATTTTTTTGACAAAGGCAAAAAAATTGGGGGCACCGCGGAGCCTTGAGGCTCGCGAACGCGGGTGGCACAATGGGACTGTCGAGACGGAAAGCCCGCCGGCGCTACGCGCCGGCTCCGAACACTGGCAACGGCGGTTATGGACGATGCGGAACGGCGCTTACGCGCCGCCCCGGTGATCGAGAACCGGGATGCCGAGCTTCTTGGCCTTGTCGGCGAGATTGCCGGTGATGCCGGAGCCCGGGAAGACGATGACGCCCTTGGGCAGGATTTCGAGCATGCGGTCGTTGCGCTTGAAGGGCGCGGCCTTGCCGTCGCGGGTCCAGTCGGGCTTGAAGGCGATCTGCGTGACGTTGCGCTTGTCGGCCCAGCAGGCGGCGGCCTTCTCGGCGCCTTTCGGCGTGCCGCCATGCAGCAGCACCATGTCCGGGATGCTTGGCGTGCACCTTGTCGAGCACGGCCCAGATGCGCTTGTGATCGGCGTAATCGGTGCCGCCGGAGAAGGCGATCTTCGGGCCTTTGGGCAGCATCAGCTCGGTGTCGGCGCGGCGGCGGGCGGCGATGAAGTCGCGGCTGTCGATCATGGCGGCGGTCAGGTGCTTGTGGTTGACGAGGCTGCCCGCGCGGGGACGCCAGGCCGAGCCGGTTTCGGCCTCGTAGCGTTCGGCGGCGAGGTCGCGGATCTGCTCGAAGGCTTTGCGGCGCTCGATAGAGGTCTTCGCCCTGGGCGATGAGGCGTTCGAGTTCGACGGAGCGGATTTCGGAGCCGTCCTGTTCCTGCTGGCGCAGCGCTTCTGCCGGTCTTCGTTGTCGTCGAGCTGGCGCTGCACGCGGGCGGATCTTTTTGTGGAAGAGATCGGTCAGGCACCAGAGGAGGTCGTCGAGGTCGGTTTCGAGCCGGGTGTCCGTGGAAGCGCGCCGGCAAGGATGTCGAAGAGGTCCGAGATGGCGCCGTCGAGCTGGTCCGTATCGGGCAGGGGGCGGGGATCGGGCTCGCCGGCAGATGGCTGGTAGCCGTAAAGTTGCGAGCTCTTCGATGACGCGGGCGGTCGCGGAGCTTTGGTGGCCGGGTTCGTAAGCGTCGGCGTGGATCGGAATCGTGTTGGTCATGGTGTCCTCCTGAAGTGATCGGCCGCCCCTCGCGGCCTTGATGGCGAGGCTCTTGCCAGAGCCGGGGGCGGGGGCTGCACCGCGCCGGCAAAGCCAGCGCGGCCGGAGCGAAGCGGAGGACGGCGGAGGGACGTTTATTTTGCTTCGCGATGCAAAGCGGCCCCTCTTCGGGGCCGCGGCGGAAAATAAACGGCCAGCCGCCGTTGCCCTCCGCCACCGGCTCTGGCTTCCTCGCCACATAAAAGGCGCGAGGGCGGACGGTCCACGCGGGAGGCGCCAAGTGACAACGGGCGGGCCGACGCGCGCTGAAAGAACCGCGCGAGCAAAGCCGGGTCAGCCGCTTGCGAAGCGAAAACGGTCTTCGGCTCAGCATCTGCGGCGAGCATCCGCGCCCGGACGGCATCGGGCGGCAGGCTGCGCAGATCGGCATTGAGATCCTTGGCGGCGGGCTTCAGCACGCGAAGCTCGATGGCGGCGGCGCGGCACCGGGCCGTGAGCCGCTCTTCCGCAAAAGCGCCCGCTGCGTCGTTGTCGCGCAGGAGATAAAGCCGGCGGAGGCCTGGCGGGAACAGGATGGCGGCGAGGTGCGCGGCGGACAAGCCTGCCGCCATGGGCAGGGCCGGAAAGAGCGACAGACAGCGAGAGCACGGTCTCGATGCCTTCGCCGGCGGCCATGACGCCGGACGGCTCGCCGAAGCGCACCGCGTGGCCGAGCAGATGGCCCATGGCGCGGCGCGGATCGGCAATCGGGGCCTTGCCGCCGCCGTCGCGGGCGAGCCAGGTGCGCTGCAGGCCGGTGAGCTTCGCCGTCGAGATCGGTGACAGCGCCGAGCAGCGCGGGCCAGCGTTCGAGCGGCATGCTCTCATCCGCGCGGTAATAGCAGGCGGGATGAAAGCGCAAGGCGGGCCAGTCAAGGCTTGCGGTGATGCCGCGGCCGCGCAGATACGTCTCAGCGAGCGTGCCGGGAACGGGGCGCGAGATGGCGTAGAGCCTTGCCGCCGCCGAACGGGTATCGCGGATAGGAAGCGGCCTGGCCGCGGCGGCGGAATATAGGCGGCTTGAATTGCACAAGACGGCTCGCGCAGAAAGGCGCGCGCTTCGGCGAGGGCTTCGCGGCAACCGCTGAAGCCTCTGTTGAGCCGGATGAGATCGAGCAGATCGCCATGTTCGCCCGTGGCGGCATCGGCCCAGCGGCCCGCGCGGTCCCCCCAAAGCTTGACGAACAGGCTGCGGCCGGGCGTGCCTTGAACGTCGCCCACGATCCAGTACCGTCCCGACCGCCGGCCGTTCGGCAGATAGGCGCGGCAGACCGCCTCGGCCTCGTCGGCGAGGCGGCGCGCAAGTTCGGATGCCGTGCCCATGTCATGCCTCCGCGCTTTCGCCGAGCGCCGCCCGTGAGCGGGGGGTAAAGCAGGAAGAGCCGCGACAGGGCTTCGATGCCCGCGCCGGAATCCGCGGGCAGAAACAGCCGCAAGCGCCAGCCGATGATCTCGCTGAAGAAGCCGAAGCTCTTGAGCTGCTCGACTTCGGTATCGCGAAAGCCCGTGAGCTCGATGCGCTTGGCGTCCATGACCGTCGAAACGCGCAAGCGCCAGGCCGCCACGCAGCGGAATGCGTGCCGGGCCGGTAAGCAGAAGAGCGTGCGCGTCTTCGGCGGAAAGCGCCGGGCCGCCGTCGAGATTGAAGGCAGCGCGGAGGTTCGGAACGTCGGTCACAGCAAGCAGGCGTCCGACGATGCGCTCGCCGTCGTCGGTTTGCAGGCGGTAGACCTTGCTTGCCGCGCGCGGCAGGTGCTTCCAGACCGGCAGCAAAAGGCCGGTCACAAGGTGGATTTCGCTCGAACGTGTGGGCGGGATTTCGCCAAGTTCCTTGAGCCACGCGCCGACGAATTCCGCCTCGGCCGCAACCTGCCAGTGACTTGCTGCAAGCCTTGCCTTGGAAACGGCATCGCGCGACAGCGGCCGGATCAGGCGCACGCGTTCCTCGATGCTGCCGTCCTCGAGCGTGAGGCTCGATGCGGGCGCGGCAAGCGCTGCGCGGCCGGACTGCGTGTTGACGAGGAAAGGCGAGCCGGACGTTTTCGCAAGCGCCAGAACTTCGTCGAGGCCAAGCGGCTCGTTCTTGTCTTCGCGCCGGATGGTAAGCAGCGACGTCTCCGCACCCGTGCGCTCGTGCTTATAGAGCATGGCGCGGTTCGTGACCGTGAGGCTTTCGGCGGTCAGCGTTTCGAGGCCCAAATCGTAGGTGCCCGATGCAATCGCGGCTTCGACGCGCGTGGCGAGCAAGCTCTTCGAACAGCTCGAAGAACTGGTTCTGAAGCGCGATCGGCAAGGCTAGAACGCGATTGAGAAAGGTGCTGATCGGCGGCAACTCATCGCGCAGCGTGCCTTCCTCGGTCGAAAGGCGCAGACCCGTGGCGTTCTCGAAATCCTCAAGGCTCGAAAACGCGACCTGCCCGCGACAGACGCGTGTATACAGTTCGATGAAGGGCCGCATGCGCATAGGGGCTTTCGAGATTGTCCTCCGGCCGGAACATGCCCTGGCCTCCCGTCTGGCGCTGGCCGCGGGTGATGGCGCCGAGCGTGTCGAGGCGCTTGGCAATGGTGGACAGAAAGCGCTTCTCGCCCTTCACATTGGTGGCGACGGGCCGGAACAGCGGCGGCTGCGCCTGATTGGTGCGGTTCGAGCGGCCGAGCCCCTGAATGGCGGTATCGGCCTTCCAGCCGGGCTCCAGCAGGTAATGGACGCGCTTTCTCTGGTTCTTCGCCGAAAGATCGGCGTGATAGCTGCGCCCGGTGCCGCCCGCGTCCGAGAAGACAAGGATGCGTTTCTTGTCGTCCATGAAGCTCTGCGTCTCGGCGAGATTGGCGGAGGCCGGGCGGTTCTCGGCAGCAAGCTTGAAGCCGCCGCCGTCCTGCTTCTTCACGATGCGGCGGCTGCGGCCCGTAACTTCGGCAACGTGATCCGTCCCGAAATGATGCAGGATCTGGTCGAGCGCGGTCTGCACCGGCGGCAAGCGCCGCAAGCTTCTCGATCAGCCGGTCGCGGATCTCGACCGCTTCGCGCGATTGCACGGGCTGGCCGTCCACCACGACGGGACGGGAATGCAGCTTGCCGTTCTCGTCCGTGTAGCGTTCGTAAAGCTGCGTCGGAAAGCCGTTGGCGCAGATAAGTCGAGTACGTACTCCGCGGCGTTACATCGATCGAAAGATCGCCCCATTCGTCGGTGGGAATTTCCGAAAGCCGCCGCTCCATCAGCGCCTCGCCGGTCGAGACGAGCTGCACAATGGCGGCGTGCCCGGCTTCGAGATCGGCCGCGATGGCTTTGAGCAGCGTGGGCGTCTTCATCGCCGTGATGAGGTGATTGAAGAAGCGCTGCTTGTTGCTCTCGAAGGCGCTTCTGGCCGCGGCCTTGGCCTGCCCGTTCAAGGTGCCGCTTTCGCCTGTGATGTTGGTGGCTTTGAGCGCCGCTTCCAGATTCTGGTGAATGATCTGAAAGGCGACGGCGTAGGCGTCGTAGATGCGGATCTGTTCCGGCGTCAGCGCGTGCTCGACGATCTCGACCTCGATGCCCTCGTAAGACAGCGAGCGCGCGATATAGAGGCCAAGCGCTTTCAGGTCGCGCGCCAGCACCTCCATGGTGGCGATGCCGCCCGCCTCGACGGCCGCGACAAAATCCGCGCGGTTCGCGAAGGGGAAATCCGCGCCGCCCCAAAGGCCGAGGCGCTGCGCGTAGGCGAGATTGTTGACCGCTGTCGCCCCCGTGGCGGAGACGTAGACGATGCGGGCCTTGGGAAGCGCGTGCTGCAGGCGCAGCCCGGCGCGGCCCTGCTGCGAGGCGGCCTTGTCGCCGCGTTCGCTTTTTCGCCCGCGGCGTTTGCCATGGCGTGCGCCTCGTCGAACAGGATCACGCCGTCGAAATCGTTGCCGAGCCAATCGAGAATCTGCTTGAGCCGCGAGGCTTTGCCTTCGCGTTCGGAGGAACGCAGCGTCGCGTAGGTCGTAAACAGGATGCCCTGAGCGAGCTTGATCGGCGTGCCCTGGCGGAAACGCGATTGCGGCACGATGAGACAGCTTCTCCTGCCCGAGCGCGGACCAGTCGCGCTGCGCGTCTTCGAGAAGCTTGTCCGACTTTGAAATCCAGACGCGCCTTGCGGCGTCCCTTGAGCCAGTTGTCGAGCACGATGCCTGCTGCCTGGCGGCCTTTGCCCGCGCCCGTGCCGTCGCCGAGGAAAAAGCCCTTTGCGGAATTGCACCGCCTCGGCATCGTCCTCGCGCGCGAGGCTCAGATTGTCGAGCGTTTCATCGACGCGGTAGCGGGCAGGCAGCAATTCCGCATGAGCTTCGCCCGCGTAGATGACGGTTTCGAGCTGCGCGTCGGAAAGAACGCCGTCGCTCGACCAGCCGGCTGCGGGAGCAGGGGCCGGTAGGAAGGAATGGGCGCGCGCGACGGATGCCATGGCGGCCGATTGCACGAGTTTCGTCGGATGCGGCTTGGCTCCGGCGATGACGATGCTTTGAACCTCATAAGGCTCGTAGATGCGGTCGTTGAATTGCGCCGCCGGGCCGGACAATTCGCGCGCCTCATAGGCCAGTTCCGCGGCGTCTGCGGTTGAAGCGGCAGGAAGCGGAGCCGAAGCGCGGGGCGCGGGCTTGGCCCGCAAGGCGGGCGCAACGCCGCCGGAGGAAGACGGCATCGCGGGCGCTGCCGGGGCAGGGGCGCGCTGTGGCAGGCAGCGATTCGATAAGGGCGAGCAATTCGGCGAGGGTTCGCGCATGACCCGCGGTGACGGGCGGTTCCGGCCGGGGCATGCGGTCGATGACGGTGAGGCGCGTATCGACGCTGGTGCCGTGGCGCGCGTAGATGCGGCCGTCCACGGTCGCGGTGAAAGCGAAGCCAAGGTCGAATCCGGGCTCGCGGTAAAGTCCGGCGATGTCACTTTCGCTGGATTATGCGAGCTATGCGTAAGTGCCACGAGGCGGCCGCCCTGCGGCAGGCGGCGAAGCGCCGAGCGGATATGCCGGACGGTCGCGTCGCGCATCGTGCGGTCGATATTGGGCGAAGCCGAGAAGGGCGGGTTCATCACGACGGTCGCGGGCGTGATTCCCGCCCCGAGATAATCGTCGATCTGCTCGGCGTTGAAACGCGTCACCGGCAATCTTGGGAAACAGGCCGGACAACATGGCGTGCCGGGCTTCGGCAAGCTCGTTCAGCGCAAGCGCAGCGCCGGCAACTTCGGCGTGGATGGCAAGAAGGCCGGTGCCTGCCGAAGGCTCGAGCACGAGCGTGCCCGGCGAAAGCTGCGCGGCATGGATCATCAGAAAGCCGAGGCCGAGCGGCGTCGAGAATTGCTGGAATTCGTCACTCTCCTCGCTCCGGCGCGTGTGCGAGGGCAGAAGCGCCGAAAGCCGTTCCAGCATGGCAAGATAGCGCGCGGGGCCGTCCGCCTTGCGCAGCATGCCGGTGCCGTATTTGCGCAGGAACAGAACGGCGGCGGCTTCGGACGCTTCATAGGCGTCTTTCCAAAGCCAGGCGCCGTCCGTGTCGCTGGCCTCGAAGGCAGTGGTCATCGCCTCGCGGAGAATGCGCGCGTCGAGGGCCGCGCCGCGTTCGAGCGAAGCAAGGAGTTGAGCGGCAGCTTTCAGGATGCCGGATGCTTTGGTGTTGCGGGTTTCAGGCAGGCAGGCGCGGGCGGCCGCCTCTTGGGGAGGAGGTGTCATGGTTGGACCTTTCGGGAGCTGGGGTGGGAGTAGAAAAACGCACGCCGGTCAGGCGGCTTGCTGGCCGGTCAGGGCCGCACTGGCGGGCTGTGCTTCTGCTCCGGAAACGGGTTTGAAGGCGATGAAAGGACGGCCCTCGGAATCGAGCACGATCATCTCGCCGTCTTCGAACCGGCACCGGCTGGCTTTCGGAAACCAGAACCAGGAGCCGCAGCGGTGTGGGTTTTCCGCAATGCGCGCGAGGATTTCGGGCGTGGGTTCGGTGCCGCTGGGCGGAAAGACGACAGCGTTGCTTTGAACGTAGGCAACGGTGACGATCCGCGGTTTGACGGCTTGTCCTGGAAAGGTGCGTAGGAATTGCGCGCCGGGTTTGCGCGTCGCTTGAAATCGGCAAGGGTTTGCATCGGGTTCTCATGATGGTTCTCCAGATGAAAAAAGCCCGCGAAGAGCGGGCCGGGTGAATGGCAGGGGTGAAGGCGTCAGGCGCGGCGCTTTGGGCGCTTCTTGCGGGCGGCGACGACGTCGAGGCCGATCACGGCAGCGCGGTAGCGGGCTGGAAACAGGCCGCCGCGCGCTCCCCAATTGCCGTAAACGATACCGCCGCCATGCAGGCGGAAACCGCGGCGGGCATGCCGCCGGACGATGCGCCAGGCTTGGGTCAAAGTGACGCCGCGCCTGCTCCAGGAGTGTGACGAACCGCCAAAATCGTGGATGTCCACGCGGAAGCGAAGGGCGATGCTCATGGTGTCATCACCTGTTCGACGATGTGGCCGGCTTCGCGCGCGGCATCGGCGTACCGCGAAAGCGGCGCTTTGGCCTCGAACCACTTGTCGCGCTCGATGCCAAGGCCGCAGGAGCTGCGGAAACTTTGCAGTTCGCTAAGGCGCACGCTACCGAGTTCGGGGAAGCCATGACCCAAATCGCAAAGTCCGTGCAAAAGGTCGGGATCGTCTGGATCTGCCGAGCTTATGAGCCAGGTGGCCGCGCCGGCCGGATAGAAAAATTTGACGATGGGCGGAAAATCGCGCTCGGCCTTCGTGCCTTTGACCTTGGCTTGTTCGCGGCCATTGGCGAGCAGCTTTTCGCGCAGTTCTTTGGTGAGAAGTTTCATAGTTGTCTCCAGATGTGAAAAAGCCCGCAGGGGCAAGCCGCGGGCTTTAAGGTTGAGTTGCAGGCAGGGGTGTGCGCTCAGGCTGCTCGCTGCTGCGGCGAGATGCGCGTTGACGTGACATTGAAGCTCGCGGGCATCGCAGGCTTTATCGAAACCGGCGGGCTTGCGGCCTGAGCGTTTGTCGAACATGACGCTCAAGTGCCAGGGCTTGCCGGACGCTTTGAGTTCTTCGGCGAAATTGGCGAGCGCCACCTTGCAATCGGCGACGGTTTCGATGTCGAAGCGCTTCGACGGTCCTTTGTCGCTGAAGCTCAGGCTGACCGTGTAGGAATGCGGTCCTACTTCATTGAGCGGATAGGCATTGATCGTGATTTGGCGTTTGGCCATGGTTTTCTCCATAAGGTTGGTGGTAAGGGGACGGGGGTAGGCTCAGGCGGGACGGGACTTATCGCGCTTGCTGGGCCGCTTGACGCGGTTGGGTGCCGGCGGCAGGCCTTCGGAGCCGATATAGATTTCGACGACGGGTCCGCCGGCGATGCTGGTGGGATCGATGCGTTCGACCGTCCAGGTGTTGATCGCCTTCTTCACGCGTTCGATGAAATCGATACTCTCGGCATCACATAGGTGGGCGAGATCCACGAGCAGATCGGAAATCGACGTTACGAGATCCTGCTGCGTGTCGAGGCCGCACGAGGCAATCGCGTGGCGTGCCTGCGCGGCATGTTCCTTGTTGAGTGGCTGCTTGGCCATTGACGGTCTCCAGAAAAGCGAACGGCCCGCCTGGTGAGGACGGGCCGTGCTGGTTGCGGGGCTGGAAATCGGGGACCGGCTCTCTCTCAGCCCCCGCTTTCCACTTTCTTGGAAGACTTCTCTTCCTCTTGGGGCGCCGGTCACTCCGCCGCTTGCAGCGTGGCGTCATCCTCATCGAGGAAGGCGGGAAGCGGATCGGCTTCGCCTTCTTCTTCATCCGGCAGCGCGGCGGTGCGCAGCGCGTCCGGCAGCCAGCCCGTGCCCGCGAGCAGGCGTTCGGCTTCGGCGGCCATGTCCTTCTTCTTGAGATCGGCAAGCAGCGCCGCAGTCTCCTCGTCCTTGGCTTCCGCGACGGTTTCGAGGATTTGCTGCTTCTTGATGCGGCCGAAATAGTTGGCCGCCGTGGGGACGAAACCTTGCGCGCCCATGTCGAGACGGAGCGCTTCGGCAAGCTGTCCGGCGTGACGGCGTTTGTTGGAACCGCGGGCGGCGGGTTCGTAAACTGCGTTAACGCTGAGGCCTGCGCAATGAGCGAACAGGAGCTGCCGCCCGCTTTCGTCGAGCCCGAGCAGAAAATCCCAAAGCGCCGTTTCGCGTTCGGGAAGCATTTTCTCGAAAGCCTCTTGGCGCGCCACGATCTCGCTGGTCGCCTTGAATTCAGCAAGGCCGGTGACGGGGCCAAGCGTGTCACTGGCGGAAATTTGCAGGCAGCTATCCGTCGCGTAGCCGCGGTAGAAGAGCTTCAAGGTCAGCGCGTGCAGGACTGCAAGGTAGGCAATGCCATGATCGGCGGCGAGCGCGTTGCGAAGGCCGAGCGAGTGATAGGCGGTCAGTTCGGTCATCAGCTTGTCTGGCAGATCGGCGCTGTCGTCGTCATTGGGGGTTAAGGCGTTGGCGGTTCCGGTTTCGTCGATGGTTTCGCCGCCGTCGTCCTGATATTCGCCATCAAAATCGCCGGCTGCCGGCAGGGGCTCCATGCGGCGGGCAATTAGCTTCGGCGACGATGTCGGCCTGGCGGCGGAAGCCCGGTTCGATGTGCAGGCTGCCATCATCGGCGATGCTGACAAAGACACCGGCCTTGGCCTTTTGCTCGTCCGAATAGACCGGCTGCTTGGCGTTGAGTTCGGTGAGGCGGGCCTGGATCGCTGTCAGGCGTTTGCCGGTTTTGGCGTCCAGTTCGCTGACGTCTTCAACGGAGTTTTCGATCTCGCAGAGTTCGTCGGAGAGTTCGGCGTGTTCGTTCTCTTCCTCATCGGTCAGCGCGGGCGCGACCGGATTGATGGCGCGGTAATCGCGGCGGTGGTTCCAGGGGAAGTCGATCGCGTGCTCGATCCAGGCCCAGCCTTCGGCCTTGATCCTTCTCGGCCTCGGCGGCGAGCTTTTCAGAAACCAGCCGTTCGACGAGGGCGACATCGAGCAGATAGCCTTCGTCCTCTTCGGAAAAGAGATCGCGCTCGATTGCGCCGCCGGCGGCGAGGTAGGCGTCTGTGCCGATGAAGAGGGCGCGCTTGTCATCCGTGGAGACGGATTTTTCGGTCAGCATTCGGCGGATTTGCTCGGGACGGTTGTTCCAGCGTTGGTGCCGAGAACTTCGAAGACCTGTTTCTGGCGCGCGTGATTATCGGTGATGCAATAGCCCATCAACTGTTCGAGGGTCAGCTCGCCGTCTTCGAAGGCTTTGAGGATAACGGGCTGGCATTGGCAAGGCGCAGACGCTGCCGGACCACAAGGACGGAGACGCGGAAGGCGGCGGCGATGGTGTCTTCGCCGTGACCGTTGTCGGCCATGGCCTTGAACGCGCGGAATTCGTCGAGCGGGGTCAGCGCCTGGCGCTGCGTGTTCTCGGCCAGGCTGTCGGCTTCGGCGAAACCGTCCGTTTTAACGATGCAGGGGATGGGCGCGTTCTTGGCCAGCTTCTTCTGCTTGACGAGGAGTTTCAGCGCGCGGAAACGGCGGCCGCCAGCCTGAACGGTGTAAGAGCCGGTTTCTTGATGGTCGGCATCGAGGACGGGGCGGACGCTCAAGGATTGGAGGAGGCCGCGAAGCGCGATGTCGGCGGCGAGATCCTGAATGCCGGCGTCGTCGATTTGCGGATTTGCGGACATTGGCGGGGTCTAAGTCGAGCTTGTCGAGGGGAATGGTGACGGGGGCGGCAAGGGAAAGTTTCGGGGATTGGGCTTTGGACATGGGAGATGTGCTCCTGACTGGGGTTCCGGGCTTGCCGCGAGAACTCTCTCTCGGCATTGGCCCTTCGCCCTTCCCTTCCAATCCTCTTCCTCTAACGAGGCGAGCTTGTTAGAAAACGCGTCAGCCGGTTGCCAACGGATGACAGCCTGTGTGGTGCTTCAGGCCGACAGCGGCTGTTCGGAGCGGCTGAACCACAGAACGCAATTGCAGGTACAGCGGACTCCGAATTTGTCAGCCTAACTTCTGCCAGTTCCGACGCCGCCCCAGGGTTTGCGATCTGCGCGAGCTACCATTCAGATGCCCTGCTTCTCTCGCTCGGTTGGTTCCGCGGCAGCAAGCAGCACTTCGAACACCGCTGAGCGGAAAAGTTCGATTGGAAGTGATATTTTGAACAGTCACCACCACGCGCATTGCCCGTGGCTCCAGGAAGTGGCGCAACGAGCAGCATCAGCGAGAAAATGGCCATAGGGTTGGATGGTTAGGCTGAACGCCTCAAACATCCCTGCAAATATTGCGCAGGTTAGCGGTACGGCGAGCAGATACCAGAACCGACCGCGAAACAGCGTCCAGAAGATTTCATCTTTGCGGATTTGGGCAAGGGGCGCCTGGGGGGTGCCGTCCTCGGCATAGGGAATTGCTGCAGCAAGTCTGCGTGCGTCGGGCGTCCAGGCGAGGAATATGCCTGCGAGACCAGCGGCGAGATGTAAAAAAGTAGGAATCACAGTAGTCATCAGTAATCCCATGATCATTAGTCCTTGGCCAAAAGGATCATGGGCGGCCGCGTCAAGTTGCGATAGCCAATCCACGGGAGGTTTCGCTATGGCCATAAAGAGGACATTGGAAAGCGTGATGCCTGTCGCTAGCGCTATCGCCAAAAGCACAAGAAATACCATGCCAACCAGTAACGCGGCAAGCAACTCGTGAACTAGGCGGATAGCTCCCCAGAGCCCCTCTGCTGTGTTCGCTGCGCGAATGAGAAAAATGCGAGTAACGCCCCAGGAAACCCAATCCGCTAAAGCATTTATAGCGGGTAGAAGAATATAAAAAAGAAACGATGCAAAAAGAAGATCTAATGCCTTAGGATCACTAAAGGCCAGGAACTCAGCAACCCCGATGAACGTAGCCCCTAAGACAATAATGGTAAGTGCACCAACGAAAGTTGCCGCACTCACCTCGGAGAACGTAGTGATAGCAACAATTACACTGGCCCCCGCACCCACTGCGATGATAACGAAGACAGCTACTGTCCCACCGGAAAAGAATGCAGAGGCGCTGCCCGCGAATAATACTGCAGCTGCGACTCCAAAGCCAACAAAAGCGGCGGCAAATCCAACCGCAATGCTCACAACGATGGTTATAGCGGACAGGGAGAGACCTCCGACTGCATAAGCGCTAATTGCGCCCCCGAGCGCACCAGAAACCGTTACGATTGCCACGAGAATTGTTCGACGAGTCCAAGGTATATATTGGCGCATTGGTTCTAATATCCAACCAATAACCTCCGACACATGTTCAGCCTTTATACCAATGAAATACATAGCAGTGCCAGCGAAAGCAACAATTACAGCATATAATAGGCGATAAGTAATACTGTGTATCTCAAACAGTTGAAGCGCACCCAACTTACCAGTTCCGCTTGCTATCCATGTCAGCAAAAACAACGCGAATGGGTAGATCAAAGCAATTTGTAAGCAGCGTCGTACTGCGCGGATACTCCAAGCATCACCGAACCAAGCTCGCAGCCTGTCATTGAGTGCTCTCACGGCAAGCCGATAGCGTTCAATGCCGGGCGCAGCGCCAAGCGTGTCCTTGAGCCATTTGCGGTCCTCAGGATGCAAGCTTTCGATTCGCTTGCGGAGCGAGGAGTTTGGTGGCGGCACGATCCAAAACATCACAGCTGTGACCACGCCAATAACCACTCCCAGTGGCCCCCACCCTGACCAATCAACCCAGGACGTTTCCGCTCCGCCAATCATCGCCGTCTCCGCGCAATTATCGCAGTGTTTTCCGCCGCCCCACCCCCGCCTATCTCATTGGCAGTGTGTTCAAAAGGCACCACCTTGCGGCAGGCTCATCAAATGTTCATCCCGTAGTCTAAGCATTTTACTTCAATCTGTCTTGAACAGCCTTTCGGTCTGTACACGTTTTCATGTAGCCAGGTTCAGCGCGGTGATCGCAAACGCTTGAGGTGCTGGAAATGCCCAGCGTAGCCGGCCAACGGCAGCTCAAGGTCACGAGTGAGCCTGGCGATTGCGCGGCACAGGGGCCTTGCTACGAGGTTTTGATCGAGGTCTACAGCTGAAGGTACAGTTGCCAGGGTCTTGTCGCAACGGCAAGTCCGCAAGTGCGAAGGGTTTCGGATGCCGGCCCATGCGGAGCCTCGCCACTGCCTCGACGGGCCGGCGTCCAAAAGCCTCCGGGGAAGGAACGCGCGGGAAGCAGGGCACCCGGGACTGCACAACGCTATGAGGATTTCGACGCCGCCATCGGCATGCGGGCAGCAAGGAGCGAGCCCAGAGAGCAGTGAGGTGTTACGCAGCGATGCATCGTTAAGGTGCCGCGCTGCTGGCATCGTCGGCATAAGGAGGCTGACTGAAGCTTAAATCGCACCCGTTGAGCCGTGGCCGGCCGGGAAGCCATGGCCTACAGGGGAATCAGCGAGCAAGATGATTGCATTTTAGCCGACCTGGATGCATGTATTGTCTCATAGCTGGAAAGCAGCACTATAGGAGAAGGATGAGTAGGAAGCATTTCACCGCCGTTGTGGTTGGGGGAGGCCCTGCTGGCGCGACAGCGGCTTATGCGCTCGTCAAGAAGGGCATAGAAACATGCCTGATCGACAAGCGGACTTTCCCGAGAGACAAGCTCTGCGGCGGCCTGCTGACCCTTCGCAGCAAAAAAGCATATGAAAGCGTCTTCGAGCAGCCTTGGGACTCAACTATCGAGGCCATCTCTTGCGGCGCGCAGTTTTTTAACAAGGGAGAGAGGATGGCTCATGTCGATCACCACTCCACATTGTATTTCACCCAAAGGGTTAACTTTGACAATCACTTATTTCGACAAGCAAAAGATGCCGGCGCCAACACTCTTGTGGGACAGGCAATAAAGGAGATTAGACCAAATGTATCCGAAGTAGAAATGGATGACGGTTCCATTATTACATACCAGTACCTTGTCGGTGCGGATGGCATAAACAGCACCGTTGCTCGCACAATTTTCGGTCGCGCGTTTGACGCTAAGAAGGTTGGATTTGCACTTGAACTTGAATTGGATGCCGATAAGCTACCCAATCCAAGTGCCTTTCCAGAAATACACTTTGGCATCGCTCGTTGGGGATACGGTTGGGTTTTTCCGAAAAAATCATCCTATACTCTTGGAATAGGTGGGATACATAGTCTTAATCCTGACTTGCGGGAGGAATTAAATCGATTTGTTATTTCGCGTATTGGATATCTTCCCCAGGTGAAGGTAAAGGGTCATTTCTTGCCCTTCGGAGATTTCCGAAAGGAGCCAGGCCGTGGCAACATTCTTTTATGCGGCGACGCTGCTGGCCTAGTTGACTCAATAACTGGTGAGGGAATTGCCTTCGCGATCCAAAGTGGACGTGAGGCTGCAAACGCTATTTATCGATGTGTGCAGCACCCCGCTGAAAGTTCGGTGCTTGATTTATACAAGAAAGGTTACCAACCTATCGCCGCTCATATTGCTAAATCTAACTTTTATCGCTGGTTCATATTTCCTAAACCGATTGAAAAGTTATTTCTTTGGGTCTTGCCTGATGCCAGCACGATTCAAAAAGGATATCTCGATCTACTCGCGGACGAAATCGAATATGGCACACTGCCAAGCCTACTGTGGCTGCAGTTTAAGAAAGGGGTAAGGAAGGGACTTCGATTCCTTATACCGAGGACTGAGTAGTTCTAGCGAGAGAAATGCGGTCTCGGCTTGTTCAAGGGGGGAATGCATGGGTATTTTGCTACGCATGATTCTTTGGATGCTTGGATTTCAATACAAAATTGATCCAAACCAGACGCCACCTACAAACACGATCAATGCCTTCTTTGGAAGCACAAAGAGGCCACGCCTATATGGATCTATTTTAAACGGCTCTGTTGTCTTTGTGGGGTTGGCGCTTCTTCTATACTTCAAATTCAAGATAATGACGCATGAGGTTTATATGTTGTCTATCTTTTCTGTGCTTGCACGTGGTCACTGTTTGGCCCCGTATTTATATGGTGGTATGAACAAAAGACGTTACAAGCGCTCTATGCGTCGGCGTTACCAATCTTCATTCGGATCAAGGATTGTTTAGAAGGGGGTCGCTTGGACGATGCTTGGTGGTGGATAATATTCGGAGGCGTAATTTTGTACGCATACTACACAGGGATCGGCTTTCTTTTAGCATTCAAAACTATTGATATTGTTCGATTACTTTCAAAAATGAACCCGATGCTTAACCCTTATCACCAAGATCAAACGGGGGGATTGGGCTTCGTTGGCAATTTTGCGGTGACCACAAGTCTCATGTTGGGAGAAGTGCAAGCGGAGAAGGTGGCATACAAGCGTTTGTGATTGTTGGTGTTTATACCGCATGCATTCTCTTGCCATTTGCATATCCGGTTTGGAGAATACATAGAAAGATAGTGCGCTCCAAGCTGGAGATGGCTACACCAATAAGGAGTGCTCTATATAGGCTGCTCGCGGCCGGAGAATTCTCATTCCCAGGGAGCGACAAATGGGCACTTCAAAGTGCCTTTCTCCGCGACATCATCATGATCCAGGATTGGCCCTTTAATTTGCGCAACGCGCTGCAGATCACGATCTCCGGCCTATCACCCGTCGCATATCTGCTCATGCGGATTTATTTCCAACGGTAGTGTGCCAAGTGGAAATATCCAAGCTACCTGGCGCAGCGTCCGATCCCGTATGTACAGCGGCCCCTGATTCTCACCTTTGCACTTACCGCTCTCGTACCCGTTCCGCCCGTCATGGAATTCAGCAGCCGCAGCTTCAGCGCGTCAATTTGCCACGAGGGAGCAAAAGGCCGAAGAACGAGCGCGCCCGCACGAGAATCCGTTGCAGCCGGCGCGGTGCGATGCCCTGAGTTCGTCGATGAGACCGTGAAACGCTGCTCAGCCGCACCAACTGCCTCGTCTTGGAGACCGCTGAGCGGCCGGATCGGATGCGTCGTCGTCGCGGCATTCACGAAAAAATAGGGTCTAGAGTATTCTAGACCATAGAATCGCGACCGTTTCGGTGCTACCTTAAGCGAAGGGTGCAAGCCGAAGGTGAGGACTGGCCGTGCGGTTCGTGGTGGTGGTGATTGGTGCAGGCGCGGCGCTGACGTTTGTTGTGGCGTCCGGCCTGATGAACTGGGTCTTCATGACCTCGCTCGGCAAGAGCGAATTCGAACAGCACATTCTGGGCGCGGTCAGCATCGCGGTTTCCGCCTTTCTCGCCCTGCTGCCGACACTTCTGGTCTGGGCGTTCCGCGAGCGCCGCATCGCTTACATCGTGCTTGGCGTGCCGGTGTTTCTGGCCTTCGCCGCGTTCTCGCTTTCCTCGGCCGTCGGCTTTGCCGCCAAGAACCGGGGCAGCATCGGCGAAGACCGCGCGCTTGCGAGCGAACGGCTCGCCGGCCTCAGGCACGAAATCTCCGAAGCCGAGATCGAAGCTCAAAGCGCTCGGCGCGCCAAGGCCGTTCGGCGTCGTCAACGAACTGCTGCGCGGGCTTGAACAGGATCGCCGCTGGCAATCGTCGAAAGAATGCAGCGGACGCGACCGCCGATGCGTCGCGCTCTTTCTGCAAAGGCTATTTCGAACTGAAGGCGGAAGCGGCGCTCGCGGGCGAAGCGCAGCGGCTACGAAGAACGCATCGCCGGATTGAAGGTCGAGGCCCGGCGGCTCGAAGAGCAGGGCGCGGGCGCGAGGCCGACAATCAGGCGGCCGTGCTGGCGCGACATTCTCGGATTGCAGACGGCGCGGGTCGAGCGCGGGCTGATGCTGTTCCTCGCGGTGCTGGTCGAGGTCGGCGCGGCGCTGGGGCTGTATTTCGCGACGGGGCATATGCGCTTCGAAGCTTCGGCGCACGAAACGCCGGGGCAGGGGGGCGACGGTCATCGAGGGCGGGCCTCTGAAAGTCGTTCTCTCAAGACAAGCCGCGCGCTCCGGTGAAACAGATAACGGCGGCGGCTCCGCGCCGCGTGCCGCGCATGAAACGGAGTTTAGGTGTGAGCGTCAAGGACAGAAGCGAAGCAGAAGGAAATAAGAGCAATGGGCTACGTGGTGCCCTTCATGAATGGCAAAGGCGGGATCGGCAAATCGGTGCTGGCGCGCGCTTACGCGGTCGAAGCAGCGCGGGCAGGGGCCTCGGTGCTGATCGCCGATCTGGACGATGTGCAGCGGACCTCGAAGCATTGGGCGGATCATCGCAAGGCGAACGGCCTGACGCCGGATATCCGAGTCGAGGTGGCGACGCCGCGCGTCGCCTACGACATGGCGGACCGTTCGGACGTGCTGGTGATCGACGCGCCGGGCTGGACGGATCGCGAGAGCCTCAAGATGGCGCACTGGTCCACCTTCTGCGTGATCCCCTCGCGCGCCAACCGCATGGACGATCTTTCGGAGACGGTGCGGCTGCTGCATGCGCTGAAGGCCGAAGGCATCGCAGGATTGGCGCTTTAGCGTGGCGCTGAACGCGCTCCGGGTCGGCCACGGCGGAGCAGGACGACCAGGACGCGCGAGCCTATCTCGGCCGAAGTCGGCTACAAGGCGCTGCCCGGCTTCGTGCGCGATCTGAAGGGCTACGAGATCGCGCTGCTCGAAGGCAAGGCGATCACCGAAACAAGCGAGGAGGAGCTGAACGACGAAGCTTTCGTGCTGGTGAACGGCATCGCCGGCGCGGTGCTGGAAGCCGGCAAGCGCTGATCCGCGAGGCGGAAGCGATCGAAAGGCGGAACGCGAGCGCGACAAAGGAGGGCGCGGGCGATGACGAAGAGCAATTTCGACGAAGCTGACCAAGAAGCCGATGTTCGCGCGCCCGCCGCTGCCCGAGCGAGGGCGACGGCCGTGGGTTATGGCGCGATCCGGAAGAAGGATGGCCGCAGCGCGCGAAGGACCGGCCGGACGGAGCAATTCGCGACGGTCGTTTCGCCCGAATTCAAGGACTGGATGAAGGCGCAGCGCGGAGAAGACCGGCAAAACGCAGGCCGCGCTGCTCGACGACATGAAGGCCGCGTACATCGAAAAATACGGAGAGAATAGCCATGCTGTCTCTTTTGAAGCGGAAGCCGAAACCGCCTGCGTTGTCGAACCGGCACTGCGAACCAGTGAACCGCATCCGCGGAACCAGTCCGGCGCAACCGGCAGCAAAACATCAAGGTCAGCGAGGATTGCTCGGCGGCCTTCGCCGCGCTCGCCGAAGGCGCAAGGCATCAGCAAGGCCGCGCTGTTCGAGGACATGGTGGCCGAGCGGCTGGCGACGGTCGAGCGGCAAGGGATGAAGTTGAGGATCGAGTAACGGAGCGGGCCATGCCCTCCAAGGCGTCGATTGCAGGCAGGTTACCGGTACGGCGCGGGCTCGATGAAAGCGAGTCTGCCGTCTATCTCTCATTGTCGCCGTCATTTTTCCGCAAATTGATTGCGGAAGGGCGCATGCCCCGGCCGCGTCTGGCCGGCGGGCGGCGCATTTGGGATGTCGAGGAGCTGGACCTCGCGTTCAAGGCGCTGCCGCGCGAAGGCGGCGATGACGGAGCGGTCTTTGTGCCGGACGCGGCCAAGGCGGCCGGCAATCCGTGGGACGATTTGCTTCGGTGACGGTGTAACCGCCGGAATAACTGAGTGGGCACAGGGGATCATGGCGTATTTGAAGTTGCAGTTTATTACCAAGGATCGTGACCGGCACGGCAATCTGCGGTTTTATTTGCGGCGTCCGGGGAAGCCGAAAATCCGGCTTCATGGCCTGCCAGGCTCTGAGGAGTTCATGGCCGCCTATAAGGAAGCGCTTGCCGAAACAGGCTGCTCCGAAGCGAAGGCCGAAAAGAGTTTCGAGTGGCTGTGCGGACGCTATTACAAGTCGTCGTATTTTCAGGCGCTGGAGCCGGAAACGCGGCGGCGCAAGCGGGTGGTGCTCGACGAGATTTGCGGCATGGCCGGTGCGGGCGCGCGCAAGTTTGGGTCGGCCCCTTTTGCCAGCCTGAAACGGGCGCATGTGCGCAAGCTGCGCGACATGAAATCCAACCGGCCCGCAGCCGCCGATTTGCTGCGTGAAAACGGTTTCGGGGCTATTCAGCTGGGCGATCAAGAACGATCTCGCGACCGTGAACCCTGCGGAAAAGCTGGAGAAGCTCGGAGGCCGCACCGAGGGCTTTTACACCTGGACCGAGGAAGATGTCGAAGCCTTCGAAAACCATTGGCCGGTCGGAACGAGGCAGCGCCTTGCCATGGCGATCATGCTCTATCTGGGCGTGCGGCGTTCGGACGCGGTCGTGATCGGCCGGAAGCACGAGAGCCAGGATGGGCAGATGGTGACTTTCCAGATGTTCAAGGGCCGCAAAAAGGGCGTGCGCGTTCTGTCGCTGCCAATCCTGCCTCCTTTGCGCGCCATCCTCGATGCGAGCGAGCTTGGGCATGAAGCCTGGTTGGAGTCGAACCTGGGCAAGCCCTACGGCAATGCTGGGTTCGGCAATGTCTTCAAGGATTGGTGCAAGGAAGCCGGGCTGCCGCAATGCCACTGCCATGGCTTACGCAAGATCGGCGCGGTTCGCGCCGCCGAAGCCGGGCGCGAGCGAGCACGAGCTTATGGCGATGTTCGGCTGGGAAGATGCGGACATGGCGCGCGTCTACACACGCAAGGCGGCGCAGAAAAAACTGGCCGTAAGCGGTGCCGCGAAGGTCGCGCACCGCGTTCCCATTGTCCCACCGACTGTCCCACCGGCAGGAATAGTCAGCAAAAACAGCAGCTTAGAAGCTGGATGGTGGACACGACAGGGATTGAACCTGTGACCCCTACGATGTCAACGTAGTGCTCTACCGCTGAGCTACGTGTCCGGCCAAGGGCGCTTTCATAGCATGCGCCGGCAGCGTCTTCAAGCGGCCCGTGCGCCGGTAGCGGGCCATTCGAAAGCCCGCTACCGTTCCCTCAGGAAACCGGGCAGCGGGGGCTCCGGAAACCGTGCCGCTTGCCCGGTTCAACCGGGCGCGCCTGCATCGTCAGGCGCGCTGCCTCCGCCTGCAGGGGTAGAGGAGCTGCAAGTTCGGGCAGAAATCGGGGCTCTCGTCTTCCAAAGCGTAGCCGTCGAGCCAGCGGAGGCAATCGCCGGTGGTGGTGCACGCCAGGCATCGCGCCCGCGCCTCGGCATAAGCATCGCCGCGGCGCAAGCGGATCACCACGCCCGGATCGACGTCGAGCCGGCGCATCATCTGGTGCATGCGAACAGCCTGGCGTTCCACGGAGCGGTAGGGATACGATCTCATGCCGCGCCCTTTCCTACTTGGTTTCGTCCCTTAAGGCTTCTTCCACGCTATCGCATGTTTCTACTATCACAAAACTCCTAAAGAAAAATTTCATTGACTTGGATCAAGCGTGTGCGCGCGGAAAGCTCGAGGGGAACGTTTCGCCGCTTACGGGGTTGGCCAACGCGAAATTGCGCCGCCGGCGGAGTGCCTTTGCGATGTTTCTTGGAGCAGATGCCACGTTGCTGGCGCAAATCCAGTTCGCGTTCACCGTAGCTTTTCACATTATATTCCCGGCTTTCACAATCGGGCTTTCGTCCTATATCGCGGTGCTGGAAGGCGTCGGGTTCTTCGGCGGCAATGACCGCTTTCATAGGCTCGCGCGCTATTGGACCAAGATTTTTGCCGTATCCTTCGCCATGGGGGTGGTCTCTGGCGTGCCCATGTCCTACCAGTTCGGCACGAATTGGAGCCAGTTCTCGATTGCGACCGGCAACGTGATCGGCCCGCTCCTCGGCTACGAAGTGCTGATGGCGTTCTTTCTGGAGTTCGAGCTTCTTGGGCGTCATGCTGTTCGGCTGGAACCGCGTGCCGCCGTGGCTGCATTTCTTCGCAAGCCTGATGGTGGCCTTTGGCACGCTGCTGTCGGCGTTCTGGATTCTGGCCGCGAATAGCTGGATGCAATACCCGGCGGGCTACGAGATTCGCGACGGCATCGCCTATCCGGTGGACTGGATAGCGGCAATTTTCAGCCCGACATTCCCCTGGCGTTTCGTGCATATGGTGGTTGCGGCCTATCTCACGACCGCTGTTGTGGTGCTGGCCGTGGGCGCCCGCTACCTGCTTGCGGACAGGTTCCAGGACGAGGCGCGGATCATGATCCGCATGGGCCTCGGTCTGGCGGCGGTACTCGCCCCCGCCCAGCTTGTTATTGGCGACTTCCATGGCTTGACGGCGGCGGAATATCAGCCCGCGAAACTCGCCGCCATCGAGGCCCACTGGGACGGGTCGAAGCCCGCCGGTCTCGTCTTGTTCGCCGTGCCCAACGAGGCCAAGGATCGCAACGATTACGAGCTCGGTATCCCGAAGCTGGGCAGCTTCGTCATCACGCGCGACTGGAACGGGCTCTATAAGGGCCTCGACGATTTCGCGCCCGCAGACAGGCCGCCCGTTTGGGCGCCGTTCTACGCTTTCCGGCTCATGGTTGGGATTGGCCTCTTCCTGATCCTCCTGGCCTTCTTTGGTGGCATCCAGTGGCTGCGGGGCAGGCTGTTCGAAAGCCGGCTGTTTCTTTGGCCCGCTGCGCTCTCCTGGCCGCTCGGTTTCATCGCGGTGCTTGCCGGCTGGACCGTGACGGAGGTTGGGCGCCAGCCATGGATTGCCACCGGCATCCTCAGAACCGCGGACGCCGCTTCGCCCGTGGCGGCCGGCACTGTGGGCGCGACCGTGATCCTGTTCGTCCTGGTCTACCTCGTGGTCTATGCGGCGGGCATCTACTACATGAACCTGTTGATCCGCCGGGGGCCAACGCCCGAGGCTGAGGCTCCATCTGGGGCGGATCGCGGGCATGTGCCCCATCGCCCCATCTCGGCGGCAACCGGGACAGGCGCCGGCGCGAACTTCGCCGAGGGGGCGAGCTAGATGCCGCTGCACTATGGAGCACAATTCTGCCGTCTCGCCCCTCACCCCAGCCTTCTCCCGCGCAAGCTCGCCTTGGCGAGCTTGCCTCTCAGGAGTGTCCGCATCCGCAAGCGGATGCGGATGGGAGAGGGAGTCAGGCCGTGCCCGTTGAGAGGGCGTCCCCGCTCCCATGGGGACAGGGTGAGGGGTGTACCCTTATTGCCGATCACTGAGTCTGGGGGCTAGCCATGCAAGCAATTTCCTATTGGCTTCCTATCGTTTGGGCCTGCCTTTTGGGCGTGGGCGTGGTCATGTATGTGCTACTCGACGGCTTCGACCTCGGCATCGGCATCCTGTTCCTGTCCGGCGACGGCGAAGAGGAGCGCGACCACATGATGAACTCCATCGCGCCTTACTGGGACGGCAATGAGACCTGGCTCGTGCTGGGCGGCGCGGGGCTGCTGGTGGCGTTTCCGCTGGCCTACGGGATAATCATGCCGGCCCTCTATTTACCGCTCATTGTCATGCTGCTGGCGCTGGTATTCCGGGGCACCGCCTTCGAATTCCGCTTCGTCTCCAAGCCGCACAATCTCTGGTGGGACCGCGCCTTTACCTTCGGCTCGATCCTAGCGACGTTCTGCCAGGGCCTTGTGCTCGGCGGCTTCCTGCAGGGCATCAACGTCGCCGGTAAGCACTACGCCGGCGGCACCTTCGACTGGCTGACGCCGTTCTCGATCCTATGCGGGTTCGCCCT
This sequence comes from uncultured Alphaproteobacteria bacterium, assembly GCA_963785355.1. Lineage (GTDB taxonomy): Bacteria > Pseudomonadota > Alphaproteobacteria > Rhizobiales > Rhodomicrobiaceae > Rhodomicrobium. The sequence goes on from CAWAVJ010000083.1 coordinate 39,782, forward strand.
CCTTTCAGGCTACGCGCTGCTTGGCGCGGGCTGGCTGATGATGAAGACCGATGGCGGGCTTGCGGCCCGGGCGCGCCTGTTTGCCGAAGCAGCCCTTCCCATTACGCTATGCTTCATCGCCGCGGTCAGCATCTGGACGCCTATCGCCTCGGAGCGCATCGAAGCGCGCTGGTTCAGCGGCAACCACCTGGCCTATCTATGGCCGGTGCCGTTTGCCACGGCGGCTGTGGCTACGATCTGCTGGGCCGGCATCCGCAAGGGTTCGGGCGTGCAAACCTTCCTGTCCGCGATGACGCTGTTCCTGCTCTGCTTTTTGGGGCTGGGCATCTCCACTTTCCCCTATCTCGTCCCGCCAAGCGTGACCATCTGGGACGCGGCGGCGGTGCCCGAGTTGCAGATTTTCAGCCTGATCGGCGTGCTCCTGTTCCTGCCGCTGGTGCTCGCCTACACCGCTTTCGTCTATTGGACGTTCCGCGGCAAAGTCACAGAGGACGGCGGCTATCACTAAGGTTTTTCCAGCCTCCAATTTTAACACATTTGGCTGCGGGCGCCTTTCGATTTAAGCCAATTTAGCATGGGTGCTTCGGCAAAGCGTTAAAACTCAGAATTTTATGTCAAGTCATTGCTTTAGAAAAGCAAAAAACGCTGGCCGCCTTCGCCCTCGTTGGTTAATTCGCGATTTGCGCGTATATTTAATAGGGTTTTGGAGTTGCAGAATAGGGCCGAGGCTGTGTGAAAATGCGGTTTTAGTCCGGCTGGAAACGGCACATTGCAGGATGCCGGTTTATCCAGGCTGGAATCGCGCTTGTCTTGCGCAGAAAACCGCGGACAGAGTCGCTATGAGAGCGGCAGCACAAACATAAATGAACAGCAAGCCGCCTTTTTTGGCATAGGCCCGCATTGCCTGCAGTAATCCTGGCACACCGGGGATATTTATGACACGCTTCATGTTGAGAATACGAGAGAAACTTAGCAGACTTTGAAAAGCGATATCGAACTTTTGCTCCGGTTATTACCCCTCCTGGACACGAGTGGGTAGACGACAAAGCGGTTGTTAATAGCGTGATGCAGGATAGAATGCCTGACTTTGCACCGGATAAGAACGTGATGAATTTTATGAAATCGAAAAAAATGCTTACCGAAGACGTTTTGGCATTTCCAGGCCATTTATGAAAGAAAATAAGCTAATCATATTGTTTTCACTTGGGAAAGTCCAATGCATACGTTCCGCAATTGGCCTCATGAGTCCCTTTTTCATAATAAAGCCGACCGATCCGTGGTATGTGTATCCTGGAACTTATTCGTATCACAACAGACACACTTGTTTTCAAAAAGTAAATACAGCTGTAGATGTTATCGATATTGTTCTTCCCGTGTTCTCAAAAGAGCTTGAGGAGGCATTTTGTTCGTAACAGCGTAGGTGCAAAAACCCCGGAAAGGGCGGCACATCCAGCTCGGGGGGCAAGTCCGGGGTGCTCTGCCACGACATTTGGATCGAAGTCTGCTGCTGGAGGTCAAGCCGGCTGGGGTCTTATTGCTGCGGCGAGTCCGGAATCGACCCAGGCTGCGTGAAAAGTCCGCACGCAAAGATGCCGTTAGAATGTTTTTGCGCTCGCCGCCTCGCAACGCATCGGTCAGGATGGAACCTTCAGCAGCAGTGAAGTCTTAATTCGTAATAGGAAAGTAAAACTTGGAACTCCCTCCTCCAATAGAACTATGACCTCACCGGGCGACGGGAACAAAATTCTAGCGGCTTTGGACGCTGACGACTTTTCACACAGCCTGGCCCCATAGCGACTCAAGTTGCACCAGGAACGGTCAGGAGTTCTTGCGGCTGGTATAAGACCCGGATACGGCGCATGCGCCGCCCCGGGTGACGGCCACGAACCGCTTAACCGGATTTCGTACTACTGGCCCGCGTCGAGCATGCCCAGCGCATGCATATAGGTTGCCAGCACCGCCTCCTCGTCGCGCCGCTCGGACGCATCCTGCTTGCGCAGCTTAATAACCTTCCGCAGCGCTTTCGTATCGAAGCCCGACGACTTCGCCTGCGCGAAGAGATCGCGGATGTCTCCGGCGAGAGCTGCTTTTTCCTCCTCCAGACGCTCGATCCGCTCGACGAAAGAGCGAAGCTGGTCTTTGGCCGATTGCGCGATACTGCTGGTTTCCGGTGTTGAAACGGCGCCGTTTTCCAAGGTCTTGCCTCCACTGACATGCGAATTGAAATGCTCGGCCCAAGGCTATCCCGGCGCAACCCGCCGTTCAACGCCGCGCCCGCTCCGGGCCGTAATGCGCAGACTGCGCTGGGGAAAAGCTGTGTGTGCCGGAGCTGCGGTCAGCACAGATTGTTGTTGCGTGTTGATTCTGAGCACTATGCCGCGGGACAATTTGCCGCTACTCTAGCTTTAGTCTGGGGATCGTTATGAGTAGAAAAGGGCACGGGCAAGGTGGCAGGGCACGCGCGTTTTGCGCGGCGGATCTGTTGCGCCTTTGTGCCGGCCAGCGAAAATCCCTCACTTTCCTTGCTGCGCTGGTCCTCCTCGTCAACGCGGCGGTGCCCTATTGGCACGCTGCGCAAAAACTTCAAGTTTGGACATCCGCCTACGCGGAACCGCAAGCCAAGCATCAGGCCGCGATGGCCGCGGGCGTCGAGTGCCCGCTCCATCACGCCGGGACAAGCGAAAAAAAGGGAACCGATGAGGCTCCCGCAAACAAGAAGCCTTGCCCGCTGTGTCGGGCGTTGCAGCTCTTTTCGCCAGGCGTGGCCCTGCCGGGCTTTGCGTTAGACGCTTGCGCTCCTGATGCCGTCGCGGCCTCGGTCCCGCATCGGACAGAGCTGAAGTTAGCCCGCTACACTGGTGAGCAAGCCAGGCCGCGCGCACCGCCAATAGCCTAAAGAGCGGAAGAGCGATATCCGCGCCCGCGAGGCGGCGGACTCGTCGACCTGGGCATTTCTAACTAATCTTCCAACTCCTTTTGGGCTTGGCCGCGTGAGCGCGCCAAAGGATAACTGTCATGAAAGTCAACTTTTCAAGTCTCCCCTCCGGGTATGGGAAGGCGGGCCTCACCGCGGGCATCCTTCTCTTGTGCAGCTTGATCCCGGGCGAGGCGCTTGCCTGCGCCTGCGGCTGCAGCGTGTTCGACGTCGGCTCATCCTCGCTTTTGCCGAAGGAAGGCGACCATGGCGGCGTCGTCTATTTCGAATGGGACCACTCGGACCAAAACCATAACTGGAGCGGCACCTCCAAGGCGCCGGCGACTGGCAATGGCGACAAGGAAATCAAGACCGATTGGTACGTCGTGGGCATGAACTACATGTTCAACCGCGATTGGGGCGCAATGGTTCGGATACCAAGCGCGAACCGGGCCTTCTCGACCGACACCGGCGCGCCAGCGGGGATCGAGGCGTTTCACGTCTCTACCGTGGGCGACATCGAACTGTTGGGTATGTACACCGGCTTCTCGAGCGACATGTCCAAGGGCGTTACTTTCGGTCTAAAATTGCCCACCGGCGATTGGAAAGCATACGGCTTCGACCGCGATACCAATATCGGCACCGGCAGCACCGATCTCGTGCTTGGCGGATTTTGGCGGGGCATGATCACCGGTGACAACGCCTGGCAATATTTCGCACAAGCCAAATTCCAAAAGGCGCTTCTAACGCAATCCGAAACGTTCCCAGTCTATGGCGCCAGTGCGGGGGACTACGTTCCTGGCACGTCATTCGACGCGGCGATGGGCGTAACCTACAACAACTGGTATCATGTCGGGCCGTTCGACAAAATCGCGCCTTTGCTTCAGGTTATCGTGTCTTACCGCGACCACGACAGCGGACTAGCTTCGGACCCAATCGATAGCGGCTACAGCCGGGTTTTCATCTCTCCGGGCATCGACATCACCAAGGTGGTCGACGAGCAGAACAACAGAACGTTCAAGCTTTATAGCGATGTCGAGATACCGGTCTACCAGCAGGTGAACGGAAATCAGCTGGTCGCGCCCTATCTCTTCAAGATCGTTGCGGGCTACACATTTTGACAGCGCATTGCATCGTAAGAATTGGAAAAGCGTGGTCTGCCGGAGCGGCGGCCGCGCTTCTTCCGCTAGCCGCATGGCTTCTGCCAGCCTTCGCGGAGCCGGCTCTGAAAGAGCCCGCTCCGCTGCTGACGATAGAAACCGTGGGCTCTGGCGAATTCGATCTTGGCGCCATGCACGGCAAGGTCGTGCTTGTGGATTTCTGGGCAACGTGGTGCGCGCCGTGCCTTGAGGAACTTCCGGTTATCGCGAAGTTTTACCAAAAGCACCGCGCTCAAGGTTTCGAGGTTATCGCGCTCAGCATCGACAAGCCGCGCGATAGGGCAAAAATGCAAAGGGTTATCGAAAAACTGCCGTTCCAGGCCGCGCTCTTGAGCGACGCTAAACGCAACGGCTTCGGCACGCCGGAGGCAGTCCCGGTGAGCTATGTCGTCGATGCGAACGGCACCGTAAGGGATACGTTCATCGCCATAGACGATGAGCTCCTGAACGCGGCGATCGTGCCGCTGCTGAAGGAGGCGCAGCCGCAGGCTGCGGATGCGAGGTAATGATAGGGTTGAATGTTCGCGCGGCCCGGGCTGCGCTGGCGTCCGTTTTTATCCTTTGCGCGCCCGCCATTGCGCTTGCCGGCGATTGGATCGCCGATGCAAAGCCGGGCTGCAAGGTCTGGAACCCGCATCCGTCCGTTGGCGAGACCGTGCGCTGGAGCGGGCCTTGCAAGGACGGTTTTGCCGACGGCAAAGGCGTTCTCGACTGGCTCAGAGGCGATAGCCAATATGAGCGCGACGAGGGCGTCTGGCACGCGGGGCGGCAGACGGGCGAGGGGGCGCAAACCTGGCCGGGCGGCCAGTACAAGGGCCAGTTCGCCGAAAGCCTGCCCGAAGGCCGCGGCACGCTAAGCTTGGGCGAAAAGCGCTATGAGGGCGGGTTTACCCAGGGCAATCCAGACGGCAACGGCACCTTGACGGAGCCCGCCGGCACGTTCAGCGGCACCTGGCACCGCGGCTGTTTCAACGATGGCACGCGCCGCGCAGCATTCGGCGTTGCGCTGCAGACCTGCCCATGAGATCGATTCCGGGGCCTGCGCGGCCCGCACTTTGGAAGGAAACGCACATGAGAACGCTGTTCGCCTTTGCCTTGACCGCAGGCGTCTGCACCGCGGCCTTGGAGGCTGTTCCAGCCGTGGCCGAACAGCACTGCCGTATGGAGAAGCAATGCCGCTGGGTCAACTTCAAGAAGATTTGTACTTACGTAAAGGTCTGCCGCGACCGCTGAAGAGGCCATCTCAGGCGAAAGAAGCGGCTTTCGCGCCTTGATTTCCGCTCAGGAGCTTCCCAACCTAGAAGTTGGCCAGAGGGATGTATTGAGAGGAAAATATATGCGAGTGATTATGTCAGCATGCTTCGGTTTCGCGCTTGCCGTGTCAGCACTTGCGCTTTCCAGCGGGCCAGCTGCGGCTTTCGGGGTGCCTTCCACCACTGCAACTGCGCCAAATCATATCGTTAAGGTCTACGACGACGACAGGGAGCACCGGGAACACGAGGAACGTGAGCGCCGGGAACGTGCCGAGCGTGAAGCCCGTGAGCATCGTGAGCACTGCGAACATGTTCGCCACGAGTGCGGCGAACGTCACGGTTACGAAAGACATGAGTTCCACGAATGCGTTGAAAGGCAAGGCTGCGGAGGATAAGGAGCAAAGTGCTCGTGTGACTTATATCCCGCAATCGCCTATGAGAACGGTGTAGGCTATTGCGGGAAGCCACACGAGCAGGAAGCAACGTTATTGCTGGGGAACCTATGAATATCCGCAACAACCTCGTGAGCCTGGCCGCTGCCTTCGTCCTCATCGCCGCGCCGCTAACTCAGGCTTCCGCAGAGGACGGAACCAAAACGCATCGCCATCATTCCGCAAAGAAACCGGCGGGTTGTCCCCTGCACCGGACGGCCGAGGGAGAACTCGTGGACTGCCAAGGCTGGCGGCTCAGGCCCGGTGGCTGGGACAATAGTTGCTTCAACCTCGATTATCTCCCCTCTCAATTCGCGTGCGGCTCAAGAGGCCGCCGCTGATTGCGCGGCGGCCAAGTCTTTGTTTTGCCGTGCGTCTTACCGGAAAACCGCTTCGCACCTCCGGGTCAAGCCCGAAGGCATGCTTTTCCGGACGCACTCTAAGCAGACATTCGTTGCTTGCCCAACGAATGTCTGCTTAGAGTCCTTTGTTTTCGCAGAGTTTTTATCCCAAAACCGGTGGCCACTTTTGGGAAACTCTGCTTAGCGGCGCTTCCGGCAAAGTCTGGAAACAAAAGCGGCGTAATCTAAATGGCAAGTTGCCGCAAAGGATGCCGGGAGCAGGTCATGATGGATCGCCGCACGCTGTTGATTGGATCGGCCGCAATGGGGCTTGCAGGAGCCACGGCGTCCGCCGGGCCGGAGCCTACGATGGTCTTCGGCCCGCAGGCTCCATTCTCCTTCGACGCGCTCACCGGCAAAGCCAAGGAGCTGAGCCAAAAGCCTTTTCAGAAGCCCGCCATCCCCGATTTCAATCTGCTTGGAGCGGCTCGATTTCGACGCCTATCAAGAGATCAGGTTCCGCCCTGACCTGGCGATCTGGTTACACGGAGACGGTCCTTACCCTGTCGAGCTGTTTCACCTCGGCCGCTATTTCAAGGAGCCGGTCCGCATTTTCGTAGTGTCATCGAACGGCGTCGCGCGGGAGGTCCTCTACAGCCCCGATCTCTTCACCTATGGCAAGAGCGGCTTCGCCAAAACGCTGCCGCCCGACGCGGGTTTCGCCGGTTTCAGAGTTTTGACGGCACCTGGACAAACGGACTGGCTGGCATTTCTGGGAGCGTCCTATTTCAGGTCGCCCGCCGAGACGGGCCAATATGGCATGTCATCGCGCGGGCTGGCCATCGACGTTGCAATGCCAACGCCGGAAGAGTTTCCGCGCTTCACGAGCTTTTGGCTCCAACCTTTGGCGGCAAACCGCGGAATTGCGATCCATGCCCTGCTCGAACTCGCCCCGCATCACTGGGGCCTTTCGTATGGAAACTGCGCGCGAGCAGGGAACGCTGATGGATGTCGAGGCCCGTCTGTTTCCGCGCGCCGACATCGCGCGGGTCGGGATTGCACCGCTGACCAGCATGTTCTGGTACGCGAAGCACAATCGGAGGCGAGCCGCCGACTGGAGGCCGGAAATCCACGATAGCGATGGTTTGAGCATGTGGACCGGAGCCGGCGAGAGAATTTGGCGGCCGCTCAACGACCCCCTGGGCGTGCAGACGAGCACATTTTTCGACACCAATCCCAAGGGCTTCGGCCTCCTGCAGCGCGAGCGCCACTTCAGCGCCTATGAAGACGACGGCGCATTTTACGACAAGCGTCCGGGCGTATGGGTCGAGCCGGTGGGCAATTGGGGCGAGGGGGCGGTGCAACTCGTCGAAATCCCGACCAATGACGAGATCCACGACAATATCGTGGCCTACTGGCTGCCGAAGGAACCGTTCCGGGCGCGGCAGCCAGCGCGAGCTGCGCTACAAGCTTCACTGGCGTCTCGATGAGCCTTATCCGGCGCCGCTTGCGCACGTAATCGCCACGCGGCTTGGCGAAGGCGGCATTCCTGGACAGCCCCGCCCGAAAGGACACCGTCAAATACGCCGTCGATTTCGAAGGCGGCAAGCTCAGCCAATTCTCCCGGCGCGGCGATGTCGAGCTGGCGGTAAGCGTCCCCTCAGGCTTTCATCGAGCGCCAGTCCATCTACCCGGTGGTAGGTACAGAATACTTGGCGCGCCATGTTCGACTTCACGGCCGGTTCGGAGAACCCCGTCGATATCAGGCTCCATCTGCACAGAGACGGCGAGGTGCTGAGCGAGACCTGGGTTTTCCAGCACCTGCCGTCGCTTTCGTTTTTTTGAGAGGGCTTAGACCAACCGTCAAAAATCCTGATCGCTCTGGAACACTCCCCGTCATCGCGAGGCCGCCTTGGCGGCCGCGGGCGTCCAGAAGCGACATCAGTAACTTGCCCTTGGATTGCTTCCGGCCGCGCTACGCTCGCCGTCGCAATGACGGCGAGCGGTCTAGACTTATGACCGTGGGTATTACCGCTTAAGCCGCAGATGCAGCGAGTTTGTCGTCGTTGATATGACTGCGTTGCAGCGCCGCCTCCATGAAGGAGGCAAATATTTTCACAGCCGGCCGCACAAGCTGCGAACCGGGCGTCACACCCACAACTTGGGCTGGCGGCAGCTTATCGCGCAGCGGCTTGATCGTTACGTGGCCGCCATCGTATGTCGTCGTGGTGAGCGGTACAACCGTGTCGATGGCGTAGCCGTGCCCACGCGCAACAAGTCCGCGGATCAACTCGAACGACTGAAGCCGGAGCGCTACGTTTGGCACAAGTCCTAGCGCGTCGAACAGGGATGCAACGTAATTCACCTTGTCATAAAGGATCAGAGGCTCCTTTTCGAGCTCGGTGAGGCTCACATCGTTTGCGCGGGCGAGGCGGTGATTGGCGGGAAGCACGGCTACAGGCGAGAGCGGCAGGAGCGGTTTTGCGTCGAAACCCGCGGGTACATGATCGCCAAAGGTGATGGCCATCTCGATCCGTCCTTGGGCGAGATCGCGCATGAGCAGTTCGTGATCGCCCTCTTCGAGGTGCAAGGCGATCATCGGATGCCGCTCGGAGAATTCGAGCATCAGCGAGGGCATAAAACGCGCCGCGAGCGTCGGGAAGCAGCCCACGGTGATTTCGCCGCGCTCGACATCGCTTAGCGATTCGGCGGTCTTGGAGAATTCTTCGGCGTGCTGCAACAGCAGGCGCGCTCCCTGGATCAGCCGCTGTCCGGCCGGTGTGAGTGTCACGCCCTTGGCGTGGTGGCGGACGAATATCGCGATCCCGAGCATCTGCTCAAGCTCGGCGATTGCCGCCGAAACGGACGGCTGCGAAACCTGCAAACGGCGGGCCGCTTCGGTGACATTGCCACAATCGGCAGCGGCCGTAACATATCTGAGGAGGCGTAATGATATATTCATTTGAACTGCATAGCCTAAGTTTTGGCCTATATGCCACGAAAGAAATTCTGATACAACCAACTACATATTTCTTTTTGTTATGTTATGCAGAATGTGCCGAAGTGTTGCATAAGTTGCTTCGGCTCCGGAATATTCCGCCGAAGCATAGCCGCGCGCTGCGGGTTTGGCACACCCCGGCAACACCCCATACGCGCTAACTTATGGCGCATCGTCATCGCGAGGCGGCTCTTGCCGCCGTGGCGATCCAGAAACTGCCGCCGCATTTGAAGCTCTTGGATTGCTTCGGCCTTCGGCCTCGCAATGACGGAAGTGCCTAAGTTAGCGCCTGTGGGCAACACCCGGCATCATTCTGCCTTCGAATCCTCACTTTAGACATTCTTCGGCGTAAACGCTTCCGGGAAAATGACGGCGCGCCCGTCCAGCGGCGTTTTCCCACACGGCACCGGTTTTGCAGGCAAATGAACCCAACCAGCGATTTTACATTCTTAGGCCTATTCCTGCAGGCTTCTCCGGTGGTGAAGGCCGTGATTCTCGGACTGATCATGGCCTCCGTATGGTGCTGGTCGATTGTGATCGAGAAGTATCTCGCATTTTCGAAAGCGCGAGCCCAAACGGATGAATTCGAGCGCACCTTCTGGTCCGGCCAGTCGCTCGACGAGCTTTATATGGCCATGTCGCAAAAGCAGCCGAGCGCGATGGGCGCGCTGTTCGTGGCAGCCATGCGCGAATGGCGCCGGTCGATCGAGACCACCGCAAAGCCGCTCGCCGGCGTTCAGATGCGCATCGAGCGCGTCATGGAAGTCACGATCACCCGCGAAATGGAGCGGCTCGAGCGCAGGCTCCTGTTCCTGGCGACGGTGGGCTCGGTTGCTCCCTTCGTCGGCCTGTTCGGCACGGTTTGGGGCATCATGACCGCCTTCCAGGGCATTGCCGCCAGCAAGAACACGAGCCTGGCCGTGGTCGCGCCCGGGATCGCGGAAGCGCTTTTCGCCACCGCGCTCGGGCTACTCGCTGCCATACCCGCCGTCATTTTCTATAACAACTTCAGCCAATCCGCGACGCGGCTCGCTCAGCGCTTCGAAGCTTTCGCCGACGAGTTTTCCGCAATCGTTTCGCGGCAGCTCGATATGAAAGTCTGAGGGCAGCGGCATGGGTGCATCTCTTCAGGCCCCCACCGGAGGCCCTAGCGGGGCGAGGCGAAGGAAGGGGCGCCGGCACAGGCCAATGTCGGACATCAACGTCACCCCTTTTGTGGACGTGATGCTCGTCCTTCTCATTATTTTCATGGTCGCGGCGCCGCTCATGACGGTTGGCGTGCCGGTCGATCTGCCCAAGAGCGAGGGTTCGGAGTTGAAAGCCGATAGCGAGCCGCTAACCGTAACGGTCGCTCCCCAAGGCAAGATATTCATCGGGGAGTCCGATAGCGAAATTTCACTGAGCGATCTTCAGTCAAAATTATCGGCTATCACGCAGGCTCGTAAAGGCATGGACGAGGCTATATTTGTGAAGGGCGACAAAGCCACCAGCTACGGCGATCTCATGCGCGTGATAGGACGAATTGAATTTGTGGGCTATAAACGCGTTACGCTGGTGACGGAAATCGAGGATCAGCACTGAGAACGGACGGGGACAGAGGGTGCGGTACGGCCTAATAGGCTCGATCATTCTTCACATCGTCATTTTAGGGCTCGTGATTTTCAACTTCATGGGCCGGAAGGAGGATTTGTCCGCGCCTCCCGTGCCGGTCTCCGTCGAGATCATGTCGCCGAAGGATTATAGCGAGCGCCAGGCCGGCAAGACCCGACGGCAAGGCGGAAAAGCCGGCGCCGCCTGCTGAGGTGAAAGCGCTTGAGGCTGCCGCAAGCGCAAAAAAGGAAGTCGCCGAGCAAACGCCCACTCCGAAGCCCGCGGAGAAGGAAGCCCTCGCCCCGCCGCCTCCGGCTCCAGCGCCGGCTCCGGCCGCTGCTCCCGCGCCAAAGCCGGTGGAACAGGCGAAAGCCGAGCCCAAGCCTGAGAAGCCTGCCGAGAAGGCCGCCCCGAAAAAGGTTGTAAAGAAGGAAGCCGCGCCGAAGCCGAAGCCAAAGCCCGAGGCGCGGCCCGAATACAAATTCGATCCGAACAAGATCGCGGCCGAGCTGAAGAAAGACGAGGACGAGCCCTCGCGGCCTTCCGCGGCGCAGTCCACGATGGAAGCCCGCCCGTCGAAGACTTATTCAGACCGGCAAACCGCTCTCCTGAACCGCGACCCCAACGCTGGCGCGCAGGCCGGCGGCTACGATCCATCCCAGCCCTGGCGGCCCTCCAGCTCTTTGCAGGAGCAGGCCATGGGCTTACCCAACGCAACGGGGGCCACGAACGCCGGAACCTGTGCCGACGCCATTCAGAGCCGCATCGAGCAGAAATTGGATTCTGCCTATTGGCGGACAGTCGGCCGAAAACACGATTATCCGCCTCCATATAGAGCTTAAGAGGGATGGAACTTTGCAGCGGCCTCCAACCGTCATGGACCCAGCCTATTCGCCGGTTCAGCAAGCGATGGCCGAGGCTGCCCTCCGCGCGGCGGAAGCGGGCCAGCCCTATAACATTCCCCCGCAGCAATATGAGCAGTGCCGGGATATGATCTTGCGCTTCAACCCGCGCGACATGTATGGCGGTTGACATGAATTCCAGAAATTTAGTGCATTTGACGGAAAAGAGGCCGTCATCGCGAGGCGGCGTTTGCCGCCGTGGCGATCCAAAGCAGCATCGGCAGCTTGCCCCTGGATTGCTTCGCTACGCTCGCAATGACGATGGGCGCATGTTCGCGAGACGCGTTGCAGGTCTCTTATACGCAGCCATTCTTGCCGCCGCTTTGCTCACGCCGCATTTTGCGCAAGCGCAGGTCGAGGTTGAAATCCGCCGCGGGCAGATCCGCGCCATCCCCATCGCAATTGCGGAATTTTCCGGCCCCGGCCTTGGCGCCGAAACCTCGCAAATTATCGCCGCCGATCTTGAACGCTCCGGCCTTTTCAAGCCCATCGATCCAGCAGCGTTCATCGATCGCATGGCCAGTATCGATGCCCCGCCGCGCTTCCAGGACTGGAGGGTCCTCAACGCGCAGGCTTTGGTTGTCGGGCGCGTCACCGACACAGGCGATGGCCGTCTCAGAGGCGAATACCGGCTTTGGGACGTGTACTCGGCCCGCCAGATCGCGGGGGAGCAGTTCCTCATCCCGGCGAACACGTCGCGCCGGCTCGCGCACATCATCGCCGACGCGGTCTACGAGCGCTTGACCGGCGAGAAGGGCTATTTCGATAGCCGGATTGTGTTTATCGACGAGACCGGCCCCAAGGACAAGCGGGTCAAGCGCCTGGCCATCATGGATCAGGACGGCGCCAATTTGAGGCTCCTGAGCCAGGGCCGCGCGCTGGTGCTGACGCCGCGCTTCCATCCGCTGTCGCAGCAAATCACCTACACCTCCTACGAGAACGGCGCGCCGCGCGTCATGCTGCGCGACATCGTGTCCGGGCAGGAGCAGGTACTGGGCGACTTCCCCAACATGTCGTTTGCGCCGCGCTACTCGCCCCAGGGCGACCGCGTGGCGATGAGCCTGGAGGAGGGCCCCAACTCAAACATCTTCGAGATGGATCTGCGCAGCCGCCAGCTGACGCGCCTGACCCAAACCGCGGCCATCGATACGGCGCCGTGCTACTCGCCGGATGGGCGGGGCATCGTGTTCGAATCCGACCGCGAAGGCACCCAGCAGCTCTACGTGATGAGCGCGGGCGGCGCGGGCTTGCGCCGGATCACTTACGGCGAGGGCAGCTACTCGACCCCAGTCTGGTCCCCGCGCGGCGACCTCATCGCGTTCACAAAGCGCGCGCATGGCGGCTTCGCCATCGGCGTGATCCGGCCGGACGGATCGGGCGAGCGCATCCTCACCGAGGGGTATCACAATGAGGGGCCGTCCTGGTCGCCCAACGGCCGCGTCATCGTGTTCTTCCGCGAGTCCCAGGGCGATAATGGCGGACCCAAGCTCTACAGCATCGACTTGACCGGATATAACGAGCGGCAAATCCCAACGCCCTCCTTCGCGTCCGACCCCGCCTGGTCTCCCTTGTTGAAATAGCGGCCTCTTCGCAGGTCTTACTGTTGTCACGCTTTTTGGATAGGTAAGCCCCGTGGCAGGAGCTTGAGGGACAACATGCTGCCGGCATCGCATCGGCGCGCCCGGTATTTGGCGTCCGCTTCGTTCTTGGTTGCCTTTGCATTTAGCTTCGGGGCCCTCGCGCAAAGCGGCGATGCCGCCAAGCCGGACTCAGCCGGGGCCGCGGAAAAGTAGAGAAGCCCCTTGACGCTTGTGCGCGGAAAATTGTTTCTTCCGGGTTTCATTGTTTGCATGAAGACCGGCTCATAGGTGGGGGAAGACATGGCGCAGGCCCGGTATCGGCTTGGCAAATTTTTGGCGGCCAGTTTGTTCTTGGGTGCCTTTGCATTCACCCCCGTAGCCTTTGCCCGGCATCACCACGGCGGCGGCGGTAGCGACGAGGATGCCCGGCAAAACCCGAGTCCACCGGCGGCACCGGGTGCGATGCGCGGGAAATCGCGGATTCCATTCGCGGCTGCACGGAAATCATCGACAGCGGACGCGGGCGTAATGCGAAGCTCGTGCAGGCTTATTTCAGCCGCGGCAAAGCGTATGCCAAACGCGGCAGTTTTACCGACGCCATAGCCGATTTCGATGAGGCTATCCGGCTCAATCCCAGCAATGGCGAGCTTTACCGCGAGCGCGGCGAGTGTCACCGGGCGCGGAAAGAAACTGCGCTTGCGGAGGAAGATCTCACAGCGGCGACCCGCCTGAACCCCAACGACACGAAAGCCTACACGCTCAGAGGCTGGTATTATAAGCTGGCCGGAGACCAGGAGCGCGCGAAATCCGATTTCGAGCAGGCGCTGAAACTGGCGGACGTGGCGATTGCCGTAAAGGAGGACGTAGGCTTGGCGCGTTACTTCCGCGCCGAAGCGCTTGCCGGCTTAGGGGAATACGACCGGGCCATCGCCAGCTACGATGGAGCCATCAAGCTGAGACCCAACGACGAGATCGCTTATGCGGATCGCGGGATCATCTATAGCATCAAAGGCGACCGGGACCGCGCCATTGCCGATTTCAGCAAGGCGCTCGAACTTCAGCCCGGATATTGGCACGCGCTCACCGAACGCAGCAGCCTATACGTCCAAAATGGGGAGTACGCAAAGGCGATTGCCGAATACGATGCTGCGATCGAGCTAAGCAAGGACAATGCACAAGCCTACAACAATCGTGCAGTTGCCTATAGGAGCAAAGGCGATTTCGACCGTGCCATCGCGGACAGCAGCGAAGCGATCCGGCTCATTCCAAATTTTGCCGATGCGTTCAGCAACCGGGGTTCAGCCTATGCCGGCATGAAGGACTACGGCCGGGCCATCGCCGATTTTACGCGCGCCATTGAGCTGAGCCCAAAAATGGCCGCAGCCTATAGCGGCAGGGCCAGAGCCTACGGCGAAAAGAAAGATTTCGCCCGCGCCATCGCAGATTGCGATGTGGCAATCGCCAACAGCCCAAGTTTCGCAAACTATTGGGAGCGCGGTCAAATCTATCGAAGCTCCGGCGACGATACGAAGGCAGAGGCCGATTTCAACGAAGCGATCCGGCTTAAACCGGACAGCGCGGGACCATACGCCGATAGGGCGCGGATTTACGGAAAGCGGGGCGATTACGACAAGCAGATCGCCGATTACAATACGGCGATTGAGCTGAATAAGGACAGCGCGCAAATCTACCACCAACGCGGCGTTGCCTACAGGAACAAGGGCGATTTCGACCGCGCCATCGCGGACGCCAGCGAAGCGATCCGGCTCGACCCAAATTTCGCCGAAGCGTTCAGCAGCCGGGCTTCGGCTTATACCGGCAAGAAGGACTTCGACCGGGCTATCGCCGATTTCACGCGCGCGATCGAGCTGAGCCCCAAATTGGCCAGCGCCTATAGCGGCAGGGCCAGAGCCTATAGCGAAAAGAAAGATTTCACTCACGCGATCGCGGATTGCGATGCGGCCATCGCGAACGGGCCAAGTTTCATGGACTACTTGGTGCGCGGTCAAATTTACCAAAGCTCCGGGGACGATGCGAAGGCGGCGGCAGATTTCAACGAAGCGATCCGCCTGAAACCGGACAACGCGGGAGCCTATGCCGGCAGGGCGCAGCTTTACGGGAAGCTCGGGGACTACGACAGGCAGATCGCCGACGTCAATGAGGAAATCCGCCTACTGACCAGTCAGGGTATCCTCGAGCGCCCGCTCGATCAGGCGTATCTCACGCGCGCTCAGGCTTACGGCAATAAGGGCGATCTCGACCTCGCAATTGCCGAGCTTAATGAATTGCTGCAAAAGCGGCCGGATTATTACAGCGCCTATAGTACCAGCGTTGCCTTTCACATAAGGGCGGGAGCATACGATGCCGCCGTTGCCGGCGCGAACGAGATGATCCGCCTGCAGCCGGCTAACGCAGAAGGGTATAGCGGCCGGTCCGAGGCGTACTTCCACAAAAAGGATTTCGTCCGCGCTATCGCCGATAACGCCGAAGCGATCCGGCTCGATCCAGATAATACCGGCACCTACGTTCTCTCGCGATCCGTGCTCTTCAACCTCGAAGGCGATTATGCGCGCGCAGTAGCTAGCGCAAGCGAGCTCATTAAATTGGGTTTAGACCATCTCACCGTGGCCGCCGCCTCTCCGCCAGCGTCCCCCCCGGCAGGGTCGCCGCCCCGGCCGCGTCCACCGCACAAGTGTCCCCGCCGCCGGGGTCCCCGCCCGCAGGGCCGCCCCAGCCAGGGCAACTCCGCGAGCCCTATGCGCATTGGGTCCGGGAGGCGTATCTAGCCCGCTCTCTAGCCCGCGCAAACATGCGCAGTTTTGAAAGCGCAACAGCCGATGACAACGAGGTTATACGGCTCTGGCCCGATAGCGGCGATGGCTATGCCAGCAGGGGACAGGTCTATTACTGGCAAAAACGCTACGATCTCGCGATTGCCGATTTCGACAAAGCCTTGCAGTTCTCTCCGGGGGATTCGGTTTCGCGCAGCTTCAAGGCGCGGGCGCTGCTCGGGCTAGGCAAGACGGCCGAGGCCAGCGCCGAGATCGATGCGGGTCTTCGGATGGGAACCAGACGGGACCGCCTTCTTTCCGTTCGCGGCGCAATTTCCTACGCGCAAGGCCAATATGCGCAAGCCATCGGCGATTATACCGAAGCGATAAAGCTGGCGGAAACGAAATCGCCTGCCGATTACGCGGGCCGCGCAGCCGCCTATGAGAAGTCAGGGCAAATTGCGCTTGCCGTGACCGATTACAAATCGGCTACCAGCCTCGACGCGTCCGATCCGGCGGAACGCCAGGCGCAGAACACGGCCCGCGAGCGGTTCGGCGTGCTGGACACCGAGATCCTCGCGGCACAGCGCGCCGATGCGGCCGAGGCAGCCGCGAAAGCTGAGGCCGCCGCAAAAGCCGAGGCGGCAGCGAAAGCTGAGACGGCAGCGAAAGCTGAGGCGGCAGCGAAAGCCGGCGCCGTTGCGAAAGCTGAGGCGGCTGCGCAGGCCGGGCAGGCCGCTAAGGCCGCGGAAAAATAGGGACGAAGCTTAGGCCCTAAGAGCAGTTTGCCGGCACCAGAACGCGGTCCCCTCAAAGGCTCAGCAACCAGTCCGAACGAGGTAGAAGTGATCGCCCAAGGGGTTTCCCCATGCACCACATGAGACCTCGGTATTCGCAACCCTCTTCTTCCAAGCTGGCGATTGGTCTGGCGCCACGATCTCATCGCTCTCGTCGTAGACAACGGCATGCCCGGCCACAAATCCTCCCCAGTACCACATGGCGAAACGAGGTTCGCCCGATGACGGCAGTTTCGAGACATCCTCAAGATAGCTGCGGCGCATGGCTTGGAAATGGATTCTCTCTCCGGTTTCAATAGCAAGCGGCCAGACGGTGCCGGCATTAGCGATCATGACAAGCGTGACAAGCGGTAGAACTGACATCGAAACTGCCCGCCGCCAGTCACGGGCACTTGCTGAGAAAATCGCCATCCCCAAGGCGAGCAATGCTGAGCATGCCCAGATCATGAGCAGGATAGGAACGCCGGCGAAGGCCAGAGTGAACGGCCCAGTCCAAAGGCCGATCAGAGTCACGGAGGAACAGCAGACCAACGCGGCCGGCCATACTACGAAGCGATCCTTGCCTAAATTAGTCGTGGCCATGCTCTCGTTTCGCATCAAGCGTAGCGCCCTGGTTTGATGAGACGACCCTAGCACGTAAGCGGCGATCATGTCAGCGAGCCTGGCAGCTTCAAACAGCAGTTTGCTGCCAAGCCGGCGCAAACAATTTCCGCAGCCGAAGGTCGAGCGGTGGTGGCCCTTTTTGAACCGCGAGTCCGGATTCGACCCAACTGCGACTTGAGGCGCGGGGCATCGAGCGTGAGATTTCGATCGCCGGTGCGGTTTCTAGGATCGTGCGTTCGCAAGAGCGCTTACCGCCCACTTTACCGGCGTAGACCGGCAGGATAGCCATGCGGTAGCGCTGTACCATAGTTAATATTGGCTTGGTAAATGAGCACCCGTCATCTTTTCTGCCGCCGTCTTTCTAGGAATCTTTTGCCACTTTAGGTCGATTTCCACGACTCCAAAATACCCGTTAATATTAGATTCTTGCGCGTCTTTACCATAAATCCCAATCTCCGATTGCAGAATTAGTTAACGGCAATCACAGGTTATTCATTGTATTTCAATGAGTTATTTGTCCGTATTCCGCTTATACTCTGCCGGAACCGCTTTTGCTTGACGGCGCGTCTGGAGGAGGAAGCAAGTCAAGCCTGCGGCGATGTATTACTAGAAGATATAGGTTTACGAGCATTTAAAAAATAGCGCCACCACAGTACGTATGGAAGACTATTTGCACAGAAATGCCGGTGCTGCGGACTCTAAAGGCCAGCGCGAGGCATGCAGGATAAATAGAAGTCAGCCTCTTGCGAGGCATTGCTTGGGCGCAGCCGCTTCGTTTCTTCGTCCAGGCGCCGGCCGGAAATGGCGGAAGGCCTCATCCGGCTCGCAAAGCGATTGCCATGCGGGGCATTAGCACATCGGTAAGGAGCTATGGTCCACCATTGCGTCATGGGAAGGCGCGGGCGTGATCGGGAGGCTCTGCCATGGCTTTATTTGCGGGATTGAAGGCGCAGCCTGGGCGGCTGGCGGCGGGGCTAGGCAACGCGGGCCGGTGCAGCTTCGGGCGGGCGCGGCTTGCGCGAAAAGGTAAATGCATGGCGCCCCGCTCAGACGCCGGAAACCGCGGGATTGGCAGGCAAAACCTATCGGGCATGGCTAACAAACCGCTAAAAACATTTGGCGGCTGGTATTACACGTATCGTCCCGCTTGCACTCAGGCTTGTTCCGGGAGTGCGCGCTGCAGCGGAAAATGCTGCACACGCCGCTCCGGGATGACGGCTGCGGAAATCCGGGACGACCTTTATCCGAGGCGCTTAACGCGATTTGATTTCGCTCCCGCCGCGCGCCGGCTGGCTGACTTTATGGAACGCCATTTCCATATCCGCGAGCAGCGCGGCGAAATCCCTTGTCAAAGCCGCGGCGCGGCCGATGATCGCGTAGTCGAAGCCTGGCTTGGCGTGGGCTGGAAAAGTAAGCCGCACCGCTTCCTTCAAGCGCCTGCGCGCGCGGTTGCGGTCGACGGCCATGCCGCGCTTTTTCAAAGCCCCGCTTTCTTTGGCTACGGCCTTGCTCGAAACCGTAAAACCGAAGCGCGGTGCTTCTTCTCCGCCGCCTGGCCTAGGGAGACCCTGCAGAATAAAGGCAGGCGTCACCCATTTCTTTCCCTTTTGCACACGCTGGAACTCGGCGCGTATCTTGAGCGTCTGCATAAGCCGGGAACTGCGCCCTCTCTAGGCAGAAAGCTTTTTGCGGCCTCTGGCGCGCCGGCGGGACAGCACCGCGCGGCCTTGCTTCGTTGCCATGCGCTCGCGGAAACCGTGCTTGCGCTTACGGCGTATATTGCTGGGTTGATAGGTTCTCTGTGTCATTGCGGGGCGTCTTCCTTACGTCGGGCGCGGCGTGCCTGGGCTCATAGATAGGGCGTTTTGGGCCGCTCCGTCAACGGCGCTAGATGGCGCGAGCGAACGCCCGCGCGATATTTGGCGGCCATTAAGCCAATCTCAACGATAGGTTGCAACGATTGTGCTTGGGCAATTTTCTGGCATTACAGCTGAGGTGCCTTAGCTGGCGTATGAGTTATAAGAATGACGGATGCACCTGAGATGCCAGCCGATGCGGCCAATTGCTTAACGCAGCGACGATTGTTGTCCGGTGGCGAGTTTGCAAAAAGGGTCGCCGAAGCAAGGTTGAATTACGCTAAGTTCAAATCTCAATTCGACTATAAAAGCGCCGCGGAAGCATACAGGAACATGCTTTTCGATACGCTCCTGAGGCGCGTTGTTATCTTGAGCGGAAGCGAGTTCGGTTGTGCCGGGGAGATTTTGTTCGATGGCTGCGGGCCATACCTAAGAAACCTCGAAGCCGGGTTTCTCAATATAAACCGCAACGTCGATGAGGGCAGGTTCTGGGAGAAGAACTTTGGCAATAAGGCCGAGGTCCGGCATCTCGATAACCCGCTTGGCGTGGACCTCAAAACGCCGCGCACCATAATTGCAAACGATCCCGGAACCCTCGGCCGCTATCTTGGCCTCCCGGCGCTATCGGACGATCGCTTCGTGGGTTACGTAGTCGTGGCCCGCGCGCAGGAAAACTACACGCCGGAAATCATTGCAAGCATAAGGCCGGTCGTCAGCGTATTCGCCGGCGTTATTGAGTATTTGCGCGCCGACGCCGCCCGCGCCGCCCGGGAAAAAGATTCTTCGCCAGGAGACGAGGCCCCAGCCTTTGTCTTCAACTGCAATAACGATGAGGAACGGAGTATAAATTACATCAGCGGCGAAGCCGGTTTTATTACCGGCCTTCGCGCACAGGACTTTAGCGGGAGCGGTGCACATAATTACGCAAGCTTAATCGACGCCGGCGACCGCGAGCGAGTCGCGGCGGTGATCGCCCGGCAGCTGAAGGAAAAAAGCAGTTATGAAGTGGAATACCGCATCGTGCGCGCCGATGGGGCCAGGCGGCGCGTGTATGAGCGAGGCTCTGCGATCTACGATGAGAATTCAAACCCGGTCTCCATCGACGGATGCGTGCTCGATATCACAGAAGCAGGGCTAGCCGAAAACGGAAGCAGGCAATACAGAAGACGTTTTCAGGCGCTTATTGAAGAGCAAACAGGGAATTTCGTTGCCCAGAGAGAAAGGGTCCTGCAGGCGGTCAGGGCGAGATCGGAATTCATTTCAAACATATCGCACGAGCTGCGAACGCCTATGCACGCCATTCTAAGCTATTCGAAGATGGGTATCGCGGATTGTGGGGATGAGAACCACGAGGCAATCAAAGAGTATTTCGGAAAAATCCAAACTGCCGGCAGCCGCCTGCTCTCCCTCATTAATAATTTGCTTGATATTTCCAAAATGGAAGCTGGAAAAATGGTGTTCAAGAAATCATGGTGCGATTTTTCCGAGGTTATTGAACATACGCTAAGCGAATTGGAATCGCTGATTAAATACAAGTCGCTTACCTTGACAGCGGAAGTGACGGCGAAGAATACGAGTGCGATATGCGATAAACAACGCATGATTCAGGTAATGGTCAATCTCATTTCGAATGCCGTCAAGTTTTCTTCCCGCGGCGATGACATTCGTGTGTGCGTAGCCGATGGCCACCTGCCGGATGGCACGGAGGCCCTTTGCTGCTCCGTCGCCGACAATGGTGCGGGCATTCCCGAGGATGAGCTGGAAGAGGTATTCGGCAAATTCATTCAAAGCAGCAAGACAAAGACCGGCGCGGGCGGCACCGGGCTCGGGCTTGCGATCTGCCTGGAGATCGTCGCGGCGCATGGCGGCAGAATCTGGGCCGAAAATCGAAAGCCCAAAGGCGCGGTATTCAGTTTCATGATCCCAAGAAATGCAGGCCGGTGAAGAGCTAGCCGCTACCGCTGAGGGATGCGTCCTCGCACCGGAAGCTGGCCGGCGAAGCTTCAGCTAATTCTGTACCGGAAATCGAAACGCTCCTTTCACACGGCGGTGCGACTCTGTTAACGGACCACGTCTTCGCGTTGCCCGGGCATATTCCTCCGAATGTCATCGTGCTGCGGGCAGGAGACAGGCCTGAATTACAGTCTTCGGACACAAGACTGTGACCGGGAGAACGGTAAGAGAATGGCAGCCGTGCACAGGCCGATAGCCACGCTCAGAAACAAGCCCCCCCTGCCGCAGGAAAAACCGAATAGGTTTAGGAAGAAGAAATATTACGCGGAGGAAGACTGTCATCGCAGTATCTGGAAATTGGTTTACGCCGATTTCATGACGGCGATGATGGCTTTTTTCTTGGTCATGTGGCTTGTCAACTCGGCCGCAAAGGAAAAGATCGTTCGTCTTGCGGATTACTTCCAAACGATACATTTTAGCGATCCCACGCCCTTTAGGCGGAGTGTTTGTTATTGCTGAATGGGCCCGCGGCGAGCTCAACGTTTGGAGCACGATAGCCAATGGCATGCATCGCGGGAAACCTGCGAGCGCGCCTTCCGAGAAGATTGAAGAAGAGGCTCTCTTCCACGATCCCTTCCGGCTGCTTACACAGCTCGCGTCGCAAGCGGAATCGGCAAAGGCGGTCGCGGCGCCGGGAACCGCGGACACCCGGATCGGGGCGGGCTCATCCCGCGATCCCTTTGTCACCTATTACATTACCGACCCGTTCGTTAAGTGGATTACCGCCGCATGGCGGCATGAAACGGGTTTGGACACCCGCGCCACGGCTCCGCCGGCCTTAGGCTTAAAGTCCGGAGCAGAAACCGCTGAAGACCGGAAGCCTAAAAACGCTACCGCCCCGTCCTGGCTGAGGCTGAAGCCCGGGAGCGGACTGGCAAATCGAGCCGAAACCTAGCTCGTTGAGGAGAGAAGGAAGGCGGAGATTCAAAGAAGGGCCGCACAGCTAGAAAAGGACGTTTCTCAACTGATCGCAACCCTCCCGAAATCGTTCGGGCCGGAGGTAACGGTAAAAGCAGTGTTCGATGGCGTTCTCATTAGTTTGACCGATGGTGCCAACTTTAACATGTTCAAGATTTCTTCGGCCTTGCCTTCGCCACAGCTCGTATATTTCTTGGAAAGGCTGGGAGGCATCATCAATAGATATCCGGGCGAGATAATCGTCAGGGGACACACCGACGGCCGCCCATATGCAGCAGACCGCTATGGCAATTGGCGTCTCTCGGTCAATCGCGCCACGATGACCTATTACATGCTGCTGAGGGGGAAGGTCAGCGATAACAGGTTCCTCGCATTGAATGGCTCCGCAGAGAGAGACCTCAAGAATAAGGTGGACCCGCTGGCCGGAGAAAACCGCCGCATCGAGATTCTTTTGCGAGCGCCTGAACTTCCCGCCGCAGCCGATGCGGAAAAAGGCTATCGCTGAGGCAATCGCCATCTCGCCTTAGGCGCTCCGGCGTCGTCCCCGCGAAGGCGGGGACCCAGCCTTCCGCAGGCTAGTGCGTTGTTTACACATAGATTCCCGCCTTCGCGGGAATGACGCTACCGCGGTCAAAACTTTTGGCCACTGGTATCAGAGTTCAGTCCGGTGCGCCGCCCGCGCCTTGAAGAATGTGTAGCAGAAGACGCCATCGTCTCCAGACGTCCGGTACAAATCGGCGATGCCCTTATCGAAGCAGCCGGCCGTTGTCAGGCCGGCTTCGAGCGCGGCTTCGCGCACAGCCTCGATCATCGCGGTGAAGGTCTTGCGCGTGAAGCCGTCCACCAGCTCCGGCTTGCTCGCATCGGCGTATACCATGCGCGGAGAGACCCGAACCCCGCTGAACCCCGCCTGCCTGAGCAGCGGATAAAGCCGCCGTCCG
Organism: uncultured Alphaproteobacteria bacterium; assembly: GCA_963785355.1. Classification (GTDB taxonomy): domain Bacteria; phylum Pseudomonadota; class Alphaproteobacteria; order Rhizobiales; family Rhodomicrobiaceae; genus Rhodomicrobium. The sequence goes on from CAWAVJ010000083.1 coordinate 62,850, forward strand.
ATCAGCGCATCGCCGCCCGCCCTCGCCTGTAGCGCCACCTGGCATTGAATGGCCTTGCGCGCATATTCGCTGTCCGGGTGGAAATAGGCGGAGCCGTGGTCTCCTTCGATGACGGTGATGGTTCCGCCGGGCTTCAGCATGCCTCGTAACGCCTTGAGCGCATCGGCGGGCTGGGCGAGATGCTCAAGCACGAAGCAAAGAAACACATGGTCGAAGGACCGGGGCGGAAACGGCAGCTTGAAGAGGTCCGCGCGGCCGAACGACACATTCGAAAGGCCGGCGGCTTCCACCGCTTTCCGCGCCTCGGCCAGCGAGGCCTCTGAAATGTCGATGGAGGCGATATGCGCGCCGGGGCTGCGCGATGCCAGCGTCACGGTTTGCGCGCCCGTGCCGCATCCCGCTTCGAGGACCGTGCAGCCTTCCGGGTAGGCCGTGTCCGAATGAAGGAGTTCGGCCAGCGTCCGCGCCTGATCTTGCAGCCGTTGCGCCTCCCTGGCGCCGTAGCCATGAACGTAACCTCTTGCCATTCGCTCCCCCGGACATTCGAGCCAGCGGTCGCGTGACCGTCCGCCTGCCAAGAATTGTCTGGAAGCAGCTTCCTGTCTTGAAGGAAATTGCGCGCGAGTACAGCCGGAGGCAAGTTCGCACCCCATCTGCCGCACGCTCTCAGGCGAACTTGCCTCCGGTAGCCATCTCGAAGCAAAGCTTTTCATTGCCACCTCGTTTAAGGCCACCGGGGGATGGCTGTAAGGGAGTAAATTAAAGCGTCAATTTGGCCCCAAACCAATCGGATGCATAAATAGAAATTGTAATTGCATTTATCAGGCCTCTCACCCTGCGTTCGTCTTGTTTTGCGGTTATCCACAAGGATTGCCATGACTAACTCATTGATTTTTATTGAGTATACGGAGTTTGCGAAAAGAACGTTCTTAGGCATCCGGGAAGCGGGCAAGCTTAAAAGTGTTACCAATGGCCCGATATTCTCCCCCAGTGGCAAGTTTGGTGAAAGCCCGGAACCGCAAAGCTCCGGCTGCCGGGCTTCCCGGCCGGTTGAGCTTTTCCTCGATTTAAAGGGTGAGGTTGAATGTCATTGTATGGCCTGAGATCGAAGGTGCGTTCCTCCGTCAGCACTCTGCCGGCACCGGAGCAGCCGGGAAAAGCGGATTCGGAGGGCTTGGCACAGCCGGTGCAGCCGAGAAGAGCCCGGTCAAACGCCAAGCTCCTGAAACGCGCGTCCAGCCTGCACCGGCAAGGTATGCTCGACGACGCTGCCGCGCTTTACGAGACGGTTCTTGCGAGTGAGCCCGATCATTTCGAAGCCCTGTTCCAGCTTGCGGGTCTGCGCTTCCTGCAAGGCCGCAAGGGCGAGGCGCTCGATCGCTTCAACGCGGCGGTCAAAGCCAACCCAGCCAGCGCGGCAGCCCGGTCGAACCTGGCGGCCATCTGCGTAACGTCGATGCTCCCGGAGGCCGCTCTGGCGCACACCACTGAGGCGCTGGCGCTCGAGCCGGATTTTCCCGAAGTGCTCCATAGCCGCGGCGACGCGCTGAGAATGCTCCAGCGCCCCGCCGAGGCACTGCTGTGCTATGACAAGGCGCTGGCGCTGCGGCCGGGCTATGTCGAAGCGCTTCACAACCGTGCCATCGCGCTCAGGGACCTCCAGCGCTTCGACGAAGCCCTGGCTTGCTGCGGCGAGGCTATTGCCTTGGCGCCCGCTCTCGCTGCCCTGCATAACACCCGCGCGGCTTTGCTTCAGGACCTCGGCCGCTATGCTGAGGCGCTTCTGAGTTGCGACGAGGCGCTCGCCTTGGCGCCCGATTTTCTCGAAGCCCTCGGCAACGGGGGCAACGTGCTCAGGGCCCTCAAGCGTCCCGCGGAGGCGCTTGTTTGCCACGCCCGCGCGCTCGCCATCCAGCCAGACTGCGCCGAGATTTTGAACAACCGGGGCCTAGCGCTTGCCGATCTCAACCGCGCTGAGGAAGGGCTTGCCAGCATTGCGAGGGCGTTGTCTTTGAAGCCCAACTATGCCGAGGCCCATGCCAATATGGCCATCGTGCTGAGCGAACTTGGCCGCTTCGATGAGGCAGGCCGGACGATCCGCCAGGCAATCGCACTGAACCCCCGGCGCGCGGTGTTTTATTATACGCTGACGGTAGCTTGCCCGGCGGCGCTGGACGAGCCCATGACCGGCGCCATGCTGGAGCTGGCCCGGGACTTGGGCTTGCTCGATGCCAAGGAGCAGGTCTTCTTGCATTTCGCCCTCGCCAAGGCGTTCGAGCAAGGCGATCCGGAACGCTCGTTTCAGCATGTGCTTGCCGGCAACGCCTTGAAGCGGAAACAGGTGGCCTATGACGAAGCGGCCATGGTGGGCCTGCTGGAGCGGCCGCGAGCTGCGTTCACCAAAGAGTTTATGCGCGCCAAAGCGGGCGCGGGCGATCCATCGTACGCGCCGGTGTTTATCTTTGGCATGCCGCGCTCCGGCACCACGCTTGTCGAGCAGATCCTCGCCAGCCATCCAGCGGCGTTCGGCGCAGGCGAAGCGAACATTTTCGAAACAACGCTGGCGGAGTTCGCCGGCTCCGGCACGGCAGGACCGGAGTTTCCCGGCGCCCTTCTCACTTTGTCAGGGGAACAGCTGCGGCAGATTGGAACAACATGCGCTGCCCGCATGAGAGCCTTGGCGCCGGCGGCGGAGCGTATTACCGACAAGACGCTTGAGAATTTCCGCTTTGCCGGGCTCATCCATCTGGCGCTGCCCAATGCGCGTTTCGTCCACGTGCGCCGCGATCCGCTCGACACCTGCTTTTCCTGCTTTTCGAGACTGTTCGTGGAGGGCCTCCCCTACACTTACGATCTTGGCGAACTCGGCCGCTACTACCGTGCCTATGAGGCGTTGATGGCGCATTGGCGGGCGGCCTTACCGGAAGGCGTCATGCTTGAGGTGCAATACGAGGAACTCGTGGCCGATCTTGAAGGCCAGGCGAAGCGCATCGCCGCGCATTGCGGTCTCGAGTGGAACGCGCGTTGCCTTGAGTTTCACAAGACTGAACGCCTGGTGCGGACAGCCAGCAAAACCCAGGTGCGCCAGCCGCTTTACCAGAATTCGGTTGGGCGGGGGCGCTTGTTTGAGGCGCAGCTTGGGCCCTTGCTCGAGGCGTTGCGGGATTAGTGGCCTTCGTCAGCCAAAATGAATAGTTATGACGCCGGGATTTTTTGACGTGGTGAAGCTGAACGGCGCAGGCTGTACCGGACGTACAGTCAAGCCGTCCGGCTTTGCTACGGCGAAAAAGACCAAGTCATACCAGCGGTCATAAGTCTTGACCGCTCGCCGTCATTGCGAGCGTAGCGAAGCAATCCAGGGCAAGGCACTGATGTTGCTTCTGGATCGCGACGGCGGCCAAGGCCGCCTCGCGATGACGGAGAGTGTTCGAGAACGGTCAAGAGTTATGACCATTGGTATCAGAACTGCTTATTTTGGCTGACGCAGGCCACTAGGTGTGGGTGTTGTATTGGTACGGGCGGCCTTTTGCACCGGTAGGCAATCGGCCGGATTTGGCCATTCGGCTCAAGTCCCCTCCCTCGCGTCATTTTCGTACAGGGTGCCAAGCGTTGGATTTTGACCGCTAGGCGCGGGCGGCCACGTAGCGCGCGGGGGTTATGCCGAAGTGCCGGACAAATGCGCGCGTCATGTGGCTCTGGTCGGCAAAGCCGGAGCCTTGCGCCGCAATCGCGGGCGTCTCGCCGGACAAGAGCAGTTGCCTTGCCAGCCGCACGCGGCGCTGGACAAGATAGGCGTGCGGCGTCGCTCCCAACTCGCGGGCGAAGGCGCGGACGAGTTGAAACCGGCTCATGCCCGATAGCGCCGCCAGCTCCGATAGCGTTACTGGGGAAGCGGGATCCGCATCGATCCGCGTCTTCGCTTTTGCGACGGCTGGCGAGGCGCCGCGGAGCTTGGCCGAAGGATCGCGAATTCCCGAAAGCGGAACCGCAAGGCGCACCAGATGCTCTTCAACCGCAAGCGGATCGCCTTCGGCGGTCGCATGCCGGAAGAGGGCGAGCACGAGACCCAGCAGATATTCATTTTTTACCCGCGTGCCGAATGGCGGCGTCTGTTCAATCTCCTCGGCGGAGAAATCGATGACCTGGCTTACGGCATCGGAGAGAACGCCCATGGTGAGGCTCTCACCCTGGAACATCACATCGGTGATGATGATGCAGGAGAATTTTGAGATGCGGCTCGCCTGCAACCCGAACTTCACCGCGAGATCGACCACCGGAATCACTTTGCCGCGCAGGTTGGTGACCCCGCTGATCCATGGCGGGGTGTTGGGCACGGTAGTGACTGTGTCGTACTCAATGATCTCGCGGACCTTGGCGATGCTGATCGCATACTCCTCGCCCGCAGTGAAGAAGGTCAGATATTGCGCTTTATTCACCGGGAGTTGCTCTTTCCCCTGGCTCTTAGCTCCCATAATTTCAGTCCTCATGTTCAAGCTTGTCTTTGCGATTGCGTCTCTGGCGCTCGCGAAAATGCGGCTGAAGTGCACTCCACGTTCATCTAGAACGAAGAGAAGTTCGCTTCTTCCTCGACTTTGCCTCCGGTTGTCCTCGAGCTGCGCTGCGGGAAGCTCTTGAATGATGGGTTCAAGGGCATACTTACACGCTTCTCGCCGCTGTTTGTGCGCGCGTACTGCTCCCCCGCGACGCGGAAAAAAGTCATCAGCTGCTGCAGTTGCTGGGGACTGAGCCGCTAACTCTTCGGCCGTGCTGGAAAGTTCTTCTGCGGAAGAAGCGTTGCGCTGGGTGACGGTGTCCACCTGCGCCATGGCTCGGTTGATCTGGGTGACGCCACCCGATTGCTCGGTGGACGCTGCCGCAACATCCTGCACCAACTCGGCGGTCTTCTTGATCGAGGGAACCAGATCGGCGAGCAATTGGCCGGATCGCTCGCGATCTTCAGCTCTTGCCAGCCAGTCCGCCGATTTCCTGCGCCGCCACCTGGCTCCGCTCGGCCAGCTTTTCGAACCTCGACGGCCACCACCGCAAAGCCGCGGCCTTGATCTCCGGCGCGAGCCGCTTCAATGGCCGCGTTCAGAGCCAGCAGGTTTGTCTGGTAGGCGATCTCTTCGATCACCGAAATCTTGGCGGCGATTTGCTTCATGGCTTCAACGGTTTCTGTCACGGCGTTGCCGCTCTCTTCCGCTGCGTGCGCGCCTTTCGCTGCGGTCTGCTCCACCTGGCGGCTGTTGTCTGCATTCTGTGTGATCGACGCGTTCATTTGCTCGAGGCTTGAGCTCATCTCCTCCACCGACGCAGCTTGTTCGCTCGTGCCTTGCGAAAGGCTCTGGGACGAAGCGGAAACCTGCTGCGCCGCGGAAGCGACGGCCGCCGATCCCTCGCGCACGTCGCGGATGATGCCGGAGAGCTTCTGGCTCATATCGTGCATTGCCTGCTGCAATTGCCCGGTTTCAGACCGGCCGCTGACAGGAATTTCCTTGGTCAAGTCGCCTGCCGCAATTCTCTCTGCCTGTTCCACCGCCTGGCTGATCGGTATGGTGATGCTCCGGGTCACGCTGTAGGCGACAAGCGGCGAAACGATGAGAGCGAGAATCATCAGGAAAAGCGCCGCCTTGCGTCCGGACGCAAAGGCGTCCTGATTCTCCTTCATGCTTTTGTCCATCGCAGCGGTCTGCAGGTCAATGAACTTCTGCCACGTCGCGCGATACGAGTCGAGGGCCGGAATGACGTCGTCGCCCAGCGCATCCAACGCCTGGTCGCGTTTCTTATCGGCGAGCAATTTCTTGGCTGCGTTACGCGCAGAAATGTACGCCTGACGATGTTGGGTGACCACTTCGAACAGTTCGCGCTCTTGTGGAGTGCTCAGGCTCTCTCAATTTCAGCGACTTGTGCGCTGATGTTGTGGGTGATGTTTTCGTTCTCTTCATTCAACTTCTTTTCCTTATCGGGATCGGTGGTCTCGAACAACTGCATGGTGATGCGCGTTCGTGATCGAATTTTCGATGGTCTGATGCGTCAACTGGACCGTGTTGTAGCGCTTCTGCAGCGTAGCCGACATGTCGGAATTCAGATGGTTGAGCCAGGTTAGCCCCACCCCTGCCGCCACAATTACGAACAGCAGAATAGCCCCGAAGACGATACCCAACCGGGTGCCAATTTTTTGATCTTGCCAGGTTTTCATTGCTTTCCCCCTCGAACTGCTCTTTGTCTGATGTCTAAGCTTGCGCCTGTAAACTCGACTGCATAACTCCGCGGACAGGCTGGGAACGTCAAGAATAATCCCACTTCCGTCGCCAAGAACTGTTGAACCGGCAATGCCGTGCACGGTGCGGAATGCCCTGCCGAGCGGCTTTACTACCGTCTGCATGCCGCCCAATAATTCGTCGACAGCAATTCCGGCATAAAATTCATTGATCTTCACAACCACAATATTTTCTTTCTTGGGAATTTCTCCCGGCAGGCTGAAGGCGCGGCGCAATCGCACATACGGAAGCGGATCTCCGCGCAGACTTAGAAATCCGCTGGCCTCAGCGTTGCGCTGTTCCGCCGGCAATTCCGTGCATTCCGTGACGTGCTCCAATGGAACGATGAATACTTGCTGCCGACTTTTACGGAAAACCCTTCGATGATGGCCAGGGTTAAGGGCAGGCGAATGGTAACCGTGCTGCCTTTGCCGGCCGTACTTGTGATCTCGACTGTTCCCCGCAGATTGTCGATATTGCGGCGCACCACATCGAGGCCAACTCCTCGGCCGGAGAGATCGGTCACAGATTCCGCGGTTGAAAAACCAGCCTGGAAAACCAGGTTATAAATGTC
>CAWAVJ010000084.1:0-82980 GCA_963785355.1 uncultured Alphaproteobacteria bacterium
CGGCAGCCGCGGCGGAAGCGCCCACCCCAGTTGAGGCGCCCGCCGAAACCGCAGAGCAGACGGTGGCCATGACGCCGGTCAAGGGCAGCGAAATCCCCTTGGACAAGGTGCCGGGCGCCGTAGCACAGGTTTCGAGCGCACAAATTCAGAGTAGCGGCTCGCCCGCGCTCCAGGACGCGCTCCAGCAATATGTGCCCGGAGCCATTATTAGCGACGTCAACGGAAACCCGTTTTCGACGGATGTTCAATATCGCGGCTACACCGCCTCTCCGGTCGAGGGCACACCCCAGGGACTCGCGGTTTACCAGAACGGCGTCCGCATCAACGAAGTCTTCGGCGACACCGTGAACTGGGACCTCATCCCATCCAACGCGATCAACGGCGTCACGGTGGTCAGCGGCAACCCGCTTTACGGCCTAAATGCGCTGGGCGGCGCGCTCAACATCGCCATGAAGGACGGCTTCAGCTATCAGGGCGTCGAGTCCGATACGCGCGCCGGCTCCTGGGGCCGCATCCAGGAAATGGTCCAGGCCGGCAAGCAGGTGGACAATTTCGCGGCTTATGTCGCGGTCGATGGAATCCATGACAGCGGCTGGCGGGAGTTTTCGCCTTCGGATGTGAAACGCATGTACGTGGATTTGGGTGTGAAAGACAAGGATACTGAGCTTCACGTCAACTTCACTGGCGCCCAGACCGCGCTTGGCGTAGTCGGGCCAACGCCGGTCCAACTGCTGGCGCAGAACTATGGCGCCGTGTTCACCAATCCTCAAACGACGGCCAACGATCTTGCGATGCTCTCGGTCAACGGCAGCACGAAACTCTCCGATACGCTGAGCTTATCCGTCGTTGGATATTTTCGCAGCTTCGATCAGAGCCACGCAGACGGCAACGTCTCGAGCGTGGCGCCCTGCAATGTGCTGAATGCGCAAAATGCGAGCCCCCCAACAACCACGTCCTACGACCCTAGTAGCCCTCTCTGCCTGCAGACCGCGAGCGGTACGATCACACCTGTGTTGAATCAGTTCGGCAAACAGGTGCTCACCGGGATTTACGGCCCGAACCAAACAATCGGCGAGATCGACCGGTCGACCAACAATACGAATAGCCTCGGCGCTTCGCTGCAAGCTACGGACAATGACAAGGTATTCGGCCTCAGCAATATTTTTATTGCCGGTGCGAGCATCGACCATGGCGATGTGAAGAGCACAAGCAACGCTGAGCTTGGGACGCTCAACACCCAGAACTGGGTTGTAACGGGCAACGGGCTTTATCTGACCTCTCCCGTAGATATTGCCCCGGTCAACCTGACGGACACGACCAACTATTACGGGCTTTTCTTCACCGACACCTTGGACCTCACCAAAGCGCTTTCGGTGACGGCCGGCGGCCGTTACAACTATGAGAATATTTCGCTTTTCGACCCCACAGGGCTGTTGACGGGCGATCACATCTATACCCGTTTCAACCCGATGGTCGGCGCCACCTACAAATTCAACTCGAACCTATCGGCTTATGGCGGCTATGCCGAGGCCAACCGGGCGCCGACGCCCGCCGAACTTGGCTGCTCCAGTCCCTCCGAGCCCTGCGTATTGGCCGCGTTCCTGGTTACCGACCCCGACCTCAAACAGGTCGTGTCGAAGACTTGGCAAGCTGGATTGCGCGGCAATTTCAGCCCATCCGGCCAGGGAAAATTAAACTGGTCCGCCGGCGCTTTTCGCGCGGAGAACTACAATGATATTTTAAACGTCACGTCGCCGCTGATTCCAACCCGCGGCTATTTCCAGAACGATGGCAATACGCTGCGGCAGGGCGTCGAGGCCAACGCGAAATACACGTTGGGCAAGCTCACATTCAACGCCAGCTACGCCTATGTCGACGCGATATTCCTAAGCTATCTGACGATTCCCTCACCGAACAATCCTTACGCCAATGCCGACGGCAACATCTTTGTACATCCTGGAGACCATATACCGATAATTCCGCCCCACCGGTTCAAGGCAGGCTTCGATTACTCCGTGACCGACGATTGGAAGGTTGGCGCGGATGTGGTGCTGGCGAGCAGCCAGTATTACTTTGGGGATGAGAGCAACCAGAACCCGCTATTGCCGGGATACGGCGTGGTCAACCTGCGCACCTCGTATGAGATCGAGAAGGGCGTTACGCTTTACGGCCTTATCGTCAATCTGTTCGATAATAAATACGCTACCTACGGCGCGTTTTACGATAAGCAAATCCAGAACGTCTCGGGCCAGCTTTCCACCCAGCTAACGAACCCGGACACGATCACGCCAGGCCAGCCCTTCTCCGTCTATGGCGGCATCCGCCTGAAGTTTTAGGCGGCACATACGCAGCCCGTAGGACTGGATGACCCTCCCCGAAAGAACGGCAGTGCCAACAGGAAAGCCTGCTACGGGTGTGCGCCGTGATAAGGCGGCGCTTTCCAGTGGGTGCAAACCCCACCCGGCGAACTCGCTCCCGCCGGAAAGGCGCTCGCGAAATAAAGGCGTACCGAGATCGCGCAGCACCGAATAGTTGCCCGTCTGATTGGCATGCTGCAAAGCCAGAATTGTAGATTTGATCAGCATCGCCAGCACAACCGGATCGATGTTGGGCTGTTGCTCTGCTTGAGGCGCTTCTGGCGCAGCCTTGGAGACAGAGGAAGACTTCGCCGAAACGGGTTTGTGTTCAGCGATGGGTTCAGCGATGGCGGAAGCGCCCGCAAACGCAAGGCCAAGGCAAACCAAAGCCCACAAAAAGAATAATCGCATCTTCCGACCCTCGTGCAAGACGGAGAGCATGGCTCGACGGATGCAAACTATGGATTATCGGCGTAAAGATCGCATTAAAACCAAAACGGCATCAAGTATATTGTGTCACTCATACATCGCGCGCTCGAATACTACCATGAAAACAACCAGGTTGTGACCGTAAACAAAACCAGTTCCTATGCAGATCAGCAGGCTGAAATGCAAGATGTTCGGTCCGCTTAACCCCCAGCATGAGAAAACCCGGTCGATAACCCAGACTTCAGCTTTCGGCCTCTACCGGCCGCTAACCATCCGATTTTGGCAATAGTCCGCGCGTCGCGATCTCCTCGCGGATCGCATTCTCAAGGATGCGCGGCATATTCTCGTTCAGCCATTGCACAAGCAGCGGACGCAACATTTCACGAACAACACTTTCCAAAGCCCCTCCGCCTTGGAAGGGGACAGGCGCCTGTGCGGCGCCCATGAATTGGGCCTGCGCGAGCGGTTGAACCACAAGCGGCGCTGGAGCCGCAGAGGGCTTAGGTGGCGCCACTTTGGCCAGGCTTTCGAGCCAGGCAGGCTCCGTGGATACGGGCTCAGGAACGTGCCTCGGCTCACGGGGGGCTTCCTTCGGCTCCTGCCTTGCACGAGCCGCGGCTGCAGCTTCCGCCCTCAGATGAGCTTCCGTTTCGGCATAGCGATGCATTTCCATCGCAGACGCGGACGCTACGGCAGGAAGACCTTTCGCCGCCGGCTGTCCTTGCGGCGCGGGCTCCGGTGCTTGCCCGTCAGCCATTTCTAGCGGGTTGGTTTCTTCTTGCACCGCCTGCGCTACGCTCTCGATCGCGTCGGCGAACTTCTCTGCGACTTCCGCCTTGCTCTCTGCGTCCAGATGCTCGAAATCGACCTGCTTGGCGTTTTCAAGCTCGCTTGCCTCAAGCACGCCCATGGCCGAACGCGCCAGCCTTTGAGCGAGCGCAGCCACCGCGGCCGGCTCGCCGCCGCCATCGGCCTGTTCCGCCGCCTGCAAAGCCTCCTCGCCCGCTCGCTTATTCGCGGAGCCCTCTCCATCGGTGCTGGGCGTTTCTAGCTGCCCCTTCCCGGATGGAGGGGGGTATAAGCTCACCGGACCTTCTTCGGATACCGGCATCTGAATATCCCCAGCCCAGCTTCTGGCTGGGGGCCTTGCAGGTGGGTCCTGCCTGGGCCTCGGCGGCGCCGGAGAGTGTGCCGCTCCTGCAGGCAGCTCGCGGCGGGACCAAATGGGCCGGGTGACCGGCGCGTGTGCGGTGTTTCGCGGCTCCGGACGCTGTATTTGCGCGGTGTCCGGGCGCTCTTGGGCTGGCCGCACCGGCGCCGGTGCATCGTCCGGGCCGGCGAGGCGCCCCCTCTGCGCGGGGGAGGATAAGCTTGCTGTCCTGGATACCCATCGAGCCCCTGCTGGCCGCGGGTCCCTGCCTGCGAAGACGCCAGTTGAGGCCGGGCAGGCTCCTCCGGGAAAAGCAGCTCATCCGTCAGATCGAAAACTTCGCCGGCGGGAAGCTCGCCTGGCAGGTCTCCAGCCTGGGTCCGAGGCTCCTTCTGAGAGGGTCCCTGTTTATCTGCGTCTGAAATGATAAGCCTGATCGACGCGAGGAGCTCCTCAATGGATGGCTCAGGAGCCTGGTCTGCGCGGTTCATTCCATTCCACCTCGATCACTGGTACGCTCTTCAGACCCCACCAGGCGCCAGCTAAAATTGCCGATTCCATTCGCACGCGACTCACTTCGCCCTCTGCGGGTGCCACGCTAGGTTAGCGATGCGGGCACCCCAGCGCTAGCGTTTCATGGAATCTGAGGCAATTTTTGGGTGTATGCCGGACCGTCTGTGGATCTCTGGCCAGGATTGCGGCCTGGATCGTCTATAGGAGCGACGCGTGGATCCTGGCGGTCTTCATACGCCGCCCCCCAGCCATACCACAAATCCTTCACCTCGCCATAGTAGCGGGTGGGATCGTAAAGCTCAGCCTGTAGAGAGATATCGGCAGCTGTCAGGCGGCCCATATAGGCGAGCACGCCATAGGAGGCGACCACAAGGTCGCGCTGAAACGATACGAGGTTAACCCCCGCGTTCAAATATTGCTGCTCCGCGTTGAGAACATCCAGGATCGTGCGCTGGCCGACTTTTTCCTCCTCCTGGACGCCTTGCAGGGCGATACTGGTGGCTTCCACCGCCGATTTGCCGGCGGCCACGTTGCCCTTTGCCGCAACGATCAAGCCCCAATTCGCGCTGACATTCGCCCGCGCGGCCTCGCGCTGCACATCGATATTCTGGCGCGCCTGGGACAAATTCTCGATCGCCTGCCGGATTTGCGCCGACACACTCCCAGCCTCGTAAAGGGGTACGGTCAGCGTGCCATAAACCCGGGCGTCATCCTCAAAGCCGACAGTCGGAGCCCCGAACGGCTGCACCGCGCGGCTGTAGCTCGCGTTCGCGGACAGGGTCGGAAGGAGCTGGCCTTTGACTGCCTTGACCTGATGCTGCTGCGCGCGTTCACGGAAGACGGCGCCCAGAATTCCGGGGTTCTCTGCCTCGGCGATGTCGATGGCACCCTGCAAGTTTTTGGGTATCAACTTCGTTGGAGGCCCGGGATCTTTCAACGTGCCAGCCGGATGGCCAATGTACTGGGCGAAAAGGGCCTGGTCGCCATAAAGCGTGCCCTGCGCGATGCTGAGGTCCGCCTGAGATGCGGCAAGACCGGATTGGGCCTGCGCGACATCGGTGCGCGTCACCTCACCCACTTTGAAGCGGTCCTCGGTCGCGCGAAGCTGCTCGGAAAGCACCTTGACGTTGTTTTGGCGCAGCTTCACGATCGCAGAGTCGCGAACGACGTTCATATAGGCGGTCGCAGCGTTCAGAAGTATGGAGATTTCGGCGTTGCGAAGATCCTCGCGAGCGGCTTCCACCAGCGCTTCCGCGCCCTTGATATTGTTGTAGGTGCGAAAACCGTCGAACAGTGTCTCCTGCAGGGTGACTTGCCCCATCGCCGGATAGGATACGCCGTTTGCGGCCTGGGCGTTCGTAAGGCTGCTTAGTGGAAGGCCTGAACAGCCGGAAAGGGTGCTCCCCGAGACGGTTGAGCATATCGGAAGAGACCCTCCCCCCCCCGCCCCAAGCGACAAACCTTGCAGTTTGGTATGGATTTGCTCCCACCCCTCCTGGTAGTTCCCGCTGATGGTCGGGCGGTATCCGGACTTGGCGATTGAGACGCCGTTATCGGTAGCGCGCAGTTGCGCCTGCGCCGCTTTCAATGTAGGATTGTAAAGATATGCAGCAGCCAAAGCTTCCTTCAGCGTCTCGGCCTCGAGAGGCGCGCTTCCAGCAAGCAGAAGGGCGGCTGGGATGGCCCACCTTCGTATGCTTCGCGAAAGGCGGAAACTAGAGGATCTTCTAGAGAGCATGGGGTGTTTCCGTTGTTTGGTGCTCGCACTAACCGCGCGCCGGCCCGTAGCACACAACTTGCCGCGGGAAACTTAGTCGCCGAATCGACGCACAGGAAGCCGGATTGCTGACAGAGGAAAAATTTCCGGCCGCGGCGTTGCTGAATTGCCGCGCAGTTAACTAGAAAACGAACTCAGGTTTCGGCTCGAAACCGGGCAGGAATTCGGCGCCCGCGTCGAAAATCGGCCGCCCCGAAACAGCACCCGACGCCTTCGTGAACAGGTAGGCGTGCCCAAGCCAGCCTTTGCGAACGATTGTCACAAGACGTCCGCCCTCCGCGAGCTGATCGAGAAGCTCCTTTGGCTCGCTCGAAACCCCGCCGTTCACCAAAATCAGATCGAACGGCTTTTCCGCCGCCAAACCCGCGTCGAGAGCGCCATGGTGCACGCCGACCGCCTCGATGCCAGCGCTGCCCAGGCACCGCTCCATCTCCTTGCCGAGCGATTCGGACAACTCCAAGGCATGTACCTTGCCACAGACCTTGGAGAGGATCGCCGCGGAATAGCCTGTCGCGCCGCCAACGTCGAGCGCGCGGTCTGTTTCGAACGGGTCCGCAAATTGCAACATGCGCGCGAGAACCATCGGCGGAAGCAAGTGTCGCGCCGGCGATTGGGGCGTGGCGGGCACAGCCAGCACCGCCTCATCCATATAGGCGAGCGCTTTCTGGCTGTCCGGCACGAAGCATTCGCGCGGAACGCTCGCGAAGGCGTTCAAGAGGCGCGGGTCGCGGACCCCATTCGGCCTGATTTGCGATTCCACCATGGCCAGATGCGCCGTTTTGAAGTTCATCGCGATTCTTCCTGCCAGAAACGAATTCGAAGAGAGATTGGAGAGTTAGGACAGTCTCAAAAATAAGTGCGTCATATGGCGCGGGGATTTTGTTCGTCCGCAAGGCACGGAAAGGGGCGCATACCCAAGCGCTCAAGTAGCGCCGTGCGGTAGCGCGTCGCTAAGACGTATGTAACCCTTTCCGCAACGCAGCGGACGGACAAAAGGACAAGCCAGATGGCGCACTTACTTTTGAGACTGTCCTTTGGTGAGGCCTAACAAAATTCCCGCCCTCTGACCAGGGGTGTTAACACAATAGCGGGGCGATTCATATGAACGTGCCATTCCGCCCGCTTTTGGCGCGGGACTGGGAGGCGGTTAGCGCCCATCTTGGCGGGCAGGCCTATTTCGAAGAGAGTGCACGGGAGACGCGCGCTCTGCTGCGCCGCAAACGAAGATTGCAGCGGCACCTTTGCGAACCAAAGCCACGGCGATGTTACCAAAAATCGATACCCGTATTTTAGCGCCTATGCGCCTGCGCGGGAATCCATTTCAGCCGCTGGAACAAGACCTTATATGGGTCCCCGCCTGCGCGGGGACGACGCTGCGGTCTCGGATTTCCGCCCTTTCAGTCCTTCGAGCCAGTTTTTTCATGGGCTCGGGGGCGCGATGGCGCGAACCGGATGCGGTGCACCACTGACTGCATCGCTACTTGATCCCTTTTGCGGTCAAGTGCGGCCCGTATGCTTTGTCGGAGACCATAATATGGTTTATCAGCCAATTCTTCAGGAACTCCATGACTTCCATGGACTGGGCGAAGCTTACGCCCTTTTTCATCTTCTCTTGAATCGCCAGTACCTGCTTTGTCAGGTCCGCGTGCTCCTTCTTATGCGGAGCGGTTTTTGCATAAGCGGTTTCGGCAAACAGCTTCTCCTCATAATTGAAGTGGCTCACGGTGTACGCGATGAGCCCATCCAGCGTCTTGTCGAGGACCTCTTTTCCTTTCCCCGCCTTCATCGCGTCGTAAAGCTCGTTGGCCATTCCCACGAGTTTCTTATGCTGAACGTCGATACTGGCAACGCCAACGCTAAGCTTATCGCTCCATTCCATCATCGGCATGGTATTTTCTCCTCTTGGCAGTTCATGTTAAATAGGTTTCCCGCTATTGTGCAACAGTTTCGACGCTAGACGCATCGTCTAGAAGTTTATCGATGGACTGGCCGAGACCGTTACTTACGTCGATGAAATCGGACAACGCCTGAAGGGCACCTTCACTGTCGTTTGACCTGTGTGCCTCCAGGACTGTCTTGGCAGTGGCGTGAACTCGTTGGTGTAGTTCTGCCAGCTTGCCGCGTCCCGCGGACGCCTGCCCGTATCCGCCGAGCCATTCGCTAACGCGGCAACCGTCAGGGTCGAGAAGCTGCGCCGAGGGCCATTCATCCGAACCCAGCAGCACGTCCGTAACCTGCCGTGCCAGCAAAAGGTGCTCCAGCCTTGCCATTCTAAGCGTTGAGTGAGGCGAGCCACTGCGGCGCGCCGATTGCTCTTTGTCCAAAAGCATACGCGTGCTCGCTCTGAGCTTTTGGGCAGCTGCAAGCAGCCGGACGTTCGCCTCCTTCGACCTGGATGAAATACGGTCGACACATTCCGCCATCACGCCGGCAACGCCACTCTGCTCTTTCAGAATTCCAGCGATCTCGGCCATCTTGTGCGCGACCGTGGAGACTTGGTGCGACATGGAATCCAGCGTGCTGCCGGCGCTAGCGATCGCGCGCTTTCCTTCCGAGACCGCGTCGACGGTCTGGGCCATGGTCTTAAGAATGATCTCCATCTCGTCGTGCAAAGCGGCAATGCGCCGGGAAATCTCCTCGCTCGCCTTGGAGGACTGCTCGGCCAGGCGCTTCACCTCGTTCGCGACGACCGCAAAACCGCGTCCAGCCACGCCAGCCCTTGCCGCCTCGATGGTTGCGTTGAGCGCGAGCAGTTTGGTTTGCCCCGCTATGCTATTGGTAAGTGAAAGGATTTGACCGATCTGCGCCGATGCCCGCGAAAGGTCGTCGAGTTTTTTGGCGGTATCCTCGACCGCGCCTTCGATGTGCTGCATCGCACCGACGGCGTGTTGAACGGCTCCCAAGCCGCCCATGGCGCTTTCGTCGGCCGCGGCCGCTTCGGTCGAGGCTTCTTCCGTGCTCTGCGTGATTTCAAATACCGAAATGAATAGCTTTTGCGAGGCGGCAGCCAGGGCTTCGGAGTTGGAAATACCTTCGTCAGCGTCCTTCTTGAGATATGCCAGCTCGCATGCCGCGGCGTTGACGTCCCCAAGGACGCTTCCGAGCGTATTCATGCCGTATATGTCTTCCTCGCGCTGCATCTGCGCTGCATCGCCCTGAGGAACACCGGGCTCACCCGGCTCAATCGAATTTGCGACATCCACAAACGCACGCAGGACCGCGGCCTTGAGCGCCCGCTCTAACCTCGCCGGATGAAACCGGTTCGCGGCTGCCAATGGACCGATTAGTTGCTTTATCCGCCAGGCATAGGCCGCCAAATAGGCTGGCGTGGAAAGCCCGGCCGGACCATCCAGCGCAGCTTCCATCGCGGTGTTGCCTTGCAGCTCAGCGAGAAAGGCCGAAGCGTCCGCCGCCAGCTCCTCGCGGTTCAGCCCACCGGGAGCGCCCCGATAGGGCAAGCCCGCTTCGCCGCCCCCCGCAAAGGATGCCAAATCGAAAGCTTGTTGTTGCGCCATCACCGCGAGCCGCCCAGGTAACTATTTCGCATCGCCTTAACTTGTGGCTCAACCATACACAAGCAAAGGTTGCGGTAAGCTTACCAAGCCTGCACAGATTGTGGGCAGACGGCCTTTTTTGGGGCGGACACTGCGCCGCATGTATCGGCCACATATATCTAAAGTGATGCTTGAAGTGTCAGAGTTAAGGGAGTATGGCCAACAACCGGACATTAGGAAGGGTTGTACACAGTGCTAACCGGTGCCCAGCTTCGCGCCGCCCGCGCATTACTCGGCATTGACCAGAGAACGCTAGCCGATCAGGCGGGCGTGTCTTTGCCTACGGTTCAACGCATGGAGTCGAGCCGGGGAATCGTTCGCGGCGTCGTCGAAACTTTGACGAAGATCGTGGAGGCGCTCGATCGCGCCGGCGTCGAATTGATTGGCGAGGGCGCGCAAAGCAGCGGCAGCGGCCGCGGCGTGCGCATGAAGAAGCCGGTCGAAAGGGCCGCGGAATGAGCGTTGAACTGCCGCTGGGTCTGCTGGCTTCGGCGCTCGCAGCCTACGCGGGTGCTGCGCTACTCGCCGCATTCCTACCGCGCCCAGCACTCGGCGCCGTTTACCCGCTTTGCTTGGCTGCAGCCCTTGCCGCTTGCGCCGCCGATATCTGGGCGCTCGCCGGCCACGCCGACTTCAGAGCCGCACTCCCGTTGGGGCTGCCTACCATCGGGCTCAGGTTCCGTCTCGACACGCTGGCGGCGTTTTTCGGCCTCATCGTCAATTTGGGCATCGCGGCCTCGAGCCTTTACGGGACCGGCATCGGACGGGCGGACCTGTCCAAACGGATCGAGCCCTTCTATCCGGCCTTTTGCGCCGCCATGAACCTTGTGCTCCTGGCGGACGACGCCTTCGGCTTTATCTTCTTCTGGGAGCTCATGTCTTTGAGCTCCTGGGCGCTGGTGGTTTCGCGCCACGAAGACGAGGATGCCCGCAAAGCCGCATATGTCTATCTCATCATGGCCGCGATGGGCACGGTGGCTTTGCTTTTCGCCTTCGGCGGCATGGCGGGACCGGCCGGCGGCTATGGCTTCGATGCCATCCGCGATCATAAGCTCGCGCCGCTCGTATCGGCCCTGGTGCTTGTGGCGGCGCTATTCGGAACAGGATCGAAGGCCGGGCTCATGCCGTTGCACGCCTGGCTGCCTCTCGCCCACCCGGCCGCGCCAAGCCACGTCTCCGCGCTCATGAGCGGCGTCATGACCAAGGTCGCAATTTACGGTATCGTTCGCATCGTTTTCGATTTGCTCGGCGCGCCCTCCTGGTGGTGGTCGCTGCCGTTCATTATTCTGGGTGCTGCGACGGCCGTTGGCGGGCTACTTTACGCCGTCCAGGACCGCGATCTTAAGCGCGTGCTCGCCTATTCGACCATCGAGAATATCGGCATCGTATTCGCGGGCCTAGGCCTCGCGATTGCCTTCAAGGCGACCGGCAACCCGGCCGCAGCCGCAGTGGCGATGGCGGCTGCCCTGTTGCATTCGCTGAACCATTCGTGGTTCAAATCGCTGCTCTTCCTTGGCGCGGGGGCGGTCCTGCACGCTACCGGCCGCAAGGATCTCGACGGCCTGGGCGGCCTTATCCATCGCATGCCCCAGACCGCCTTTTTCTGGCTTGTGGGTGCGCTTTCGATCTCAGCGCTTCCACCTCTCAACGGCTTCGTGTCCGAGTGGCTCCTGTTTCAAGCGGTCCTGGCGGGGCCTGCATTCCCCGAGCCCATCCTGAGGTTCCTGTCGCCGGTGCTAGGCGCGATGCTGGCGCTCGCCGCGGGGCTCGCCGCAGCCTGTTTCGTGCGCGCATTCGGTATAGTTTTCCTCGGGCGCCCGCGCAGCAGGGAAGCGGCCGAAGCGCACGAAGTGCCGTTCGTGCAGAAGGCCGCAATGGGCATCCTCGCGCTCTTGTGCATCTTGGGCGGGCTGTTCGGCGGCTTCAGCGCCTATGCCATCGGTCCTCTACTGAAAACGCTCGCCGGAACGGAGCTTACGGGGCTCGTGAATGGGCCGACCAAGCTTTCGCTCATCGCCTTCGATCAACAGCGCAGCATCTACGATGCGCCGACCATCGCGCTGTTCGTGATCCTTTCCTCGATTGCGACCATGCTCGTGGTGCATTTCACTTCAAGCCGCCGCACCCGCCGGGCTGCCGCCTGGGACTGCGGCTTTCCGGATGCGTCGCCAGCCACGCAGTATACCGCATCGAGCTACAGCCAGCCGCTGCGCCGCGTCTATAAGGACGTCGTGCTTGGATCGGTGGAAGTTCTCGAAATGCCGCCGCCGGGCAGTCTAAAACCGGGGCGCTTCGCCGTGCGCTACAAGGATTACGCCTGGCGAAACCTCTATGCGAGGCCGGCCGCGGGCCTTCTGGCTTTGTCCGTGCGCTTCAACGCGTTTCAGTTCCTCACCATCCGGCGCTACCTCGTTCTCATGTTCTGCACGCTTATCGCGCTTCTTATCGTAACTGCGGTGTGGATGTGATGGCCTCCCAGATCGAATCCTTCATGGCCCAAGGCGCCCAGATGTTTCTGGTGCTCGCGGTCGCGCCCGCCGTCGCCGGGATCACCCGCAAGGTCAAGGCGCTCCTGACACGGCGTCAAGGCCCGCCGGTAATCCAGTGCTACCGCGATCTCTTGAAGCTCATCCGCAAGGACTTGGTGCTGGCCGGCAACGCCTCCTGGTTCTTCCGGGCAGCACCCTACGCAATCTTCGCGTTCACCTGGGTCGCAGCCGCGCTTGTGCCCACCTTCGCGTCTGGGCTGATGTTCAACTGGGCGGCGGATGTGGTGGCACTCGTCGCGCTGATCGGCGCCGCGCGCGCGTTGCTGGCGCTGGCTGCGATGGACGTGGGCACGAGCTTCGGCGGGCTCGGCTCCTCCCGCGAAATGATGATCGCATCGCTCGCCGAGCCCGCGACAATGCTCGTGATGCTGACGACCGCGCTTGCGGCCGGAACGACGCGCCTGCCCGAGGTGGCGCAGTTCCTCATCAGCCAGCCGCTTGAGATCCGCATCTCCTTTGCGCTCGCCTTCGTGGCCCTGGTCATGGTGGCCATCGCCGAAAACGCCCGCATTCCGGTCGACAACCCCGCCACCCATCTTGAACTCACCATGGTGCACGAGGCCATGGTGCTCGAATACTCCGGCCGCACCTCGCCATGATCGAGGCGGCGGGGTATCTGAAGCTCGTCCTTTATATCTCGCTGATCGTCTGCCTGTTCGTGCCCTTCGGTATGGCCCCGCTCGATGGCGAGCCCATCGTCTGGATGATCGGGCTTGCGGCCTACCTCGTGAAGATCACGCTTGCAGCCATCGCGCTAGGTGTCTGGGAGGTAAGCATCGCCAAAATGCGCGTGTTCCGGGTTGGCGAGTTCCTGGGTAGCGCCTTCATTTTCTCTTTCCTCGCCATTCTGCTGGCGTTCCTTTCAAAGGAGGTGCTGCGGTAATGGTTGCCTACGACGTTGCGCACTTCCTGGCGGGCATGATGCTGGTTGCAAGCTTTATGCTGCTATACCAGGACCGGATTTTCGCGGTGCTGAACACGTTTGCGGCGCAGGCCGTGCTGCTTTCGCTTGCCGTGGCCTGGCAGGGCTATATCCGCCATCACCCCGAGCTGTTCATTACGGCGGCCATGGCTTTCGGTCTCAAGGGGATCGTCATCCCGCTGGCACTGAACCGGATGGTCGTCCGCCTTGGCATCCATCGCGACGTGGACCAGGCCGTCAACGTGGGGGCGGCCATGTTTTTGGGGCTCGGGCTGACAAGCCTCGCGCTCTTGCTGGTGCTGAAGGTGACGCCGGGTGCCGCGTCCTTCACTCGCGAGGGGCTGGCGCTTGCCCTGGCGATCATCCTGCTCGGATTCCTGATGATGATCACGCGGCGCAATGCGGTGACCCAGATCGTGGGCTTCATGTCCATGGAGAACGGGCTCATTCTGGCCGCGACCGGCGCGCGCGGAATGCCCCTCGTCGTGGAGGTGAGCGTCGCATTCTCGGTGCTGATCGCGCTCTTCGTGTTTGCGGTTTTCGTATTCCGCATCCGCGAGCGTTTCGATAGCGTCGAAATCGAGTACCTCGACCGGGTGCGGGAGGAGGGGCGATGAACGGAGCCGTGTGGGCCGTCGTCGGCATCCCCGTCCTGGCAGGGGTCCTTCTGGCTCTTATTCCAAGCTACCGGATCGGCGCCGCCGGAAATGTATTCGCCTCCGGGCTCACATTTACGGCGAGCCTGTCCTTCCTTGCCATGCCTCCGATTGCCGAGGATTACGTCATCCTCGATAGCCTCAATATCTTTTTCATTATTCTCAACACGCTCGTCGGCTTCACGACCTCGGTGTTCAGCGCGAGTTATATCGGGCACGAAATCGAGACTGGACACTTAACCCCGCGCTTCATGCGCTTCTATCACGCGATGTTCCAAGCGATGATGGCGTCGATGAACATGGCCCTTCTGGCCAACAATATCGGCGTCATGTGGGTCGGGCTTGAGCTCGCGACGCTCATTACCGTCCCCCTGGTTGGTATTTACCGCACGCCCCAAGCGCTTGAGGCGGCATGGAAATACTTCATCCTCGGCATTGTCGGCATTTCGCTTGCCTTTTTCGGCACGATCCTGGTCTATCTCACGGGCCAGGGCGTTTTGGGCGAGGGACTTGCCGCCATGACCTGGAGCAAGCTCCTGGCGGTAGCGCCGCAGCTCGACGCAGCCCTCTTGAACCTCGCTTTCATTTTCCTGCTCGTGGGCTATGGGACCAAGGTCGGGCTGGCGCCGATGCATGCATGGCTGCCCGACGCCCATGCCGAAGGGCCAACCCCCATCTCGGCGGTGCTGTCCGGCCTTCTTCTGAATGTTGCGCTTTTTGCGCTGCTGCGCTTCAAAATGTTGATCGCGGCGCATCCGGGCACGCTGAAGCCCGGCCCGATCATGGTTGCCATCGGGCTTCTCTCGCTTATTTTCGCGGCGTTCATGCTTTACCAGCGGCGCGACATCAAGCGGCTGTTCGCTTATTCCTCCATCGAGCATATGGGGCTCATCACCTTCGCGTTCGGCATGGGCGGCCCACTTGCGAATTTTGCCGGGCTCTTGCACATGGTCATGCATAGCCTGACCAAATCCGCGATCTTCTTCGCGGTGGGCCATGTCGCGCAGGCGAAAGGCACGCAGCGGATCGCCGGCATCCGGGGCTTGAGCGTATCGAACCCTGGGCTCGCGGCAGGCCTTGCATTGGGCGTGATCGCAATATCGGGCTTGCCCCCTTTCGGCGCATTCATGAGCGAATTCCTGATCCTGAGTTCCACCTTCGCGCGCGCGCCCCTGCTTGCGCTCGCGGCGGCGTTCGGGCTGCTCGTTGCGCTGGGCGCCCTCCTGTTGCGCCTGCAGAACATGCTTTTCGGCGCTCCCTCCGAGCCGAATAATAAGGTGAGCGCCTCCTCGCTGCCCTGGATCGTGCATCTTACGCTTGTGCTTATTGCTGGCCTTTATCTGCCCGCGGCCCTTATTGCCTGGTTTCAGCGGGCGGCGGAGCTTCTGGGATGAACGGTTTCGACGTTAGCGCCGTGGCACGCGGCGTCGCTCTATGCTCAGCGATCGACGGCGCGATTGAAGAACAGCTCGGAGTTCCCGACGGCTTCATCCGTATCGACGTCAGCGACGCACTTTGGACCGGCCTTGCCAAAGGCTGCGCGGCGGGCTGGCACGATCTGGGCGCCCTCTGGTTCGACGATGGCCGCATGCACATGGCCTTGTGGGAGACGGACGGCAGCCAAAAGGCCATCGTTTCGGTCGAAGCACGCAATAGCGTCTACCCCGCGGTGAGCGCCCACCACGCGCCGGCGATGCGGCTCGAACGCGCGATGCGCGACCTCTATGACATTAATCCTATGGGTCTTCCCGACGGCCGCGCCTGGCTCGATCACGGCGTGTGGCCGGGCAAGCCTCTCAAAACGGACATGGGATACAAGTTTCTCCTAGTCGATGGCAGCGGCTTGCATCAGATACCAGTTGGCCCCGTGCATGCAGGCATCATTGAACCCGGCCATTTCCGCTTCACGGCCAACGGCGAGACCGTCGCGCGGCTGGAGGAGCGGCTGGGCTACGTGCACAAGGGCGTCGAAGCCCTCTGCGCGGGAGCTTCGCTAGACAAGGCGGGCAAGATCGCCGCGCGCATCTCCGGCGACAGCACCGTCGCCTATAGTTTCGCTTTTTCGCTGGCGGTCGAGGCCGCACTTGGCTTCGATGCGCCGCCGCGCGCGATCCTGCTGCGAGGCGTCATGGCGGAGCTTGAGCGGCTGTCGCACCACGTGAACGATGTGGGCGCCGTTTGCAACGATGCCAGCGTGGTAGCCATTTTGGCCCATTGCGCATTGATTCGCGAAGACATCCTCACCACGGCGGCGGCCTGCTTCGGGCACAGGATGATGATGGACCGCATTGTGCCTGGCGGTACCGCCTGCGATTTGGACGATGAGAAGGCCGAAGCCATCCGCGCCTTGCTGGACCGCCTGGAGGCGTCGTTCGCGCGCGTGGTCCACGCCTACGATCAATCGCCTTCGCTCCAGGACCGCGTGCAAAAGACGGGTGTGGCCCGGCCGGAACATGTCCGCCAATTCGCTGCGGGCGGATTTGTGGGCCGCGCTTCGGGACGGGCGTTCGACGCGCGCCAGGCTTTCGCCTATCCTCCCTACGGCCGCGTCGAGTTCGAGGTGCCGTCGAGGACCGCGGGCGACGTGGACGCCAGGGTTTGGATCCGGATCGAGGAAGTCTCGCAAAGCGTGAAAATGATTCGCCAATTCCTGGATATGCTGGAGCCCGGCCCCATAGCGGCTCCGCTGCCGTCACTGCGGCAGGGCCATGGCGCCGCTGTCACGGAAGCATTCCGCGGCGATGTGTTCCTTAGCGTGCGCCTGGACGGCGACGGCAATGGCAGCGGCGGCGGCACTGTCGCGCACCTGCACGCCCGCGACGCTTCCTGGTTCCAATGGCCGCTGCTTGAAAACGCGATCAAGGACAACATCGTCGCCGACTTCCCGCTCTGCAATAAATCGTTCAATTGCTCCTATTCCGGGCACGACATTTAGGGCCGCCCCATGCACATGCTCTTGCTCAACGCGCTGCTGAAAGGCCCCGCCGTAACGCCTCCCCCGAAGGCCTGTTCCGGGGCGCTGGACGAGCTGGCGAAGGCGCTCGGCGAACGCGCGCGCCGCAAGCTTGGCCGCTCGCTTGCGATCCGCGAGGTGGATGCCGGCTCCTGCAACGGCTGCGAGCTTGAAATTCACGCGCTCAACAATCCGGTCTATGACGTCGAGCGTTTCGGGCTGAAATTTGTGGCCTCGCCGCGCCATGCCGATGTGCTGCTGGTCACCGGCCCGGTGACGTGGAACATGCGCGAGGCGCTGGAGCGTACCTACGCTGCAACCCCCGATCCGAAGTGGGTCGTGGCCGCGGGCGACTGCGCCGGGAATTGCGGCGTGTTTGCCGGGAGCTATGCCTGCGCCGGGCCGGTCTCGGCGGTGATCCCGGTCGATCTGCACATTCCGGGCTGCCCGCCTCAGCCCATCGAACTGCTCAAGGGCCTGATGGGGCTCATCGATGCCGCCTGCTGCGCGGGGAAAAGCCCCCATGCTGTGTAGAGCGCAAACGTCGTCGCGAGGCGGCAAAGCCGCCGTGGCGATCCATGTCGCTTTGCCTTGGATTGCTTCGCTTCGCTCGCAGTGACGATGCGGAGGGCGTCTCTATCCGCATCCGGGCGGGCCAGGCGGCGCGCCCTCGCGGTCGAGGATCTCGACGCTGCGCCTGTAAGATGCGTAAGCCTTCTCCGCGGTGTTGCCGATGGCAAGAATGCCGAGCTTACCGAACTCGGACAGCGCGCCGATCAGATGGAACACGACGCCCTCTTGGGTAGCGCCGTTGAAGTGAAGGCCGTTCGTCGCGGCGATATCGATAAGGTCCGAGGGTGAAAGGCCGCGATAGCGCTCCGAGTGGAGGTTATCCGACGCATAGTAGAAGCATGGCTGCCCGGAAGGTGCGAAGAACAGGCCCGCCGGCGGATCGTAATGGCCTTCGGTCAAGAACTGCAGCATGAGGAAAGGATGGGTCGTGCCGCCTTTCCGCAAGTTGATCTCGATGGCGTAATGCCGCCAGCTTTCGCCGTCCGCAATCGATATGAAATCGACGCCGAAGCGGCCGAGTACCCCCTTGCCCGCCAAAGCGACCCCTGCCCGCATGCCAAGCTCCTGTATGGCCAGACGGTAGGCAGCGTCCGCGGGAAAGCGGCAGCCGAGAAAGACCTGGACATTTTGTCCTCCCAGCACTTGATCGTGGGTCGAGATCGCTTGCAGACGCCCGAGCGGGTCCACCCGGAATTGGGCCGATGGCGAGCGCTTGTCCGTGCCTTCCAGAAACTCCTCCGCGATACCGCCCATCGCCTGGAACTTTTCAAGGTAGGCGTCGAGCGTCATGCCGTGCGCTTCGAACGCAAGCCCTGGCAGCCTATCCTCGATCCGCGCCTCCAGCCCGCCGCCTTCCGGCACGCCGGCAAAATCGAAGATCGCGTTGCCTTCGCCCGAAAATCCCTCATTGAGCTTCACGACAGCGCGCCGCAGTTCCGGCCGCATCTGCTTCAATCCCGCCAGCGCGCCCGCAATATCGTGGGCGTCCCGCAAATCCTCGAATCCGGCAGGCGCCGGGATTTGCACCTCCTTGAAGATCCTGCGCGATCCGCTTTTCGATCCCCAGCAGGAGAGCGCCGGATCGCATCCGTAGATTGGCAAACCGAGCACCAGGGCGAGCCGCTTCTCAAGCGGCGTCACCGTGAAGAAGGACAGATGCGCGCAAGCCGGATCGGGAACCGCGTCCTTGATCCGCTGGATAAGCCGCGGCCGGGCCAGGATTTTCGCGCTCAGCGGTGCATCGGAGCCGTCGTAGCAGGACAAGAGGACGAGCCGCTGGCGCGCGTGCTGCCCCGGAATGCCGGACAAGAGATGAAGATAATAATCGATTATCGGTTCGGCGATTGGCAAGCTGGTGACGTAGACGACCCGCGCGCGTGGAAAGCGCAAGAGCAGGAGCAGGCACAGCATGCGCTCCTCGTAATGCACCGCGCCCGCGATGCGGGACATCACCTCGCGGTCGAAGGTGATGCTCGGCACGATGACCACCGTGCGCGGCGCCGCCGGATTATCGAAGATCGCGGAGAAATTGGCCTTGAAACGCTCTTGCAGCGCGCGGCAACGGACGGTCTCCTCGGCTGAAAAGCCGCCGGTCTCACAGCCCGCACCCGGTGTTCCGCTCAAACGCGCTACCAATTAAAGCCACCAATACTACGGTTACACGCAGATTACAGCCTCGCCTTGATGCAAATCAACTATGCGGCAACTGCGCCTGTTCCGGGCTCATACGGCAACAAGCTAATCGGGACGCGTCTGCCACTCAAAAAAGTCCGCCGCTCCCTCCCGCAGATAAGGTTCAAGCGCGGTATCGTTGGCTATTCGCTGCATGATGGAAATCAGGCGGACCTTTTCCTCAGAGTTTTGTTCGCCGTTGATAAGCCTATTGAGCATCCAGATCGTGTGAAACGTTGGAGCCCGGTTGAGGGATTCGATTAGTTTCTCTTCATAGCGGCGCTTTTCGTCCAATGCCCAGAAGCTTTCGGCAAACTGAACGAGAGGGCCGGGCGAGCCATAATCTAGGTCCGGATGGCTTTCCATGAACCGGAATACCGGCTCCACGGCATAGAAGCCTACGCCTTCGGCCTTCCACTTGTCAGTCAGCGTATATAATTCGCTGACGAGGTAATCGCCGGCCCCGGATATCTCTTCCAACTGCCTGGTTATTTCCGGAGCAGCTTCTTCAGGCATGACATTCCCCATCTGAGCATTGGCGCCGGTTTCGGTTCTGCGACCACCTCAAGCGCTTCATCGCCGATGTTCAATCCTTGCCAAAACGCCAGCTCGCCGGTGTCAGTGTAGCTGATGCAAAGGCAGACATCATCCCGGTGCGGGGATCGCCGCGCAAATTCAATAGCCTCGATGCGAGCATCCATGGCCAGTTTATCATTGAGGGGAACGCGGACGGACTGGCCAATACGCATCTCGCCATCGACAATAAACCCCGCCAGGACGAAAAGCTTCCGGCTTTCCAGCACAAATGTATCGATGACGTGAAACTTGGCCATAAGGCGAGCATAGCATCGAAACCCGGCCCCAGTCTCCTACACTCCCCGAAACCGTTTTCCTTAAGGGCTGCGGCATTACATTCTCTTCGATAACCGTTTCGCTGGGACGGCAGCGCCCCCGCCGCTCCTGCCAGTTCCGGCTACAAGAGGACAAAGGCAATGATTGAACATGGGCAGGATTTTGCCGCCCGCACCCGGGCAATTCTCACCAGCTTCGGGGTCCCGGACGCTCTTTACTCCGGCGGAGCGCTGGAGGTGACCACGCCCATTTCCGGACACGTCATCGGCCGCCTGCACCTGGCCGAACCTGGCGAGGTGAACGGCGCCGTGGAGGCGGCGCACGCCGCATTCCTCGAATGGCGGGACCTGCCAGGCGCCGAAGCGCGGCGAGCTGGTGCGCCTGTTCGGCCTGGAGCTGCGCGCGAACAAGGCCGCGCTCGGCGAGCTGGTCACGCTCGAAACGGGCAAGATCCTTTCCGAGGGCCTGGGCGAGGTCCAGGAAATGATCGACATTTGCGATTTCGCCGTTGGCCTGTCCCGCCAGCTCTGCGGGCTCACCATCGCGTCGGAGCGGCCGGAGCATCGCATGATGGAGACCTGGCATCCGCTGGGCGTGACCGGGATCGTATCGGCCTTCAATTTTCCGGTTGCGGTCTGGGCGTGGAACGCGGCGCTCGCCCTGGTCTGCGGCAACCCTTGCGTTTGGAAGCCGTCGGAGAAGACGCCGCTTACCGCGCTCGCGGCCCAGGCGCTGTTCGAGCGGGCGGTCCAGCGCTTCAGGGCGGATGGCGGCAGCGCGCCCGATCGCCTGTCCTCCGTCATCATCGGCGGCCGCGAGGCAGGCGAAGCCCTGGCCGCGAACCGCGCTCGTGCCGCTGGTCTCGGCGACCGGCTCGACCGCCATGGGCCGGGCCATCGCGCCCCGTTCTCGCCAAGCGCTTCGCACGCGCGATCCTGGAGCTTGGCGGCAACAACGGCGCCATCGTGTGTCCCTCGGCCGATCTCGAATTGACACTGCGCGCGGTTGCCTTCGCGGCGATGGGGACCGCGGGCCAGCGCTGCACGACGCTGCGGCGGCTATTCGTCCACGAAAGCGTATACGAGCGCTTCGTGCCCCGGCTGAAGGCGGCCTACGCCTCCGTCAAGGTTGGCAATCCTTTGGAGGCGGATACGCTCGTTGGCCCGCTCATCGGGAAGGCCGCCTTCGAGGCGATGCAAGCAGCGCTCGAAGAGGCCAAGGCTGCCGGCGGCGCAATCCCGGGAGGAAACCGCGCCGGGGATGGGGTGCCGCAGGGCGGCTTCTATGTGCGTCCGGCGCTCGTGGAGATGCCTCGCCAAACCGGACCTGTGGAGAAGGAGACCTTCGCGCCGATCCTCTACGTTATGCGCTACCGCGATCTTAGCGAAGCCATCGCGCTGCACAACGCCGTTCCCCAGGGGCTTTCCTCCTCGATTTTCACGAACGATCTCAGGGAAGCGGAGCTGTTCCTGTCGGCGCGCGGCTCCGATTGCGGCATCGCCAACGTAAATATCGGGCCTTCCGGCGCGGAGATCGGCGGCGCTTTCGGCGGCGAGAAGGAAACCGGCGGTGGACGCGAATCCGGCTCCGACTGCTGGAAGGCGTATATGCGGCGCGCGACCAACACCATCAATTACGGCACCGCGCTGCCGCTTGCCCAGGGCGTGAAATTCGACATCGGCTGACGATGCGGCTTTCCTACTAATCTCCTTCGAAATTATATCTTATTTTGCATGTATTCGATCGGATACATGGGTGTGTAGGGCGTTTAGGAAAATATTGTAAGCCTTTTTTTGTTGCCTATAGTACGCGCAATTCTAAAACTACTTCCATATTTACGCAACGTTAAGTGCCGCCAGTCTAGAACTTAGCATCGGCCTAAGCTCACCTGCAATCGCAGTGGCCTAGATACGGATTTACGGATGTGAAGTCTTCGTCCAGCGGGCAGGCGGCACAAGTACTTCAATTCCAGCCCTAACAGCCGTCCCCTGCGCGTCGGAGCTATTCAGGTTTTCTACGGCAGTACGAACAGCGGCGTCAGGAAGGATAACTCTATGCCTATTACAAAATGGACGGATGAATTTAGTATTGGCGTCGATGAAATCGACCGCGATCATAAAAGGCTTCTTGAGCTTCTCAACGATTTGCACGACGCCGTGGAGGCGGGAGCTAGCCGCGCGATCCTTGGCAACGCCTTGGATGGGGTGATGCTCTACGTCAACTATCATTTCGCGCATGAGGAGGGGCTTCTTCTGCGCATGAGTTACCCCGGCTATGAAAAACACCGGCAGCAACATCAGTCATTGATGGTCACGGTCAAGGAAGTCCACGAGAGCTTTCAATCGCAGGCGTCAGACGCGCTGCCCCGGCAAGTCCCGGAGTTTCTGACAAACTGGCTCTTTGAGCATGTTCTGAGGGCCGACCGGGCTTTCAGCTTGTATATCGAGGAGAACAGCGGCGCTCCCGTGCAGCAAGCCTGCCCGGCTAACAGCCAGTAATACGAAATCCGGTTGAATACTTCCGCCATCGTCATCGCGAGGCCGCCCTTGCCGCCGCGGGCGTCCATAAGCAACATCCGTGACTTGCATCTGGATTGCTTCGCTACGGAAGAAACAGTGCAGGAAGACCCCCTCACTCTGTCTCTCTCCCAGCAAGCTCGGCTTGCCGAGCTTGCACCTCGGAGTGACCGCATCCGCAAGCGGATGCGGTTGGGAGAGAGGACGCTCGAACATTCGCAGCGGCTATTTCGGGCGTCCCGTCTCCCCGTCCGCACCCGCTTGCGGGTGCGGTAGCAAAAGACGCAAGCACGCCAAGGCGTGCTTGCGCGGAGAAGGACAGGATGAGGGGGGACTTGGCCTTAGAATTCAGTTTCATCCAGAAGGGCCGGCCGCGGCGGCCGGTGCAAACTTGCAATGACGCTGCGGGAGCGATCAACTGGAACTGGTATAACCCGCGAACGCAAGCCTTGCTGGCGGCTGACATGATACCGTCGAGCCTAACGATTGACGCTAGCCCCCTCACCCCAGTCCTCTCCCGCAAGGGGAGAGGGAGCAGGGCGTGCCCGTTGAGAAGACGTTCCCTCTCCCCTCGCGGGAGAGGGACAGGGTGAGGGGTAAGTCAATCATTATACTCGACGGTATGACAGGTTAAAGGACCGTTCCTTTCGCGTAAGGCCCTACTATGCTTAATGCCGGGATAGTTAACGGCGCCGCGTCATATTTTCCGCCGCCGTCTTTCTGCGAATCTTTTGCCACTTTGGGTCGATTTCTGCGACTCCAAAACCCTATTAAATATACGGACAGTTTTAATCTTAACCATTCGCGCGAGCTGACGGCTCAAGCCACGGCGCCGCCGCATCTGTGTTTTACCTTGTATAATCAGCCACTTAACGCATTAGAGATTCCTAAAGGCGTTTGTGCTAAATTAGTTCAAGATTGAAAAGCGGCAGGAACAACCGGCGCGGCTGAGCGAAATGCATTAACGCCGGCGGCTTTTTAACTCCTGGTTAGGCTTGTGCACATGGCATTTCCCGGCTATTGTCCCCGCCATATCAGCACCCGCCAGCGAAGGCTCGCCCGCGGGTGCGTTTTGCGTTGGATGAAGGAAACGGCCACACTGCGGTGGAAAAGGGAATGGCGAATGCCGATAATAGGTCTTAATGAGCGAGACCCCTATGCCAGAACCTACTGATGCCATCATGCCTATCCTCCAACGGATTCAGGCGGACATATCCGCCATTCGCGGCCGGCTGGATGACATGGGCGAGCACCTCGTGGCCAATACAGCCAAGCTCGACGCAATGGAAGGCTACATGACTTACCATTTGGGGCTGACCACGCGGCAGGGATCGGACATAGAGAACATCCAGGCTGAAATTAAGAGCCTTCAGGCGAGGGTCTTGGCCCTTGAGACCACGCCCTAAGCCGGTCCCATAAGAGCCAAGCAACAAAGGCTGCGAAAGAAATATCCATGTTCGAATCCCTCTCCGATCGCCTCGCCGGCATTTTCGATAAGCTCACGCGCCGCGGCGCGCTGAGCGATAGCGACGTGGCCGAGGCCATGCGCGAGGTGCGCCGCGCGCTGCTTGAGGCGGACGTGGCCCTTGAGGTGGTGAAGTCGTTCACGGACCGGGTGCGCGAGAAGGCGGTGGGCCAGGAGGTGCTGCGCTCGGTCACGCCGGGGCAGATGGTCGTCAAGATCGTCCACGACGAGCTGGTGCGCACGCTGGGCGCCGAAGCCGAGCCCATCGACCTGAATGCACCGGCGCCGGTCGCGATCATGATGGTCGGCCTGCAGGGCTCTGGCAAGACGACGACCAGCGGCCAAGATTTCGAAGCGCTTGCACGAGCGCGACAAGCGCAAGGTGCTGATGGCGTCGCTCGACACGCGGCGCCCGGCGGCGCAGGAGCAGCTCAAGGTGCTGGGCGAGCAGGCGGGCATCGATACGCTGCCGATTATCAAGGGCCAGACGCCGCAGCAGATCGCGGGGCGCGCGATGCAGGCCGGGCGGCTCGGCGGCTACGACGTGGTCATTCTCGACACGGCCGGCCGGCTCCACATCGACGACGAGCTGATGCGCGAGACGGAAGCGATTCGCGACATCGCGAAGCCGCACGAAACGCTGCTCGTGGCCGACAGCCTCACCGGCCAGGACGCGGTGAACGTCGCGCGCACCTTCAACGAGCGCATCGGCCTCACCGGCATCGTGCTCACCCGTATCGACGGCGACGGGCGCGGCGGTGCTGCGCTCTCCATGCGCGCGGTTACGGGCAAGCCGATCAAGCTTCTGGGCACCGGCGAAAAGCTCGACGGCGCTCGAGGATTTCCATCCCGAGCGCATCGCCGGCCGCATTCTCGGCATGGGCGACGTGGTCAGCCTCGTCGAAAAGGCCGCCGAGACCATCGATCACCAAAAGGCCGAAGCCATCGCCAGGAAAATGGTGAAGGGCCAGTTCGACCTCGAAGATTTGGCCGAGCAGCTGCGCCAGATGCAGAAGATCGGCGGCATGTCGAGCGTGCTGGGCTTTCTGCCCGGCATCGGCAAGATGAAGAAGCAGATCGACGCCGCGAACCTCGACGACAAAATCATCAAGCGCCAGGGCGCGATCATCTCGTCGATGACGCCGAAGGAGCGCCGCAATCCCAAAGTTCTGGCCGCAAGCCGTAAGCGGCGTATCGCGGCGGGCTCCGGCACCACCGTGCAGGAGATCAACCAGCTTTTGAAGATGCACCGGCAGATGGCCGACATGATGAAGACCATCGGCAAGGGCAAGGGCGGGCTGGCCAAGATGTTCGGCATGGGCGGCGGCGGGAAGATGCCCGAGCCCACGCCGGAGATGATCGAGGCGGCGAAAGCGGGCCAGCTCCCCCAGGCATGAAGCTGCCGGGCGGGTTTGGCGGCGGGGGCGGATTTGGGGGCTTGCCGGGCCTTCCAGGTTCGCGCGGTTTCGGCGGCGGGCTGCCCGGATTGCCGGGCCTGCCAGGTAAGAAGAAATGAGAACGAGGGCCGCAGCGTCATTCCCGCGAAGGAGCATGGGGCTCCCGTCATTGCGAGGCCGAAGGCCGAAGCAATCCAGGGGCCACAAATTCGAGCGCAGTGCTGCTATCCCTGGATCGCCACGGCCGCCAAGGCGGCCTCGCGATGACGGTTTTCGCATCGCTGCCACGCAAATCGCAACAATGGCCGGCCAGCGTTAGAGAGGGAAAGACATGTCGGTTCCGTGGTGGGTGTATCTAATAAGTCTGCCGATGGTCTTGTTCGGCATAGGGCTGCATTTCATTCCGGTGCTGGCGAGGCGGCTTGCGGAGAGCGACGAGCGGCGCCGGCAGGAACTGATTGCGCAAGGGGTGATCCTGCGGGCCGGGGAAGATGATCGCAATGGCTGAGACAATACATATCGCGCGCGAGCGCGATGCTGATTTCCATACTGCGGAATGGGGCCAGCTTTACTCGGAAATTGGAGAGAATTTCCGCCTTGCCTTCCAGCTCGCGGTCTACGCTTTGATTGCAAACGGGTTCATCATGGCCTGGGTCTCGCAGTCGAGCAAAGACGTGTTCTCGCCAATTGTAGTTCAGATTGCTGCAGCAATCCCGATACTACTTACAATATTCGCGTTCGTATTCTATCGTTTCTTGCTTTGGCGTTCGTCCATTATTTATCAATATCTGTTTACAATTGAGAACAGTGTCGCCGCAGACGGGCTAGGCTGGGAGAACTTCTATAGAAAACTCAGCAAGCAAGGACGTACCAAAGGCGTTGGCTGGATTTTCCACGCGCTTTTCTTTGTCCAGTTCGGCATGGGCGCGGCCTTCGCCTTCATGGTCTTCAGAAAATTTAGTTAGGCACTTTTATCGTCCAAACTCCATCTATCTACCTAAGGAAAAGAGCATGCCACTGAAAATCAGGCTCGCACGGGGCGGAGCCAAAAAGCGCCCCTACTACCGCATCGTCGTCGCCGAAGCCACCGCACCCCGCGATGGCCGCTTCATCGAGAAGCTCGGCACCTATAACCCGCTGCTGCCGCGGGATCATGCGGATCGCATCACGCTCGTGGAAGAACGCGTGAAGCATTGGCTGTCGGTCGGCGCGCAGCCCACGGACCGCGTGCTTCGCTTCCTCGACGCGCGCGGCCTCGCCACGCGGCCCGCTCGCAACAATCCGAAAAGCGCCGAGCCAGGCACCAAGGCCAAGGAACGCGCCGCGGAGAAGGCCAAGAAGGCCGAAGCCGCAGCCGCGGGCGGCGAAGCGGCCTAAATCCGGTAGCGTGCGATGTCCGCGCCGCCGTCCAGCGATAGCGATGAGCGCGTGCTGCTTGGCCGCATCGCGGGGGCGCACGGGCTCAAGGGCGAGGTCAAAATCGCGACATTCACGGCTGAGCCGGAGGATGTCGCGGCCTATGGCCCGCTCGCAAGCGCGGATGGCTCGGTTACATTCGAGATCGCGTCACTTCGCCACGCAGGCGGCAGCGCAGTAATTGCGCGCCTGCGCGGCGTCGCGGACAGAGACGCCGCCGAACGCTTGCGCGGGACGGAGCTTTTCGTGCCGCGTACTGCGCTACCACCGGCGGATGCCGATGAATACTATCACTCCGATTTGATAGGGCTGTCCGCGATCTCCCCGGATGGGGAACCGCTTGGAGAAATCGTGGCCGTTCATAACTTTGGCGCAGG
This sequence comes from uncultured Alphaproteobacteria bacterium, assembly GCA_963785355.1. Lineage (GTDB taxonomy): Bacteria > Pseudomonadota > Alphaproteobacteria > Rhizobiales > Rhodomicrobiaceae > Rhodomicrobium. Next base: position 27,128 of record CAWAVJ010000084.1, read on the forward strand.
CGATCTGCTTGAGCTGCGCCACCTGAAGGGGCGGCAGACGCAGCTTATCCCCTTCGAAAACGCGTATGTACCCAAAGTCGACCTTGAGGCGGGATTCATTACCCTTATAATACCTAATTACGAAAAAGAATAACACGGGCGGAAGCGGAATGACCCTGATCGGGCTAATTTCCGATACCCACGGGCTTTTGAGGCCCAAAGTAGCGGCGGCTCTTTCCGGCGTTTGCCGCATCTTGCACGCTGGGGACGTCGGAAAGCCGGAAGTCTTGGACGCGCTTTCGTCCATCGCTCCGGTCACCGCTGTACGAGGAAACGTGGACCACGGCCAGTGGACCGCCACTCTTCCCGCCGATGTCATGGTTTCCGTTAAGGGGCACGACATCTATGTTATGCACAACCTGAACGATATTGGGATCGACCCCGAGGTAGCCGGTATCGCCGCAGTCATTTCCGGCCACACGCACCAGCCGCTCATCGAAAGCCGCGGCGGCATTCTCTATATCAACCCCGGCAGCGCCGGCCCGCGCCGCTTTTCGCTACCCATCTCGATTGGGTTCCTCCGGCTTGCCGCGAACGCAGCCCCGGAGGCATGGCTGCAGACTATCGAGGCTTAAGACGCAAATCCATTGCCGGCCGGGGCGGCTCGCTTTATGTGAAGACCATGGCACCCTGGCAGGCAACCATTCTAACGCTGTTTCCCGAAATGTTTCCCGGACCCTTGGGACACAGCCTTTCGGGCCGCGCGCTAGAGGAGGAACGCTGGGGCTTGTCTCTCCTACAGATTCGCGATTTCGCCAAGGATAAGCACCGCTCCGTCGACGATACGCCCGCGGGCGGCGGCGCGGGCATGGTCATGCGGGCGGACGTGGCTGCCGCCGCCCTTGACGCCGCGAGTGCCGCGTTTCCGGGCGCGCCACGCATTTATCTTTCGCCGCGCGGCAAGCCGCTGACCCAGGAGCGGGCGCGCGGCCTCGCTGCCGGGCCCGGCGTCATCTTGTTCTGCGGGCGCTTCGAAGGGCTAGATCAGCGCGTTATCGACGCCCGCGGGCTTGAGGAGATTTCGGCGGGAGACTATGTGCTTTCGGGCGGCGAACTGGCTGCGATGATCTTGATCGACGCCTGCGTACGGCTCTTGCCAGGCGTGATCGGCGCTCCGGACTCCTTGGCTGAGGAAAGCTTTGAAAATGGCCTCCTCGAATACCCGCACTACACCCGTCCCCGTATTTGGGAGGGCCTCGAAATCCCGGAAGTGCTGCTGTCGGGCGATCATGCCCGCATCGCGCGCTGGCGCCGGGAGCAAGCCGAGCGCCTCACCGCTGAACGCCGCCCAGATCTGCAACTGCGAAAACGGCAGGACTGATGCAAGTCTGCCAGCCGTCATCGCGACTTTCGCGCCGGCTCCCGCGGCCGATGCAGCGCGCCGATCTTTCGCTTGGGCGCGGCAGCCGCTCCTGCTAAGACAGGCGCGCGGGGCGGCGGCGTTACACTGGGTCTAGCTAAACAGTTCCCGTCATTGCGAGCGAAGCGAAGCAATCCAGGAGCAAAAAATGCAAAGGCTTATAGCACGTTGCCCTAGATCGCCACGGCGCTAAAGCGCCTCGCGACGACGAACACTTCAAGCGGATTAGTATTAGAGGCTTTCCATGGACCTGATGGCGATTGCGTTTCCTTTCAAGGATCCGATGGCGATCCGTATCTACGGGGATTTTGGGATACGCTGGTATGGCCTCGCCTACGCGGCCGGACTGCTGCTCGGCTGGTACTATCTGCGCCGGCTCTGCGAGGACCGGCGGCTCTGGGCCGGGCCGTCGCCGATGCAACCCGATCGGGCGGACGACTTTCTGGTGTGGGCGACGCTCGGCACCGTGCTTGGCGGCAGGATCGGCTTCTTCCTATTCTACGAGCCGGGCCAATTGCTGAAGAACCCGCTCCAATTCTTCGAGATTTGGCAAGGCGGCATGGCGTTCCACGGCGGGCTGCTAGGCGTGGGGCTCGCAGTCTTGCTGTTCGCGCGGCGCCACGGCATTCCCGTGCGCTCGCTCATGGATTTGTCAGCGGCGGTTGTACCATTCGGGCTATTTTTCGGGCGCCTCGCCAATTTCGTCAACGCGGAGATTTATGGCCGGCTGACGGACGTGCCTTGGGCTGTGGAATTTCCAGTCAAGGCATTGCTGAAGGGCAATCTGCCTGGGCCGCGCCACCCCACGCAAATCTACGAGGCGCTGCTGGAAGGCGTGGTCATGTTCATCTTACTGCGCTTTTTTACGCATACGCCGGCGCTCGTTGATGTCGCCCGGCCTGACAACAGGCGTTTTCCTGATGGCTTACGGTGTGTTCCGCATCTTCGCCGAGTATTACAAGGAATGGGATATGGCCGAGTTTTTCACGACGCGGTATTTCTCCGAAGGGGTGGTCTATTCCTTGCCGATGATCGCCTACGGAGCCTATCTGGCCGCGACAGCCAAAAAGACACCCGCGGAGGCTGGTAAAGCGGCGGCCACGGCCGCGGTTGAGGCATAGCCCGTTATGGCTATAGCCTCGGTTGCCGGGTACCTCGCCGTGGCAGCGGACCCGAAGAACAAGCTCGGGTTGCACGCAACGCCTGCCACGCCTTGGTATTTGGGCCAGCCCGATTTCAGGGGCGATCTCGTTCCTGCCTTCTACAAGTCCGGCATCCGTCCCGAGCATGAGCGCGAGGTCCTGCGCGACTGGCGCCAGATGAGCGCCAAGTTTGCGCCAACGGGCGGGCTTGCCGATTGGCAGCTGCTCGTGAGCGCTCATTTGGCGGGCGTGCCTTCGCGCATCATAGAATGGTCTGCAAACCCACTGGTTGCGCTCTTTATGGCGGTTGAAAGCCTGAGCGGCGACGATGGGCGCGTCTGGGTGCTCAACCCTTGGATCATGAACGAGCATACGGCCGATCTGCTGTTCGTGCCGCCCGTGGAGAGCGCGTACTTCAAGAAATACGCCGTCAAGATTGACGCCCTGGATGCGCCTGCCCTGCCCGAAGCGGCGGCACCTATGGCCTTTAGACCGCCCCGCTCCAGCCGGAGCTACAACGCGCAGAACGTTTATTGGACGGTGCACGGCAAGGACGCGACGCCGCTCGACAAGCTCGTCTTCTTCATGAAGCGCGCCGATCTGTTTTTGACCGCCATCCAGATCGAAACCGGCGGCAAGAGAGCCATCATGAAAGAGCTGCACGATATCGGCGTCACGCGCGCGAACCTTTTTCCAGGCGCTGCGGGCCTCGCCCGGACCTTGGCATACCGCTACTCCAAGAACTATCTTGGCGGATGATGCCGAACGCAACACAGGCCGAATTGACGCCGCTCGCCCAAAAGCTCGCCGCCAGGATCGCCGTGGAGGGGCCAATTGCGCTGCACGATTATATGGAAGCGTGCCTCTACGATCCCGCGCACGGCTATTATAGGAAGAGAGACCCGCTCGGGCGCGGAGGGGACTTTCTCACCGCGCCAGAAATTTCGCAGGTATTCGGCGAGCTGATTGGCTTATGGGCGGGCGAAACCTGGCGCATCATGGGCGAGCCCAGCGCGGTTCGCCTCATCGAGCTTGGCCCTGGGCGCGGAACACTGATGGCGGATGCGTTGCGCGCGTTGCGCGTGCTTCCCGCCTTCCTGCAAGGCGCTACCGTTCACCTCGTTGAGACGTCGGCGCCGCTGCGGGCCGCGCAGGAGGCCGCGCTTGCAGGCGCGCCTTGCCCGGTTTGCTGGCATGACAGCATCGAGGATGTGCCGGCGGGGGCCGCGATCATAATCGCGAACGAGTTCTTCGATTGCCTGCCCGTGCGGCAGTTCGTCTTCGATGAAGCCGCGCAGCTTTGGCGCGAGCGTATGGTCGCGTTCAAGGACGGAGGCTTCGAGCTCGAATTAGGCCCGGATGGGGTGGAAGTCCCCCCTCATCCTGTCCTTCTCCCCGAGGGGAGAAGGGACCCTAGAATTCTCGCTGAGGGTAGTTCGAGCGTCCTCTCTCCCCTCGGGGAGAGAGACAGAGTGAGGGGGGACTTCCCCGCCGTTGAAGACGGCGCGATTGCCGAGACGAGGCCCGGCATCGCTGGAGTCCTTCGAAGTTTCGCCGCGCGGGCTGCCGGTGCCCCCCTAGCCGCGCTCATCGTCGACTACGGCTATTCGCAGCCCGCTTCCGGCGACACGGTGCAAGCGGTCAAGCAGCATCGCTTCGCCAGCTGATTCGAAACGCCTGGCGAGGCAGACCTAACCGCGCATGTCGATTTCTCCGATCTGGTGCAGCACGCAAAGGAGCTGAACCTCGCCGCGTCCGGTCCCATGCCCATGGGCGAATGGCTGTTGCGGCTCGGGCTCGAAGCGAGGGTGCATCAGCTCTTGCGCCGTGCTTCTCCAGATGCGGCAGCGGATATACGGAGCCGCGTTTCCCGGCTCGTGGATCCCGCCCAAATGGGCGTTCTATTCAAGACTGCCGTTTTGGCGGGTGGCATACCCTGCCCGCTGCCGCCATTTCAGAGCCTCTAAGCAGCTTCCAGCGGATTGAAGGACTTCATGGAGATAGAAGACAGCGCGGCAGAGGTCGCATTCTTGGCTGCGGACAATCTCAATGCGGGTGGGATCGCCCATGGTTTCTTCCTGCGCACCGGCGGGGTATCGGAAGGCATTTACGCCTCGCTGAACTGCGGCCGCGGCTCCGCCGACGAAAGAGACCGCGTCGAAGAGAACCGGGCACGGGTCGCGGCGCGGCTCGGCGCAGAGCCCGGAAGGCTGACCGGTCCAAAGCAAGCGCACACCGCCAGGGCTTTGATCGTGACAACGCCGTGGAAACTAGGGGAAGCCCCGGAGGCCGACGCCGTGGTCACGAATGTACGCGGTCTCGCGGTTGCCGTCCTTACGGCGGACTGCGCGCCTATCCTTTTGGCCGACCCGGATGCAGAGGTCGTCGCAGCGGTCCATGCGGGCTGGAAGGGCGCCAAAGGCGGCGTCATTGAAAGCGCAATCGAGGCCATGGAAAGCCTCGGCGCCCGCCCGGATCGCATTTCGGCGGCCATCGGTCCCGCGATATCGCGGGCCGCTTACGAGGTCAGCCCCGAATTCAAAGCAGCCTTCCTCGCCGATGGCGAGGCCAACGAGCGGCACTTTACACACCCCGGAGGCGGCAGGCCGCATTTCGACCTTCCCGGCTACGTCCGGGATCGCCTCCTGAGTAAAAGCGTAACCAACATCCAAGATATCGCCGCGTGTACCTACGAAAACGAATCGATCTCTTCAGTTACCGCCGGTCCGTACATAGAATCGAGTCCGGCTATGGCCGTCAAATTTCGGCAATTCTCCTTGCTTGATGTGGATAACTACGGCCGCTAAGCCCGATTTTGGCGGAATTTCGCCCGGCGAGCCCTGTGGAAAGTTCCGCCTGCTAGACGCGATCATGCGCTACCGCTAGATTTTCGACGTTACGAGATTCGGCGGGGGGAGTTGTGCCGGTTGTTAGTGTCATGTGTACCGCCGTGCTAAACCTAAAAAGCAAGGAGTGGACAAGTGACGCGCGAGATCAAGCCGGCCGCGCAGAGCGCAGCTCAACGTGCCGCGTCGCTTTTGACTGGAGCACTTTTGTTAGCCGGCCTTCGCCGGCTGCGGGGGGAGCCTCTTTCAAAATAGCGATACTGCCGATGCGAGCCTTAAGGCCAAACCTGCTGTCGCCCTTTCGCCAGCAGAGGGTGTACCGCAGAAATACGCAAGCAAAGTCAACGAGCAGCTCACGGCATCAATCCGGGCGAAGGGCGTGCAAATCGTCGAAGCCAAGGATGCCCAATACATCGTCAAGACCGCATACGCCGCGAAGCCCGATGCCAAGCATGGGACGAAGGTCGCTTACACGATCGACGTTACCGACAAGGCCGGCAACAAGATTCGCAGCATAGGAGGCGAGGCCCTTGTTTCGGACAAGCATGGCGGCAACTCCTGGAGTCACGTCACTGAAGAAGGTCTGGAACAGGTCGCGGCGAAGTCGGCAAGCGACGTGACTGCCTGGATCGACAATCCAAACGCTCCGCCCGCCGCAATGGCAAGTGCGGAGCCAGCGCCTAAGGCGGCTCCTGTAAAGGTCGCGGCCAAGTCTGCCGCCACCAAGCCCGCGCCCGCTCAACCGGCTGCCGCACCGGAGGCTCCATCGCTCGCAGCGGCGGTTGACGTTCCCGCTCCGGCGAAGCCAAAGGCAGCGGCGGAGCTTGTCGCTGTGGTGCCGCCGGTCACCGGCGCGCCCGGCGACGGCAAGACAACGCTAGCCGAAGCGATGAAGCGCGCTCTGAAGGGGCAGGGCATCAAGCTCGTATCCTCCGCGAAGGCCGGTGCCTATAAAATCCAGGGACAGGTCGAAGTCGGAGCCCCTGCGAACGGTCAGCAGCCGATCGTCATCCGCTGGGCCGTGATCGACCCTACGGGTAAGCAGATGGAGAAGACGGTCGTACAGAATAACAAGATCGTCGCCGGAAGCTTGGACGGCGCCTGGGGCGATATAGCCGATCAGGCTGCGGGAGCGGCTGCGTCCGAGGTTACAAAGCTGCTCAAGAAGCCGGGGGCCGCCGGCCAGGCTCAGCAGGGCGCAAACGGCTCGGCCGGGTAGCTGGGCCGGGTTCGGCAGAAGGTGCTGGCTCGCATGCACAATCGCCGGTTTACAGATGACGGGCGCGCTGTTAGAAGCGCGCTCGTATCGTTTTCTCAACTGCTTTAGCCACATGGACTGTCACGCGTCATGAAGCTGGTTGCCGGCAATAGCAATCGCCCGCTGGCTCACGCCATCGCCGCCTACCTGAAAACGCCGCTCACACAATGCCTTGTCCGGCGGTTCGCGGACATGGAAATTTTTGTCGAGGTGCAGGAGAACGTTCGAGGCGAGGATATCTTCGTCATCCAATCGACGTCCTATCCCGCCAACGACAACCTGATGGAGCTTTTGATCTTGATCGACGCGCTGAAGCGCGCGTCGGCGCGGCGCATCACGGCGGTGATCCCTTATTTCGGCTACGCCCGCCAGGATCGCAAAACGCTGCCGCGAACGCCGATCTCGGCCAAGCTCGTAGCCAATTTGATCACCCATGCCGGCGCGGACCGCGTGTTGACCGTCGATCTCCATGCGGGGCAGATCCAGGGCTTTTTCGACATCCCGACCGATAATCTTTATGCGGCGCCGGTGATGGTGCGCGATATCCGCAAACGCTTCACCAACGGCAACATCACCGTGGTCTCGCCGGACGTGGGCGGCGTGGTGCGTGCGCGCGGGCTCGCGAGCCGCATCGATGCGCCGCTCGCCATCATCGACAAGCGCCGGGAACAGCCTGGCGAATCCGAGGTGATGAACGTGATCGGCAACGTCTCCGGCCGTGCCTGCATCCTGATCGACGACATCATCGACTCCGGCGGCACACTGTGCAATGCCGCCACGGCGCTGGCCGAACGCGGTGCGGAGTCGGTCGTGGCCTATATCACTCATGGCGTGCTCTCGGGCGGCGCCGTCGCCAAGATCATGGCGTCCAAGATCGAGAAGCTCTTCATCACCGATACCATCGTGCCAACCGAGGCGGTGCGCGTCGCGGCCAATATCGAGGTGCTGTCGCTCGCGGGCCTGATCGGCGAGGCGATCCTGCGCACATCGGACGAGAAATCGGTGTCTACGCTATTCTTCGAGTAGTACATGGTGGGTGATAACTCACCGGCGTTGGTAAGGAAAACTGCCGGGTCAAGGGTGCCAGAGCTTGGCCTGCATCGCGTCACGGCTGAAATGAAAGCAGAGCAGCGCGCTATTGGCGGCAGCAAAGAAGCACCAGACCGATATATACGTCGCAAAATAGGCATAGGCTGAAACAGCGAAACCGGTGAGAACGGTCGCCCCAAAGATGCGAATAACGCTGTGCGAGGAAAGCAAGAGCGGGGCACAAGCGCAAAGAAGGTAGACAACGGTCTGCCAGGAAAGCGCGCTCTCGTTGCCGCCATAGTCGATGCTCCGGCCGCAGATAGCAACGGAGGGCGGGTAGTTGACAAGGCCGATGAGCGCATAGACCAGCAACGCGCATCCCAAGGCCAGCAGAAGGCGCATCGCCCCTATCCGGCGAGGCTCCGGTTCGATGAGAACCGCTGCCAATGGCACGTAGGCTGGCCAAAGGGCCTTTGCGAAGATCAAGAAGGCCAGCGAAAGCTCAGCCACGCCCTGGCCGCTTTCACCAGTCAGCCGTAACCAGAGAAATCCCTCTACCGCCTGCTGGGAGCCGAAAAGCAAGGGCACAGCCGCCAATGGCAGCTCCCGGGCATGGCGGGCTTGCCTGAGGGTTGCAATTCCTATCGTTGCAGTGACGGCGGCAGCCAAGAAACTGGCGTTTGCGGAAAAACACATGCCTACGCACCCAGCCCCTATGAGGTTCCGCGACCGGTTGACGGCGATCCACAGAGCGAGCGCGAGAGCAGCGGATGCCGCCCGCCGAGCCATACCACAAGTTGGGCGGCGATCCGCATGAAAACGATTGCGCCTCATAAGCGATACGAGATCCGCTCGATCGCTTCCGCAGCCGTCATCCCGGAAACGCCAACGGCGTTTTAAGCAGCAACGGCCTGTGCCCCTCGCCTCTCATTGGGAATGGGGACACACCGATTAGGCATGCAGAATCGGGTGAAATCGGGTATAATTGGGTATGAAATCGGATATGGAGGCTTCCCGGCCGTGAGGGAGCCAAAGCTCATATTGGGCCCCGGCCTCGTAAAACTCATCGCCGAAATCGATGAGTTCAAAGGCAGGTGGGAGGCCCTCAAGACGCTCTCGCCGGACCGCCTCAGCGCTTTGCGCAAGGTGGCAACGATTGAGAGCGTTGGCTCGTCCACGCGCATCGAGGGGGCGAAGCTCACCGACGCTCAGGTCGAGACGCTGCTTGGCACTATCGCGATGAAGTCTTTCAAGACGCGGGACGAGCAGGAAGTGGCCGGGTACGCCGAAGCCATGGACCTCGTGTTCGAGACCTACGCCGAGTTGCGCGTCACCGAAAACCATATCCGTCAATTGCACCAAACCTTGCTTCGCCACAGCGGCAAGGATGAGCGGCATCGAGGTTCCTACAAGACGCTTCCCAACAATGTCGTAGCCTTCGATACGGACGGGCGGGAAATCGGTGTCGTATTCGAGACCGCCGCGCCGTTCGATACGCCGCGCGAAATGGAGGCGCTCGTAGCCTGGACCGGCAAGGCGATTGAAGAAGAATCGCTCCATCCGCTTCTAATCGCCGGCGTCTTCGTGGTGACCTTTCTGGCGATCCACCCTTTTCAGGATGGAAACGGGCGGCTGTCGCGCGTGCTCACCACGCTTATGCTTTTGCGAGCGGGTTATGCTTATGTGCCTTATGCCTCGCTGGAGCGGGTGATCGAGGAAAACAAGGACCTCTATTACAAGGCCCTGCGGCGCACACAGACGACGCTCAAGGACGATGCACCGGATTGGGAGCCGTGGATCGGATTCTTGCTGCGGTGCCTCAAGAAGCAAAAGGACGGTCTAGTGGCCCGGCTTGACCGCGAGCGTGCCGCTCAAAGCAGCGAGGACGGCTTGCCGGACCTATCCCGCCAAGTGCTCAAGGCATTGCGCGCGCAGGAGCGTCTAAATATTGTGCAGCTTGCGTCGATCACCGGCGCAAACCGCAATACGCTCAAAGTGCGGATGCGCGAGCTGGTGAAGACGGGGCGTGTCCGCCAGCTCGGCAAGGCGCGCGCCACCTGGTATTCATTGTGAGGGAACCGCTGCGTATCAACTTATTGTCTTTCGCCGCGCTTGCCCTTATAGAGGTGGTTTGAAACACCCCGAGTGCCGAAGGTTCGCGAGCGCACGTTCGCCGCACAATCGCGCTCACCTAGCAAAATAAGAGAAGAACCATGGCGGAGCTTATCGAACTGAAGGCAAGCGCGCGCGAAGGCACTGGCAAGATGGCCAATCGCGTGCTCCGGGCGCAAAAAATGGTCCCGGCGGTCGTTTACGGCGGCGAGGCGGACCCGGAGAATGTAGCGCTCGAATACAAGGCCGTTTGGCAGAACTATCAGACCGGGCACTTCCTCTCGACGGTCTTTCTGCTCGACGTGAACGGCAAGAAGCAGCGCGTGATCCCGCGCGACGTGCAGCTCGATCCGGTGCGCGATTTCCCGATCCATGTGGATTTCATGCGCGTCAGCAAGTCTTCGCGCATCGACGTGGCCGTGCCGGTCCATTTCGTGAACGAGGAGGCGTCGCCCGGCCTCAAGCGCGGCGGTGTGCTGAACATCGTCCGGCACGAGATCGAATTGTCCTGCCCGGCGGATTCGATCCCCGAGAGCATTACCGTCGATCTCACCGGCCTCAACATCGGCGACAGCGTTCATATCTCCCACGTTAAACTGCCGGCGGGCATCACGCCCGTCATCTCCGACCGCGACTTTACCGTTGCCTCGGTCGCTGGCTCCTCCGCTCTGAAGCCCGAGGCCGCACCGGAAGCTGCCGAGGAGACCAAGGAAGAATAGCGTCACGTTTTTTGCATCGGCTCCGGCATCGGTGGTGGAAGAGACGGGTAACAATCATGAAGCTGATCGTCGGACTGGGTAATCCAGGTGAAAAATACGCAGGCAACCGTCATAACATTGGCTTTATGGCGGTTGACGAGATCGCGCGCGGCTACACCTTCGGGCCTTGGAAGAAGCGCTTTCAGGGCCTGGCGGCAGAGGGGCAGATCGGCACCGAAAAGTGCATCTTGCTCAAGCCGGCGACCTATATGAACGAGAGCGGGCGCGCGGCTGGCGAGGCGATGCGCTTCTACAAGCTCACGCCTGCGGACGTGATCGCGATCCACGACGAGCTGGACCTGAAGCCCGGCACGGTGCGCGTGAAAACCGGCGGCGGCAATGCCGGCCATAATGGCTTGAAGTCGCTTTCCGCCTATATCGGCAACGACTACAAGCGCGTGCGGCTCGGCATCGGCCATCCGGGCGACAAGGCGCTGGTTATCCATTACGTGCTGCAGGATTTTGCCAAGGCGGACCGGGAATGGCTTGAGCCCTTCCTCGACGGCATTGCGCGCGGCATCGACCGGCTCGTGGAAGGAAGCGATGCAGCTTTTTTAAGTGAAGCCGCCCGCGGGCGCGTGGCGGCGAAACTGAATGGGGCCGCCGCTCCTGCTGCCGCAAAAATAGTCAAGCCGGCGCCTAAAATTGAGGCAGCCCCAAAAGCGGAGAAAAGCTTGGAGGCCGAAATCGCAGCTGCCGTCGCCGTTTCGACGCCAGCGAAGTTCGCCGGCGTACAGGCGGTTACTCATGGAGGAACTTCCAGCGGCGCGGTTTCTTCGGTGGTGATGCTGCCTGAGCCGGAGCGCGCCCCTGAGAAACCTGCCGAGGCTGCCGCGGCACCGCGCGTTGAAGCAGCCCCGGTTAAAGAGGCCGCCCCGCAGCCGGCGCCGGTTAAGAAAGAGGCGGTTGCGCAACCGGCCCCGGCCGCCGCGCAAAAGGTCGCGCCCGCACCGCCAAAGAAGAGCGGATTGCTCGGCTGGCTATTCCGCAAGCGCATCCCAAGCGGCGCAAGCCATTAAAGGACGCAGACAGAATCTCCATGGGCTTCAAGTGTGGCATCGTTGGATTGCCGAACGTCGGCAAATCCACTCTCTTCAACGCGCTCACGCAGACGGCGGCGGCACAGGCGGCGAATTATCCGTTCTGCACCATCGTGCCGAATGTCGGCGAGGTATCCGTGCCGGATGAGCGGCTGGACAAGATTGCGGCCATCGCGAAGTCGCAGAAGATCATCCCGACGCGCCTGACCTTCGTCGATATCGCGGGGCTGGTGCGCGGCGCGTCCAAGGGCGAGGGCCTCGGCAATCAATTCCTCGCCAATATCCGCGAGTGCGACGCCATCGCCTATGTGCTGCGCTGCTTCGACGACGGCGACGTGACCCATGTCGAGGGCCGCATCGATCCGATCGCCGACGCCGAGACGGTCGAGACCGAGCTGATGCTGGCCGATCTCGAAAGCCTGGAGCGCCGCCGCAATGCTACCGAGAAAAAGGCAAAAGGCCAGGACAAGGAAGCCAAGGCCCTGCTCGCGCTCATCGATGTCGCGCTTAAATACGTGTCCGACGGCAAGCCGGCGCGCCTCGCCCTTGCCGAGCTTCCGGAATCGGAGCATCGGGCGTTCCAGCAATTGCAGCTCTTGACCTCGAAGCCCGCACTTTACGTTTGCAACGTAGACGAGGCGCACGCCGCCACCGGCAACGCCTACTCGAAATCGGTTTTCGAGCACTTCGGCGGCGAAGGCGTGGAGGATATTGTGATCTCGGCCCAGATCGAGGCCGAGCTTGCCCAGCTCGACGAGGAAGAGCGGACGCTTTACCTGAAGGAACTGGGCCTGGAAGAACCGGGGCTCAACAAGCTGATCGCGGCGGGCTACCGGCTGTTGGGCCTCATCACCTACTTTACCGCGGGCCCCAAGGAAACGCGCGCCTGGACGGTCACCAAGGGCACCGCCGCGCCGGGCGCGGCAGGGGTGATCCACACCGACTTCGAGAAGGGCTTCATCCGCGCCGAGACCATCGCCTATAGCGACTTTGTGACGCTGGGCGGCGAGACGGGCGCGAAGGAGGCCGGCAAAATGCGCCTCGAAGGCAAGGACTACACCGTGCAAGACGGCGACGTGATGCACTTCCGCTTCGCGAATTGACACGGCATTCCGCGTCACCTGGCGCGCGCGGCAGCGTTTCCGCAGCGTCATTCCCGCGAAGGCGGGGACCCATTTCCGACGCAGGAACATGAGGTTAGCATGGGTCCCCGCCTTCGCGGGAATGACGCTGCGGCGGACTTGCCCGGTGCGAGCCATTCAGCCGGACTTGGCATAACGCCACATCGCGTTGCATCTGCGACCCTTTCTTGCGGAAAAACTCGCCGCGAACTCAGCGGACGCTTGCAGCGGAGCCGGCGCCGGCTGAAGCTCCTCAGCTATGAGGGATGATTCGAAGCCGATGCTGGACGCCGGAGATGATTTGCTGTGCGCAATCGAGGGGCGGCGCTTCGGCGCGATCCTCGCCGATCCGCCTTGGCAGTTTCAGAACAAGACGGGGAAGATCGCGCCGGAGCACCAGCGGCTCAACCGCTATGCCACGCTCTCGCTCGACGAGATCAAGGCGATGCCCGTCGCCGAGGCGACGGCGGACACCAGCCATCTCTATCTGTGGGTGCCGAACGCGCTCTTGCCCGATGGACTAGCCGTGATGGAGGCTTGGGGCTTCTCCTACAAGTCGAACATCGTCTGGCACAAAATCCGCAAAGACGGCGGGCCGGACGGGCGCGGCGTGGGCTTCTACTTCCGCAACGTGACCGAGATTTTGCTGTTCGGCGTGCGCGGCAAGAACGCGCGGACACTGGCACCGGGCCGGCGGCAGGTGAATTACCTCGCCACCATGAAGCGCGAGCATAGCCGCAAGCCCGACGAGCAATATGGGCTTATCGAGGCGTGCTCGCCGGGGCCGTTCCTGGAATTGTTCGCGCGAGGCATCCGCACGGGCTGGGAGTGCTGGGGCGCCCAGGCCAATGGCGACTACGAGCCGACTTGGGCGACGTACAAGTCCGCCGCTCCTAAGGTTGAGGCGAACGACGCGAAGACCCCCTCATCCTGTCCTTCTCCCCGCGAGCTCGCCTCGGCGAGCTCGCAATCCAGCATGGCCGCATCCACAAGCGGATGCGGCTGGGAGAAGGGACCCCAGTATTGTCCTCTACCTCAACGAGAGGCCGCAGCCAACTCCCTCTCCCCGTCCGCACCCGCTTGCGGGTGCGGCAGCAAAAGTGGCAAGCACGCTCCGGCGTGCTTGCTCGGAGAGGGCCGGGGTGAGGGGGGACTTTGTCATGCCCATCCTGCTCCGAAAGCGCCGACCGTTCTGGAGCTATGCGCGGGCGCGGGCGGACAGGCGCTGGGCCTGGAGCAAGCCGGGTTTGAGCACACCGCGCTGATCGAGATCGATGCCGACGCCTGCCGCACGCTGCGCCATAACCGGCCGGACTGGAATGTCATTCAGGGCGACGTCACCGCGTTCGACGCAAAGCCTTACCGGGGGGTGGACCTTGTCGCGGCCGGCTTGCCCTGCCCGCCCTTCTCCGTCGCCGGCAAACAGCGCGGCGAGGAGGACGAGCGCAATCTCTTCCCGGCGGCGTTCCGCATCGTCCAGGAAGTGCAGCCCAGGGCGGTGATGATAGAAAATGTTCGCGGGCTGCTCGACGCGCGCTTCGGCTATTACCGCGAGCTGATCGTGGAGCGGCTTAGCGCCTTGGGCTACGAAACGCGCTTCCAGCTGTTGAACGCGTCGGACTTTGGCGTGCCGCAGAACAGGCCCCGCGTTTTCATCGTCGGGCTACGGCCCGAGCACGCCGCCGCGTTCAGCGTGCCGGAAAAGAAGCCGCTGGAGATTTCCGTTGGCGACGCCCTGTACAGCCTTATGAAAAGCGATGGCTGGAGAGGCGCAAAAGATTGGCGGAAGGCAGCGGCGGGCATCGCGCCCGCGATTGTCGGCGGCTCGAAAAAGCATGGCGGGCCGGACCTTGGCCCGACGCGGGCGCGCGCCGCCTGGGCCAAGCTCGAAGTCGACGGCCGTGGTCTTACGCTCAAGGCGCCTTCGAAGGATTTCGTTGGATTTCCGAGATTGACGGTTGCGATGGCCGGGAAAATCCAAGGCTTCCCCGATGACTGGACCTTCACCGGCGGCAAAACCGCGGCCTACCGGCAGGCCGGCAACGCGCTGCCGCCGCCGTTGGCGTTTGCCGTCGCGCAGGCTATACATTTTGCGCTTCAGGAAGGCGAAGCGACGCAGAAGAACCTAGCCGCCGGCAATGGCCGATAAGCTCACCGCTATAGAGCGAAGCCGCAACATGGCTTCGATCCGCAGCAAGGACATGTTGCCCGAGCTTGCGGTGCGGAAGACGGCGCACGCACTGGGCTTCCGCTTTCGGCTGCACAGGAAGGATCTGCCGGGCAAGCCGGACCTGGTTTTCCCGAAGTACCGGGCCGTGATCTTCGTGCACGGCTGCTTCTGGCATCAGCACCCCGAGCCGCGCTGCCTGGATGGCCGCCCGCCCAAATCGAACCTCGATTATTGGCGGCCGAAGCTCGCCCGCAACCTCGAACGCGACGCCGCCAGCAAGGCCGCGCTCCAAGACATGGGCTGGCGCACCCTCGTCATCTGGGAATGCGAAACCAAGGATGCGGAAGGCCTGGCCGCCAAAATCGTGGGATTTCTGAAGCTCGCGACGAGCTAGCGGTCAATATCTAACGCTTGGTGCCTAGTAGGTTGCAGTTGAGCAAATACGAGCAGTATAGTCCTGAAATTACTCAATCGATAGACGCGGGGTAAACATGGCATTGTCTGAAATTGCACCATATATCGCGATGGCTGTGACTATAATTGTTTGGGCCTTTACCCAAAGGGAAAACAGAAGGCATGAGATATTTAAGGAACGCCTTAAAAGAAGGGTTGACATGTTTGATGGCTTTCTCCCTGCAATCGATACGTTTATCGCAGCGGTAAAACTGTACAATGAAGATAACAGCAACACAAATGCTGTGCAAGCGTACCAAAAAGCGCTTAAATTGCTTGGTGATTACCGCACAAAGATGCTTTGCTATGGCACGGATGAAGAGCGGAATATATATGAAGAATTCATTGCCGCAATAAATGAACGAAATATAGGTGCGTTGCGGGATAAGCATAGTAGACTTGTTGATTTGGCAAGAAAAAATCTTCGCGCAGAATTGGGTATTGATTGACCTTCGGATGCCTGCGCGCTTGGAGTGACGGCTCCGGGTCAAACAGCCCCATATTGCCGCTTCAAGTGGTAGAAGTTATCTTGACATCTAAAGCTCGGCCGCCACAATAGCACTTGGTGGTTCCGGCCAATCAAGGGGCGCATCCTCAAAGGTTTCTCTACCCTCAATGGATGGTTGAGCAGATTGCCAATCTGACAATGCGTTCTCCACATCGGGTGTGGCTGCGGGACCACCAGCTCTTTCACCGCCGGGCAAGCGAACGATGACACTGCCGATTATCATCAAGGATACCCATCGCGGCCTTTGGTACGAAGACGGCGTGCTGAAGAGGGTGCTGGAGGCCGGGCGCTACAAGCTGCCGTTTATCCAGGGCTGGCTGGGACGCCCTTTGGTCGAGATCCAGCTCGTCGATGTCCGCGAGCGCGAGCTGACCATCAAGGGCCAGGAAATCCTCACCGCCGACAAGGTCGCCATCCGGGTCAGCATCATCGTGCAATTCCGCGTCACCGACCCGCGCGCCGCGATCCACGAGGTCGAAAAATACGAGGAGCGGCTTTACAGCGACGTGCAGCTCGCGGCCAGGCGTTCGCTGGCCTCGATGACGCTGGACGAAATCCTGACCAATCGCAACCGGCTCAGCGAGGACATCCTGCGCGATGTGAAGGAGACGGCCGCCCGCTATGGCGTCTCGATCCTCCGCGCCGACGTCAAGGATCTGGTCTTCCCGGGCAATCTTCAGGAGATCATGAACAAGGTGCTGGCCGCCGAGCGAACCGCGCAGGCGCAGCTTGTGGAGGCCCGGACCCGCGCGCAGACGCAGCAAATCGCGGCCGAGGCGCAGGCAGAGATTTCGCGCATCGAAGCCGAAGCCCTTGCGCAAACGTTGCGCCTTCAATCCGAAGCGGAGGCGGGTGCCAGAAAAATACGAAACGAGGCCGAACTCGCAGCCCTTCGCGACGCCGAGCAATCCGCAAAAGCTTATTCCACGCATCCGGCGCTGTTGCGCTTGCGCGAGCTTGAGACCCTGAAAGAGCTGTCCGGTTCGGCAAACGTCAGGATCTACGTAGGTTTCGACAAGCCCGGAAAGCCGGAAGAAAACGATTAATACCAGGGTTCATCGCCGTCCGTCATTGCGAGCAAAGCGAAGCAATCCAGGGCAATAAGCGCGGTGCAGGCTGCTGGACCGCCACGGCGCCCGCGGCGCCTGGCGACGACGGTGGAGGGCGAGGTGAATAAGGGGGATGCACGCCGCATGCGCTTGCTTTCGGAGCGCTTTCGTCTATATCAGGCGCAGAGCGGGCTCACCCAATATCCAAGCGATCTGGCGTCCGAGCGCTCGCCACAGCTTCTGTTATCACCGCGGGCGCACGCACCTATTGTGGCGCGCAAGGCGAGATCTTCTAGCAAACTGGATCGGGAATGATGAGCGTGAATAGCGGCGTCAAGGACAACAAAGAAGAGAGCGGCTTTTTCGATCTGGCGGTCGTGCTGCTGGAGGCCGTTGCGATCGCGATCGTCATTAGAATTTTTCTGTTCCAGCCGTTCAATATTCCGTCGGGATCGATGGTCCCCACGCTTCTTGTCGGCGATTACCTGTTCGTCTCCAAATATAGCTACGGTTACAGCAAATACTCGTTTCCTTACGGCATGGCGCCTATAAGCGGGCGTTTCTTTTTTTCGAGCCCGCACCGCGGCGACGTGATCGTTTTCAAAACGCCCACGGATAATTCGACCGACTTCATCAAGCGGCTTGTGGGCCTGCCCGGCGACAAGATTCAGATGATCGGCGGCGTGCTCAACATCAACGGCGAGCCGGTCAAGCGCGAGCGCGTCGAGGATAAAGTCGAGGATAATACGAAGTGCGGGGTGCAGCCCGTGCATGTGTACCGTGAGACGCTTCCCGATGGGCGGTCCTACCTGACGCAAAAGCTTTCGGAAACGTGCAGGCTGTATGCGCTAGGCGCCAAGGACAACACTGAAGTCTTTGTGGTGCCGCCGAAACACTATTTTATGATGGGCGACAACCGGGACGACTCAGCCGATAGCCGTTTCCGCGTCGGCGACGGCGTGGGCTATGTTCCGGAGGAGAACCTGGTTGGCCGCGCGCGCATCCTGTTCTTCTCCATCGACGAATCCAATGCGAGCTGGTTCGCGCCCTGGCGCTGGCCATTCGAGATCCGCTGGTCGCGCATGGGAAACGTAATCCACTAGATATAAACGATCGCACCCAGGCTTAAGTTTTTGGCTGGCGTTCGCAGCATGGGTGGAGGCATCTTGCGCGTTGACGGCATTGCCGGCGCAAGCGATCATCCATTGGTATGGATCGCGAAAGCGCCGAATTCACCGCAGCGTCGTCCCCGCGAAGGCGGGGGGGGACCCATGTAAGCCAGTGCGGCTACTGCAGAAATGGATTCCCGCCTTCGCGGGAATGACGCTGCGGAAGGACGGCAAACGCCACAGCGGAAATATGCGGATGGCGCTAACATCATCGGGAGATCCCCCGGCTCTGCCGGGGAGGCAGTAGCCGATTGACATTTCCTGGAGTATGCGGCGCCGTTTGAGGCTTGGAGAATACAGGCAAAGCGTTGTGCGCCGCCTTGTTCGCGGGGAGTTTTGCTAAGCATCTTAAATGAGCTGTTGCCCGCTAAATGACCCAGTGAGGCAACACCTATGGGGAGGCGATGAATTGGTAAAAGGGCTCATCGATGCTCCTTCCAGCCGCTTCGAGCGGCTCCAATTCTAAAGCCCCCGGCTTTGCCGGGGGATACTTACCTATGCGGAGAAACATTCGACCGGATTTGATATGACATCCATTCCAAAAGACAAGCTGAACCGCCTGGTAGGCCGTTGGGAATCATTGCAAACCCAGCTTGCGACGGTGACAGATCAGGACACTTTCAGAAAGCTCTCCAAGGAGTTTTCGGACCTCGATCCGCTCGTGGCCTCGATAAAAGCGCTGCAGGCGGCGGAGGAGGAACGCGACAATCTCCGCCAGATGGCTGAGGACCCTGCATCCGAGCCCGAAATGGCTGAGCTGGCCCGCGAAGAACTGGCCGCGCTCGAACCGCGCGTAGGCGAGCTTGAACATGCGCTGCAAGTCCAGCTTCTGCCGAAAGACGCCGCCGACGACAAGAGCGCCATCATCGAGGTTCGCGCAGGCACTGGCGGCGAGGAAGCGGCGCTGTTTGCGGCCGATCTTTTCCGGATGTACGAGCGTTACGCCGGCCTCAAGGGCTGGAAAGTGCAAGTGCTTTCGGCTAGCGACGCCGATGCGGGCGGGTATAAGGAAATCGTGGCGAGCATCACGGGCAAGGGCGTGTTCGCGCGGATGAAATTCGAATCCGGGGTGCATCGCGTACAGCGGGTGCCGGAAACCGAAAACCAGGGCCGCATTCATACATCTGCGGCGACGGTCGCCGTTTTGCCCGAGGCTGAGGAGATCGACATCGAAATCCGGGCCGAGGACATCCGCATCGACACCATGCGCGCGAGCAGCGCCGGCGGCCAGCACGTCAACACCACCAACTCCGCTGTGCGGATCACGCACATCCCGACCGGCATGATCGTCACGTCCAGCGAGAAATCGCAGCATCAAAACCGGGCGCGCGCCATGCAAGTGCTGCGGGCCAGGCTTTTCGACATGGAGCGCTCCAAGGCCGACGAGGCCCGCGCCGCCGAACGCAAGGACCAGATCGGCTCGGGCGATCGCTCGCAGCGCATCCGTACCTATAATTTTCCGCAAGGCCGCGTCACCGACCACCGGGTGAACGTCACCCTCTATAACCTCCCGCAAATCATGGAGGGCGAGGGCCTCGATACCATTATCGATGCGCTGATTACCGAGCATCAGGCAAGCCTGCTCGCCGCGGACGACAGCAGGGTCCATGCTTGACCCGGTTTCCGCCGATAGCCCGGCCGGAGAATCGCCGCGCACGCGTGGCGGTGCCGTCCGCAAGCTCGGCCGCCTTTTTGAGGAAGCCGGGCTTGGCAGCCCAATGCTCGACGCGCGCATTTTGGTGGCGGAAGCCTGCGGGCGTGGCGCAGCAGAATTGATCCTCGAACGTGAAGCGCTAATTACCGCCGGCGAGGCCGCGCGGATCGCAAATTTCGCCGCAAGGCGTCTGGCCGGCGAGCCCGTGTCGCGCATTCTCGGCCGGCGCGAGTTTTGGGGGCTTTGTTTCCGCATATCGCCGGACACGCTCGACCCGAGGCCGGAAACGGAGCTTTTGGTCGAAACCGTGCTTGGCCATGCCAAGGCGCTGGGCCTTACGCAGGCACCGCTGCGCATTCTGGACCTCGGAACGGGCTCCGGCTGCATCCTTGGCGCTCTGCTTTCGGAGTTGCCGCATGCGCACGGCATAGGCCTTGACCGCTCCGAAGCCGCACTTGCGACCGCGCAGGATAATTTGTCGCGGCTGGGGTTGCGGGATCGCGCATCCTTCCTATGTGGTGATTGGATGAGCGCAATCGGGGGCGGCGCGTTCGACGCCATCGTCTGTAACCCGCCCTATATCGCGCGCTCAGAGATTTGCCAGCTCGGGTTGGAGGTCAGGGCTTACGATCCCTATCTCGCGCTCGATGGCGGCGAAGATGGGCTTGAGGCTTACCGGATCGTAATTCCGCAGGCATTTGCCGCACTTAGCAAGGGCGGTTTGCTGGTTTTCGAGGTGGGCCACCGGCAGAGCGAAGCGGTGCTCAATTCGATGAAACTTTTAGCCCCCGATCCAGGCTTCCTGGAAATGCGGATCGTGCCGGATTTAGGGGGAACGAGCCGGGCCGTTGCAGTAGTGCGACAGTCGTGAGAGGAGAAATCCAATCCCAAAAAAAGAATTGGAAATTCCGCTCTTTCGCGTTACGGTTTTCGTGAAGCGGTCTCGTAAGCGCCTTTGTTGGGCTATAGAAGAATGCGAGGCTACCCCGCGTAAGGCTACCAGAAATAGTCGGGCCAGGTGAGTGCAGCTTAGGCGTGCACCAGCAAGTTCTATGGCAACAATTTCGCAGGCAGGATAGCCTTGATAATCTGCTTTTGAGCTCAGCAATGCTGGGCGTCCTGGCTGGAAGAGCCGTGATGAGGATTTTTTGAGATTCGCAAGCGTCGGCCGTGACACAAGCGCTGCCACGTTTTGCATGAATCCAAGCGTTTGTGACCTTCAATCAAGATAGGACCCATGAGGCAAGGACAGCAAAGCCGCAGAGGCCGTAATCGCGGCGGCCGTAAACCCCAGAATTCAATCAGCCGCAACTATGAATCCAGCGGCCCCGATGTGAAGATTCGCGGTACAGCGATGCACATTGCGGAGAAATACGCCTCGCTGGCGCGGGATGCCCATTCGTCGGGCAACTCGGTCGCTGCGGAGAACTATCTCCAGCACGCCGAGCACTATAACCGCATCATCCTGGCAGCGCAGGCCCAGAACGCCGCGATGGGCGTACCGGACCAGCCAGCCGGCATGAACGGTGGCGGGGGCCGGTTCAACCAGAACGAGCCATTCCACCGCGATCAGGACGATTCCGACGAGGAGAGCGGGGAAGATTTTGTGACGCAGCAGCCTCCGCGCTTCCTGGAGCGGCCCGTCTATAATCAAAATCAGCCGCAGCCTTTCGTCCCGCAGAACGCGTTCCAGCATGTGCAGCAGCCACTGCAGCCGGCCGCACCGGTGCAGAACGGCGCCGCGCCATTCGCGGGCGAGAACTTCCCAGCTCCGCCGGCGGCAGGACCCGGCCCGAGACGCCGCCGCCGCCCGCCAATCGGCGAGCATCAGGCGAAGGGCTTCAATGGCAGGCACGGCGCGGGGGCAACCCCTTCGGCAAATGGCCCCGTAGCTGGCAGCGATCCGGCCCCCGACGAGGCCGCATCCTAAGTCATTGCGAGCGAAGCGAAGCAATCCAGGGCAACGTCACTGATGATGCTATGGATCGCCACGGCGGCTAAGGCCGCCTCGCGATGACGGCTGCGCCCGATTATAAGCTTACGGCACTTCGTTAAGCAGCAACGCGACGGTATCGCCTGCCGCAGCCTCGCCGCCTAAGATAACCGTTGCGTAAAGGCCAAGCTTCGTATGACCCCAGGTGCATTTAAGTGCGGCTGGGATGGATAAGCCGCGCTGGGCAGTCTTCGGATCGACGCTGGCGGCCTCGCACCGGCCGGTTTCCTTGAACACACGGAGCGTGGCCGTGCCGCACGAAACGGTCTGGCCGCACCAGCGCCGCTCTTCCCAAGCCGGCAAGCCTTCGAAATAGATGTTCGCGCGAAAGCGCAGCGGATCCAGATCGATGCCCGTAATCCGGGACAAGTCGCGGACGCTTTCCAGGTTCACGATATGCAGCGCCTTCTCCGCGATATCGGTGAAGCTGTGGCCGGGAGCGGAAACGATGCGCGGTGGCCCAAGCAGCTTCGCCTTCAGGTAAGCCGACAGGAATTGCTCGATCATCTGCCGGCCGAGCCTCGTTTTGAGCGCGCCGCGCGCAATCTGCTTTCCGCCGCGGAACAGCGTCAGCAGATGGCTGGCCTCATCGAAAGCGAGGCCAAGGCCGGCAAGCCGCTCATGCTGCATAAGCTGCACAAAGCACGTTTTCGGCAGCCATTTCGGATTTTGCGCATCGAACCTGTTCGCGCCGTTCTCGATGGCATAGGCGCGGTCGAGCGGCATCCCTTCGCCCGCCGCGAGCGCAACTTTCGATAGAGCGGTGCCCGCCATCCCTTTGATCGGGTAGCGCACGAGCGAAGCAATCTTTGGCACGGCAGTTATAGCGCAGGTCCTTTTCTTGTGCGCGAAGGTTGCCATATATCAAGAAACTCACACAATCTTCGTCTTAATGTTGGCGGCGGGAAGCCGCAATGACCGAGGCAGCATGAATTTCGAAAAGCTCACCGACCGTTCCAAAGGTTTCTTCCAGTCCGCGCAATCGCTGGCTCTTCGCGAAGGGCACCAGCGGTTGATGCCGGAGCATCTGCTCAAGGTACTGCTCGACGATAGCGAGGGGCTCGCGGCAGGGCTGATCGCACGGTCCGGCGGACGGCCGGAAGATGCGCTGGCGCGCGTCGACCAAGCCTTGGCCAAGATTCCGAAGGTCTCGGGCGCGGGTGCGGGCCAGCTCTATATTGCGCCGCAACTGGCGAAGGTCCTCGATCAAGCCGAGAAGATCGCCGAGGAAAGCCGGCGACAGCTACGTCACGGTCGAGCGGCTCCTGCTTGCGCTTGCCATGGAGAAGGATGCCGACACCGCGAAAATTCTCGGCGATGCCGGCGTCACGCCGGTTGGGCTTAATGCCGCGATCAACGATCTGCGCAAAGGGCGCACCGCCGACAGCGCGTCGGCCGAGCAGGCTTACGACGCACTCAAGCGCTACTCCCGCGACCTTACCGACGCCGCGGCGAAGGGGCAGCTCGATCCCGTCATCGGGCGCGACGAGGAAATCCGCCGCACGATCCAGGTGCTGTCGCGCCGCACCAAGAACAATCCGGTTCTCATCGGCGAGCCAGGCGTCGGCAAGACCGCTATCGCAGAAGGCTTGGCGACGCGCATTGTGAACGGCGACGTGCCTGAGAGCCTGCGCGACAAGAAGCTGCTGGCGCTCGACATGGGCGCGCTCATCGCAGGCGCGAAATACCGGGGCGAGTTCGAGGAACGGCTCAAGGCGGTGCTGCAAGAGATCAGTGCGGCCGAAGGCGGCGTCGTGCTGTTCATCGACGAGCTGCACACGCTTGTCGGCGCCGGTAAGGCCGAGGGCGCCATGGATGCGTCCAACCTTTTAAAGCCGGCGCTGGCCCGTGGCGATCTGCACTGCGTGGGGGCGACCACGCTCGACGAATACCGGAAATACATCGAGAAGGATGCCGCGCTCGCACGCCGCTTCCAGCCGGTGTTCATTCCCGAACCGACGGTCGAGGACACGATCTCCATCCTGCGCGGCCTCAAGGAAAAGTACGAGCTGCATCACGGCGTGCGCATCACCGATTCGGCGCTGGTCGCGGCTGCCACCCTTTCCAACCGCTATATCACCGACCGCTTCCTGCCCGATAAAGCCATCGACCTCATGGACGAAGCCGCGAGCAGGCTTCGCATGCAGGTGGACTCCAAGCCCGAGGAACTCGACGAACTCGACCGCCGGCTGATCCAGCTCAAGATCGAGCGCGAGGCGCTCAAGAAAGAGAGCGATCAAGCCTCCAAGGACCGCCTCACCCGGCTGCAAAAGGAAATCGCCGACCTGGAAGAGAAGTCGAGCGGCCTCGCCCGGCGCTGGAAACAGGAAAAGGAGAAGCTCGCATCGGCCCAAAAGGTCAAGGAGGAGCTGGACGCCGCGCGCATCGAGCTTGAGCAGGTTCAGCGCAAGGGCGACCTCGCGCGGGCGGGCGAGCTGTCCTATGGCGTCATTCCCGATCTCGAAAAGCGGCTTAAGGCCATGGAAAGCGCCGCCGATTCCCGCCGCGGCATGGTGGAGGAGGCCGTAACGCCCGACCACATCGCGGGCGTCGTTTCGCGCTGGACCGGCATCCCGGTCGAGAAAATGCTCGAAGGCGAGAGGGACAAGCTGCTCAGGATGGAGGACGAGCTTGGCAAGCGCGTCATCGGCCAATCCGAGGCTGTGCACGCTGTTTCGACTGCGGTGCGCCGCGCCCGCGCCGGCTTGCAAGACCCGAACCGGCCCATCGGCTCGTTCATGTTCCTAGGCCCAACCGGCGTCGGCAAGACCGAGCTTTCGCGTGCGCTGGCCGGATTCCTGTTCGCCGACGACCAGGCCATGGTCCGCATCGATATGTCCGAGTTCATGGAAAAGCACTCCGTCGCCCGGCTCATCGGCGCGCCTCCCGGCTATGTCGGCTATGAGGAGGGCGGCGCGCTCACCGAAGCCGTGCGCCGCCGCCCCTATCAGGTCGTGCTGTTCGACGAGATCGAGAAAGCCCATCCCGATGTGTTCAACGTGCTGCTGCAGGTGCTCGACGACGGCCGCCTGACGGACGGCCAGGGCCGCACGGTCGATTTCCGCAACACGCTCATCATCATGACCTCCAACCTCGGTTCCGAGTATCTGAGCAACCAGCCGCCCGGAGAGGACGTAAACGCGGTGCGCCCGCAAGTCATGGCGGTGGTGCGCGCGCATTTCCGGCCCGAGTTCCTGAACCGCGTCGACGATATACTACTGTTCCATCGCCTGCGGCGCGAGGAGATCGGAGCAATCGTCGAAATTCAGCTCAAGCGCATGCAGAAGCTGCTCGAAGAGCGGAAGATCGTGCTCGATATCGACCAGAAGGCGCTGCACTGGCTCGGCGACAAGGGTTACGATCCGGCCTATGGCGCCCGGCCGCTCAAGCGCCTCATTCAGCGCGCGCTGCAAGACCCGCTCGCCGAGCTTATCCTGTCGGGCGGGGTCAAGGACGGCGAAAGGGTTCGCATCACGGCCGGGTCCGACGGCCTTATCGTCAACGGCAGGGCCTTCAGCCTCGCCGCTTAAGCGCTCGCTATTGTTATGTCCGGGATTTGCCCTCATACGCGCTTTGCTCTGCCGTCACCCCGGAAAGCGCAAGGCGCTTATCCGGCGTCTTGCAAATACTGAGCGCCGGAACCTTGCGCGCAAACGTCTTTTTGCATGATGCGAGGGATGTTACATTTCCTTCATGGCTGTGCTCGCAAAAACTGTAAAAGATGACGGTGGAAGAATTCCTGGTTTGGGCCGAGGCGCAGCCGGGCGACGGGAAATATGAGCTGATCGGCGGCATCCCCGTGCTGAAAAACGGCGCGGAGGGAGAACCGCTGACGGCGATGGCGCCAGAACGCTTCGCGCATGCCGAAGCCAAATTCGCGATCACGGCCAAGCTTAGGGCCGCAATCCGTAGCGCAGGCGTTCCATGCCAGGCCGCGGTCGATGGGCTTGGGATCGCAGTCGATGAACATACATCTTACATCCCCGATGCGCTCGTGAATTGCGGCGACCCTATCGCAGACGATGCCCAGTTCGCTCCCAATGCAATCATTGTCGTTGAGGTTGTCTCCCCAACCAGCCGGGCGCGCGATTTCTCGGAAAAATTCACGGATTATTTCCGTGTCGCCGGCATCCAGCACTATCTGATCGTCGATTTGGACCGCCGCCTTGTCCTGCACCACAAGCGCGGCGAGGCCGGAACCATCGTTACCGCGATTGCGAAGGAAGGCGCCCTGCGGCTCGATCCGCCTGGCATCGAGATTTCGCTCGATGGTATTTTCGCGCCCGCCTGAACCGCCGAAGCTAAATAATTAGCTTACCGCATGGAATTCGAGGAGGAATTGTGCTACCTTAAGCTGAGGCTGCCCGCCAGTTCGAGCGGCTGCACGCCCTGAGCGTCTGAAAGAGAGGCGCAAAATGTACAAAGTAATCCTGCCAGCATTCGCAGCCATGCTCTTGTTTTCAGCCGGAAGAGCGGCGGGCGCGGAGTTCGATCTGACTTGCGTATGGGAACGCGGGGCTAAATTCGAGCTTAAAATCAGCAATAGCGGTGTGTTTAAGAATGGCCATACGGCATCGGACCAGGTTTCTATTAGCGAGAGTCTTATAACTTGGCATGAAACTCCATTATCGGGCGTCGATTACGAATATAACGTGGACCGGCGCACCGGCATATTGATTGCAACCGCTTTTAGCAGGTTGTACAGCCACAAGGTGGAAGACAGGGGTTTATGTATGACGGTGGGTGGCGCCCCCGGTGAAGGATTCTGATCGGGAGCCTCCGTTAGCCGTTTTGTTCTCTTTCCATTGCCATTATTCGATCTTAGATCGCGCGTAAGAGCCCTCACACCCGACAAGAGAGGATCGCTCACGATCCCGCATAGGCTTTGCCGATGATCTTCTCCTTCCAGGACATTGCAGACGATATTTCGGACGTTCTCGCCGCGCCGGGCGGGAAGGGCGTGCCAATCCGGACTGTTAAGAGCGCCGCCTTCCAGAAGAACCCCGAAGAAATCGTGTCACCGGAGCATGCGGCGTGGCTTGCGGCGACCGGCTGGACGGCCAAACCAGGCAGCCATGCGCTTTTGCCTGGCAGCAACGGCATCGCCGGCGTCCTGCTGGCGCTCGGCGAGGAGGAGCCAACGCCCGCCGCCTCGTTGCAGCTTGGCGCGCTTCCCGCGGCTCTCCCCGAGGGCACTTACGCGCTCGATGCTTTCCCTGGCTCCCCGGACGATGCGCTGCTGGCCTGGCTTATCGGGGCCTACTCATTCCACCGCTATTTGACCGGGGAGCCCAGGAAGCTCTGCAAGCTCGTCCTGCCCGAAGGCGCCAACCGGGCGGCCGTGCTGCAAAGAGCGCAGGCCATCTGGTTCGCGCGCGAACTGATCAACCTGCCCGCCAACGATTGTGCGCCACGCGACCTTGCCGATGCTCTCGGCGATCTCGGCCGGACCTTCGGCGCGAGCGTCAGCGTCATCGCAGGCGGCGCACTGCTTGCGGAAAACTTTCCGCTCCTTCACGCGGTGGGCCGGGCCAGCGACCGCGAGCCCTGCCTTGCCGATCTCACCTGGGGGAACAGCAGCCATCCTAAGGTTACGCTGGTTGGGAAGGGCGTCTGCTTCGACACCGGCGGTCTCGACATCAAGCCGCCGGCGGCCATGGCGCTGATGAAGAAGGACATGGCCGGCGCGGCGAGCGTGATGGCGCTCGGCGCCACGATCATGGGGGCGAACCTGCCGGTGCGCTTGCGCATCGTCGTTCCGGCGGCAGACAACAACATTTCCAGCAATGCTTTCCGCCCCGGCGACATCATCAAGAGCCGTAGCGGTCTGACCGTCGAAATCGCCAATACCGACGCCGAAGGCCGCCTGATCCTGGCGGATGCGCTGGCGTTCGCGGACGAAGAATCGCCCGATCTTCTCATCGACATGGCGACCTTGACCGGTGCGGCGCGCGCAGCACTCGGCCCCGATCTTCCGCCGTTCTACACCGAGGACGACAGCCTTGCGGCAAGCCTCTACGCGGCAGGCCAACATGTCGCGGACCCGCTCTGGCGCATGCCGTTCTGGGCGCCTTACGACGCCTATCTCAAGAGCAAGGTTGCAGACGTCAATCACATCTTCAGCGGCCCCTTTGCGGGCTCCATCACGGCCGCGCTGTTCCTCAAGCGCTTCGTGAAAAACGCCAAGCGCTACGTTCATCTCGATATTTTCGGCTGGGTGCCGCGCGCCCTTCCCGCCAAGCCTGCGGGCGGCGAGCCGCAAGGCATTCGCGCCTTGTTCGATGTCATCCGCAACGAATTTGGAAGATAGGTTTCATGACCCAGCTCGATCCGCGCCTCAATGCATACCGTGAGGATTTGGCGGCGGCCTCTCTGCAAGACCGGATTCGTGCCCCGCGCTATGCCGAAGGGGAGCTTCGCCAGGTATCGGCGCCGTCAGCGCAAATCCGTGTGGCACCGCGTTTCGATGCGCCTCTGGCCACCGAAGCCCTCTCCGGAGAGCTGCTTACGGCCTACGAATTTCGCGAGGGCTGGGCTTGGGTCCAGCTTCACGACGACGGATATGTTGGCTACACATCGGTGGACTGCCTGTCGGCCGTGGCCGAAGAGAACACCTACCGCGTGAGCGCCCGGCTCACCTACCTTTATCCAGCGCCGGATATGAAAAGGCCGCCGATCGCCAAGCTGAGTTTCTCTTGCACGGTGGCTCCCACCGGTCTGGTCGAAGGCCGTTTCGCCGAGCTTTCGCGGGGCGGTTTCATTTTCGCGGACCATCTTGTCGGCATCCGCGAGCGGGCACGGGATTTTGTCCGGGTGGCGGAGCGGTTCGTTGGCGTTCCCTACCTCTGGGGCGGCAAGACCGCGCTGGGCATAGATTGCTCGGGGCTTGTGCAGATTTCGCTGCGGGCCGCCGGCATTCCATGCCTCCGCGACAGCGACATGCAGATGCAGAGCGCCGGAGAGCCGAGGGACCCCGCCAATATCGAGGCGATTCAAAGGGGCGACCTTCTGTTTTGGAAGGGTCACGTCGCCATCGCCCAGTCGGCGGACTGGATGGTGCATGCGAGCGGCCACCACATGGAGGTCGTGGTGGAACCGATCCGGCGGGCGCTAGAGCGGACGGCCGAAACCCACGGCCCGCTGGTTGCGATATTGCGGCCTCAGGTGCAACAGCAGCCCCCCGCGCAGCAGCGGGTTTCCGCTGAACAAAAACCTGCCGTCGCCCAGCAAAAGCCGCTAGCCGCGCCTCCAGCCGGCGCACAGGCTCAGAGAATGGCGCCGCATGCACCGCCGGGCCCACAGCCGGCCACCGCAGCTCCGGTAGCGCCAGCCGCCGCCAGCGCGGATGCAGAAGCCGGGGCAAACGCAATGGAACAGCCCCCAATCAACTCTGCCGCGAAAACTGTCGCCGCCCAGATCCACGCAAGCCTGTCTGCGGCACACAAGGGCCGCAGTGAAATGCCTTCGGAGCCGGAGCGGAATCGCGGCCAAAACGCCAGGCCCGGCGAAAAACCGAAGCAAGCCGGCTAAGGCTTTGCCCAAAAATAACTGCGCCATCTGGCTTGTCCTTTTGTCCTCCCGCTGCGTTGCAAAAAGGGTTAGGTATGCGCCCCTTTTTGTGCGTTGCGGGCGAACAAAATTCCGGCGCCAGATGACGCACTTATTTCCGGGCAAAGCCTAATGGCGGGAGCGATCCTCAAAGGTTTTATCCAGGCGATATGCCTGGCTTTGTTTGCGATGGCCGCCCGCGCCGATGGCTCTACCTTGGCGGAAGACGGAAAAGAGATCTTCGAGAGCACTTGCGCGCATTGCCACGGCCCCGATGCCGTGCAAGCGGAAAGCAGGATCGACCTTCGCCTTCTGCGCCGCAAATATGGGGAACGCATGGAAGAAATGTATTTCAAGACCGTGACCGATGGCCGTCCGTCAAAGGGAATGCCGGCCTGGAAATACGTCTTCACGCCGGACCAAATCGCCGCAGTTATTGCGTATCTGAAGACTGTGCAATCCGATTGATGCAATGATGGAGCGTTGCCGCATGGCGCGGCGGGCTAGTACAGCCGGAGGCAAGTTCGCACCCCATTTGCCGCACGCTCGTAAGCGAACTTGCCTCCGGTAAGCTGTACTAGAATCGAAGAGTTGCTAGTACGCCTGATCCGCGGGAAGTCCTGTCTGAGCCAGCCGCATATGGGGCAGGACTTCCCGCGGGGCGTACTAGTCTTTGTTTAACCGTGCGTCTTATCGGAAAAACCGCTCACACCTCCGGGTCAAGCCCGAAGGCATGCTTTTTCCGGACGCACTCTAGCGAAGGAGCGGCGATATGAAGAAACGGGCCGGGCTGCCGATCATGGTGGCAGCAGCGATTGCGATGACTGCATCTGCGCGTGCAGAAGGCGATAGCGTGGCGGGCAAAGCGATATTCGACCGCACCTGTACCAATTGCCACGCGAGCGAAATTGGCGTGAACAAGATCGGGCCCTCGCTTTGGAACGTCGTAGGCCGGCCGATAGCAAGCGTTCCGGATTTCTCCTACTCGGAAAAGATGCGCAGCATGCGCTTCGATTGGAAGGTCTGGGATGCGCAGCGGCTCGACCTGTATCTCACCAACCCGCGCGAGGTCCTGCACGGCGTGAAGATGTTTTTCAAG
Organism: uncultured Alphaproteobacteria bacterium; assembly: GCA_963785355.1. GTDB lineage: Bacteria > Pseudomonadota > Alphaproteobacteria > Rhizobiales > Rhodomicrobiaceae > Rhodomicrobium. The sequence continues at coordinate 57,476 of CAWAVJ010000084.1, forward strand.
GGCTTGCCCGATGCCAAAGACCGGGCGGATGTCATCGCTTACCTCCAAACATTCAAATAATACCAGCCGCCGTGAGTCTTGACCTTTCCGTCATTGCGAGCGAAGCGAAGCAATCCAGCAACACATGGGAGCGCCCGTTGCACCTGGATCGCCACGGCGGCCAAGGCCGCCTCGCGATGACGGCGGAAAGGCAGAAGCTTACGGCGATTGCTGCGCGATCACCTCAGGCGCGGGAAAAACGCGCCCACTTTGCGCTTGTACAAGGCATAGTCCGGCAATGCGGAAGCAAGCAAACGCTCCTCAAAATAAGCCCGGCCAATCTGAAGGCTGGCTATCGCAAACGACAGAACGAGGCTTTGCGGCGTTACAAACATGAGGCCCAAGCCGAATACCGACAGAATATTGCCGGCATACATTGGGTGGCGGATAACGGCGTAGGGACCATTTTGTCTAATGGAGCGCGCCTGCGGTGTGACCGTGAAGGAGCGCCTCAGGTAGATAAGGGATAACAAAACCAAAGCGGCGCCTAGCGCCATCAAGGCCGCCGGTACGTATAGCCCCATTGGCGGAATTTTCGCGGCCGGGAGCAATACGAAACCGTAAACGCCGAACGCGCCGGCCAGGGCAAGTAAATTGGGCAGAAAAGCTTCGTCGCGCGCGAGCGGCTTGCCTGCCGTCAACAGCAATATCGACGTGCCGCTGATATAGACGGCGGAAAAAGCGCTTGCGACAAGACTAAGCGCCGGTAGCGCGTAATAATAACCCCCAGAAATAAGCGGCCAGTAGGAGCTTGCTGTTTGGAACAGGCGTACCCAGCCGTTCACCGCGAACGGCACCAGAACGAGCCCCAGGATCTTGTTGTCCAGACTGAGGAGCGCGCGCCACGCCAACCGTACCGGTGCTCCAGAACCGCCGTTAGCCTTTGGCGAACCAGGCCGCGCCATGTGCCGCCAAGCGAGCCAGCCCCAGAACAGCACCGCAAGGCTCATGGCTGCGGGCAGCACCAGCATGGCATGTTGCAGCCCAGCGCCCGGCCTATCGGGCTCATGTGCCCAGTCCGCGAGCTGCCCGACCAGCACCGGGCTCCAGAAATCGCCGAACAAATGAATGACGAATAGCGAAACGGCCATGGCGCTCGCCCGTAAGTGTGCAGGCACGCTCTCGATCTGAATTGTTGTGACAGGCCCCATGGGCAAGAACGACAGGAAGATCGCCGCCCCGAGGAAAATCATCGATGCCGTGGCGCCAGGCTCAAGGAACGCCGCCGCTCCGGCCAGAAGCGTCATGAAGCCCGACAGGGTAAGAAGGAGCGCGTAACCGGCGCGCGTCTTTCGCTGCCAAGCGGTCGCCGCGAACCCGCCAATGAGAGTGCCAAGGAGCCCGCCGATTACGAGCATCCCTCCGAAGAAATGGTCTGCGAAGCCGAGATCGAACCCGTGGACGCGGTTTAGGAATGTTGGCCCCCAGGCCCCGAAAGCGCCAATTGCGAAGGTGTAAGCCGTCAAGCCAAGCACGGCGAGGACGAAATCGCCGATGCGGAGCAGGCTGACAATCCCGCCCGGCCCCGGCCCAGGGCCGGAAGCGCCCCCATCGGACGCGCCGCGTTCCGGTTCAGTGAGCGCCAGCAGCGCCAGCGCGAGCAGCAACCCCGGAGCCCCGGCCCACCAAAACCCGGTCCGCCAGCCGCCATAGGCCAGAGCAGTCCCGCCGGCGATGTAGCCGAGCGCCGACCCAATCGGTATCGCTACATAGAAAATCGTCATCGCGTTATTGCGCCGCTCTGCCGGGAACAAATCCGAAAGCCACACCGGCGCCAGGACCGCGAAGCTCGCCTCGCCAAAGCCAACCAGTACGCGGCAGGCCAGCAGCTCCCAAAAGCTGTGGCAGAAGCCGCTGAGCACCGTACCCAGGCTCCAGAAGGCAACGCCAAATGCGATCAGACCCTTGCGCGGCCAGCGGTCTCCCAAATAGCCGAAGGCTGGCGCGGTGGCGAAATAACCGATCATGAATGCCGAGGTCAGCCAGCCGATATCCGCGTCGCTCAGCGAAAGCCCAGCCTTGAGCGGCGGCACGACCGACGCCAGCACATAGCGGTCCAAATAGTTAAATAGATTTAGCCCGGTCAAAAACGCCAGGCCCAAATAGGGATGCAGGTTCTTGTTCATGGCTGCCATGGCGGTAGCGGCTCCGGGGAACTCAGGAACCTAGCAGAGTTCGCAAAAGTGGCCTTCCCGGTTTTGCGATAAAACTCTGCGCAAACACAGGGGCTCTAAGCGGACCTTCGTTGGAGCACCAACGAAGGTCCGCTTAGCCGGACACTCTTAGCCTATTCCACCCCATTTTGTCCTTCTGGATTGGAAGAACACACGCGAACAGCGCCGCGTGCATTTCCCAGACTTACCAATTATTGCTTGCATGACCGCTACCGCTGGTTGTTTATAAGTCTTCGGATGGCTTCAGGGTAATTTTCTTTCTTTTCGCGAAAACTCTGTGGATAATTTTACAGTGAGAGAAAATCTACCGTATTCGCAGCGCATTAACTATCCGTATGCATATTCGAATTATGGGCGCGGATCGGCCGGCTCCTAGCCCTGCCAGGTTGTATTAGCACTGATTGAGGGCCAATTTTGGCCCAAGGAGACGTAGATATGGGTCCAGGAGATTTGCCGGCGCTGAGAGCCTTTTTCGCCCGCATCGAGAACCGGTTGCCCGACGTGGTGGCTGCCATGTACCGCCGCCTGTTCGAAGCCGTTCCGGAGGCGAAATCTCTCTTCAAAGGCAACCTGCAAGAGCAGCAAGCGCACTACATGCGCATGTTGCAGCAAATGGTCAAACTTACGCGTTCGAGCCATCTCTGGCCGATCGGCGCCTTTACAGGCAAGGCATCGCTGCCCATTCTCGATAAGCTCGGAAGCATCCATGCCGATGTAGGCATAACCCGGGCGCATTTCGATCTGATGAAGTCGATCCTGTCGCAATGCTGCAAGGAAGCCGACCCGGCAGCGTTCACCCCGCCTGTCGAGAGAGGCCTGGGGTTCATCTTCGATGTTGTGGCTAATTCCCTAACCAAATCCAGCGATATCTGCGAAGAGGAGCTTGCCCGCAAAAATAGCCTTCCGCTTCGTGGGGATGAACAGCCGGTTGAAGATTTCGACCGCTTTTTCGTCACCGAGGCTTTGGCCGTGGAGTTACTGCAAGAGCGGACGCTTCACTGACGGCAAATCGTCACACGGCGGCGCGGCTCAGGCGAAATTGTTCATTGCGAATCTTGGCGGCGCCCGCAAACGATTTTAGCGGAGGTTGTGCGCAACGTCCTATATATCTCTCAGGACGGTTGAATTAATCCTTCTGCCGTGCGGATATTATCTCACCCAAGAGCGGATTTGCAGGCGTTGCACCGCTATATCTTTGGGTAGGCGATTCCACGACTTGAGACTAAGCTGCAACCGGTCATTAGCTTGCCGCGTTGCGGGAGGGCGGCCATGGGTCCAGAACAACTCGCTGAATTAAGGAACTTCTTTGTCAGCTTCGAGCCGCGATTGCCGCAGGCGGTAACTGTCATGTATAGCCGTTTGCTCGAAGCGATCCCCGAGGCAAGACAACTTTTTAAGGGCGATTTTCCAGAGCAGGAGAGACGCTACCTGCACATGCTGCAGGAACTGGTCAGGCTCACCCGTTCGAGTGAGTTGTGGCCAATTCAAGCCGGCACGGGGACAGCGACAATTCCCGCCATTGACCAGCTTGGAAGCTCTCACGCCCGCATTGGCATAACCCCCGAACACTTCGACAAGATGAAGGCGGTGCTTGCCCTGTGCATCCGGGAAGATAGCCCGGAGCACTTTACCCCCGCAGTTGAAGAGGCCCTCGGATTTATCTTCGATGTCGTCGCGTCAGCGGCAGCGAACACATGCGGAATTACCGCGGAGGAGTTGGCACGCAAGAACAAGCTGCCGTCCCACGGCGGAACCGAGCCGATTTCCGGCGATTCCAAGACTAAGGAGCAGCAGTTCTGGGAATGGTTCGAACAGGAAGAGGATTTGCTGTTCAATTTCGATCGCGACCAAGACCGCGCTTTCGGCTTGCTCAGCACAGCGCTTGCAAGCATATCGCCGGACCTTGCTTTTGAGTTCGGCCCCAACAAGAACGGCATGCGCGACTTTGTGATCAGCGCGGACGGGGTCAAGCGCGCCTTTCCCGCGGTTGAGGCTTTGGCTGCCGCCGCGCCGGCGCTGCCGCGCTGGAACGTCGTCAAATTCCGTCCGCGCCGCAATCCAATTATGCAGCTCAATTTCGGCGGCAAGACCGTCGACCCCGCCAATGTCGAGTTCAGCCTCTTGTCCAACGGCCGCGAACTCGGGCTTTACTTGTTCTTCGATGGGTACACTCAAAAGGAAGACGCGATCTGGGGCCAGATAGGCTACCTGCTTTTGGATGAGGCTCTTGGCGAATTCGACGTCGAGACCAAGGTTGGACCTATTCAATTTTTTCCTTCGGATTTCCAGCCGGAGGTCAAGCGCTATCCCCTCTCGCAACTGCCCGAAATGTTCGACGCGCGGTTCGCAACTTTGAACCGCGCGCACTGAATGCCCGCGCTAAGCGCTTAAGTTCTGCTGGTTCCGGCCTGCCGCGGGTTATCCTGCACGCCACACGCAAGGCCTCCGTGCAAGCGTACTCTAAGCGTTGCCGCCAATTTGGCTAATGTAAAGTGGCCGCACACACCATCGGTGAACTGGGCAAAAGGGAGATGGCTATTGAAGGGTACGATTACTGCCTGCCTGATGGAACTCGTCGAGAGAAAGTTCGGGAAAGATAAATGGGCTGACATTCTTGACGATGCCGGCCTTAACGAACAGGCATCGTCTTTCCGGATGTCCCCGCTCGATATTCCGGACGAACAAGTCGCCAAGCTGTTCTCCTCCACTTGTAACCAGCTCGGCATGACGGCGGAGCAGGCCGCCGGCGCGTTCGGCGAGTATTGGTGCTGCAGCTATGCGCCGGAGGTCTACGCCCTCATTTACAAGCACTTCAAGTCGGCTCGCGAGATGATTCTAGGCATGGACAAGGTGCATGTGGAAATGACGGCCACTATCCCCAACGCGCATCCTCCCAGATTTGACTATGTTTGGGTGGCCCCCGATACGCTGCTTGTCGAATACAAATCCAAGCGCGATCTGATCGATCTCTACGTTGGATTGGCACGCGGGGTTGGGAAATATTTCAAGGAGGAGCTTACCGTAACGAAGATATCCCCGACGCAAGTGCGGATTGTTTTCGAGTAACACGGGGTCCGCTAGAATACTTCCGCTATCGTCATCGCGAGGCGGCCCTTGCCGCCGTGGCGATCCAGAAGCATTATCCGTGACTTGCCCCCTGGATTGCTTCGCTACGCTCGCAATTACGCTGCGGAGGCGATCAGCCGGATATCGTATAACGCGGGCTCCCCTTCGCGACTGTTGCGCCGGACACCACGCGGCTGCGCTTGCTGCGCCCTAAAATAACCCCGTTATCGCGGCTTTTCTTCAATGACACCGGCAAAGCGCCCGCTTGCCTGAAAAGCCTTTGGGTAAGGCCAAGCATATGAAATCGCAGGGACTGCTGAAGTTTTCGGCCGCGCTCGCGCTGGCAGCGCTGGTCATCGCAGGTTGCTCGGCAACGCCTGGCCGCCAAGAGGCCGGACAGGTTATTAACGCTGCTGCCGCGGCGGCACCGCAGAGCGGCAATGGCAGGCACATGCAGATAGCCTACGGCTTTTCCTTATCGGCGCCGGAGAAAGACATCGCGGTACTGCAGCAAAAGCATCTCGTGGAATGCCGCCGGCTCGGCTGCGAGGTGCTCAAAACCAGTCGCGACCGGTCCGCAAATGCCAGGGCGACTACGTCCGTCCGCATCGCGCCCGAAGCCTTTCCGGAATTCGAGCAAATAGTTTCCGCGCCTCCCTCCGAGGTGAGCTACCGCAGCGAAACTGCCGAGGACAAGACCCTGCCGCTTCTCGATGCGGAAAAGCGGCTCGAAGTGAAAACGCTGCTGCGCGACCGGCTCACCGCCATGCTGCGCGATCCAGGGCAAAAGAGCCCCGCCGATATCGCCGCAATCGAGCGGCAGATCGCCGAGGTGCAGGGCGAGATCGAATCTGGAACCGCGCAACGCGATTATCTGCGCAAAATCACGCAAACGGTCCAGGTAGACATCGGATACTATAGCGTCTCCGCTAGGGTCAGCGGCATCAACTTTTCTCCTATCGCGGATGCGGTATCCGGCGCCGCTCGCACCTTCATTTACTCGGTGGCTGCGCTTGTCAGTTTTGCGATTTTGATCGTGCCGTGGATACCGGCCGTGGTGCTTGCGTTTTGGATCGTGCGGCGGCTTTGGCGCCGCGGCAAGCCAGCATAACCCGGACCGAATCAAGCATCCCCATTGACGCGGGCGGGCAGATGCCTCACATCTACGCGGAAATCTCGCATCGCAACATAAACTCTGAGAGAGCGCGGCTAGCCATGGACTTGCGCAACATAGCAATCATTGCCCACGTCGATCACGGCAAGACGACCCTCATCGACGTGCTGTTGAAACAATCGGGCTCGTTCCGCGAGAACCAGCGCGTGGCCGAGCGCGCCATGGACTCAAACGATCTGGAGCGCGAACGCGGTATCACCATCCTCGCCAAGGTGACGTCGCTCAACTGGAAGAACACGCGCATCAACATTGTCGATACGCCGGGCCACGCCGATTTCGGCGGCGAGGTGGAGCGCATCCTCAACATGGTGGACGGCGCGATCGTGCTGGTCGACGCGTCCGAAGGGCCGATGCCGCAGACCAAGTTCGTGGTCTCGAAGGCGCTGAAAATCGGGCTCAAGCCCATCGTGGCGATCAACAAGATCGACCGGCCAGACGAGCGGCACATCGAAGTGGTGAACGAGGTCTTCGACCTTTTCGCCAATCTCGACGCGAATGAGGAGCAGCTCGATTTTCCGATCCTCTACGGCTCCGCGAAGCAAGGCTGGATGTCCGCGGACCCAAAGGGCTCGCACGAGAACATGGCGCCGCTGTTCGATCTGGTGCTTGAGCATGTGCCGTCGCCAAAGGCCGAAGGCGGGCCGTTTCGCATGCTCGCGACCACGCTTGAGGCCGATCCCTTCCTCGGGCGCATCCTCACGGGCCGCATCTCCAACGGCATCGTGAAGCCCAACATGAACGTGAAGGTGCTAAGCCGGGACGGCAAGCTCGTCGAGCAGGGCCGCGTTTCGAAGCTGCTGGGCTTCCGCGGGCTGGAGCGCCTGGGCGTGGAGCAGGGCGAGGCAGGCGACATCGTTGCTATCGCGGGGCTTACCAAGGCTACCGTGGCGGACACGATCTGCGATCCACAGGTGACAGAGCCGGTGCACGCACAGCCCATCGACCCACCCACGCTGACCATGACCTTCCGCATCAATGACGGCCCGCTCGCCGGCCAGGAAGGCGACAAGGTGCAGAGCCGCGTCATCCGCGACCGGCTGCTCCGCGAGGCCGAAGGCAACGTGGCGCTGCGCATCGTCGAGACCCAGGATAGCGACAGTTTCGAGGTGTCGGGCCGCGGCGAGCTGCAGCTTGGCATTCTGATCGAAACCATGCGCCGCGAGGGCTTCGAGCTGACCGTCTCGCGCCCGCGCGTGGTGTTCCAGACCGATCCGGAGACCGGGCAGCGCCTTGAGCCCGTCGAGGAGGCTATCATCGACGTGGACGAGGAGCACGCGGGCGCGGTCGTCTCCAAGCTTTCCGAGCGCCGGGGCGACCTCATCGAGATGCGCCCGTCCGGCGGCGGCCGCCAGCGGCTCATTTTCCATGTGCCGACGCGCGGGCTGATCGGCTACCAGGGCGAGTTGCTCACCGACACGCGCGGCACCGCGATCATGAACCGGCTGTTCCACAGCTATGCGCCCTATAAGGGCGAGATCCAGGGCCGGCGCGCTGGCGTCTCTGATCTCGACCACCACCGGCGAAGCGGTGGCCTACGCGCTTTGGAACCTCGAAGACCGCGGGCCGATGATGATCGACCCGCAGACCAGGGTTTATCCCGGCATGATCGTCGGCGAGCACACGCGCGAGAACGATCTCGAAGTGAATGTGATCAAGGGCAAGCAGCTCACGAATATCCGCACGACGAGTAAGGACGAGGCGGTGCGCTTGACGCCGCCAGTGAGGATGCCGCTGGAGAAGGCGCTGGCCTACATCCAGGACGACGAGCTGGTCGAGGTGACGCCAAAGTCCATCCGCCTGCGCAAGCGCTACCTCGACCCCAACGAGCGCAAGCGCGTCGAGCGCGCGGCCTCCGCCGCGCTTGCTAGTTAGGGACCCGCCATAACGCTGCCGCGCTCACCCGCCTCTCTCCCTGCGGAAGAGGCGGGCAGGTCAATGTAGGCTAGGAGCCCGTCGGGCTCATGGGGCTCCTCGCAATTATACGAGTAAAATCCGCTACATAGCTTGCATTTTGCACACGGTGCGGTGCGATCATTTTGAATAATTGCTAGATATTCTGGCGATGTTCTTAAGTCCGGCAGGCTGCTAGGCGGCTTTCTGCACGGCTACCGGGCTGTCTCGATGAGTTCGATATCCTTTTTGAGGAGCTGGTTCACAAGCTGGCTCAGCGATGTGCCGCGCGCATCGGCGCGCGCCTGCAGATATTTCAAGATCTCCGGCTCAAGATGCACGGGCGGAACAAGCTCCGCACCCTTGCGATAAAACTTGCCACGCTGTGCACGGGAAAAATCGTATTCGTTTTGCATGATGCGGTTAGCCTTGCCCGGGCGCTTCTTCGTACTGCCGTTGCTCATTTTTCGTAGGTCTGCGCGCCGATATAATGCGAATATAAGCCCGGTCCTCCCCGATTTCTACATATGTGTGGACCACCACAATCAAACCCGTATCGCGGCTGAGGCCGATTGTAACCCACCGCTCCTCGTCCGAACCATGCTCGTCGTCTAAACGGGAAAGCGACAAGGGATCGAGAAAGACCGTCATCGCTTGGTCAAAGGAAATACGGTGCTTGGTAAGATTGCGTGCGGCTTTGGCCGGGTCCCAATCGAATTCATAGCGCGAGAATGTCACAGCTGCCTATTTGCCCTTTGGACGAGCGGCTTCCGCTATTATATCCACTTAACTACTTCTTGCATACATGCTACGATAAACTGCCTTTCAGTTTAGGTAAAGTGAAGAGCTAAGAAGCCAACCACCGCTTAGGAGCGGACCGATGATGATCGGCCCACAGACCAAGGTCTATCCCGGCATGATCTCTGGCGGGCACATGCGCGGCAACGGCCCCGAAGTGAACGTGCTGAAGGGCAAGCAGCTCACCAATATCCGCACAACCAGCAAGGATGAGGCGGTGCGCTTGACGCCGCCGATAAGGATGCCGCTGGAAAAGGCGCTCGCCTATATCCAGGACGACGAGCTCGTCGAGGTGACGCCAAAGTCGATCCGCCTGCGCAAGCGCTATCTCGACCCCAACGAGCGCAAGCGCATGGAGAAGCAGGCCGCCGCCGCGCTCGCGGGGTAAGCCGGCGGCTAATACTTGGCGCAACGCCCCTCACCCCCGCCCTCTCCCCATGGGAGAGGGGGCGTTGTTGCGCGCTCCGTGATTTATATGGAAGCTGTACAGTGCCGCATCGTTCCCTCTCCCATGGGGAGAAGGACAGGATGAGGGGCGATGCGCTCAGTATTTGTCCCCTATCGAAGATAACAAAAAGCGCCATGGCCGCTCTGCGATGTTTATCGTAGGCGAACTGCGGCTTTGTGCTAAGATTTCGGGACACATACAAAAACTGGTTGGTTGTCGCGACCAGCGCCCAATTGTTGAATGGCGTGGCCGGCAGCCTCGCATGCCTGTTTGCTGCCAAATTCCGCGGTGCCCGTGGCGGAGTAATACGCCAGTATATAAATCAATACATATGTAGTCACGCTGTTTCTCCTCAAAGCCGTTACACTGCGCGAATGTTCTGCCATGAACTCGAAGCGCATGCCACGCTATTTTACTGCCAAGAGGGGGCGGTGCGGTTCACCCCGCCGGTTAAGATGCCGCTGGAGAAGGCGCTCGCCCGTATCCAGGACGGCGAGCTCGTCGAGGTGACGCCGAAGTCGATCCGCGCTACGCTCGTTCGCGCCGAGGAACTTGGGCGTTCCAGCGCATGCATCCGTATTCTCACCTAAATGAATCGTTCTTTTCGCGTAGGACCCTACTATAGTTAATGCGAGGATGGTAAACGCCGGCCCGGCATATTTTCCGCCGCCGTCTTTCTGCGAATCTTTTCGCTCTTTAGGTCGGTTTCTGCGACTCCAAAATACTATTAAATATACGGGCAACTTTAATCTTAACCATAAGACGGTGCATTTCGCGCAGGCAGGCTGCGCGGTGCCATTGCATTTACCTCTGCGTTATCAACGCATTAGGTGTGGCTTAACAATACAAAAAGACACTGCCGGCTATAATGGCGCCATGAAGAAAACTGGTTGGATTGTGCGCTGTCCGGCAAGAAATCCGCGAGAACAAGGTTAACAGTTTGTTCTAAGTTCAGGCGATCACTGCTTGCAAGCCTAATAGGAGGCGTCATGGAGCGGAAGGCTGCTCAAAAAGCAAAAACGGCATTTGTTTGCGCCCTTTTACTGTTAGGCGCCGCAGCTATCCCGGCCGCCGCGCAGGAAGCCTGCAGCGGCTTTAGCTGGCCCGTGGACACGGAAATCGCCTGGATGACGTCTCCCGGCAGCGAACCTGCCGTGTCCGGCGCGAAAGTGCCAGGCCTGGAGGCCAAGGCAATCGCTTTGAAACTGCAGCCATCGGCGCAGGTAACGCTGCCCGTAAAGTCCGGCACGAAGAAGCCGATTGCGCCGGACAGCTATTCAGGATGGTTCGAGATCGCCAGCCTGCCGGAAAGCGGACTGTATCAGGTATCGCTCTCGGATCACGGCTGGATCGACGTGATTTAAAACGGGGCGCCCGTGCAATCGCAGTCTTTTACCGGAAGCCGGGACTGCAAAGCCGTTCGCAAGAGCGTCCGCTTTGAGCTTGGCGCGGGTCCGGTCACGATTGAGATAAGCGGAGCGCCGGCGGAGATCGTCAAGGTTGCAATCCGCGAGGTGAATTGAGCATGCGCCCGCGCTCTGTTTATACCCAATGCCGGAAGTTTTGACCGCTCCCCGTCATTGCGAGGGGCGCAGCCCCGAAGCAATCCAGGAGCCGCCTCCCAATGACGGGGAGCGGCGAAACCGCAGGTTTGCCAACTCACACCGCGGGCGGGACGCCGATCACCAGCTCGATGCCGTCTTTCGGCCCGCCCCAGGCAAGCGTTCCCCGACGCAGCATATAGTTCACATGCGCCAGGACCTCGCTGAACGCGAAGCTCATCTCATGCGGGTCGAGCGGGTAGGGGAAAATCGCGGGCAGCAGTTCGGCAGCGGATTTCGGCTCGCGTGCGGCTCGATAAATGGCGTCGCAGCGATGGGCATGGTGCGCCGTAAGTTCGTCCACGCGTTCGTGCAGCCCGAAGAACGGCCGGTGATGCGCAGCCAGCACCAGCACATCTTCGGCCACGCGCGATTTCAAGTCGCCCAGCGAGCGCAAATAGAGCCCCAGCGGATCGCCGTGCGGATCGATCGCCCACACGCTCACATTCGGCGAGATTTTCTCAATCGCCTGGTCCGCGGCGAAGAGCAGCTTATCCTCCGCGCAATAAAGCATCGCTTGCTCGGGCGCGTGTCCTTCGCCGGTCACGACCTCGAAATCGCGTCCGCCGATTTTCAGGCGGTCGCCATCGGCGATCCGCTCGAAGACTGGCGGCAGCGGCACCACCATTTTCAAATAAGTATGGCCTTGCGTGAGCACGACGTCGGTAATCTCAGACTTCAGGCCGCGCCGGATATAAAAGTCGCGATAGACTTGGGCGTCGAGGGCGCCTGGGCTGAGCGAAATGCTGAGACATTGCAGGAAAGTCGTCTGCGTGGTCAGAAGCGGCAGCCCGAACCGTTCGCCAAGCCAGCCGGCCAGGCCGATATGGTCGGGATGGAAATGCGTCACGATCAGCCGTGTGAGCTTGCGCCCTGCGAGAGGACCGGCCACCAGCGCTTCCCAAATCTCGCGCGTCGCCTGGTTGGCAATTCCGGTGTCGAGAACGGCCCAGCCATCGCCATCGTCGATGAGGAAAATGTTGATGTGATTCAGCCGGAAAGGCAGCGGCATGCGCAGCCACAGCACACCCGGCGCGACTTCGTAAAACTCAGCCGCTGCGGGCGGCTGCGGAAAGGGAAAGCGAAGATTGCCGGGCGGCGGATTTTGCGTCATGGCCCAACCTTAACCCAAACCGCCCGATGTGCGACATCGATATTGCAAGCGGCGGCGATACCGAACGCCATGCCGCGGCTGCCGGATCGTCAAATAGTCATAAGCTTATTTTTCCTCGCGCGACAATACTTTAGATTGCGCAACCGTTTGCAACTACTATGCGTTGGTTAAATACTCGCATATGTTGCTTATAAGACGTGCAGCGGCTTATAGTTGCGTGTATTTTAGCAACCATTGATCGCCAAGCCAACCTTCGCGGGCAATTTATCGGCAGTATAACCGCTCGAATCACGTATTCCCCAGCACAGTAGCGGCCAAGAACGGCCTCTCGATACTATCTCCACTACACGTAAGCGTTGCGTCGCGTTCTTCCGGGCAACTCAGGGGAATACACACAATGCAAAAGACGATCTTGGCCGCGACGCTCGCGGCAGTTGTTGGCATGGGCGGCGCCGCTCATGCCGCCGATCTGTATAGCGGCGGAGCGAAAGACGCCTACACCTATGCTCCCGCCAATACGTGGGCAGGCTTCTACCTCGGTCTGCATGCCGGCGCCGCCTGGGCCAACGATGATATCAAGGACCTGGACGGCCTTAATGGAAATCATTACCCAGTTACATCCGACGTTGTTAGCAGACCCCATGGCGGAGCTTCCTACGGGCTAAGTAACACAGCCGTCATTGGCGGTGGCCAGGCCGGCTACAACTGGCAGAGCGGCAATATCGTCTATGGCTTGGAGGCTGACTTAGGCGGCTTGGGACTAGGTGGCAGGAAGTTCGATCCGAACTTCCCGGGCGGAACTTACAGCGGACTCAATGCCGGCCTAAGCGGCGACGTTACAGGCCGTCTGGGCCTGGCTTTTGGCAATACTCTCGTCTACACGAAGGGCGGGTTTGCATACTTCACCGGCGACGCCTACGTCGACAACTACGCTGGCGGGTTTGGGGGCAGCCGCGCCACTACTGGCGATTACACCGGCTGGACCATTGGCGCCGGCCTTGAGCACGCGTTAAATCCGTCGGTAAGCGTCAAGGTTGAATATCAATACTTCGACTTTGGCACGCAGAACGCTGTTCTTACCACGCCCTGCAACGGAAACTTCCGCTATAGCAACGACCTGACTGCTAATGCGGTGACTGTTGGCCTGAACTATCATCTCGGCGGCGGCGGTTACGTGCCTTTGAAATAAGCCTGACCTAGTACCCGGTGTCAGTGATCCGCACTACGCGCATTACCCCTCATCCTGTCCTTCTCCCTGTGGGAGAAGGGACGCCTTTTCAACGGTTGCGAGCGGACTCCCTCTCCCCCCATCCGCATTCGCTTGCGAATGCGGATGGGGGTGCTCTAAGTTGCAAGCTCGCCAAGGCGAGCTTGCCGAGAGGGCTGGGGTGAGGGGTAATGTCCTATGGCTATGACTCATCCTTCAGCGATAGCGGGCACTAGGCTGCGATTTCCGATTTTGCTAGCTCCACGTCGAGCCATTCCATGGCATCCGCGGGCTCGCACTCCGCTGCCTCCTCGTAAAGCTTGGTGGCCTCCGCGAGCCTCGCTTTGCCGAACAGCATTGCCAGTCCATTCGCATACTCGATCCGTGCATTGGCCGAGTCCGGATGCAGCTTCAGCGCGGCCTCGAAATGCTCAATGGCAGTTTCCTTGCTTGCCCCGAAGGTGAGCCGGGCCGCAAGCGCCCCGATCTTGTTGACAACGTTGGCATGAAAGGCGCCGAGCGCGATGTGCGCGTCCGTATGCTTGGGCTCGATCTGCAACGCCTTCTCAAGACTGTCCTTGATCTTCCCGCCATGCCCTTCGGCAAGCGCCTTGGAAACCGGAATACCCTGGCTGTAGCCTCCGAGCGCCAGAGCATGGAAGTACCAAGCGTTGGCCAAGCCTGGCGCGGATCGCTGAAGCGTCTCGCTGCGATGAACCGAGTCCAGGAAGAGCGCGAGCTTGCGTTCCTTGTCTTCTTCCAGATACGTGGCGTAAGTGTTGGCGGCCTTATTCGCTACGTTGGAGCCAAGCCGGCCGAGGCCCAGGCCCAACTCCACCGCCTTCTGAAAATCGCCGCGATGATAAGCCCGCCACGCTTCTTGCAAAACTTCCGCCGCTTCCGTCCCCGGCACCTTAGTTTTCAGTTCGGGATAGGTCTCGAATAGCTTCTTGACGTAAGCTGCATCGGGAAAGGGCTCGCAATCGCCCTGGTGGAGGCGCGGCCAGTGCTTTTCGAGCGCGGGCCCTGGATAGTCGAAGTCCTCGTCGCTACCCGGAAAGCTTTTCCATTTCGGCTGCTTGGCTGGCATGCTCTCCTCCTCCAGAACCCAGGTATTGTTGCGAAAGGTGCTCGAACAGCGCGCGTGCATCGGGCGCCAGATAGGGGTTCGCCAGCGAGAGCGCACGGGTAAGCGTAGCGCCATCGGGCCGCCGGCGCGAATGAAGAACGAATTGGTAGGACAGCCAGTAGGTTGCAATCATAATCATGCTCTCGGCGAGCGCATGGTACTCCGCCCGGCTTGCGCGCAGCTCGCCCGTTGCCGCCAGACCTTCCAGCAGTGCCGCAGCCGTCTGCACCTGACGGGCGAGAATAGCCTGGAATTGCGTCTCGATTATGCAGTGCCGCGGCAATAGCCCGTTGAGGCCGCGGTAAAGGAAGCGGTATTTCAAAATAATTTCGAAGGTCAAATGGAGGAAAAGCCAGAGATAATAGGCCGGCGCGCGTGGCCACGGGGCTGGGGCTTTTCGGGCAGGCCGGGCAGACCGCCGCTCCCAAGCTGGGGCTGATCGTGAACAATCTGCTGTTTCAGGTTTTCCCTGAGACGCCAAAAATGGACGGCGAGCCTGCGCCTCAGCTCACGCCGGACCAGATCGCCTTCTCAACCCTGTTCCCCGGTATTCATGTCTGACGCTGCCGGGGAGGGAAACCCCCCGGAGATGCACATGCGTATTCACGTGCCCGTCATTCTAATCGCTTGCGCGGCAATGCTCGCTGCCCCTGCGGCCGGCGCAAGAACCGTCCATCGCGAGCACTACATTCACAGGACGTATCACCGGCCCGTGCAGCCCCTGTATTGGCGGCGAAGCGCAACGGCAGGGTGGCGATACCGGGACAATTACGGTTGGGACAACAGCTGCTTCGATCTTCCTTGGCTCGGCTCTCAATTCGCATGCAGCGCACACGGACGCTGATCGCCGATACCGCATACGTTTGAGCGGCCGGCGTCGCGCCGCGGAACTCTTCAACCGGATATGGCGTTATTTGCCGTCCGGGCCTTCGTGGAATTCCCAGTCCGAAAATGGTGGCGGGCGCTCCAGCTCCGCGCGATCCGGCAATTCGAGATCGCCGATCCGAGGCATATTCTCCACCAGCCAGCGGCCCAGCGGGATACGCGGCTCCGCGCGCTCCAACCACTCCTCCTCCGTCACGATAACATAGCGCGGGTTGCTGCCGATGCGCTGCGGGCCTTCCTCGCTCGCGAGCCGGAGGATTTCGGAAAGCCGTGCCTTGGCCTCGGCGACGGTCCAGGTTTTGCGCGATCCGGTTCCCATGGCTGCATCCTCCCACTAATCCGCTATGAGCTCCAGTGGGGCGTTCACATATCACGCTGTTCAGCGAGACCGGGTTCTGGCATAATTGATTTATGACCACGATCCCCCTTGAAAAAGCACGAAACGATTTGCCGGCGCTGGTCGAGAGAGCGCTCGCGGGCGAGGAAATCGTCATCGCTACACCAGGAGCCGCTGGCGTGAAGCTTGCGCCGTTTCCGCTCGTGTCCGGCGAAATCGGAGCCCCGCGCACGAGCTATCGCAGGCGGGGCGTGCTCAAGGGAAAGCTCGTTGTGGGGCCGGAGTTTTTCGAGCCGCTGAGCGATGAGGAATGCGGCTGCGGCGACGGCGCTCCGTGAAGGCGCTTCTCGATACCCACGCCTTGTTGTGGTGGTTCGCGGACGATCCGGCGCTGCCAAAATACATCGAGAGCCTGATCGACGATCCAGCCAATACAATCTTCGTCAGTGCGGCTTCGGCTTGGGAAATCTGCACGAAAGTCCGCATCGGCAAGCTGCCAACCGCGCAAGCGTTGTGTGAGGATTTCAGCGGTTATCTCCGCCGCTATCATTTCGAGCTGCTCGCCATCACCGTCGAGCACGGCCGTTTGGCTGGTCGGCTGGCGGGCTCGCACAAAGACCCGTTCGACCGCATGCGGGCGGCGCAGGCATTGAGCATAAGCGTATTTGTAATCGGACAAGTGTGGGGGCGCGGTGTCTGACATATTCATCAGCTATTCCAAGCGTGATCGGGCTTACGCGCAGGAGCTTGCGGCTCTTCTCCAAGATATCGGCTACACGGTCTGGTGGGACACCGAGCTGGTCGCCGACTCGGCCTTTCGCGAAACGATCTACAAGCAGATCGAAGAAGCCCAGGTTGTTATCGTAATCTGGTCCGCGAGCGCGGCGAAATCCGATTTTGTGATCGACGAAGCGGACGCAGGGCGGCGCGCCAATAAGCTTGTTTCACTGAGACTGCCAGGGTTCAAGCCCGATGCGATCCCCTTGGGTTTTCGCAATGCGCATGTGGAGGTCTTGGATCAGCCTGACAGGATCATCGCAGCGCTTCAGGATCGCGGTGCCAATCCGAAGCAACCGGCTTCGCTTTATGCGCTAAAGGCGTTCGCCGAGCGGCTGGCGAACCTGCAACCGAAAAAATCCGGACTGAAGATTGCCGCGATTGGACTCACGGGTGCCCTTGTGTTTTTGGGCGCTGCTTTTGTCGCCACGCCCGGGCTAACGATTGACACGGCACCATTCTATTATGATGAGGTAAATGCCGAGGCAACTTTTACAGAATACGCCCGGCCTGCCGGGTCTGATGGTTTTGAAATGGATTTTTACGGCGTACTGCATACGATCCGCCATCACAAGTTCTTAAATTATCAAATCCAGAAAGAACCCACGAAACAAACATCCATCTTTTACATTTTGGATAAAAAATTCAATAATATTTCAGTGGTAACAATCAATAAGGTTTTATACTATAATAGTATTAACACACATGAGAAACTGCCGATCTCCCTAAATGACCTAGAAACCGCAAGGAACAATGGGGGATACTTTTATCTTTGTACGTCTTTTTATGTCGAGGATCAGAGGCACCGTTTTAGCCGCTTAGTTTCATTCGAGTACAAGAACCGCGACCGCGATAACAAGACCGAATACTTTAAAACTTCCGCACCTTCGGAGGCTGAACTAGAGACCGTTCGAAGCAATTTTCCCTGTTCGGACGATAGCAGCGCACTTAAGCCCTCGCAGCAGGCACCAAGCATTAGGCTTTGACCGCTGGCGCCCACGGGTCGATAACGGCGACGCCCAGATAATCGAAATCGGAGACGTTGCGCGTGGCGAGCGTGAGGCCATTCTCCTTCGCGGTGGCGGCGATCAGCGCATCGGGCAAATGCAGCGTGCGCCCGCGCTTGCGAGCTTCCGCCCGCAGGCGCGCCGCCAACTGCGCCTCGGCACGCTCGACGGGCAATAGGGCGTGGTTGTACCGTTTGAGCACGTTCGCTATGCCCGCCTCAAGGATGGCGCGTCTCTGCCCCTGGGGCAGTAACTCGATACCATACTCGATCTCATGCACCGCAATGACGGGCACGAAGGCCGACCGCAGTTGCGACACAAAAATTACCACCCCAGCATCGGGCACGCCCCGCACCAATTCCGAGATGACGTTCGTGTCGAGCAGAACGCTCATTTGCGGTCTTCGCTATCGCTCGCGTCCCAATCCGAAAATAGCGGCGGGCGCTCGGGCTCGGCGCGATCCGGCAATTCGAGATCGTCGTAACCACGCGGCAGGTTCTCGACAAGGTAGCGGCCAAGCGGAATTTGCGGCTCCTCGCGCTTCAGCCATTCCTCCTCCGGCACGATAACATAGCGCGCCTTGGTGCCGATGCGCTGCGGGCCTTCCGTACTCGCAAGCCGCAAGATCTCGGAGAGGCGCGCCTTGGCCTCGGCGACGGTCCAGATTTTGCGCGGTTCGATGTTCATGAGGCGCCTCCCATTGGCGGACTAGACTATACTAGACCTGGTGCTGACCGTTTTCCAGCCCCGCATAATTGCTTACTTGTATAGAAATAGGCATTTTGCCAAACGAACCCAATTTCAATCCCTCCTTAAGCATTCCGGCGCGGATTGCTCCAGGGCTTTGGAACGGGCGGCCGGTATAACACTGACCGGGGATAAGTTTCGCCCAAGCCTTCCCCCCGCCCCGCGCCTGCCATTAAGCTTCGCCCACCGAACAGAATCGCGGGCGAGGGAGCCAAATTTTGTCATCGCCGTCACTAAAGCGGAAGGATCGCGCGGCCGAGCCGGCGGGGGCGGCGAACGCCACGCCGATGATGGCGCAGTATCTCGAGGTGAAGGCCAAGCACCCGGATTTCCTGCTCTTCTACCGCATGGGCGATTTCTTCGAGCTGTTCTTCGACGACGCGGTGCAGGCGTCGAGTGCGCTCGGCATTCAGCTTACCAAGCGCGGGAAGCATGCGGGCGAGGACATCGCGATGTGCGGCGTGCCGGTGTCGCGCGCGGACGAATATTTGCAGAAGCTGATCCGCAAGGGCTTCCGCGTGGCCGTCGCCGAGCAGCTCGAAGATCCGGAGCTTGCCAAGAAGCGCGGGCCGAAGGCGGTGGTGCGGCGCGACGTGGTGCGGCTGGTCACGCCCGGCACGCTCACCGAGGATGCGCTGCTGGTCTCCGGCGCGAACAATTTTCTGACCGCGGTGGCGAAGGCGGGCAAAGCCGTGCCGCGCTACCATCTGGCATCGCTCGACATCTCGACGGGCGAATTTCTGCTGAGCGAAACCGCCGCCGCCGACCTCGAAGGCGAACTCTTGCGCCTGCGGCCGGCCGAAGTCCTGCTGCCGGAGGATGAGCTTGGCGATGCGGCGATCAAGCGGGCCAGCGAAGCCGCGGGCGCATCGTTGTCCCCGCTGTCGCGGGCGCGCTTCACCAAGGCGAGCGGCGAGCGCGCGCTGAAAGAGGCGTTCGAGGTGGCCGCGCTCGATGGCCTCGGCTTTTTCACCGAAGGCGATCTCGCGGCCATCGGCGCGCTCCTCCACTATGTGAACCTCACGCAAATGGGCGAGCGTCCGGCCATGCGTGCGCCCAAGCGCGAGGCGCCGGGCGCGCTCATGCTTATCGACGCGGCGACGCGCGCGAGCCTGGAGCTGGTGCGGCCCAAGAACGAGGGCGCGCCCACGGTGTTTTCTGCCATCGACCGCACAGTGACGGCGGCCGGCGCGCGCGAGCTGATGAGCCGGCTGGTTTCGCCATCGGCGGATGTGGAACTGATCAACCGGCGGCTCGACGCGGTCGCGGCCTTCATCGACGATTGGGCAACCCGCGAGCGCGTGCGCAAAGTGCTCAAGAGCACGCCCGATATGAGCCGCGCACTGTCCCGGCTGAAACTGAAGCGCGGCGGCCCGCGCGATCTGGGCGGCCTTCGCGACGGCCTCCTCGCGGCGGAACACATAAGCGAAATGCTCGCGACCGCCGCCGCCTTGCCCGCGGAGCTGCAGGAGATCGCGCAAGCCCTCGCCTCATTGAGTATTCCTACGTTTGCAGAAGACCCCCTCACTCTGTCTCTCTCCCCAAGGGGAGAGAGGACGCCCGAACCACCCTCCCACCTCAATGAGAGGCCGCAGCCTGCTCCCTCTCCCCTTGGGGAGAGGGCTGGGGTGAGGGGGGCTTCTGCCTCTGTACAAAAGGATGCTCAAGCCGCTTCCCCGGATCGCGCCACGCTGGCGGAACGGCTGCGGGTGGCGCTGGCCGGCAACCTTCCCTATTTCACCCGCGACGGCGGGTTCATCGCTTGCGGTTACGACGCCGCACTCGACGAGCTGCGGCAGCTCGCGGCCGGCACTAAGGTGGTGCTGGCCAAGCTGCAGGCGGCTTACGCGGCGCAGACCGGCATCAAAACGCTCAAGATCCAATACAATCAGGTGTTCGGCTATTTCGTCGAGGTAAGCCCCGGCACCGCTGCCGCGTTGCAGGCCGAGCCGCATGCGGCGGTGTTCCGGCATAAGCAGACGCTCGCCAACGCCGTGCGCTTCACCACGGACGAGCTATCCGCGCTCGAAAGCCGCATCCTGAACGCCACAAGCGAGGCGCTGGCGCGCGAGTTGGCGCTGTTCGACGAGTTGGCGGGCGCGGTGCTCGCAGCCGAGGAAGCAATTGCGAACGCCGCCGCCGCTCTCGCAGCACTCGACTGCACCGCCGCACTGGCGGAACTCGCGCAAGCACAAAATTATGTCCGGCCGCACGTTGACGGCAGCCGCTGCTTCCTCGTCGAAGGCGGCCGCCACCCAGCCGTGGAGCAGGCGCTCGCGCGCGAAGGCGGCGCCTTCATCGGCAACGAGTGCAAGCTCGATGGCTCGGGCGAGCGCGCCCCCGGCTTCCTGACCGTGACCGGGCCGAACATGGCCGGCAAATCCACCTACCTGCGCCAAAACGCGCTCATCGCCGTACTCGCGCAAGCCGGTTCCTTCGTCCCCGCTGCGTCGGCGCATATCGGCGTGGCCGACCGGCTTTTCGCCCGCATCGGCGCCGCCGACGACCTCGCGCGCGGCCGCTCCACCTTCATGGTCGAGATGACCGAAACGGCCGCGATCCTCAACCAGGCGACGCGGCGCAGCTTCGTCATCCTCGACGAGATCGGGCGCGGCACGGCAACGTTCGATGGGCTTTCCATCGCCTGGGCGGTGCTGGAGCACCTGCACGATGTCATCTTCTGCCGCGGCCTCGTCGCCACGCATTACCACGAGCTGACGCGGCTCGCGGACGATCTGCCGCGCGCCGCGAATGTGCGCATGGCGGTGACGGAGTGGAAGGACAGCATCGTGTTCCTGCACGCGGTCGAGGCTGGTCCCGCGAACCGCTCCTACGGCGTCCAGGCCGCGCGGCTTGCAGGCGTGCCCAAGCCCGTACTTGCGCGCGCGAAGCAGGTTCTGACCCAGCTCGAAAAGGGCGCCGGCCCGCACGGCCCGCTCACGCTGCCAACCGACATGCCGCTGTTTTGCGCCCCGGCGAAGAGCGAGGCGGAGGGAGCCGCGCCGCACCCTGTGCTGGAGCAACTCGCCGCGCTCGACACCGACAACCTCAGCCCCCGCGAAGCCCTCGAAATACTCTACAAGCTCAAAAAGGAGCTTTGAGCGCGCCCAGCCGGGCTACGCTTGTGGTCAAAACCCAAGACTTGCCCGCCGAGGTCTCAGTTGGTGCAGGTTTCTCGGACGCCGTAACGCCGAGGCCGCGTCATGCACTACCGGCGGCGTCCGAGAAGCGCCCAGGCACGAAATCGCGGTGGGAGGGGCACCAAGGGTGCGTCTGGCTCTATGGGAATTGGAGGCTTGCGTCAGCGCCGGCGAATGGGCGCGAGGCTGAGGGCCTATCGCCACCTAACATAACGCTGGCGAGCTTGCTTGGAGAAGGACGGAGCCCGCACCCGCGAAGGCGGGCGATGAGGGGGACATTGCGAAGCAATCGCGCGGATTTGGTATCATCTATCATTCAGCGGTGAATTGCCCGCATAGGTGGAATCGCCAGCGCCTACGCGAATTTCTGGGAATTTCGCTTGTATCGCGCGCGAAATTGCGGAAGCTGCGGCATCCACTTTGAGCCAAGCCAAACCGCCATGCCAGATCTGCTCCTCGAATTTTTCTCCGAAGAAATCCCTGCCCGCATGCAAGCGCGCGCCGCCGAAGACCTTGCCCGCCTGATGACCGGGGCTTTGGAGCAGGCGGGGCTCGCCGTAACGGCCACCCGCTCGCTTTCGGGGCCGCGGCGCATCGCTTACATCGCGGAAGGCGTGCCCGAAAAGTCGGCCCCCGCGGTCGAGGAGCGCAAAGGCCCGCGCGTAGGCGCGCCTGAAAAAGCGGTCGAGGGTTTCTTGCGCGCTGCGGGGCTCAAGAGCCTTGAGGAATGCCAAATCGTGGAGGACCCGAAGGGCGGCGGCTATTATCTGGTGCGCACCGAAAAGCCCGGCCGCCCGGCGCCCGCCATCGTCGCCGAAGCGGTGCCTGCCATCGTGCGCAAATTCCCCTGGCCCAAGTCCATGCGCTGGGGCTCGGGGCGCATCCGCTGGGTGAGGCCGCTGCATTCGATCCTCTGCCTGTTCGGCGATAAGCCGGTCGAATTCGAGGTAGACGGCATCAAGTCCGGCAGCGTCACCTATGGACACCGGTTCTTAAGTGGCGAAAAAGTCACGCAGCCAAAAACTATTGAGATTTCGAAAAGCTCGGACTATCCAGGGGCACTTCTGCACGCTAAGGTTGTGTCCGCAGGAGAACAACGGGCGAAGGCGATTTTGGATGGCGCGCTAGAAGCCGCCGCTAAAGCTGGGCTCGCTCTTGTCGAAGATCACGGGCTGCTCACCGAGAATGCGGGGCTCGTCGAGTGGCCCGTGGTCCTTTTTGGCAAGTTTGATGAAAGCTTCCTCGACGTACCCGAGGAAATCCTGATGACCTCCATGAAGGCGCATCAGAAGTGCTTCTCCTTGCGCCACAAGAAATCGGGGAAATTGGCCAGCGGGTTCATCCTCGTCTCCAATTTGGAGGCGGCCGACGGCGGCAAGGCCATCGCGGCCGGCAATGAGCGCGTGATCCGTGCGCGGCTCTCGGACGCGAAGTTCTTTTGGGAGAACGACCGCGAGCGTCCTTTGGACGGCCTCACGGAGCTCCTAGGCCAAGTTACATTCCATGAGAAGCTCGGGACGCAACTTGAGCGGGCCTTGCGCATAGAATTGCTGGCGCGGGAGCTTGCGGAACTCGTGGGCGCGGCCCCCAGCGAGGCAGCGCGAGCGGCCCATCTCGCCAAGGCCGATCTGATGTCGGAAACGGTGGGTGAATTCCCCGAGCTGCAAGGCATCATCGGCCGCTATATCGCGCTCGCGCAGGGCGAGAAGCCCGCCATCGCGGACGCGATCGCGGATCATTACAAACCGCAGGGGCCGTCGGACGCGGTGCCCTCGCACCCGGTCTCGATCGCGGTGGCGCTGGCCGATAAGCTCGATATGCTGGTGGGCTTCTGGGCCATCGATGAAAAGCCCACCGGCTCGAAAGACCCGTTCGCGTTGCGCCGCGCAGCACTCGGTGCGATCCGCATCATCCTCGAACGGAAGCTGCGCCTGCGCCTGCGCGCGATCCTCGTCCGCCTCTCGCTCGAACTGGAGCTGGAGCTGCGGGCGGAGGAAGCGCTGGACCGCGTGCGCGATATCGCCTGGGCGGAGCTCGGCCTCGATCTGAGCCGCGAGCACCATGTGGAAATCTCGAAGGCGATTTCCGTGAGATACTCGCTTCAGCCGGTGACTGGGCCGCAAAAGGCGCACGAGCTGCTTGAGTTTTTCGGCGACCGCTTGAAGGTTTACCTCCGCGATCAGGGCGCGCGGCACGACCTCATCGACGCTGTGTTCGCGCTGCCGGGCCAGGACGACCTGCTCATGATCGTGCGGCGCGTCGAGGCGCTGGGCCGCTTCCTGGACACGCAGGACGGAGCGAGCCTCCTGGCGCTTGTCCGGCGCGCGCTCAACATCCTCAAAATCGAGGAGAAGAAAGACGAGGCAAGCTTCGACGGCACGCCCGCCGCCAAGCTGCTCAAGGAGAAAGAAGAAAAAGCACTCAGCACCGCGATCAAGACCGCCGGCAAGGAGGTGCGGGCGGCGCTAGGTTCCGAGGACTTCGAGGCAGCCATGGCGACACTGGCCAAGCTTCGCGCGCCTGTCGATGCCTTCTTCGACAAGGTCACGGTGAACGCGGACAAACCGGAAATCCGCGAGAACCGGCTGACACTGCTCGCGCAAATCCGCGCGCTCACGCTCGAAATCGCCGATTTCTCGAAGATCGAGGGATAACGGCCGGCATGGGACGTATGTCGTGAAAAAGGTTAGTCAGCGTCTAGCTCATCCTAAGTACAGAGCAGACATAGACGGTTTACGTGCCGTAGCCGTTTTATCGGTTGTTGGTTTTCATGCTTTCCCGAATGTGGTTAGGGGCGGATTTATTGGCGTCGATATCTTTTTTGTTATCTCTGGTTTTCTTATCTCAACAATCATTTTTGAGAATCTTGAAAGGGGAACATTTAGCTTCGCCGAATTTTACTCAAGGCGTATCCGGCGTATATTTCCAGCACTGCTAATTGTACTAGTTTCCTGCTTTGCGTTCGGCTGGTTTGCATTGCTTTCAGACGAATTCAAACAGTTAGGCAAACATATTGCAGGTGGCGCAGGATTTATTTCCAACTTCGTGTTTTGGAATGAGAGGGGGTATTTCGATAACGCAGCAGAGACAAAACCTCTATTGCATTTGTGGAGTTTGGGTATTGAGGAACAGTTTTATATCGCGTGGCCATTTTTGCTATGGGCTGCATGGAGTAAACGACTAAACTTAGCGTATATTATAGCCTCTATTGCAATAATATCTTTCGCGCTTAATATAAGAGGTGTAGGCATTGACACCGTGGCAACTTTTTATTCTCCACAAACCCGCTTTTGGGAATTGCTATGTGGAAGTCTACTTGCTTGGCTGACACTCTATAAGAAAAGTGCATTTGTATGTCAAAAACATCGATTTGATGTTAGCATGGGCAGGCTTTTCTATGGCCATATGCCTGGGTCAAGTGGCAATGCATTCAGCGATGCACAGTCTATATTTGGCATTTTGCTGATCGCCTTAGGCATGTGCCTGATTTCGAAGGATACATATTTTCCAGGAGCTTGGGCATTGTTGCCAACGCTTGGTACTGTGCTGATAATTTCGGCTGGTGCAAAGGCGTGGATAAATCGTGCAGTTCTGTCTAATCGTGTGTTAGTTTGGTTCGGCTTAATCAGCTTTCCTTTATATTTGTGGCACTGGCCCTTGTTATCATTTTCGAGAATTATTCAAAGAGAAACGCCTCTTTGGAATATACTTCTGGTTTCAATTGCAATCGTATTAGCATGGATTACCTACAGGTTGATTGAGCATCCCATACAATTCGGCAAGCACGGCAACCTGCATTCAATCACACTTTTTCTATTAATGATTGTTGCGGGCTACGTTGGCTTTAGCACCTATGAGAGAGATGGTTTAGTGTTCAGAAGTGCATCCGCACAGGCTTATGAAGGCGATGTTGGACAAATAGCTTTCTTTAAATATTTATTAAAACACTTTCATCCATGTGCGGAGAAAAAT
>CAWAVJ010000085.1:0-18752 GCA_963785355.1 uncultured Alphaproteobacteria bacterium
CCCCCCCCCCCCCCCCCCCCCCCCCCCCCCCCCCCCCCCCCCCCCCCTCCCTCCCTCCCTCCCTCCCTCCCTCCCTCCCTCCCTCCCTCCCTCCCTCCCTCCCTCCCTCCCTCCCTCCCTCCCTCCCTCCCTCCCTCCCTCCCTCCCTCCCTCCCTCCCTCCCTCCCTCCCTCCCTCCCCTCCCTCCCTCCCTCCCTCCCTCCCTCCCTCCCTCCCTCCCTCCCTCCCTCCCCCCCCCCCCCCCTCCCCTCCCTCCCTCCCTCCCTCCCTCCCTCCCTCCCTCCCTCCCTCCCTCCCTCCCTCCCTCCCTCCCTCCCTCCCTCCCTCCCTCCCTCCCTCCCTCCCTCCCTCCCTCCCTCCCTCCCTCCCTCCCTCCCTCCCTCCCTCCCTCCCTCCCCCCCTCCCTCCCTCCCCGCCCCTCCCTCCCTCCCTCCCTCCCTCCCCCCTCCCTCCCTCCCTCCCCCCCCCCCTCCCTCCCTCCCTCCCTCCCTCCCTCCCTCCCTCCCTCCCTCCCTCCCCCCCCCTCCCTCCCCCCCCGCCGCCCGCCCCCCGCCCCGCCCGCCCCCGCCCCCCCGCCCGCCCCGCCCCGCCCCGCCCCGCCCGCCCCGCCCCGCCCGCCCCCCGCCCCTCCCTCCCTCGCCCGCCCGCCCGCCGCCCCCGCCCGCCCGCCCCGCCCGCCCGCCCCGCCCCGCCCGCCCGCCGCCCGCCCGCCGCCGCCCGCCCCCCCGCCGCCCGCCCGCCCCGCCCCGCCGCCGCCGCCCCGCCGAAAAAAAAAAAAAAAAAAAAACATGGCCACATGGCCGCCCGTTCGGGCCGTAGCTCATGCCGAGCATCACGGCCGAGCGAACCTCAGGCCACAGCGTGCGTGGATCGGCTCTGCGCTCCGCCTTCTCCACGAGCCAAGCCATGCCGCCGTGGAACCCCGCTTCGAGGAAGCCATAAAGCTCAGCACCTGCCTCGCGGATCGCGCCGGGCTCTGCAATCCCAATCGCGTCGAAGCCCTCGCTCAGCGCGCGCGCCTTGAGCCAGGTTTCGAGTCCCCCCTCACCCTGTCCCTCTCCCCTCGGGGAGAGGGCAGGCCTTCCCAACAGTTGCGGCGGGGCTCCCTCTCCCAGCCGCATCCGCTTGCGGATGCGGCCACGCTGAGATGCAAGCTCGCCAAGCCGAGCTTGCCGGGGTGAGGGCTGGGGTGAGGGGGGCTTTGGCGGGAGGAGCTGGCATCTCCGCACAGATAGGAAAGCGCTGCGTTTTCTTCGAGGCCTGGCTCGCGTCAGGCGGCGCTTCTGTTGCCGGGGGCAAAGCAGCAGAGGGGCGCGCGATATTTGCCGGCTGGCGACACAGAGTCTGGCGTACCGACAGATCCTTTGCTCAGGGCGGTCATTCGACACCGGTGTAATTCGCCGGATGCCGCACTACGAGGGAGCCATCGCGCTTAAGGAAAGAATAACCCCTCCGGGAGATTCCTATACAATCACGATTGGGCGCCTGCTTGCACCAATAAGGCTTTCACCTCGGGGTTCTTCGCTACCGCCAGCGGGGTTGGGCCGCCGCGCCCCTTGGCATTCGGGTCGGCCCCTGCGGCGAGCAAGGCCCTCACCACCTCCAGATGGCCATTCGACACCGCCCCTATCAACGCTGCCCATTTAGCTCTGCTAATGAACCCGCTCACCTCGCCCCACGTCAGCTCCGACATGCATTGATAATCCCGCTCTCCGGATAAGGTGTCTAGATTTGGGAAGGGGACCCCCATTTTGGCGCGCTCGGCGAACTTGTGGGCGAGTGCCTCTTCCCCGATGGCCTTTAAATCCGACAATCTTGCGAGCAGGACTTGCACTATCTCCAAGTGACCATTCGACGCCGCCTTACTCAACGCCAGGTCTCTGGCAAACTCTTCGGAGCCCGTTCCGTAGAAATCCCCTCTTCCTGTGATCACCGGGGCCCCAGCAGCGAGCAAGGCCCGCACCACCTCCAAGTCGCCGTCAGCCGAAGCTCTCATCAATGGGGTATCGGGATAGTTCGGGATGCGGGAGTTGATGTTGGCTCCTGCATCGATCAAGGTCAGCGCAATCTCTCCGTACCGCTTTAGCAATGCCAAATGCAGCGCCGTTTGATCGCTACCCTCCCTCTTGGTGTTCACGCGGGCACCCGCCGCGAGCAGGGCCCGCACTACCTCATGATAGCCATATTCAGTAGCATATATCAATGCCTTGCCCTTGGCATTGGCCTCCATCGCAGCCCTATTTTCTGGAGCCTTCGTGTCAGCCTGCTTTAGGTTACCGGCGGCCCTCACATCCGGCTCTACGGCAAGCAAGACCTGCACCACATCCAAGTGTCCATTCGCCGCAGCCACACTCAACGCGGAACCAATTCCGCCGCGCCAGCCGCCAGCAAGACCCTCACCACCTCCAGGTGGCCAATCGCCGAGGCAACCCACAACGGTTTTCTCCAAGGGCTGGGTTCTTCCTTTGCCTCGGCGCTCTCGGCGAGCATAGAACACCGTCTTGCCGCCCTGCTCGTGATCAGCGCCTTTACCTCGCGGGAGAGCGATGCGACCAGGCTGCCCTTTGCATCGGCCCCCTCGCGGCGAGCAGCGCCTTTACCACCGTTGCATCCCCACAGCTAGCCGCGGTCAAGAGATTCGTGCTTAAGTTAATTTTGATAGAACAGGCCTTACACACCTCTAAACTATACCAATCTTCTTCCTGCTCCTTCTGGTCGCGTTAGCTTATCGCGAGATCGCTTACCACATGCCCCACACCTGGTGCCGAATATTGTCGAAAGCATCGATCAAGCTCCCTATTCAGCGTTGCCCGATTGGGGCAACGAAAAAGCTTCTTGCACTGCCCGTCTTGCAAACTGGCCTTCCGCCTAGTGAAACATACCGACGTTAGCCCCGTGGCGATAAAAGCGCCAGCCAACGCGCAAAATCGCTGCAGAGAGTTCTGGAACGGGTCACGAGCGAGCTTCGACATACCGGGCTCAAACCCAAACGGTGCGCGCATTCTCGCGCGCCGGAGGTAACTTCAGCGGTTGGAGGCACTGCGGGCGTCACCATTTTCCGCCTCGATACCGGCTTCGCCCCATCGCGGCCTTGGGAACCGGAAACCGGACGGCAGATTTCGACCGCGGTGCAAACCGCTTATGGATCGCCGCGGCGGAACGGCTGGGGCGTTTAGCGCGGGCATTAAAGGACCGTCGATTTCGCGTAGGGGGCTATCATGGTTAATGCGCACTTGGTAAACGCGCGGCTCTCCTATTTTATGCCGCCGCAAACTTGCGAATTTTTTCCCGCTTTTGCCCCGATTCCACGATTCCAAAACCCCTTTAAATATACGCGCAAGTTCCGGATTAACCAATCGCAGGCGGGCGTGCCTGCGAAAAATATCGCGCATTATCAATCGCTTGATTGGCATTTTTTGGCGCTTTTGGCACTTAACGAAACAGTAAAGGACATGTGCTACAATACATAAAATTGAAAAGACAGTGCGAAACGGGTCAAAAAGCGGCCCAAAAGCGTTAACAAGAGGCAGCCGATGCTGTGCCAGAGTCCTACTCCAGCCCTTAAGAATACCGGCCGTTGGGGCACGCTGCGCCTACCGCTTCCGGATTGGGGACTAAGGCATCGCTCAAAAATAACTGCGTCGTCTGGCTTGTTCTTTTGCCCGCCTGCCGCGTCGCAAAATGGGTTACATATCTTGGATATGCGCCCCTTTTTGCGCCTTGCATCCGGGCAAAATCCCGGCGCCATCCGGCTCACTTATTTTTGAGCGATGCCTAAGTCCCTCGCAAGGCCGGAAGAACGGTCTCTAATGTCAGAAATCGAGGTTGGCGTAGCTGTCCGGCGGGTAGAAGCCGGGCACGGTGTCGGTGAGCAGCGGGCGGAAGGACGGCCGCGACTTGACCCGTGCATACCACGCTTTCGCCTCGGGAAACTCGCCCCATGGAATTTCGCCCAGGTAATCCATCGCGGAAATCTGGGCTGCGGCCGCGAGGTCGGCAAAGCCCGGGTGATCGCCCCCGAGCCATTTGCGCTGCTCGCTCAGGAAGCTCACGTAAGACAAATGGTAGCGAAGATGGCTCCGGCCGGTCCTGATCGCGTCCAGATCGGGCAGGCCGCCGCGCGACATCGGCTTGAAAAGCTTCTCCTCCAGCAGATACTGGCTGACCTCGGCGTCGAACTTGCGCAAGAACCACTCTGCTACGCGCCGCGCCTCGGCACGCTCCGCCGCAGTTCCTGGCCAGTATCCGGATCGCGCCGCCACCGGGCCTTCGCGGACAACCGTCTCGGCAAGATATTCCACGATTGGGTAGGCTCCGCACACCGCCTTCCCGTCGATAACGAGCACCGGAAGCGTGCCGGCCGGGTTCAAGTTGAGAAACTCGCGGCCGATGGCCCAGGGCTTTACCTCCTTAAGGCCGGCCTCGATCCCAGCCTCACCCAGCGCAAGCCTGATGGCGCGCGAGGCGGGGCATAGCGGATAGTGCAAGAGAGTCCACATCGCGCACAACCTAGCACGGAGGTGTGCCGTTTAGGAAACACTTACACGGCCCGTGGAAAACTCGCCCTGTGGCCGGAAGCGCTGGAGATAGGATGGAACGATCAACTCGACGCTGCGCGGCTCCAAAATGCCAAGCCCCTCAAGCGTGCGCTGAGCCCGCACGGCCTCGGCGCTCACGACATTGTCGCGCTGAAGCAGACGGATCTGATCCACCGTTATCGGCGCTCCGGGCACGATCTGCACGAAGAATGCCGGGATTTTCGCCATCCAGGCAGGGATGGGGAACAAGGGGCGAGGGTGGCCGGTCCATTCGCAGACCTTCTTCAGCAGCTCGCGGAAGGTGTAGGTGACAGGGCCGCCCAGCTCGTAGACGCCGCCCTCTGTGGCGCGGCCGGCGAGTGCTGCCTTGATCGCTTGCGCAACGTCGCCGGCATAGACCGGCTGCATGCGCGACTTGCCCGCAATCACCGGCATCACGGGCGAGATGCGCGAGATCCAGCCGAAACGGTTGAAGAAATTGTCCTCTGGCCCGAAAATCAGGGACGGGCGCAATATCACCGCCTCGGGGAAGGCCGCAAGCACGCGCTCCTCGCCCTCGCCCTTGGTGCGCGCGTAAACCGAACGTGCGACCCTGCTGGCGCCGATTGCCGAGACATGAACCAAGGCCTTGACACCGTGCGCCCGCGCCGCTTTCGCGATCCTCTCCGCGGCTTCCGAGTGGATAGCCCTGAACCGCTGCCGCCCGGATTGCTCCAGAATACCAACCAAATTAACGGCCGCGTCCGCACCGCGAAGCGCTTCCGTCACGGATCGCTCGTCGCGCACATTCGCCTGGATGAGCGCGATCTGGCCTACGCTGCCCAGCGGCTGCAGATGCAGCGCCAAGTCGGGCCGCCGCACCGCTACCTTTATCCGGCATCCCGCCCGCGCCAGGGCCTGCACCGCATAGCGGCCCAGGAACCCCGAGCCGCCGAAGACTGTGACAACGGACGTATTTCCCAATGTGATCGCCATGGCGGACCCGTCTATTTGAAGCATCGCGTGAGGATCGAATCCCTAACGCATAACCCGCCTTTGCGCGAATGGAAAGCCGTGGCAAGCCTTAAGTTGCGAAATTTGCGCTGGGGCAGCGCGAAACGGCCGCACGTCAATTGACAAAGGCCCCGGCCGCATTTACCTCTGTTAGCGCTTGCCCAGATGGCGGAATTGGTAGACGCACTAGTTTCAGGTACTAGCGCTGCAAGGCGTGGAGGTTCGAGTCCTCTTCTGGGCACCAATGCTTTCCTAATGTATTGATTTTGTTAATTTTTTTTTGAGTGGGACCTGCGGTCCTTGCACGATCCGGGCGGATGCAATCGATCGCAAGGTCAGCGCCCTGCTTGTTCCGAATATAGATGTTCCGAAGCGACGAGATCTCTCTTCGATCTTAGGGAAGGCCCTCGATGTTAACCTGCCGGGTCCGGTCCAAGCAATTGAAATCGTTTACGTAATATCCGCCAAGAGTTGCCTGCAGCCCAGCGAAAACATCACCGATGCCAAGCCCGAGCGCCTGAGCTTTATCGCGGTCGATGTCGAGGAAAATCGACGGGTTGCTCGCCGTGAACGTCGAAAACACCCGCGCCAGGCTGGGGTCTTAATTCGCGGCGGAAATGACGCCGAGCATAACGCTCGCGATCGCGGATGGGTCTTGGCCTTGCAAGGCTTCCAGCTGATACTCAAGCCGCCGCTCGTCGAAAGGCCGAGGATGGGTGGCAGGTTGAATGCAAAAATACTTGCGGTTCGAATGCCCTGAGTCATAGCCGCGGTTTGCGCCACCAAGGCTTGGGCGGAGTCCCCGGGCTTCGTTCTTTCTTCAAATGGCTCAGGTGCACAACCAAAAAGGCGGCGTTTGGCTCGGCACTTTGATCCAGGAATGAGTAACCGATGACGGAAAATGTCTGCGCGACCTGCGGTAAGCCGAGCATCAGTTTCTCAAGTTGCCCGGCCGTCTCGCTCGTGCGGGCTACAGATGCGCCATCGGGTAGCTGAACCGAAAAAAAAATGGCGCCTTGGTCTTCTTCAGGCAGAAAACCGGACGGCGTTCGAAGCCAAAGCAGGTAAGTGCCTCCAGCAAAAACTGCGATGACAATGGCCGATAGTGCCGCAACGCGCAGGAGCCGCGGCATCAGTTCGTCCTTGAGATGCGCCGCGCCGCGATCCAGCGTGATGCTTTCGATGCCGCGATGGGCATCGAGCAGGATCGCGCCGCCGGGCGTCTCGTAAATGCCGCGCGACTTCATGACGGCAGCCGCTATTGAACGCGTGCCCGCCGGCGCGAAATTTGATATTCAGGCACCCAATCCGCAAACTGCATCTGGCACTCCACCGATAGGAAGCTCTATGAGTACGATCCTGCAAAGCCTGCCCAAAGGGCAAAAAGTTGGCATCGCTTTCTCGGGCGGTCTCGACACCAGCGCAGCGCTCCTGTGGATGAAGCAGAAAGGCGCCCGCGTCTTTGCCTATACCGCCAACCTCGGCCAGCCCGATGAGGCCGACTACAACGAGATTCCGCGCAAGGCCATGGAATATGGCGCCGAAAATGCCCGGCTCGTGGATTGCCGCAAGCAATTGGCCCACGAAGGCATTGCCGCCATCCAAGCGTGCGCCTTCCACATCAGCACCGGCGGCATCACTTACTTCAATACCACGCCGCTTGGCCGCGCCGTGACCGGCACGATGCTGGTAGCGGCGATGAAGGAGGACGGCGTCGACACCTGGGGCGATGGGTCTACCTTCAAAGGCAACGATATCGAACGCTTTTACCGCTACGGCCTCTTAACCAACCCGCACCTCAAGATCTACAAACCCTGGCTCGACCAGCAGTTCATCGACGAGCTGGGCGGCCAGCGCCGAAATGTCGGCGTTCATGACCGCCAATGGCTTCGGCTACAAGATGAGCGCCGAAAAGGCCTACTCGACCGACAGCAACATGCTGGGCGCAACCCACGAGGCCAAGGATCTTGAGCACCTGGATAGCGGCATCAAGATCGTCAATCCCATCATGGGCGTGCCATTCTGGCGCGACGATTGCGCCGTCAAGGCCGAAACGGTTGCCGTGCGCTTTGCGGAGGGCCAGCCCGCCGCTCTGAACGGCCAGACCTTCGCCGATCCCGTCGCGCTGTTTCTTGAGGCCAACGCCATTGGCGGCCGGCATGGCCTTGGCATGAGCGACCAGATCGAGAACCGGATCATCGAAGCCAAGAGCCGCGGCATCTACGAAGCCCCAGGCATGGCGCTCTTGCACATCGCCTACGAACGTCTGGTCACCGGCATTCATAACGAAGACACCATCGAGCAATACCGCATCAACGGCATGCGCCTTGGCCGGCTGCTGTACCAGGGCCGGTGGTTCGATTCTCAAGCCCTCATGCTTCGCGAAACCGCCCAGCGCTGGGTGGCCCGGGCAATCACCGGCGAGGTGACACTCGAACTGCGCCGCGGTAACGACTATTCGATCCTGAACACCGAAAGCCCCAACCTGACCTATCAGCCGGAGCGGCTGAGCATGGAGAAGGTGGAAGACGCCGCATTCATGCCGGTGGACCGCATCGGTCAGCTGACGATGCGCAACCTCGACATCGCCGATACCCGCGCCAAGCTGAATATCTACGCCAAGACGGGGCTGCTATCGGGCGGCGAAGCCTCCGGCATCCTTGAACTCGATCAAACCCGGCTCATCGAAAAGGGGCCGGATGACCGCGGGTGAGGGAGATCATGTCAGCTGCGGGACGTACGGCAACTGGTGGAACCTGTTCGTGCGGCTGGCCGAGCCCGGCAAGCATATGGAGGCCATTACCAGCCGGCCACTGCAGCTGTCCGCCATCGCCGAACGCAGCCGCCACGCCCGGCAGACCACGTTGAAGGTGGCCGGCTCTCACGCCAAGGCTGGATGGGTGGCGGGAGTACTCTCAGGCGTCGCCCGCTTCCTCCGTGAGCTTATTCAAAATGCGGAGCAGTTGACTGCAGACGAGCGTTGGCGCCGAATTCTCGCCCACGTGGCCCGATCCTGGCTCGGCGGCCGCCAACTGCGCGCTCCGCCGCGTCTTATGGCGCCGGCCTGACCGGCTGAGCCCACATCAACAGCTTGAATGTCCGCTTCGAAATTGCGAGGCGCGCGGGTCAACTACCGTTTTTAGGTTATATGGGTCCCCGCGAAGGCGCCGCGTAGGCAGGGACGACGCTGCGGCGCGGGAAGCGGTCAATCAGCGGAAGACGACGGTACGGCTGCCATTGAGCAAAACGCGGTGCTCGACGTGCCACTTCACCGCGCGGGCGAGCACGACGCATTCGATGTCGCGGCCGATCGTGACTAGCTCCTCGGGCCGCATCGAATGGTCCACCCGCGCCACCTCCTGCTCGACGATCGGCCCTTCGTCGAGCGCCGGGGTTACGTAATGCGCGGTCGCGCCGATCAGCTTGACGCCACGCGCATGCGCCTGGTGGTAGGGTTTGGCACCCATGAAGCTCGGCAGGAACGAGTGATGGATGTTGATCGCCCGCCCCGCGAGCTTGGCGCAAAGCATTTCTGAAAGCACCTGCATGTATCGCGCCAGCACCACCAGCTCGATCTTCTCCTCCTCGATGATTTCTAGTAGCCGCCGCTCCTGCTTCTTCTTGGTCTCTGGCGTCACTGGCAAGTAGTAGAACGGAATGTCGTGGCTCGCAGCAAGCTGATAGAAGGTGCGGTGGTTCGACACGATGGCCGGAATCTCGATAGGCAGCGCGCCTATGGCATGGCGGTAGAGCAAATCGTTGAGGCAATGGCCGAATTTCGAGACGAGGATCAGCACGCGCGCCTTCTGGGATTGGGCGTAAACCTCCGCCGTCATATCGAACTGCGCGAAGGCCGGCGCGAGCAGTTTCCACGCATCCTCACGGTTGAACCCCTCCGGCGCCGAGAACGAGACGCGCATGAAAAACCGGCCGCTCTTCACGTCGCCGAACTGCGCGCTATCGGTGATGTTGCAGCCATTCCCCGCCAGCCGCGTTGCGATGGCGGCGACAATTCCGGGGCGGTCGGCGCAGGAGAGCGTCAGAACGTAGGAGGGATTCGGCAAGGACATGATATTTCCCGAGGCAGCGCTAGGCCCGCCCATCATGTCCAGGCTTCACCCAATTGCCAAGCCCTCACTCAACCTATGCTTTATCCCGGCCCCGATTCGCGCTCCGAACATTGAATTTCCATTCCGCGAAGAATCCGCTAGCGTTGGCCCATGAATGGGCGTCTTTTGGATCGCGAAAAGCAAGAGGAGGATGCGGGCGAGCTTTCGCTCCGTCCGCAGCGCTTGTCCGAATTCATCGGCCAGGCCCAGGCGCGCGCCAATCTCAAGGTTTTCATCGACGCAGCACGGGGCCGGGGCGACGCGCTCGATCATGTGCTGTTCGCCGGGCCGCCAGGCCTTGGCAAGACGACGCTCGCGCAAATCGTGGCGCGCGAGCTTGGCGTGAATTTCAAGATGACTTCGGGGCCGGTCATCGCCAAGGCGGGGGACCTCGCCGCGCTGCTCACCAATCTTGAGGAGCGCGATGTTCTTTTTATCGATGAGATCCATAGACTTAATCCGGCTGTCGAGGAGATCCTGTATCCCGCGATGGAGGATTTCCAGCTCGATCTCATCATCGGCGAGGGGCCGGCCGCGCGCTCGGTTCGCATCGACCTTGCCAAGTTCACGCTGGTGGGCGCAACGACCAGGACCGGCCTGCTCACGACGCCGCTCCGGGACAGGTTCGGCATTCCGGTCCGGCTCAATTTCTACACCGGCGACGAGCTGGAGGAGATCGTCAAGCGCGGCGCGCGCGTGCTGCACATGCGCATGACGGCCGATGGCGCCCGCGAGGTCGCGCGGCGTAGCCGGGGCACCCCTCGCGTTGCCGGCCGGCTGCTGCGGCGGGTCCGCGATTTCGCCTGGGCCGGCGGCTCGGGCGAGGTCACACGCGATGTCGCGGACGCCTCGCTCAGCCAGCTTGAAGTGGATGCGCTAGGCCTCGACGCCATGGACCACCGTTACTTGCGCTGCATCGCCGTGAACTACGGCGGCGGACCGGTCGGGATCGAGACGATTGCGGCGGCGCTCAGCGAAGGCAAGGACGCAATTGAAGAAGTGATTGAGCCTTATTTGCTGCAACAGGGCTTTATCGGACGCACGCCGCGAGGCCGGGTGCTGACCTTGAAGGCATTCCGCCATCTCGGAATCGCCGCGCCGCAGGCGATGCAGGAAGGTCAGCTACCCCTGTTCGACGGCTCCCGCGAGGGCTAAGGCCCCCGGGCCAATCACGTTAATGTGCTGCAGCTTGACTTCTCCCACAGGATTCACACAGGGATCTTGCTGATGCGCACGTTTTTTCAGGTGACAATCCGGCCAGTTTGGCCTCTTATGTCCTTAAGCAGCAAGTGCTGCAGGTGTTCCTAATCACCTGGTTTCAAATGCCAGGCTGGTTGGAACAGGGCGCTCGGCGATTTGTGTGGCGTACGCCGGGCGGATCTGTTTTCGTTCATTTATCCATTTATAATCCCCAGCCTGCAAAGCGAAGCCCTAGTTCTATCATTAATTCGCCTTGATCGGGGATAACCTTCTTGTGCGTGGACGCGAAAACACATTCAGATTATTGTAAACTAATGAGCGATATGTCGAGCAAGAAAAGTAGAAATCGCTTGGGCCGTGTGGAGTGCTTGGGCTGGGGATTGATCTACGGCGCGCTCGCGGCCTTGCCGCTATGCGGTCTGATTCTCTTTCTTGAGATCACGCGGCCCGCTCATTATCACAGCACCGGTCCCGTCAGCACGGAACTCGCAAGCTTTAGCGACGATTATGCTGGCGAGGCAGCTTCACCCCTCCGGAAGTATGCGGTGGCGCAGCTTAAAGGCGTGAGCGCCGAGCTTGGCCGGACCGGCCACTCGCCATCGAACGCCAAGCTCGTCAGCGCAAGCGACGCTCAGCTCGCTTTTGGCGGCGCACCGCGGGCGAGCCTTAAGGCGGGCTTCCAGACCGAGTTCGTCACCAAGGATCACCACCGGGTCGCGATCCGGATTGTCCGGCGCGAAGCGATCGTAGACCAGGCCGTGCCCGACAATACGCGCCTGATGGACATCGTACCGGCGTCCACGGCCAACACGGTGAGCTTTGTCTGGGGCTCCTGGCTCTATGTCGCCCAAGTCGAGGACAAGGGCGTCGAGCCCGATGTCGCCGTTCAAGAAGTCCTTTAGGCGGCCATAGGCTTTCCGGCCATTAGCTCCAGATGGAATGCGAGTTCGCGTTCCAGGCAGTTGCGGATCGTATCCGCCTGCCGGAAACCGTGCCCTTCACCAGCGAATTCGTGATACTCGACGGGGACGCCTTTCGCGCGCAACGCCTCCGCGATCGCGATCGATTGATCTTTGGGCACCACGTTATCCTCGGCGCCCTGGAATAAGATTAGCGGCGTTGAGATGCGCTCGATATGCTGGATCGGCGAGCGCTCGCGGTAGACCGCCCCGTTCTCTTCCAATGACACGCCAAGCAGCGCTTGCTGATAGCCTTGCTCGAACTTATGCGTGGTCTTCTGCAAGGCGGCGAGATCGCAAACCCCGTAATAGCTCGCAGCCCCCCGAAACACATTCGCAGTGGCGATGGCCATCAGCACGGTGTAGCCGCCAGCGCTGCCTCCCGTAACGAAAATTGCGCCAGGATCGGCAATCCCTACCTCCGCCACGAATCGCGCCGCAGTGATGGTGTCCTCCACATCCGCGATGCCCCAGTTTCCCTTGAGCCGCTCGCGATAGGCGCGCCCGTAGCCGGTGCTGCCTGCGTAGTCGAGATCGAGCCAGGCGAAACCGCGCGACGTGAAGAACAATGTCCGCGGCTTCAGCCCCCGCGCCGCGGCGCTGGTTGGACCGCCATGCAGGCTTACGATCAGCGGCGGGGGAGCGCCCGCGGGACCATGAGCGGCGGGGTTCTGCGGCGGGTAAAGCAGGCCATGTATAACGCCCGCGCCGCTTGGGATTTCGAGGCGGCGCGGGTGCGAAACGTAGCCCGCATCTATGGCGACGGCGCTGCTGCGCCGCAGGACAGCCGGAGAAGCCGCCGCGCTCGCGGATGCGGGATCGTCGAGGGCGATGCAAAGCGCCTCATCGTCCTTTAGGCCTTCCAAGACAACGCCAGCCTCACCAGCAGATATCGCGTATACGGCGCTGAAGCCGGTGTCGCGAGGCGTGAAACCGGTCACGCCCAAGCCAACGATTGCAGCGCCAGCCTCGCCATTCCTAACGAAGGTGCAGTAGGCCCTGCCCCGCGGCAGCAGGGCGTAGCTTGCGGCGTTGAAGCTCCATTGCGGCATGGAAAGATCGGCATCGATACCGGCGGCCTTCATTGACCCGGCATCTTCGCGCCAAGCGTAAAGCTGCCCGGAGCCGTCCGCGTCCCATACGAAGTAAAGCGTCCCGTCCGCTCCCCATTCGGGCTGAAAACATGCGCTGCCGTCCCCGCCCGCGATAGAAACAGGCTCGCCGGGGCGCCCATCGTCCGCCAGTTCCGCGACGAAAAGCTGGGCGGCGTCCCAAGGCATGGCCGGGAGGTCCCACGCGAGAAAGGCGAGGCGGCGTCCGTCCGGGCTCAAGCGCGGGCTTGCGTAGAAATCGTGTTTCTCGATCAGCAGCGATGGAGCCGTACCAGGCTCGCCCACCGGGATCGTCCAAAGTGCATTCCGCGGCAGCACCCCGTGGCCAGGGCCGTGCGTCTCGCCAACCGCGATCAACCTTTGTCGCAGCCTGTCCCAGGCAAAGTCAGCGAAGCGCGTCTCCGGCAAATTTGTAAGGCGCCGGGTGCCGTCCGGGTCCGCGCCTGCCGCCAAGTCCTTCCCGTACACGTCCTGATCGGCGTCGTTGACGAAAAATAGCCAGCCGCCTGCAACCAGGAACTCGCCGCCGCCATACTCGTGCACACGGGAGCGCGCGGAATAGGGCGGTGGAAGCACCTCGCTCACGCCGTCCTCCCTGCTCCAGCGCATCACCGGCGCACGGCCCTTCTCGGCCGGCCTTCGCTCCAATAAATGGCGCTGCCTTCGGCCTGTACGCGCCCGAAACGGAGCGCTCCATCCGCCACAGATGCGGCCGTAACCGGCGAAGGCCAATGCCCGAAGGCGAATAGTTTGCTTTCCATGATTGCGTCCACTTCCACTTCGCGGCAAAGCTTCCAATTGGGCTGAGTTTGTACGGGATAGTGGGGTCCAGGATGGTTTCTTTGCAAGTGTTCGAGCCGCTAAAACCGGCAGAGCAAAAATTGTTGGACGCTGCCCTCACAGGTAAACAATGCTCGTTCGGCGGTGCCAGGCCAACGTCCGCGGGGGAATCGAACGAGGTCCGGGCGGACTTCTTGCGCTTCCTGGCACTTGGCGGCGAAGACCGTTCGGCCGTTCATGACAGCGGAATCCATATCCAAGGCGCGTTCGTAAGCGGCGCGGTCAATTTGGCCGGCGCGACGAAAGTCCGGCCTCTTTGGATCGAAGACTGCACCATCGATGGCGAGCTCAATTTCTGCGACGCCGAAACAAAAGTCGTAAGCCTTGAGGGAACCGCAGTCTCCGGAGTTCGCGGCGATGGCGTCATGGTCGACGGCAGCCTGCTGCTCCGCCGTGCGGTCATCGGCGGCACTCTGCAACTCTTTGGCGCCGGGATCGGCGGCACGCTGTCTTGCACAGGCTGCACAATCGCGGGCAAGCCCTGGAAGGCGCAACGGCTGTCTGCCGATCTGGAGACGGTGAAGATTGGCGGCAACCTGGAATTTCGCGACGGCTTCCGGGCGAACGGTCTGATCCTGCTCGACAATGCCGAAATTGGCGGCACTTTCGATTGCACCAAGGGGGAGTTTTTCGCGGGCTTGGACGAAACGCGCTCCGCGGATGCAGGCCTCTGGGAGCCTGGCATACTGCGCACCATGAAATGCCATCGCTTGAACCTTAAGGGCAGCCTGTATCTCAGGGACTGCGCCTGCGACGGCGAGGCATCCTTTACCGGCGCGCAGATTGGCGGCGATATCGACTGCCGCAACGGGCAGTTCCAGAACGCTGGAACCGGCGACACCACGGCGCTCCGGCTCACCCGCATCGAGGTGGCGGGAAACATATACCTCTCCAACGGCTTCGAAGCGAAAGGCAAGGTGCAGCTCAACGGGGCTATCGTCCGCGGCAATATCGATTGCCGGGGCGGTACTTTCTCCGTGCCGCACTCGATTTCCCATGACGCGGCCGCTTTTGGCCAAACCTTTTCGCAGGACGCCGTTTCGCTTGTGAATGCCAAGGTCAGCGGTGCCCTGATCGTTGCTCCCATTGAGGGAAAGAAGGAGCCTCCAGCCGTATTCAACGGCTCCCTGGATTTCAAAAGCGCGGAAATTCACGTGCTCGTCGACGGCCCGGAATCCTGGCCCAAACGCAAGCACTCAAACGGCCTTTGCAATGTGATCCACCTTGACGGCTTCACCTATGAACGCTTCGGCGGCGGTGCGCCGGTAGAGGCTTCCATCCGTAAGAACTGGCTCAAGCGCCAGCCTCCAGCGCACCTGGGCCAGGATTTCAAGCCCCAGCCCTTCGAGCAGCTCATCAAGGTGCTGAGGGACATGGGCCACCCGGAAGAAGCGCAGCGGCTTGCCATGGAGCGGCAGGGCTATCTGGTCCGGCGGCGGCTCGCACGATGGGCGGCGGGGCCGCGCGGTGCGCTCGACGCGGCGGGCGCGCTGCTTTGGGCTATGACGGGAGGGCTCCTCATTGGCCATGGCTACCGCCCGCTGCGCGTTCTTTTCATCATGGCGGCGGTTGGGCTTGCCTGCGGATTCTACTTCAAGCTCGCCGCGGAGCAGGGCGTGTTCGCGCCGCGCGATTCGCAGGTGTTCCTGGCTGAGCAGTTCAAGGACTGCCGCCCCGAGGCCCACGGGAATTGGACCAAATGCGTGAGCATAGCTGGGCAGAAGTTCGCCGAATATCCCCAGTTCGATCCGTGGATCTATTCGTTCAACGTGCTGCTTCCTGTCGTCGATCTGCAGCAGGAGAAAAGCTGGGTGCCGATGCAGAAGGAAGTAAACTTCACCCTTGGCGGACGCACTGTCACCGTTCCGGGCTGGGGTACGAATGCGCTCGTGCTGGCAGAGCTCGTGTTCGGCTGGGTGGCCAGCCTGCTCGCTATCGCCGCCTTCTCCGGCCTAGTGAAGACCGAATAATACCAACCGCCATAAGTTCTTAGCGGTTCGTTAGTCACGTTCGACGGGTATAGTCCGCCGAGCCTTGCGTTTTTCAGCGGCTGAGCGCATCGCCACGCGTTTACCTTTTGACGCGAGCGCCGCTCGCCGGAACCTCCCCCAGCCTGCGCTGCCCAGTCCCGCTTCCCGCCTCCCGGCAGCCACGCCGGCCCCGCTCTGGGTCCCGCAAATAAAGCCATTGCAGCGCCTCCTGACCGCGCCGGCGTCTTCCCATAACGCAATCGTGCACCATAGCTCCTTACCGATGGGCTAACGCCGCGCCGGGCAATCGTTTGCCCATCCGGATGAGGATTTTCGCCATTTCCGGCCGGCGCCTGGAGGAAGACTCTCACTGGGGGCGCCAACGCAAACAATAGCACGAGGCCGGCTTCTATTTGCCAGGCCCGGCTCGCGCCGGCCTTTAGAGCCCGCGGCGCCAGCATTTCTGTGCGGATAATCTTCCCTGCGTATTGGGGCAGCTGCGTTTTTTAAATGCCCGCAAACCTATATCTTCTGCTAAGACCTTGCCGCGGGCTTGACTTGCTTCCTCCTCTGGACGCGCTGCCAAGAGAAAACCATTCCGGCAGAGCATAAGCTGTATACGGACCAATAACCCATTGAAATAAAACAAAATACTGCAGATTGCCGTTAACCCTTTCCGCAACTCCAGATTGGGTTTTGTGGTTAACGCGCGCAATAATCTAATATTAACGGGTATTTTGGAATCGTGGAATTCGACCTAAAGCGGGAAAAGATTCGCAGAAAGACGGCGGCGGAAAAGATGGGGCGTGCCCATTAACCAACCGAAAATTTACCATGGCACGCCCCTACCGCATGGCTACCCCGCCGGTCTACGCCGGTAAGGCGGCTACGGGTGCCGCCCTGACGGCAGTTTTCGACCCGTACCACCCATCGCGGCAATTGCGTACCGCCCGCGGCCAACGCAGTGAGCCAATAAGAGACCTAAAACAAAGCCGGGCAGAAGAGATTGTGTGTCTTCGGCGCCAGAAGACCTGTACTCTTGGCGTTCTTGATCGCAGACCAAATTCGTATATACTATGTTAACCGGTCAGATTGAGTGGTTCGATGATGGAAGTGCAAGCAACCGAAGCCAAAGCGCATTTTGCGCAGTTGCTCGATCGAGTGGAACGCGGCGAGACAATCGTCATCACACGCCACGGCAAGGCCATTGCCACGCTCGTCCCGCAAGCCATCTCCGAACAGCGGCGGCGCGAGGACGCCATCGCCGCGATCAAAGAGTTCCGCGCAAGCCAGCCCTCAGTGTCCGCTGAAGAAATCTTAGCCTTCAAACACGAGGGGCACCGCGCATAATGGCGCTCGTGGTGGACGCATCTTTGGTGGCGCACTGGCTGTTGCCGGACGAGGCGGCCAAACCAGGCATCCCCACAATCGATGACGTCAAAGGGGAAGCTCTCTTCGTACCTGCAATTTTCTGGTATGAGTTGCGCAATATTTTTATCGTTTGCGAGCGCCGGTCCCGGCTGTTGCCCGAGGCGTCGAGCCTTGCGCTTGCGTACGTGCAAGCGCTCGATATCTCCATCGATTTTCAGCACGATGACGCCCTCATCTTATCGCTTGCCCGCACCCACGTCTTGACGATCTACGATGCCGCATACCTGGAATTGGCGCTCAGAAAGCGGTTGCCCCTGTTGACGCTCGACACAAAGCTGAACACAGCGTTTTTGGCCGCGACGAGTGGCTAGTACGCCCCGCGGGAAATCCTGCACCATTTGCGGCTGGCGCTGACAGGATTTCCCGCGGATAAGGCGTACTAGCAACATATTGAATCTAGTACAGCTTATCCGAGGCAAGTTCGCTTACGAGCGTGCGGCAAATGGGGTGCGAACTTGCCTCGGGCTGTACTAGGAGGCCGCTCTCGGGCGCGAAACGGCCAATTTAAATGCGATCACGCAGACCGCCCCGCGATATTTTGGGGCGCGTTGTCCGGCGAGGGAGCCGAATAGAACGCCCCTACCGCATGGCTACCCCGCCGGTCTACGCCGGTAAGGCGGCGACGGGTGCCGCCCTGACGGCAGTTTTCGAACCGTACCACCCGTCGCGGCGACCAGCAGCCGCAGCTTCAGCGCGTCACTTTGCCACAGGGGCGCAACAGGCCGAAAGCGGAAATGCGGCGTGCCCAGCGTTGGGCTCGGCTATAGGTCAAGCTCGCTGTGCGAGCCAAGGCGCACGAGTTCCAGCGTGCCGTCATCCGGCTTACGGTGGATCAGCACTAGGTCCGGCCTGATGTGGCAATCGCGGTGATTTTTCCATTTGCCGGTAAGCGCATGGTCGCTGTGCCGTTCGGCAAGCGGTTCGTCATCGGCCAGCGCCGCCAAAACAGGGGCCAAGCTGGCATCGAGCGTGCGTGGTTCGGCCCCTTGGCTTCGCGCTTATAATCGCGCTTAAAGCTCGTGAGCCGCCTAATCGTCCGCATGCAAGTCCGCCATCAGCGCCTCGATGCTGGTGAAGGTCTTGCCCTCGCCGCGCTCGCAAGCTTCCATGGCCGCAATCGTCTCCGCGTTCGGGATTATGTCCGCGAACGGCAACGCTCGATCCTGGACGATGTGAAGCAGCATGAGCCGGTGAGCATCGGCGATGGAAAGCCCATAGTCCGCCAGCACGGCCGCCGCCTCCGCTTCGAGCTGCCGCGGATCGGGCGAGACGCCCGCAAGGATATCCGCCCGCGCGCTTCTTACGGGCTGCGGATCGGTGTGGGCACTGGAAATGGCATCTGTCTGCATGGCGATCTTCCTTGCTTGCGAGCCATAGTGTAGCCCAAACGCACGGGGTTTGCACTAGGGCGAGGTGCGGCCAGCTTGGAATGCTATTGCGGCCCAGCCTCCTCAAGGCGGCCTGGCCGCAAATCTATTCCCTATGCGCCGCGGTGACGCAAAGGCGGCAGCGCTTCCTTTGCAGCACAGAAGCAAACTCTCGCAAGCTCGCCAACGAATGACCAGCCAGCCATGTGGCGCTTCAGGCCGTGGGCCACCGC
>CAWAVJ010000086.1:0-65282 GCA_963785355.1 uncultured Alphaproteobacteria bacterium
CCGAATTTCAACCGGTTCGCCGATTTTTTCACACGCTCCTTCGCGGGAATGACGCTACAGCGGTCAAAACTTTTGGCCGCTGGTATGAGACCGCCCAGGAGTTCCAGCTATTTGGCGATTCGCGGCTGCAAGGAATGCAAACGCTCCAAGCGGTCGCTTGCCGCATAGCGGCTTGCGTCGTCGCGAGCCTCCTCCAGCGCGGTTTGCGCGAGCGCGATCTCATCGGCGAGCATCGCGGCGTTGAAATCCTCGAGCGGTACCGCATGTTCCGCGATCACGGCCGTCTCATCCGGCCCCACATCCGCAAATCCGCCGCGCAGGAAGAATTGCTTCTGCTCGCCGGCCGCCCCCTTGGTGGTCAAGATGCCGGGGCGGATCTGCGCGACCAGACGCGCATGGTTAACGAGCGCGGCAAAATCGCCTTCCTGTCCAGGGATGATTGCCTCGGCAAGTTCGGCGGAGACGAGCTGACGCTCCGGAGAAACGAGTTCGAAGTGAAAAGTTTCGGCCATCTTACCCGCCTGTTGGCGCTAAGTTTAAGTGCAAGATAAAGGCCGGGCTCCTGCCCGGCCGTACCGTTGGCCGCTTATGCCGCGGCGGCGAGCTCTTCCGCCTTCTTGATGGCTTCGTCGATGGTGCCGACCATGTAGAAGGCTTGCTCGGGCAGATGGT
The DNA here is from genome assembly GCA_963785355.1 of uncultured Alphaproteobacteria bacterium. Classification (GTDB taxonomy): domain Bacteria; phylum Pseudomonadota; class Alphaproteobacteria; order Rhizobiales; family Rhodomicrobiaceae; genus Rhodomicrobium. Next base: position 673 of record CAWAVJ010000086.1, read on the forward strand.
CGTAGTCGCCGTTGCAAAGGCCTTTGAAACCCTTGACCGTGTCCTTCACGTCGACGAGAACGCCGGGCTTGCCGGTGAACACCTCGGCCACATGGAAGGGCTGCGAAAGGAAGCGCTCGATTTTGCGGGCGCGCGCCACGATGCGCTTATCCTCTTCGGAAAGCTCATCCATGCCCAGGATGGCGATAATGTCTTGCAGCGCCTTGTAGCGTTGCAGGATCGATTGCACCTGGCGGGCTACCTGATAATGCTCCTCGCCGACAATGCGCGGCTCAAGTGCGCGGCTCGTTGAGTCGAGCGGGTCCACGGCCGGATAGATGCCCTTTTCGGCGATGGAGCGCGAGAGCACCGTGGTTGCGTCCAAGTGAGCGAACGAGGTTGCCGGCGCCGGGTCGGTCAAGTCGTCGGCGGGCACGTAAATCGCCTGCACCGAGGTGATCGAACCCTTCGCGGTCGACGTGATGCGCTCTTGCAGGGCGCCCATGTCGGTGGCGAGCGTCGGCTGATAACCCACGGCGGAAGGAATGCGGCCCAAAAGTGCGGACACTTCGGAGCCTGCCTGCGTGAAACGGAAGATGTTGTCCACGAAGAACAGCACGTCCTGGCCCTGGTCGCGGAAATATTCGGCGACCGTCAGCCCGGAGAGGCCGACGCGCATGCGCGCTCCTGGCGGCTCGTTCATCTGTCCAAAGACCAGCGCGCATTTCGAGCCCTCGGTCGAGCCTTTTTTCGGGTCCTTGTTCACGCCGGATTCGATCATCTCGTGGTAGAGGTCGTTGCCTTCGCGGGTACGCTCGCCCACGCCCGCAAACACCGAGTAGCCGCCGTGCGCCTTGGCGATGTTATTGATGAGTTCTTGAATGAGCACGGTCTTGCCCACGCCCGCGCCGCCGAACAGGCCCACCTTGCCGCCCTTCGAGTAGGGGGCCAGCAGGTCCACGACCTTGATGCCGGTGACGAGCACCTCGACTTCCGTCGATTGCTCGACGAAGGTCGGGGCCGGAGCGTGAATGGGGCGGCGCTGATTGGTCTTCACCGGGCCGGCCTCGTCGATGGGCTCGCCAATGACATTGATGATGCGCCCGAGCGTCTCGTCGCCCACCGGCACGGCGATGGCCAGGCCGGTATCCACGACTTCCTGGCCGCGCACGAGACCTTCGGTCGTGTCCATCGCGACGGTGCGGACCGTGCTTTCGCCAAGATGCTGAGCCACTTCCAGCACAAGGCGGCTGCCCTGGTTTTGCGTCTCAAGCGCGTTCAAGATCGCGGGGAGCGGGCCGTCGAACTGCACGTCGACGACAGCTCCGGTTACCTGCCTTACGCGGCCAACTCGTCTATCGCTCATCTCTCTAATTCCCCAAAACCTGTCCAAATTCCCGGAATGCGAAGGTGCACAGCGGCTAGACGGCCTCTGCGCCCGATATGATTTCGATCAGCTCTTTCGTGATCTGCGCCTGACGCGAGCGGTTATATTTCAGCGTAAGCTTGTCGACCATGTCGCCGGCATTGCGCGTCGCACTGTCCATCGCGGTCATCTGCGAGGCGTAGAAGCCGGCGTTGTTTTCGAGGAGCGCGCGGAAAATTTGCGTGGCGAGATTTCGCGGCAGAAGCTCGTGCAGGATTTCCTTCTCGTCCGGCTCGAAATCGTAGAACCCGGCGCCGCCCGGTATCTCGGGTTCTTCGGGAACCGGCACGGGGATGATCTGCAGGGAGCGGGGTTTTTGCGTGATGATGTTCACAAACTGCGAGAAGAACAGCGTTGCGACATCGAACTCGCCATTGTCGAAGCGCTTCATGATGCGCTGCGCGATGTCGAGCGCATTCCCATAGCCGAGCTGGCGCACGCCTCTGAGATCGATGTGATCGATCATGATTTTGGCGAAGTCGCGCCGGAGCTGGTCGGCACCCTTGCGGCCGATGGTTATGATCTTAACAGACTTGCCTTCCGCCTGGAGTTTGCGGGCATGATCGCGCGCCATCCGGGCGATGTTGGAATTGAAGGCGCCGGCAAGGCCGCGCTCGCCGGTTGCGACGATCAGGAGCTGCGTTTGATCGCTGCCGGTGCCCCTGAACAGCGGCGTCGGCGGCCGCTGACGGAGCGGCGCGCCCTACATGGCTCAATATTTTCTCAAGCCGCTCCGCGTACGGGCGGGCAGCTACTGCTTGTTCTTGCGCCCGGCGAAGCTTCGCGGCGGCCACCATCTGCATGGCCTTTGTAATTTTCCGCGTTGCTTTCACCGACGAGATGCGCGCTCGAAGGTCCTTCAGGCTGGCCATTTGTTTCTCCGCGAGCCGAAGGATTACGCCGCAAAGCGCTTGGCGAAGGGCTCCAAGATTGCCTTGAGCTTTTGCTCGGTCTCAGGCGTGAGCTGCTTGGAGGTGCTGATCGCATCCAGCACATCCTTGTGATCCGTGCGCATGATGGTGAGGAGTTCGCGCTCGAACTCGTTCACTTTGGCGACCGGGATGCCATCGAGATAGCCGCGCGTACCGGCATAGATCACCACCACCTGCTCCTCGATCTTCAATGGCGAGAATTGGGGCTGCTTCAAGAGCTCGGTGAGCCGCGAGCCGCGGGCCAGGAGCTTCTGCGTGGCCGCGTCGAGATCGGAGCCGAACTGGGCGAAAGCGGCCATTTCGCGGTATTGCGCGAGCTCGCCCTTGATGGCGCCCGCGACCTGCTTCATGGCTTTCACCTGCGCCGAAGAGCCCACGCGCGACACCGAGATACCGACGTTCACTGCAGGCCGGATGCCTTGATAGAACAGGTCGGTTTCAAGGAAGATCTGGCCGTCCGTGATCGAGATCACGTTCGTCGGAATGTAGGCCGACACGTCGTTTGCCTGCGTTTCCACCACGGGGAGCGCGGTCAGCGAGCCCGAGCCGTGATCCTTGTTGAGCTTTGCCGCGCGCTCAAGCAGACGGGAGTGCAGATAAAACACGTCGCCCGGATAGGCTTCGCGTCCCGGCGGGCGGCGAAGAAGCAGCGACATCTGGCGGTAAGACACCGCCTGTTTGGAGAGGTCGTCATAGATGATGAGCGCGTGCATGCCGTTGTCGCGGAAGTATTCGCCCATCGTGCAGCCCGTGTAGGGTGCGATGAACTGCGTCGGGGCGGGGTCCGAGGCAGTTGCGGCAACGACAATGGTATATTCGAGCGCGCCGTTCTCTTCGAGCACCTTGACGAACTGCGCAACCGTCGACCGCTTCTGGCCGATCGCTACATAAATGCAGTAGAGCTTCTGGCTCTCGTCGCCCGTGGCATTGACCGATTTCTGGTTGAGGATCGTGTCGAGCGCCACGGCGGTCTTGCCGGTTTGGCGGTCGCCGATGATCAGCTCGCGCTGACCGCGTCCAATCGGGATCAGGGCGTCGATGGCCTTCAGCCCGGTCTGCATCGGCTCCTTCACGCTCTCGCGCGGCAGGATGCCCGGCGCCTTGACGTCGACGCGCTTCCTCACGTCGGATTGGATCGGACCCTTGCCGTCGATTGGGTTGCCGAGGCCATCGACAACGCGGCCAAGCAAGCCCTTGCCCACGGGCGTTTCCACGATGGCGCCCGTCCGCTTGACGGTGTCGCCCTCTTTAATGGTCCTATCTTCGCCGAAGATCACGACGCCGACATTGTCGGCTTCGAGGTTCAGCGCCATGCCCCGGATGCCGCCTGGAAACTCGACCATTTCGCCGGCTTGCACATTATCGAGACCGTATACGCGGGCGATACCGTCGCCCACTGAGAGCACTTGCCCGATTTCCGATACTTCTGCTTCCTGGCCGAAATTCTTGATCTGCTCTTTGAGGATCGACGAAATCTCGGACGGGCGGATTTCCGTGAGCTCCATTAGCTGGCCTCTTTCATAGCCTTTTCTAAGTTCTTGAGTTTTGTGCGCAAAGATGTGTCGATCATCTGGCTGCCGACCTTAAGGATGAGCCCGCCAAGAAGAGTCCGATCGACGGTAACGGTGAGTTTTGGGCTCTTCCCGAGTTGCTGCCGCAGCGTATCGGTTAGATCCTGTGTCTGGGCATCCGTCAAGGGATGAGCGGAAACGATCTCGGCTTCGACCTCGCCGCGTTCTTTTGCCGCGAGCCTCTTGAATGACTGAATGACGGTTTCCACCGCAAACAAGCGCCGGTTCCTGACGAGCACGAGCAGGAAGTCCCGGACCAAACCTTCGATGCCAAGCGCCTTCAGGACGGCGGCCAGGCCATGAAGCTGGTCGCCGCCCGAGAACACCGGGCTGCGAACGAAGCGCTTAAGGTCGGGGCTGCCGTGCAAGGACACAAGGAAACGCCCGAGCGAGGCTTCAGCCTTTTCGACCTCGTTGTTCGCCTTGGCGATCTCGAAAAGCGCGCCAGCGTAACGCTCTGCTACCGTTGATAATTCGCTACCGCTTGCCAAGCCTGTCTCTCCAACAGTCTACAAGCCGCATGAAACACCGCAGCGTTCCAGCGTGCCCTCAACCAACCTCAAATGTCCGGATTGCAGTCCGGCTTATGCCTGCCGGGCTTCTAGCATAGGCCTTTGCTGCATTGCAACCCGGCCGCATGACTTTTTGTCATTTTAACGTACTGTTATGATTTTGTTAACGCTGCGCGAAATGGCCGAACTCGGCGACCACCGCTTCGTAGGCGGCGCGTTTGAAGCTGGCGACGAGTTCCAGCACTTCGCTTGGGCAGGCCCAGCGCCAGGCATCGAATTCCTGTTCGTGGCCAGGGGGTTGCAGATCGATTTCCTGTTCAACGCCGGTGAAGCGCATTGCGAACCATTTCTGGCGCTGTCCGCGATATTTTCCTTTGAGCGCGATGCCGACTACCTCGGGCGGAAGGTCGTAATGAATCCAATCCTTCGATTCGCTTAAGACCTCCACGCTGCGGACGCCGGTCTCTTCGTAAAGCTCCCGCAATGCCGCGGCCTTGGGGTCTTCATGCTTGTCGATGCCGCCTTGGGGCATTTGCCAGCGGTTTTGGACTTCATTCTGAACGAGTTCGCCGCAGCGCCGCCCAAGCCAAATCAAGCCCTCCGCGTTAAGAAGCATAATGCCAACGCAGGGGCGGTAAGGAAGCGTACTAGGATCGATAAGTGCCATAGTGTGTCTTTCTCTATAACCAATCTTGGCACGGCAAAGCTGAAGACGCTGGCGCCGCGCGGGCGCTTTGAGTTCTAGCGATGTGTACAGACACGCTTGCAGGTATTATTCCCGCGCCGGCGCCTCGGAGGCCGCGCCTTCGCGGTCGGGGAAGCGCACCGGGGGGCTTGGCGGCAACGGCGCGGTTCCAGCTTCCGCGCGTCCATCTACAACGGTGGCTGAGCCGTCCGGAACCTGCGACGTGATTTCCGGCGGCGAGCCAAGCCTCGGCATCTTGCGCGTGTCGATAGGCAGAACGAGCTTCAGATCGTATTCGTGCCCAGTGCCGGAGAATGCGAAGTAGATCAGGCCACCCCCGAAAATTGCGAAGAATAGCCCCGCGGCAATCAGAAGCGCTTTCATTGTCTGCCTCCTTCTGCGTGGACGAAACTAAAAAGGTTCATGCCGCCGGCATGAACCTATTCGCTCTCAAAGCATGCGCCGTGGAGCGCCGCCTAGTACGCCCCGCGGGAAATCCTGCCCCGTTTGCGGCTAGCGCTTCCAGGATTTCCCGCGGATAAGGCGTACTAGCAACTTATTGAATCTAGTACAGCTTATCGGAAGCAAGTTCGCGTGGCGGCGCGTGCGGCAAACGGGGTGCGAACTTGCTTCCGGCTGTACTAGTTCGGTACTTCCGCTGCCGGAACCGCGGGAACTGCCGCGTTCTCAACCTTCTTGCCGGATTCAATTTTCTTGCCGTGCAGAAGATCGATGGCTGCTTTCAGCTGCACGTCCTTCTCCTTCTCCTTCGGCACGTAGGAAACGCTTCCCGTTGCCTCCGGCGCGCTGTCGTTCTTCAGATGGCCGCGCAAGCTCGCTTCGCCCTTGGGCGCGAACGCAGTCATCTGCGCTTTCAAGTCTGCCGGAAGTTCCGGTTCGACGATGTAATCCGGGCCGATGCCGGTTGCCTGGATCGAGCGTCCCGACGGTGTGTAGTAACGCGCCGTGGTCAAGCGCAGGCCGCCATTCGCGCCGAGCGGGATCATCGTCTGCACCGATCCCTTGCCGAAGGAGCGCGTCCCGACAACGCTCGCGCGTTTGTGATCCTGAAGCGCGCCCGCAACGATCTCGGAAGCGGAGGCGGAGCCGCCGTTGATAAGCACGACCAGCGGTTTCCCGTCGGTGATATCGCCCGGCTTGGCATTGGCCCGGCTGCTCTCGCTGGCATTGCGGCCCTTAGTCAAAACAATCGCGCCCTTATCCAGGAAAGCGTCAGAGACCGCGATGGCCTGATCGAGCAAGCCGCCCGGGTTATTCCTGAGATCGATGACGTAGCCCTTGAGCTTCGGACCGATCGTCTTTTTGAGATCGTCGACCGCCTGCTTCATATATTCGTAGGTGTGCTCGCTCTGGAACGTCTTGATCTTGATCCAGCCGACATCGTCCTCGGCGCTATACTTGATCGGATTGATGCGAATGACATCGCGAACAACTTTCGCTTGGATCGGATTGGGCACGCCCTTGCGAAGGATCGTGAGCGTGATCGGCGAATCCACCGGGCCCCGCATTTTTTCCACCGCTTCGTTGAGCGACAGCCCTTGGATCGATTCGCCGTCGAGATGGGTGATGTAATCGCCTGCCAAAACGCCGGCCCTGTCCGCCGGTGTGTTGTCGATGGGGGCGATCACCTTTACAACGCCATCCTCCATCGTCACTTCGATGCCAAGCCCGCCGAATTCGCCGCGGGTCTGCACCTGCATATCTTGAAATTCTTTCGGCGTCAGGTAGCTCGAATGCGGATCGAGACCCTGGAGCATGCCGTTGATCGCATTTTCGATGAGTTTTGTATCGTCGGGCTTCTCGACATATTCAGACCGGACCCGTTCCAATACTTCGCCAAAAAGGTCGAGCTGCTTATAGATGTCGGCATTGGCCGCAATAGCCTGATCCCGGCGTGTGGAATGCAATATGAAGACGCTGGCACCACATACCAGCATTATTAGGAAGGCACCGAGCGCCAGTTCCGATTTGCGCATTTATCTCAACCTTTTCCTCCCGCTGACCACCATGGTGCGGGATCGATCGACTGTTGATCTCTACGGAACTCCACGTAGAGAGTTGGGCGGGAGGCCGTCTTTTCTCCAGATCTAGGTTCTGCGGCCATTGTTGCAACAGGCTCGCCCACAAGAACAGCTTGACCCTGGGTGACTTGGATCCGGTCCATGCCTGCAATCACGATATGATATCCTCCACCGGGGTCTATAATCAAGAGTTGACCGTAGGAGCGGAAAGGACCTGCATACAAGATTGTCCCGTCGCATGGCGATACGACCTGGGCACTGGGGCGCGTTTCAATGTGAATTCCTTTGGACGCCGCGCCATCGATGCCCGATTCTCCGAACCTAAGCGCTAGCCTGCCCTGCACCGGCATCGGCAGAAGCCCTGCCGAATTTGCAAAGGCAACGGCCGCCGTCATCGCGGCCGGCTGGGCCTGCCCAAGCTGACCTGCTGCAGCGCTTTTCGCCTGAGCCGCGAACTTGCCCCTTTGTGCTGCCGCATCCAAGGCGGGAAGCATTTCTTCCAAACTCTTAATGCCGGCTAAATTAATTTCGCTGACGCCCTTAAGATTCTCCAGGGTCTCCTGGGCAATTTCAAGCTGCTCACTATTTTCAATCAGCAGCAAGTCGATTTGCGATTTCAAGTGGCTGTTTTGGACCTGCTCGGTCTTGCGCCGCGCCTCTTGCTGCGCGGCATCTTTCTCGTCGGCGTCAAGCCGCTCCACCTCGTCCGATAACTGCGCGGCAAGTTTTTCGACATTCGCGTAAAAGGCGGCAAGAACCATGCCGCTACGGATCATCTTGAGCGCATCCTTGCTGTGCGTGAACAGAACTGGCGGCGGCTGCTTACTCATGCCTTGCAAGAGGATAAACAGCGCGGACATCTGCGCGGTCTTGTCGGACAGTTTCTCGCGCTCTTCTTTGATCTTGGCGCGCGTTTGCGCGAGATGCTCCTCGATTTCGGTCAGGCGCTTTTCAGACTGGACAAGCGATTTGGCGGTTTCCACGAGCCTCGCGTGCATCCTCGCCCGGTTGGTGGCGAGCGTGCGCTGCTCTTTCGTCACTTCATCTTGCTCGGAGCGGATCTGTTCTTGCCGCTGTTTGCGCAGGTGATAGAGCAGCCGTGCTTGCGCCGCATCGAGCTTGGCCGCTTCGCCGGGGGCACGCTTGGGAACGGGGCGGCTCGTTTTCTGCGGGACGCGGACAACAGGCGGCGCGGCCGAAGTCCCTGGCGCATCCGCCTCCTCGGCAAGGGCTTGGAACGCCGCAAGCGCAATGCCTGCAGCCGCGCCAAAGCGAGCTAAACGTGCGAGCCGCATGGCCAGGATGCTTCGCGTCATCGTTCCCAAAAGATAAGACCTTTCCACTTGCGGCTTTATAAGAGCAAGCTCCTCCTACGGCAAGGCTTGTTCCGGACCCGCAGCGCGCGCTCAAACGGCCGGAAAAAAAATTCTTGCAATAGCGGAGCCTCACACACATGACGGTAGCAGAGCAAAAAGGAACGTTCATGCCGCCCGTCACGATCTACACTACCCCCTATTGCCCTTACTGCGCCGCCGCCAAAGCTCTGCTCAAACGCAAGGGCGTGCAATTCGAGGAGATCGACGTCAGCTCTCCGGCCCTGCGCCAAGCCATGGTGGAGCGCGCGCACGGACGGTACACCGTCCCGCAAATTTTTATCGGCGGCTACCATGCCGGCGGTTGCGACGACCTGCATGAACTCGATGCTAAAGGTGAACTTGATCGGCTGCTGCAAAGCTGAGCACAATGTACGCTCATTTAAAGAGCGGGCGCAGCAATGGCGGACAGCAAAAACAGATTTCGTGCGGCCCTCGTTCAAATGCGAACGGGCAAGGACATCCAGGAGAATCTCGTACAAGCGGAGGCTTTCATCCGCGAAGCCGCGCGGCGCGGCGCGAACTACGTCCAGACCCCGGAAAATACGCTGATCATGGAGGTGGATGCCGAGCATCTGCTTGAGAAAATCTCGCCAGAGGACCAAACCGAAGGTGTGGCGCAGTTTTCGCGTCTGGCTAAGGAGCTCGGCATCTGGCTGCATATCGGCTCGCTCGCCGTCAAAGTGGGAAAAGGACGCGCCGCAAACCGGGCCTTCCTGTTCGCCCCCGATGGCGAAGCCATATGCCGCTACGACAAGATCCATATGTTCGATGTCGATCTCCCTTCCGGCGAGAGCTACCGGGAATCGGCTACCTTCGAGCCCGGCAAATGCGCCTATGTCGCCGAAATCCCCTGGGGCGGGCTTGGCATCGCAACCTGCTACGACATGCGCTTCCCCGAGCAATACAAAGCGCTGGCGCAGGCCGGCGCGAAATTTCTGACCGCGCCATCCGCCTTCACCAAGGTCACCGGCGAAGCGCATTGGCACGTCCTGCTGCGCGCGCGCGCCATCGAGAACGGCTGCTTCGTGTTCGCGGCGGCGCAGGGCGGCCGGCATGCGAACGGGCGCACCACCTACGGCCATAGCATCGCTATATCCCCTTGGGGCGAGATCATAGCCGAGGCCGGCACGGAGCCCGGCGTTATCGTCGCCGATATCGACTCGGGCGAGGTGGACAGGGTGCGCGCGCGCATTCCCGCCCTCGATCACACGCGCGGCTTCAAGGTGGAGGTTGTGCATCTCCCGCAGTTTGCGCCCGAGGCCTCCGGCTAGTACCCGCGGCCTCCACAACGCGCATCGCCCCTACCCTCACCATGCCCTCTAGCGGTGTGAGAGACGCCCTTGGGAGAGGGCTTGAGTGAGGGGTAATGTGGCTATGGATATCATACCGGATCCGGAACCGTAGAATTCGACCTAAAGTAGCAAAAAATTCGTAGAAAGACGGCGGCGGAAAAGATCGCGCCTGCCCGTTGACCAACCGAAATTTTACCATGGTACAGGCCTACCGGCTATCTATCCCCCCCGCTCTACGCCGGCAAGGCGGCGATAAGCGCATCTTACGAACGCATGTTCCTAGAAACCGCACCGAGTGGTCAGAATTTAGCGCTCGATACCCTGTGCCTCAAGTCGCCATGGGCCAATTCCTGAACTCGCCGTTCCAACGAGATCACGGCAGCTGGACCTTCAGCTGCAGACGTCGATCAAAATCCCGCGGCGGCGCGCGCCCGCTCGCAATCCGCAGGCTCACTCATGACCCTTGCCGGAAATTCGCGCCTGAAATCCTTGGACGCCGGCGCAACGGGTAGCCTCTGCGGCGGTCACCGCTCGTGCCGGCACAAAATCGGCTGAGGGAATCACGCCTTCAGCCGATACATCGTTCAGTGGGCGCGCGAAGGCGCTTCGCCATACATCTCGCTCAGGTGGGCGTGCGCGAAGGCCAGCGCAGGCGGCAGATCCATGCGCCCACCTACAATCTCGATATAGGCTCCCGACTTTGACGAGCGCGCCTTTTGCATGGCGGCGTCGATTTCCCCTAAGGTTTCGACATGCGCTGTAAACCAGTCGGTGCAGCCCATCGCGCGGGGAAGATCCGCATATTTCCACTGGGCGAGGTCGTTGTAGCTCCAGTCAGGGTTTTCTTCCAACGCCCGCTCGACCATGTAGCCGTCGTTGTTCAGCACGAAGATCGTCACTTTGGCGCCGAAGCGGCCCATGCTTCCGATCTCGTTGGCGGTGAGTTGGTGCGATCCTTCTCCCGTGATCAAAACAACTCGACGGCTTGGATCGGCAAGCGCAATACCGAGCGCGGCCGCCGTAGCCCAGCCGATCGATCCCCACAAGACCTGGGACTCAACGCGCACCCCGTCAGGCAGCGTCATTGGCGCCATGCCCAAGGTTGAGCTCCCTGTTTCCAAAACCACGGTGTCGCCGGCCCGGAGGAAGGACGCATAACGCGGGTATAGCGCCTGCATCGAGATCCGGTCGGAAGGATTTCCGTCAGGACGGACCGCTTGGACAGGCTTACGGCGATATGGCGTGGCCTTAGGTTTGAGCTTCGTCAGCGCTGGAAGAACGTCGGCCAAGCGCACGGAGCCAAAGATCTTTTGGCCGATCATGACGTCGTTGATGCCGATCGAAACAATCCGATCCGGGTTAAGCCGTGCGGAATAAGCAGACGTCGTGATGTCATTGAGATTGACGCCGCCGAGGTCCAAGATCAGATCGGCTTCCTCGACAATTCTGCGCGTTTCGTTGTCCGAAACCGCCCCGGCATAGATGCCGGCGAATTGCGCATGGCCTTCCCCAATAAATCCCTTTTCCATCGCGGTTGTGGCGAACGGGCAGCCGAGCGCCTCGATCAGCTTCCGCGCCGGTTGCTCCAGCCCCAATCGCGCCAGGGTAAACGCCGGTAAGGCGACAACCGATTTCGCACCATCTATCCGCTTCTGGATCGCCGCGACCGCCTGTTCCAGCGACGCATCATTCGACGCCAGCTTGATGGGGTTGACTTTGTTCCAAACGGCCGGCGTGATCGCGAAATCAGAGGGTACGGCGATGTAAGCAGGCTGGTTATTGCGCCTCGCTTCCGCGATCAAGCGTTCCATTTCAATCATGCAATTATCGGGCGTGATGACCGCATGGCAGCACGCGGCCCGAGCCGACATGTCGACGAAATTACCGAAAACGCCGTCGCCCAACGTATGATGTGCAATCTTGTGCAAACGCTGATTTTGATAGGATGGCATTCCGACGAGGTGGAAGACGAGTGAATGTTCCGCCTTCGCGCCCATGACGCCATTGAGCGCCGACAATTCACCTACGCCATAGGTCGTCATCAGCATCGCAGCGCCGCGAATGCGGGCATAGCCATCGGCGGCGTAAGACGCGTTCAGCTCGTTCGCGCATCCTATCCATTTGACTTCAGGGCTGCGATCGACGGCGTCGCATAGCGGGAATGCATAATCTCCGGCGACGCCGAAGCAATGATTGATGCCCTCGCTTGCAAGCCGGCGAACGATATAATCAGCGACGCTAAGCTTTTGTTGCTGTGAGGAAGAGCTGGATTGTCGAACCCGCTCGGTCATGGCCATCTCCTTAGCTCCGGGCGGCATGTGCGTAGAGATCATCCGGCAAACGGAGCCTCAATTGGGAGTTCAACAGTCGAGCAGCCGCCGCGGTTCCCTGGCTTCGGGCCACAGCACTGCGAAGCGGTGCAACCTGGGCTGCTTACGCCAGGCGATCGATGATGTTCGTACAGAAAAATGAAAGTGTCCGCACGACCGTTCGTGGCCCATGGCCGAGATCGAGGTGACAAGCAAGCCGGTGCGGGTGGCTCGGGATTCTGCAGAAGTTTTCACTTCAGCAACACCTACAACTAGAGACGTGATCCTCGCCGGCGGGATGGTCCGCAACCGGCCTTGAGCACCTGTTCTGGCTACCGAGACGTGGGTCTAACACACTATCTATTTCCCCCGATTATCTAAAGGCAACCCGTTCTACGAGCCCTCCTTCTCTTCGTATTTGGTGATAACCCATTTATCCTGTTGGCGCGCGACGGTGATCTCGACCGGGTTCGCTTGGAAGACACCGCCGGACCTTCTTTCTTGATCGGTCAATAGGATGACCTTGCCGCTCACAGCGTAGGCTTCGCGTCCGGCAGGTTTGACAGACGTGATGTCGATGCGTTCTGGGGATGGGCTCGAGGTAAGCTTACCGGGAGCCTTTTCGGGGTTACCCTTCCACGTTGCCAGCAAGTCTTGCGCGACGAAACTTGCGTAGGCTTGGTCCATGGCAGCTGCTGCGACGGCCTTTGGCGCCAGCACAGCAACAGACCGCAGTCTCTTGCCGAACTCTAAGACGACAGTCCTGACGGCTTGCACCTCAGCAGGATCCGAGGCCTGCCCCTGCGCACACAACGGCGAGGGGAGATGCGCTGCCATTAGCGCGAACGAGGCGGCAATCATTAGGATGCGCATTTCAGTCCTCGTGCTTGCTTGAAGATCGATGACATAAGCCAGCCGCGGAAATCGGCGGCAGGCAAACTAGAGCGCCTATCGCCGCCGCTATCGTGTGTGTAGGCCTGTACCATGGTAAATTTTAGGTTGGTTAATGGGCGCCCCCCAACTTTTCCGCCGCCGTCTTTCTGCGAATCTTTTGCCACTTTAGGTCGAATTCTACGATTCCAAAATACCCGTTAATATTAGATTATTGCGCGCGTTAACCACGAATCCCAATCTGTAGTTGTAGCAATGGTTAATAGCAATCAACGGTTCTTTGTGTGATTTCAATGGCTTATTCGTCCGTTTACAGCTTAGACGTTGCCGGAGCAGCCTTTTCTTGCCAGCGCCTCCGGAGGAGGAAGCAAGTTAAGCCTGCGGCGATGTATTAGCAGAAGATATAGGTTTGCTGGTATTTAAAAAATGGGGCCTCCACAGTATACAAGGAAGACTATTTGCAGGGAAATGCCTGCTCCACGGGCATTAGGGACCGGGGCTGGCCGGGCATGACAGATAGAAGGCCGCCGCTTGCGAGGCTTTGCTTAGGCGCAGCCGCTTCAAGTCTTCCTCCAGGCACTTGCCGCGTTTCCGCAGCGTCATTCCCGCGCAGGAGCGTGCGAAAAACGGAAATCGCGGGCCCCGGGCGCATACTCCGCAGCGTCATTCCCGCGAAGGCTGGAATCCATTTCTGGCGCCAGAACAATACCTTAGCGTGGGTCCCCGCCTTCGCGGGGACGACGCTGCGGCCCTGCGATCCGTGGCGGCGGAAAGCCTCGTTCGCTGGGAAAACAATTGCCCTGCGCGGCATTAGCACATCGGTAAGGAGCTATGGTCCACCATAGCGTCATGAGAAGGCGCGAGCGCGGTCAGGAGGCTTGCCATGCCGTCATTTGCAGGACTGAGAGCGCAGCCAAAGGGGCTGCCGGGACGCAAACGGCGGGTCTGCGCAGCGCGGGCCGGTGCAGCGTCCAGCGCGCGTCCCCCGCGCCGAAAAGTAAACGCGTGGCGCTGCTTTCACACGCAGCAAACGGCGCGATTGGCAGGCAATTCCTATCGGGCATGGCTAACAAACCGCTAATCGGCTTCCGGGATGGGGCGGAATTATTCAGTCTTTTTCGTGCGGGCCATGCTGTAATATTCGGCGTTGGGACGCATGTCCGTGGCGGCGGCGAGCCGGTTCGACATATTGAAAAAGGCGGCGACGGCGGCGATGTCCCAAATGTCGCGCTCTGAGAACCCGAGCTGGCGCAAGAAATCCCGGTCGGCGTTCTCGATCTTGTCCGGCGCCTCCGTGAGCTTGACCGCGAAATCGAGCATCGCTTTCTGCTTGGGCGAAAGCTCCGCCGCCCGGTAGTTGTGCTCGATCGCGTCGCCAAGCATCGGATCGTCCGAGCGGTAGCGCACGGCCGCGCCATGGGCGGTCAGGCAGTAATGACAGTGGTTGACCGCGCTGACGGCGACTGCGATCATTTCCCGCTCGAGCCGGGAGAGCCCGCTCTCGCCAAGCATCAGATCGTCCACCATATCGATGAAAGCTTTGAGTTTCTTGTTGTCGAAGGCATAAGCCTTCAGCACATTAGGCACGAAGCCGAGTTTCTCCTCGCAAACCCTGAAATAGTCGCGGAGCTCGGGTTCAAGGCCAGTTTCAGGAATGTTCAGCGCTATAACGGGTGGAGGCTTGTTCATAGGGTCCATCTCCCAAAGAGTACAGGATTCGCGGCCACCATGCCTTGCGCAGCATAGCATGCGGCCACCGCGGTTCGTAGGCTGGTCCGGTAAGGCCCCGCTCAAAAATAGCTGCATCATATGGCGCAGCTATTTTTGAGCGGGGACTGAGATGCGGGAAGGGGCATAAGCGATGACTTTAGCGGCGGGGACATTCGAGGGAAGCAAGCTTGCGGCGATGCTGCAAAGTTTATCGGGCCGCGTGCCCGGCGAGCTTGCCGCGCGTTTCGCCGAAGAGCTTTTCAGCCAAGTGGATGCGGGGGAGCTCGATGCCTACGATCCGGCGTCTCTGGCCTTGCTTGCTGCCGGCGCTTTCGAGAGCTTCCGCATCCGCCCGGCCGGCGAGCCCAAGGTTGTCCTGCGCGACCGCACGCTTAAGGGCACGGACTACCTCGTTATCGATATCGTCAACGACGATATGCCGTTTCTGCTCAACTCGGCCGTTGGCGAGCTTCGCGCCCGCGGCCTCGTGCCCGAGCTCGTCGCGCATCCTATTTTCGAAGTCCGGCGCGACCGGGGAGGGGGGCTTGCGGTTCTCCGTCCGGCCCGCGCGCCCTTGGATGGCGCGCCCCGCGAAAGCTTCATTCATCTCCAAGTCCGGAAAGCCGGCCCTCTTCCGCCGTCCGGAGAAATTACCGGCGCCCTGCTCCGCGTACTCGCGGACGTCAAGACCGTGGTCTCGGATTTCGAGGCGATGACCGCCCGGCTTGCGCGCGCGATTGCGGATTTCGAGGCGAACCCGCCCCCGGCAGCGCCCGAGGTCAACGCGGAGGCAATTGCATTCCTGCGCTGGCTCAGTGCGGACAACTTCGTCTTTCTGGGCGCGCGCGAGTACGATTATACCGGCGGCGTGGAAGCGGGCCAGCTTTCGGCCAGGACAAACTCCGGCCTGGGCCTGTTGCGCGATGAAAACGTACTCGTTTTAGCGCGCGGCCAGGGCCAGCCCGCGCTCACACCGCAAATCCGCACCTACTTCCTCAATTCGCCCCCAGTCATCGTCGCGAAGGGAAACGGCAAGTCCACGGTACGCCGGCAAGCGCGCATGGACATCGTCGGCGTCAAGCTTTACGGCAGAGGCGGGAAGATCGCGGGCCAGTTGCGCATTGCGGGGCTATTTGCCGCCAGTGCTTATAATCTTTCCATCCTCAACATACCACTGCTGCGCCACAAGGTTGAAACCGTGCTTCAGGGCTCCGGCTATCCGGCGGACAGCCATTCTGGGCGCGCGCTGCTCAACGCGCTGGAGACCTTCCCGCGCGACGAACTGTTCCAAATTCCGGGGGAACAGCTCGCCCGGATCGCCGGCGAAATCGTGAAAACGGACCTGACGCCCAGGCCCCGCGTCTTCATTCGCCGCGACGAGTTCGAGCGCTTCATATCGGCCTTCGTCTACGTGCCGCGCGAGCGCTACACGACCGAAGTCCGCCTCGCCATCGTCAAAGCGCTCGAAGAGGCCTTCGGCGGATGCCTCGAATCGTTCACGCCGTTCTTCTCCGAAGGCGCGATGGTCCGCATCCACTTTGTGATCTGGCGCACGGTCAAGGCGCTCAAGGATGCGGCGGAGGAGGGACTCGAGCGCGAGGTTGAAAAGATCATCCGGACCTGGAGCGACGAGCTATGCGATTGTATTCTCAAGCAATACGGCAATGCCGGCTATAAGCTCGCGGACAAATATTTGAATGCCTTCCCCGCGGGCTATCAGGAAACCCACCGGCCCGCCCGCGCTTTGCGGGATATCGGCGGACTGGAGAAGCTGGGGCCAAATCTCAAGACCGAAATCGACATCCACCGGGAGGACCCCGCGGACGGGGACCAGGTGCGCGCCACGCTCTTACAGGTGGACCGGCCGGTGACGCTATCCGCGCGCGTTCCGATATTCGAAAATATGGGCTTCGACGTTATCTCCGAGCAAACGTTCGAGCTCAGCCCCAAGCTGGATGGGAACGCCAGCCTCGTTTACCTGCACGACACCAGCCTGAACCTGACCAATGGCGGCAAGGCGGAACTCCTCGCGCGGCGGGAAAACCTCGAAAAGGGCTTTCTGGCCGCTTGGAGCGGGCTTGCGGCGAACGACCGCTTCAACGGATTGATCCTCGCCGGCGGGCTTGACTGGCGTCAGGCGTCGCTGCTCCGCGCCTATAGCGCATATTACCGCCAAACCGGCACGCCGCACGGCACGATCTACGTGGCCGAAGTGCTCAACAAGCACGCAGGGATCGCGGCGGACTTGTTCGAACTGTTCGACCGGATGTTCAACCCGGACAACGGCCTGGATGCCGATGCCCGCGACGCCGAACGCGCCAAAATCGCGCAGCGCATCACGGCCGCGCTCGATAAGATCCCGGTGCTCGACGAGGACCGCATCCTGCGAAACCTGCTCGCGCTCATCAATGCCACGCTCAGGACCAACTTCTATCAGACGGGCAGCGGCGGAGAGGCGCCCGAAACTATCGCGTTCAAACTGAAGAGCAGCGAGATCGAATGGCTGCCCGCCCCCAAACCGCTTGCCGAGATTTTCGTCTATTCGCCCCGCTTCGAGGGCATCCATCTGCGCGGCGGCTTCATTGCGCGCGGCGGCATTCGCTGGTCGGACCGCCCGCAGGATTTCCGGACCGAGATTTTGAGCCTCGCCAAGGCGCAGCAGGTGAAGAACGTGGTCATCGTGCCGCAAGGTGCCAAGGGCGGTTTCGTACCGCGCAGGCTGCCCGCCAATCGCGAGGCGTCGCAAGCCGAGGGCATCGCCTGCTACAAATCTTTCGTCTCAAGCCTACTGTCGCTTACCGACAATCGCGTGCGCGCTCAGATCGTGCCGCCCGAAATCCACGATCCGGCGCGACGGAGACGATCCTTATCTTGTTGTAGCGGCGGATAAGGGCACAGCGACATTCTCCGACATCGCCAACGAAATCGCGCTCTCCCGGCATTTCTGGCTCGGCGACGCCTTCGCAAGCGGCGGCTCCGCAGGCTACGACCACAAGAAAATGGGCATCACCGCGAAGGGCGCCTGGGAAGCGGTGAAGCGCCATTTCCGCGAGATGAACATCGACATTCAGACATCGCCGTTTACGGTTGCGGGCGTCGGCGACATGTCCGGCGACGTGTTCGGAAACGGGATGCTGTTGTCGAAGACGATCAAGCTCGTGGCCGCTTTCGATCACCGCGACATTTTCATCGACCCCGATCCGGACCCAGCCCTAAGCTTCGAAGAGCGCAAGCGGCTTTTCGATCTGCCGCGTTCGAGCTGGCAGGATTACGGCAGGTCCAAGATTTCGAAAGGCGGCGGCGTATTCAGCCGGAGCGAGAAATATATTTCGCTTTCACCGGAGGCGCGGAACTTGCTCAGCGTTGGAGCTTCAGTCACACCGGCTGAAATTATGGCGGCGATTATCAAAGCGCCGGTCGATCTCCTGTGGTTCGGCGGCATCGGCACTTATGTGCGCGGCAGCGGCGAGGCCGATGTCCAGGTCAACGACAAGGCGAACGACGCGATCCGGGCCGCCGCGAAGAACGTCCGTGCGAAAGTGGCCGGCGAGGGTGCCAATCTCGCCGTCACGCAGCGCGGACGCATCGAATTGACACTGCTGGGCGGCAAGATCAACACCGATGCAATCGACAACTCCGCGGGTGTGAATACCTCCGATGCCGAGGTCAACATCAAGATCGCGCTTGGGGCCGCGATTTCAGCCGGCAAGCTCGATATACCGTCGCGCAACCGGTTGCTCGCCGCGATGACGGACGAAGTGGCCGCCAGCGTCCTGCGCAACAATCGTCTGCAGACGCTGGCCATAAGCCTCGCTGAGCAGGACGGCGTTGCCGATCTGGGCTTCCAGCAGCGGCTCATACAAAAACTCGAAAAGCAGGATCATCTGGACCGTGCGCTCGAGAACCTGCCTTCGGATGCCGCGATTGCGGGGCGCATCACCGCGGACAGGCCCCTGACGCGGCCAGAGCTGGCGGTTCTGCTCGCTTACGCCAAGATCGATCTCAACCGCAGCCTTATCAACTCGACCGTACCGGACGATCCGCATCTTGGCCGCGCGCTCACGGCCTATTTCCCGCCACTGATGCGCGAGCGGTTCGCCGATGAAATCGCGCATCACCCTTTGCGCCGCGAGATCATAGCGACGAGCCTCACCAATGACATTGTCAATACCGGCGGGCTCACCTTCATTGTCCGCCTCGCCGAAGAGACGGGAAGGACGCCGGAGGACATCGCCTATGCCTTCGCGGCAGTGATGGCGGTCCATGGGCTGGGCAGCATCTATGCCGGCATCGACTCCCTCGATGACAAAATGGATGGCCAGAAGCAGCTTCTGCTGTACCGCAGGGTGCAAGACATGCTCCGGAAGCAGACAGCTTGGTTCCTGCGGCACGGACTTTCCGAAGAGAGCCTGGAGCCCGAGATCGAACGTTACCGCGAGGGAGTTGGGCACCTAACGATGAATTTGGCAGCAGCGCTACCAAAAGAGGCACAGGCACGCCTCGAAGACGAACAGGCGCGGCTTCATGCCGAGGGCGTTCCGGCGCCGCTCGCCCGGCAGCTGGCCGCTTTGGAGCCGCTATCGCAAGCGCTCGACGCCGTACGCGTTGCAGATACCGTGAAGGCGCCGGTCCAAGATGCCGCGCGCGCAATCTTTGCGATCCGCGACGCGTTTCACCTGGACGAGCTTGCCGCGGCAAGCGAGGCGCTCGCGGCCGGCGATTATTTCGACAGGCTGGCGGTGAACAGCAGCTTGGCCGCCGTGGCTTCCGTACAGCGGGGGCTTGCCCGGAGCATCATCGAGCACCCCGCCGCCAAAGGCAATTTCGCGGTTTGGAGAAAGCTCAATGAAGGCGCGGCCTCCCGCGTTGCCGCCAGTCTCGCCTGCATGCTCGAAGGCCGGGGCCTGACCCTGGCGAAGCTTACCGTGGGCGTAGCCCAATTGCGCGATTTGGCTGCAGCTTGAGCGCGAATTTGTAACTGAATCTCATTATAGGATGTATGGCTGGAAAAGGCGCCCTATATTTGCAGCATTGGCTCCGCTGAATTGCTTTGCATAGCTAGGGCCTAAGCAGGATGGCACGTTAAAGTCTCCGCATCCGCTCGCGGATGCGGAGGGGAGAACCACAAGGGCAGTTCGAGGGGCGCTCTGGGAAGCAAACGGGCGAACCGCATGCTGCCGGTTTTGTTGGCGCGAGTTTTGCGTTCACTCAAGCTCGCCTGATGAGGAGCGGTCTCTGTGAACAGATTATTTGCATCGGCTAGACTGGCGGGAGGCGAAGCGCCAACCGTCCCGGCTTCCGCGAAGGTACCGGCCGAAGTGCAGGAAACGCACCGGGTGCGCACGCAAAAGCCGCATTACGATTACCGCATCGACTTCTTTCGCGGTCTCTCGCTTATCTTCATTTTTATCAATCACATCCCGGACAACGCCTTCAGCTATTTCACGTCCCGGACCTTTGCGCTTTTCGACTCCGCTGAGGTTTTCATGTTCCTGGCGGGCTATTCGGCAGCACTCGCTTATTACAGCCTCGTTCCGCAAGGACTTCAGGCCCTTTCGCGCAAGGCAATGGGCAGGGCGCAAAAAATACTTATGTACCACATGGTGCTCGTGGTTCTGATCATGACGGCGGCCTACGCGCTGATCTCGGCTGGCGTTAAGACCGATTACGAGGTGTTTCTCGATAAGATCCAAAGCGAGCCGCTTCAGGCGATTGCCGGCGTGCCCACCCTCGCATTCCAGGCGCCGCTTCTCGACATCCTGCCCATGTACATCGTAGTCATGCTGCTCGCCCCCTTCCTCATATGGCTGCGGGCGCAAAGCGAATTAGCGCTGCTTGCGGTGTCGGGCATGATGTGGATGTTTGCCGCCCGGTTTTTCCCGGCGATCCCGACCGTCACCTACGATGTCAACTGGTTCTTCAATCCGTTCTGCTGGCAGTTCCTATTCGCGATCGGGCTGATTTTCGGCTGGCGGACACGGACCAGCCTCCCGCCCGTCGCGGCGGGAGAGGCGCGGCGCGTCCTCGACATTTGCTGCGTGCTGTTCGTGGTCTTCAGCGCGTGCGTACTGATGACCATCGCTTTCGAAACCATCGACAACGCGGCCTCGAACCGGCTGCGCGCCATGTATTTCAGCCTGAACAAGCAGACGCTGGATTTGTGGCGCGTCGTGGGCCTGCTCGCGTCGGCCTATCTTGTGGCCCGCCTCATCCCGAAAAACGCTGGGTGGCTTAAAACAAGGGCCGCAGGCTGGGTCTGCGCGGCGGGCAGCGCCTCGCTTCCGATTTTCTCGCTTACCGTCCTGCTATCCTTCGCTGGCAAGTTCTTCGTTTTGGCAATGGGGCCCGAATACTGGGTTCTCGCGGATGCCATCGCCACCGGCGCGGGCATCGTCCTTATTTTCGTTACCGCCCACCTTTTGAAGACCGGGCAAATCCGGTAATTTTTCGAAAGTTTCTTCCGCGGTTTCGGCCAGCGCGCTTCCCTGGAGCCGCCCCGCGGCTAGAGTGTATTCGATCGCCACGGCGGCCAAGGCCGCCTCGCGATGACGGCCGGCCGGACCTCGCTCAAATCGCAATGCAACACAGGCGGATCAGCTGAAATAATCGGCGGTAAGCTCTTTTCCTTCCTTGATTTTCTGCTCCGCGTAATATTCGCCGCGCGCGATCAGATTGCTGATATCCGCGCTCTTGAAATTGTTGATCTCGGCGTTCGGGTTGTTGATTTCGACTTCGAGAGGCGCCGCCGGCCTGATTACCGCGATCTTCTTGCCAAGGGCATAGCCCACGTCTCTTTCTATGACATTGTCGCTGGCAATGTCCGAAAGCCGGCGCGTGAGCTGAACAACGTCTTGCGTGTTGGCGAGGGCTGGATACTTTTCCGTCTTGAGGGGAGCCTGGCACACGATGGCGATCATGTGGGTTGCCGGCCCGGCGGCGGCAGCGTCTTTTACCGGCACGATGTGCTTGGCGCCGCCATCGACATATCTGCCCGCGTTTGCGCCACTCTTAATCTCAGCGATGGGCATCACCAGCGGAAGTGCCGCACTCGCCAATATAAATTGTTTGAAATCGGCATCGGTGTTCGGCACATATTTGATGTTTGTGGTGTCGATATTCACCGCACCTATGGATGTGGGCACTTTCGATGCCTGCAGCCGCTGCTCGCTCACCGTGGCATCGATGAGGTGCTTCAGAGGCGTCACGCTCAAAAAGCCATTGAACTCGCTAAAAACCGCGTGCAGAGCCACGCCGGTCACGGGCCACTCCTTCACCACCTTTGAAGGATCGGTGACTTTCTGCGTCCAAAAGGCTTCCAATTGGTCGCCTATGAAAGGCCAATTCACCGGAGCACTCAGATCGCCCGCATTGGCCGGCGCCGTTTCCTTCAGCTCCGAATAATACGCGCTCTTGGGCTTCCCCAGGAAATAGGCCCTGTCGCACAGGAACGCGGCGTTGAGCGATCCAACGGAGATGCCATAAATATTGTCCGGTACGAACCCTTTGTTGAGGAGAACCTTGATCGCGCCGGCCTGATAGGCGCCTTTGATCGATCCCCCGCCAAGCAACAAAGCCCGCTTGATTGGCTGAGGGGCTTGCGCGGAGGCCCCGGCGGGCGCCATTGTCGCGATAGCACCGCCTGCGGCGGTCAGAAGCACGGACCTGCGGTCCACGCCGGAACCCGCCCATTTCATTCTGGAAAGCCACGATCCGGACATTTGCTAAGCTCCCTTCGCTCCGGCGGCGCGTGCCCCGGCAGCATTCGATTAAAAGTTTGCGGATCAAATTAGCAATCCAAATACGTTCGATCAACCCGGCTGCCAAAATAACGAGCGCCGCGTCATACCTTACAGATTCTCCCTACCGCTTTTTTTACTAGCTTATGGCACGCTTCAGTTGTGGCGCCTCCCCCCCATCCCTCAAACAGGCGTCACTCAGCGCAGCCCTTCCGGCACAGCTTGCCCCTTGCCGGAAGGGACCGCCGGCTGCAAAAGCCGGATCGCGCAAATTTATGGCTGGCGCCCGCCGGCGGTCTGTGCAACTTTAAGCCACGCGACGGTTCCCCGGCGACGGGGATGAAAAGGGAATGCGGTGACGGGAAACCGGAAGCCGCAGCTGCCCCCGCAACTGTGAGCGGCGAGTGCCAGGCCCGATGCCACTGGGTAGCAACCCCGGGAAGGCGGTTTTGGCGCTTAGACCCGCAAGCCAGGAGACCTGCCCGAGCGAATGGAGGCTGGCCGCGCTGCCGGAGGGGCAGCAGGGAGGTTGCGATGACATTCCACGAAAGTTCCTGGCCGTCATTCCGGAATCGCCGAAGGCGTTATCCGGGACCATTACGAGCGGCGGCGCTTGTCACGATCCCGTGTCTGGGCAGCGGCACTTCGCGCCGCAGCGCGCACGGGATGACACTGGCGGGCGGAGACTTCATACTCATCGAACCGGGCGCTGCTAGCCGCGGCGGTCCTTCTTGCATTTGCCATGACCGGTCGCGTTAGCCCGCCCGTCACCCTCCACGTCTGCGTCACTTGCAGGCGCGGGCAAGAGCCGCTGGAGCCAAAGGAAGGGCGATCCGGCCACAAGATGCAGCACGCGCTTGCGGAAGCCATGAAGAACGGCGAGGCCGGCGGCGTTGAGCTTATGCCCGTTGAATGTCTCTCGGGTTGCAAGCGGAGCTGCACCGTGGCGCTGACCGCGCCCGGCAAATGGTCCTATGTCGTCGCCGATCTCGATCCGGCGCGCCATGCGGCGGACATCCTTGCCTTCGCGCTGGCATATGCGACGCATCCCGAAGGCGTGCCGGTTTGGCGCGAGCGGCCCGAAATCGTGAAGCGCAGTGTGCTCGCCCGCATTCCGCCACTCAAGCAGGAGCGCGCGGCATGATCGCCCCAAAGGTTCCCGTCACGATCGTTACCGGCTTTCTCGGCGCCGGAAAGACCACGCTGATTCGGCACATGCTCGAAAACGCGGGCGGGCGCCGGCTCGCGCTCATCATCAACGAGTTCGGCGATCTCGGCATCGACGGCACGATCCTGAAGTCCTGCGGCATCGAAAGCTGCTCGGAGGAGAACATCGTCGAGCTGACCAACGGCTGCCTTTGCTGCACCGTCGCGGACGATTTCGTGCCAACCCTCGACGCGCTCCTGTCGCGCGCCAGCCGCCCCGATCATATAGTCATCGAAACGTCGGGGCTGGCGCTGCCGAAACCGCTGGTGAAAGCGTTCGGCTGGCCGGGCATCCGCGCCCGCGCAACGGTCGACGGCGTCGTCGCGGTGGTGGACGGTCCGGCGGTCGCGGCTGGCCGCTTCGCCACCGATCTTGACGCGCTCGCAAAGCAGCGCGCGGCCGATCCGTCGCTCGATCATGAGAACCCGTTGGAGGAGGTTTTCGAAGACCAGCTTCTCGCCGCCGATCTCGTCATTCTGAACAAGACCGATCTGCTGAACGCGGAAGCGCTGAAAGCCGTCGAGGCGCAAATCGAGGCCACACTGCCGCGCGCGGTAAAGCTCGTGCATGCGCGGCATGGGGCGATCCCGGTGGATGTGCTGCTCGGGCTCGCCGCCGCCGCCGAGGACGATCTTCACGCGCGCCCCTCGCACCACGACAACGAAGCCGCGCACGATCACGACGATTTCGAAAGCTTCATCGCCGAAATCCCCGCTCTGGGCGCGCCTTCCATCCTAGCGGACCGCGCGACGCGTGCGGCGGCGGAGCATGACGTGTTGCGCGTCAAAGGCTACGCCCACATCGAGGGCAAGCTGATGCGCCTCCTCGTGCAGGGCGTGGGCAGCCGGATCGAGACGCGCTACGAGCGGCCTTGGGAGCCGGGCGCGCCTCGCCGCGGTGAACTCGTGGTGATCGGTTTCAAAGGCATCGACCGCGCGCGCGTCACCCAAATCCTGCGGGGCGAGGACTGATGCACCTCATCGTCCGCGACGGCGCAAGCTTGGATGAAATCGGCGAGCCCCAGGATCTGGGCCTGGCGCCGGCCGATTTCATTCTCCTGTCGTTCTCGGACTCGGACCTCGCCACTTTCCGTAATGCTGCAAAAGACCCCCTCATCCTGTCCTTCTCCCAACAAGCTCGCCTTGGCGAGCTTGCAACTCCAACTGCCTGCATCCGCAAGCGGATGCAGATGGGAGAAGGGACGCCTGAATTATCCTCTTCGCCAGCTGCATGGCCGCAGCATACCCCCTCTCCCCTTGGGGAGAGGGGTGGGGTGAGGGGGTCTTTTTCCGCGCACTTCATCAATCTCGCGGCGCTGCGCCACCCAATCTCCGCCGACCTTTTCATCGAAAAGACTGTCCCCGGCACAAAGGCCATCCTCTTGCGGCTACTTGGCGGCCTTGATTATTGGCGCTATGGCGCGGAGGAGCTGGCGCACGCCTGCCGCAAGCATGGGGTTACGCTCGCGGTGCTGCCGGGCGATGGCCGCGCCGATCCGAGGCTGCCGCCGCTGTCTAATATCGACGCGGCGGAGCTGGATGCACTGGACCGGCTGTTCAGCGCGGGCGGGCCGCAAAACGCCGGTATTGCCATTTCGGCGTTGATGTCGAGAGGCGGCGGGCGTTCATCTTCGCCGGTAGAGGCGCTGCCCGAGTTCGGCGTTTATCGCAAATCAGGCCCCACCGCGGGCGGCTCCATTGCTATTATTTTCTACCGCTCATTCCTGCTGGCCAGCGACGTCCGCCCGGTCGACGCTCTGTTCGATATACTGGCGTCATACCCCTCACCCCAGCCCTCTCCCCATGGGAGAGGGGGCCGGTCGCAGCCGTTGCGAGGGCGTTCCCTCTCCCATCCGCATCCGCTTGCGGATGCGAATACTCGAGCAGCAAGCTCGCCTTGGCGAGCTTGCTGGGAGAGGGACAGGGTGAGGGGAGATTCCCCTAGTATGGGCGTGCGCGCTTACTACGTCCCCAGCCTGAAGGCTGCCGGCGCGGCGGAGTGGCTTTGCGAGGAGTTCCGCCAGAACCCGCCGGACGCGATCGTCAACACCACCGCCTTTTCCGCGCGCGGCGAGGATACCGGCTCCCCGCTAGACGGAGCCGATTGCCCGGTTATTCAAGCCGCGATGGCGGGAAGCTCCGAGGAGGCATGGCGCAAGTCCGCGCGTGCGCTGTCTTCGACCGATCTTGCGATGCACGTCGTGCTGCCGGAAATCGACGGGCGCATTTTCGCGGGCGCGATCTCCTTCAAAGACCGCGAGGCTTCCGGCGCTATGTTTCACCGCCCGCAGGCGCAAGGCATCGAGCATGTTGCTAGCCTCGCCGCCGCGTGGGTGCGTCTTCGGCGGAAGGCGCGGCAAGATAGGAAACTCGCGCTGATCCTTTCCACCTATCCCGGCCGCCCGGACCAGATCGCGCACGCCGTCGGCCTCGACGGCCCTGCTAGCGCATTGAAGCTCGCGCAGCATCTAAAAGCCGAGGGATATTCGATAGAAGGGCTGCCTTCGAGCGCTGGCGAAATGATCGAGCCTTTCGTTTCTTCTCTAACCGCATTACCCCTCACCCCAACCCTCTCCCAATGGGAGAGGGGGCAGGCCGTGCCCGTTGAGAAGGCGTCCCCTCTCCCATGGGGAGAGGGACAGGGTGAGGGGGTACTGCGCTATGAAATTAGCTGGACCCTCTCAGAGTACGAAGCGGCGTTTGCCCAACTGCCGCAAGCGTTGCGCGAGGCGGTCACATCCGCCTGGGGCGCGCCGGCAGACGATCCTGCGTTCGCGAACGGCGCGATTTCGCTGCCGGTATCGGCCCACGGCAACCTCCTCATCTGCCTGCAGCCCGAGCGCGGCCATGTGACAGACCGTAAAGCCGCCTATCACGATCCGAACCTGCCGCCGCGGCACGCCTATATCGCTTTCTACCTCTGGCTCCGCGAACAGGCGCGCATCGACGCGCTGATCCATCTCGGCGCACACGGCACACTCGAATGGCTGCCGGGCAAGGCAACGGCGCTTTCGGAAGCCTGCGCCCCCCGAGCGCTGCTTGGCCCTGTGCCGGTCCTCTATCCCTTCGTCGTCAACGACCCCGGCGAGGCCGCGCAGGCCAAGCGCCGCATCTGCGCCGTTACCATCGGGCACAACACCCCGCCGCTGATCGAAACGGGCTCGTCCCCCGCGCTGCGCGAAATCGAGCGGCTTCTGGATGAGTATTCGGCGGCGGATGGCCTCGACAAGCGGCGTCGCGAGCGGCTGGCGCGGGACGTTCTCGGCGCGGTCGCGAAAGGCGGCCTTGAGGAAGCCTGCGGCATCAAGCCGGAGCTGACCGAAGCCAAAGCGCTGATGCGCGTGGATGCCTTCCTTTGCGACGTGAAGGCGCTCGCCATCCGCGACGGCCTGCACATCCTCGACAAAACCGAACTGGACGCGATCTCGCGCGCCCTCGATGGCCGCTTCGTCGAGCCCGGCCCCTCCGGCGCCCCCAGCCGTGGCCGCGCCGACGTTCTGCCCACCGGCCGCAACCTCTACAGCGTCGATCCGCGCACCATCCCGACGCCGCTCGCCTGCGAGAACGGCGCGCGCATGGCCGATGCGATCCTCGCCCGCTATGTGGAAGACCACGGCGATTGGCCGCGCAGCATGGTGCTCGACCTTTGGGGCAGCCAGACCATGCGCACCGGCGGCGAGGAAATCGGCACCGCGCTGGCGCTCCTGGGCGTAAAGCCCGTATGGGATTCCGCGTCCTTCCGTGTGACGGGCTTCGAGATCGTCCCGCTCATGAAGCTGAACCGGCCCCGCGTCGACGTGACCCTGCGGATTTCCGGCCTATTGCGCGATATGTTTCCGGCGCAGCTCGCTTTCTTTCATGCGGCGGTGCAGCGCGTGGCGGCACGGGACGAGCCTCCGGGCGAGAACCCGTTGCGCCGCCAGCAAGGCGAAATCTACCGCATTTTCGGCGCGGCGGACGGCGCTTACGGCGCGGGCGTCTCCCAGCGGATCGATGCGGGCGATTGGCAAACCCCGGCCGACCTCGCCGAGAGCTATCTTGAGGCATCGAGCACCGCCTATACCGGCGAGAGCGATGGCGTTGCCGCGCGCGCCGCATTCGAGCAGCGCGTCAAGGCCGCCGAGGGCTTCGTCCACGTCCAGGACCATCGCGAAACCGACATTCTTTCGAGCCTCGATTTTGCGGCGCATGAAGGCGGATTCGCCGCCGCCGCCCTAGCGCTCGGTAACGGGCAGGCCGCGGTCTATCACGCCGATGCCGCAACTCCGCAGGCGCCCCGCGTCCGCACCCTGGCCGAGGAGGCCGCGCGCGTCCTGCATGGCCGTGCCTTGAGCGGCAAGTGGCTCGAAGGGCAAATGAAGCACGGCTTCCGCGGCGCGGCCGAGATCGCGGGCACCGCCGATGGGGCATTCGCCTTCGCCGCGATGGGGGGCGCGATTGGCAGCGAGGGGCTTGAGCATCTCTACGAAGCTTATCTCGGCGACCCCACTGTCGCGAGCTTTCTCGCGCGCGAAAACAGCGCCGCGCTGGCCGCATTGCAAAGCCGGTTCAAGGAGGCGATCGAACGCAGCCTCTGGAAGCCCCGGCGCAACGATCTTTCAGGCCTCAAAGGAGGAGGTATTTCATGAAATACGGTAGCGACGTTATCGTCGGCTGGTGCCCCGGCGCGCTCAGGCCGTTCGAATCCGGCGATGGGCTGATTGTCCGGGTCCGGCTGCATCTCAGCAGGATGTCGCTGGTGCAGCTTGAGACGCTTGTGAGCGCAGCGGAGCGCTTCGGCGATGGCAACCTCTACCTCAGCAACCGCGCCAACGTGCAGCTCCGCAGCGTCACCGCCGATAAGCACCCCGCGCTCTTAAATGTGCTGGCATCGGCTAGCCTGCTCGACAGCGACGCCCGCGTCGAAGCGATCCGCAACATCCAGGTTTCGCCGCCGTGGAACTCAGCGCCCACGCCGGGCTCGCGGCAGGACTGGTTGCGCGGCTTGAGGATGCGCTGGCGAGGAATGAGGCGCTTTACCGGCTTCCGGGCAAGTTCGGCATGGCCGTCCAGGCCGGAAACGAAATCGACACCGTTGTTATGAGCGATGTCACGTTCCTCGTCCAAGGCGATCGAATCGCCATGGTGCTTGAAGGGGCGTTGGACAAGGCGATCCTCTTTGGCGGCACGAACGCCGCGGCGGAGGGCTTCGTCAGCATCGCCACGGCCTTCCTCCGCCTTCGTCAGGCGCAACCCGAAATCCGGCGGATGCGCGATGCGGTTGCGCTGTTAGGCGTGGACGCCGTGGCTAAGGAGGCGGGCCTCGCCGCGGTTGAGCATGGCCTGCGCGTCGCGGAAGCGCCAGCACCCGTGGGCGATTTGGGCGACGCATTCGGCATCGGCTTCGCTTACGGTGAGGTGACGCGGGAAGCGCTGCTGGAGATCACCGGCCTGATGCGCCGCGAAGCCATCGCCGAGGCGAGCGTCTCGCCGCATCGCGCGCTGGTGTTTCCCGCCCCCGGCCAAGAGAAGGCCGCGCTCGCGGACCTTGCCAAGCGGCTCGGCGCGATTACCGGGCCGGGCGACATCCGGCTCCGCCTGCACCGTTGCCCTGGCACCCCAGCCTGCCGCAGGGCGACGGTCGAGTCGAAGCTGGACGCCGAGGCCGTTCTGCACGCGCTCGCCGATGCCGGCTTCAAGGGCAAGATCCACATTTCGGGCTGCGAAAAACTGTGCTCCTTCCCGCATGAGACGGACATCGCGGCCGTCGCGGCAGATGGCTATTACACCGTGACCGGGCCAGGGTCCAAGACGCTGAAAGCCGTCAGCGGAGCGGATTTGCCAAGCGTGATCGCAGAGCTAGCGAGGACCGCATGACGCCTGCACGCGATTACATCCGCGACGGCGATGAAATCTACCGGCGATCCTTCGCCATCATCCGGGCGGAGGCTGACCTCGCCCGGTTCACGGCGGCGGAGGAGCGGGTCGCAGTGCGCATCATCCACGCATGCGGCATGACCGAGGCTGCGCGCGATATCGTGTTCCACCCCGATTTCACCGCTGCCGCGAGCCAGGCCCTCAAGGCCGGCGCGCCCATTCTTTGCGACTCCAAGATGGTCGCGAACGGCATCACCAAGGCGCGCCTGCCGGCGAGCAACGAGATCGTCTGCACGCTCGATAGCCCGAACGTGCCAGCGCTGGCGATGAAGCTCGGAAATACCAGGACGGCCGCGGCGCTCGAACTTTGGCGCCTGCGCCTGAAAGGCTCCGTGGCGGTCATCGGCAACGCGCCGACCGCGCTTTTCCGCTTGCTGGAAATCCTGGACGAAGGCGCAGAGCGCCCCGCCGCCATTATCGGTATGCCGGTCGGCTTCGTCGGCGCGGCCGAGTTCGAAAGAATCGCTTATCGAAGACGGCCGGGTGCCCTATGCCGTGGTGCGCGGGCGCAAGGGCGGCAGCGCGATGGCGGTGGCGGCGCTTAACGCAGTGGCGAGCGAGCGCGAATGAGTATGGGCATGAGCGCGCAACATCGTTCCCTCTCCCAGCCGCATCCGCTTGCGGATGCGGCCACGCTGAGATGCAAGCTCGCCAAGGCGAGCTTGCGGGGAGAGGGACAGGGTGAGGGGGGGACTTTATTCCGGCGTGATAAAAAGACCCCCTCATCCTGTCCTTCTCCCCAAGGGGAGAAGGGACGCCCGCTCCGCGCTTCCGGAAAAGAGGTGATGCGCGTGGTAGGTACACTCTACGGCATCGGTGTAGGCCCAGGCGATCCGGACCTTATTACGGTCAAGGCGGCGAAGATTTTGGGCGCGGCGCGGATCGTGGCGCATTTCCGCAAGCGCGGTTCGGCTGGCCATGCCTGGACCATCGCCCGCCCGCACATTTCGCCAGAGGCTCGCGAGTTCGCGCTTGAATATCCGCTGACGACGGAAATTCCGTTCAGCGAGGCCGGCTATACCGGCGCCCTGAGCCGCTTCTATAGCGAAGCGTCCGGAAGCATCCGGCATCTGCTCGAGGAAGGCGAAGATGTGGCGCTGTTGAGCGAGGGCGATCCGTTCTTCTACGGCTCCTTCCTGCACATGTATGAGCGGCTGCGCGGCGCCGTTCCGATTGTGGTGGTGCCCGGCGTCACCGGCATGTCGGGCTGCTGGACCGCGGCGGCCGCGCCTATCGCGCTCGGCGGCGACGTGCTTACCGTGTTACCCGGCACGCTCGGCAAGGAAGCGCTGATCGCGAAATTGCAGTCCACCGATGCCGCAGTGATTATGAAAGTGGGGCACAATTTGCCGAAAATCCGCGAGGCGCTTTCCGCCGCCGGGCGCTTGGACGAAGCGATTTATGTGGAACGCGGGACGATGCAGGGCGAGCGCATCGCACGCTTAAGCGAAATCGGCGAGGCGGCGCCTTATTTCTCCATCGTGCTGCTGCCGGGCTGCAAAGGGCGCCGCATCCTATGAGCGGGCGGCTGACGGTAATCGGGATCGGGCCTGGGCCATCGCGCTGGACGACGCCGGCGGCGGAGGAGGCCATCACGGCCGCGACGGATATTTTCGGCTATAAGTCCTACCTGGAACGCATTGCGCTTCGGCCGGGGCAGACCCTGCATGAAAGCGGCAACCGCGTTGAGCTGGACCGCGCGGGGGCGGCCCTGGCCGCCGCGCAGGCGGGCCAGCGCGCGGTTCTCGTCTCGGGCGGCGATCCGGGCGTATTCGCGATGGCCGCCGCCGTGTTCGAGGCTATCGAATTCGGCCCAAAGGAATGGCGCTCCATCGATGTCGTTGTGGAACCGGGCGTCACGGCGATGCTCGCGGCTGCAGCACGCATCGGCGCTCCGCTGGGCCACGATTTCTGCGCCATATCGCTGTCGGACAACCTGAAGCCCTGGACCGCAATCGAAAAGCGGCTGCGGCTCGCCTGCGAGGCGGATTTCGCAATCGCCCTCTATAATCCGGCCTCACTCGCGCGGCCCGAGGGCATCCATCGCGCCTTCAAGGTCCTGCGCCAAGCGAAACCCGGAAACACCGTGATCGTTTTTGCCCGGGCCGTCGGCCGCGAGGATGAGCGCGTGCTGACAACGGACTTGGAGCGCGCCGATCCCGCCACCGCGGATATGCAAACGCTGGTCATTGTTGGATCGAGCGCGACGCGGGTTGTGGCGCGCGAGGGCGGGCTGCCCTGGGTCTACACCCCACGCAGCATGGAAGCATAGCGCAGGCGACGGGATGTGACGCGGATGACGGACTACACTACCGAATCGCCCCTCATCCTGTCCTTCTCCCCATGGGAGAAGGGACCCCCGAACGGCTCGCAGCGCGATTTCTGGCGTCCCCTCTCCCTCAGGGAGAACAGGGTGAGGGGAGATTCCCTCGCCCCTTACGCGGAAACGGCGGCACATCGGCCCCTGCTAACGGCTGCCGTCATTACAATTGCGCCTGAGCCAAGTCATCGCGTCTTCCGCGGTTGGAACCGTTGGCCGGGGTGGGATGAACGGGCGCTGGACCATCATGACCGGCAGGCCGAGCTTGCGGGCGGCTTCGATTTTGGAGACGGTGGCGTCGCCGCCGGAGTTCTTGGCGAGGACCGCCTCGATGCGATGCTCCTGGAACAAGCGGATGTCGTCCTCCACCGTGAAGGGCCCGCGCGCCTGAATGAGGACGATGTTCGGCAGATCGAGCGGCGCGGCAGGCAAATCGATCACCCGGATGACGTAGGTGTGCTGCGGCGCGGCTTGCAGTTCGGCAAGGGCGAGACTGCCGATGCCGCTGAAGACTATCCGCGGCGCGGGGCCAATCGCTTGGACGGCGGCGGCCATGTCTGGCGCGAGCGTCCAGTTGTCGCCGGGCTGCGGTTGCCAGGCAGGCCTTTCGACGGCGAGAAGCGGCGTGCCCGTGGCCGAAGCCGCATCGATGGCGTTGCGGCTCATTTGCGCGGCAAAGGGGTGCGTGGCGTCCACCAGCACGCCGATACGCTTTTCCTGCAGATAGCGGGCGAGGCCTGCGGGACCGCCGAACCCGCCGCTTCTTGTCGCAACCGGCTGGGCGCGGGGCGCCGCCGTCCGCCCGGCGAAAGAGAGCGTGGCCTCGAAACAGCCGTCCGCCGCGAGCAGCCTGGCGAGCGCGCTCGCTTCCGTCGAGCCCCCGAGGAGAAGAACGCGCATGGCTCGCGCTGACGATGAAGTGACCAATTCCATGGCGGCCAGCAATGACACACCCGCGCGGTGGCTGTCCATCGTTGGCCTTAGCGAGGGCGGCCGCGATGGGCTTTCGCCAGCAGCGAACATGCTCATCGACGGCGCGGCGCTGCTGGTGGGCGGCGCGCGGCACCTTGCGTTGATCGGAGCGGCGCGCGGGGAAACCCTCGAATGGAAGAAGCCCTTCCGCGACACGGTCGCGCGCATTCTGGAGCGGCGCGGCGAGCCGGTTTGCGTTTTGGCGTCGGGCGATCCGTTCTGGTTCGGGGCGGGCGCGGTGCTCGGCGAATATGTTGACCCCGCCGAGATGCTGGCGCTGCCGGCACCCTCCTCCTTCTCGCTCGCCGCAGCCCGGCTCGGCTGGCCGCTGCAAGCCGCGGTAACGCTCGCCCTGCACACCAGGCGCGTGGAAACCTTGCTGCGCCACCTTCACGCGGGCCAGCGCATCCTTGCGCTATCGCTCGACGGCTCGACGCCGGCGCAAGTGGCGGATCTGCTCGTGCGTTACGGTTTCGGCGGCTCGGTGCTGCATGTCATGGAGGCGCTGGGGGGCCAGCGCGAACGCATCCACCGGCGGCTGGCGAAAGACGTGATCGGCGAGCCCTTCGGCCCGCTGAACGTCATCGCCATCGAGGTAAAGGCCGAGCCCGGCGCAAGACCGATTCCCTTCGCGCCCGGCCTGCCCGACAGCTATTTCGAGTATGACGGTCAGATCACCAAACGCGAAATCCGCAGCATCACGATCTCGGCGCTTAGGCCAGCGCCGGGCGAATTGCTCTGGGACATCGGGCTGGGCAGCGGCTCGGTCGCCATCGAATGGCTGCTCTGCCATGCTTCGCTGCGCGCCATCGGCTTCGAAAAATCACCCGAGCGCGCCGCCCGCGCGGCCCGGAATGCAGCGTCGCTCGGCGTGCCCTATCTGGAGATCCGCAAGGGGAAGGCGCCGGCGGCGTTCCAGGGCGCCGCGGCGCCGGACGCGGTTTTCGTAGGCGGAGGCGTGAGCGAGCCGGGCCTGCTGGCGGCGGCGTGGGAAGCGCTCAAGCCTGGCGGGAGGATGGTCTGCAATGCGGTGAGCTTCGAGGGGCAGGCCGCGCTCATGGAATGCCGCGCCAAGTGGGGCGGGGCGGTCACGCGGATCAATATCGAGCGCGAGCACGCGGTAGGGGGATACACCGCGTGGCAGCCCGCGCTTCCGGTGGTGCAATGGGTGGCGGCGAAGCCATGGCCGTGATCGGGATCGGCACAACCAGCCGTGCCAGCGTGGAGGATGTGCTGGCGATTGTCGCGGCGGCGCAGGCGAAAATGGCTAAGGTGGAGTTTGGGGCTTCCCCCTCACCCCTGCCCCTCTCCCGCGAGGGGAGAGGGGAGCGTGCCATGGAGGAGAGCACTTCTTCTCCACACGCACGCCCGGCACCCTCTCCCCTCGCGGGAGAGGGATGGGGCGAGGGGGGGCAACGCATCGCAGCGCTGGCCGCCCTGGACCGCCCGGCGATCAACGGTGTGCTGCAAGCTGCCGCGGGGCGCTGCGGGCTTGACCTCATACTTCTGACGTTGGACGAATTGCGCGCTGTCGCGCATGTGTGCGCCACGCATTCGGAGCATTCGATGAAGCAATACGGCATTCCCTCGGTGGCGGAGGCGGCGGCGCTGGCGGCGGCCGGTGCGGGTGCGCGGCTGCTCATTCCGCGCTTCCTCGGCCGCCACACAACCGCAGGCGTGGCGGGGCGGCCATGACGGTGCACTTCATCGGCGCCGGCCCAGGTGCTGCCGACCTCATCACCCTTCGCGGCCTCGAACTTCTCTGCCGCGCGCCGGTCTGCCTCTACGCCGGGTCGCTGGTGCCGCAGGCTTTGCTCGCGCATTGCCCCACGGCTGCGCGCATCGTGGACACCGCGCCCATGAGCCTCGACGAAATCGAAGCGCAATTCGTGAAGGCCCACGCCGCGGGCGAAGACGTCGCGCGGCTGCACTCCGGCGACCTCTCCATCTGGAGCGCCATGGGCGAGCAACTCCGCCGCCTGCGCGGCCTCGGCATCCCGTACACCATCACGCCCGGCGTGCCGTCCTTCGCCGCCGCTGCCGCAGCACTCGGCCAGGAGCTGACCCTGCCGGAGGTGGCGCAATCGCTGGTGCTGACGCGCACCTCGGGCCGCGCCTCGGCCATGCCGCCCACCGAAACGCTCGAAGCCTTCGCCGCCACGCGCGCAACGCTCGCCATCCATCTCTCGGTGCATGTGCTGGCGGATGTCGCCGCGCGGCTCGTGCCGTTCTACGGCGCGGAGTGCCCGGCGGCGGTGGTGTTCCGCGCGAGCTGGCCGGACGAGCGCATCGTGCGCGGCACGGTGGCGGACATCGCCGAGGCCGTGGCGCGGGAGCCCATCGAGCGCACCGCCATCATTTTCGTCGGCGAGGTTTTGGGCGAGGAGGAGTTCCGCGAAAGCGCGCTCTACAGCGTGGATTATCAGCGGCGGTTCCGCGGCCGTGAGCCGTAAACTGTACGCGAAGCAACACCTACCTGGCGGCAGTTTTGCACTCGCCTTTAGCTGTTTGTGCATAAAGCGACCTATGGACCCACTGGAGCCGGACGACCTCCTGGAAAATGCTATTGTTCACCGAAGTCGCGGAGATTCGGATGGACCAAAACACCAACGCTCGGCTCTCGCTGCTGATTGCTCAGATTAAGGCACTTCAGCGCGCCATGGAGCATTCAGTTTCCGAAAGGGTTCGAGAATCCGCACGTTTTGAGAGCTTCAAGACCTTTGCTCAACGCTACAATATTTTTGCTCAGCAGGCGCTTCCCTATACTGGTGACAAGGTGACGGTGAACTATTTTAGCGTAGACAACATGAAAGCTCCTAGCTCTCTAACGTGGCCTGCCCAAAAGCAGATCTTTGATTCTGTGTACACTGAGGTTTCGTTGCTACTGGCTGCCCTGGAAGGGCAATATGATTTTGCCGAAGCAAAGACCATAGAGTTAAAGGAATTTTTCGAATCATCCCTGAGGCGCGCTGTTTTTCGCGCACCACAACGAGAGAGGGAAATACAGGATGTTGTTGAGCAGCTCCTGATCGGCCGAGGCTTTCGCAAAGGCATCGAATATGATCGTGAAACTGGTCGTGTGATGTATTCAGGGAAGGAGTTCGTTCCAGATTTCGTTTTTGTGCCATCTGACATGTTCATAGAGATAAAGCTTGTGCGTATACCAGAGCAAGCAAAAACCGTAATAGATGAAATAAATGCAGATATCGTGGCATATCGTACGCAATATTCGAAAGGCATATTCATCGTCTACGATCTTGGAGTAATACGTGATGTGTCAGAATTCGCCAGATCTATTGAGCATAATATGGAAATCTACGTTTGCGTTATAAAGCATTGACTGGTTCTGTTAAGCGGCGTCTATAGCCACCAGCCATGAGCAAAATCGCTACTACAGGCAAGCGTTTCCTCAAGGATGACCGCTGGCATGATGACAACGGGCCGATTCCGGGTAGCCCCGCGGATTGGGACCCGCCGATGTCCGATGAGGAAGTCACCCTGGCGGCGCAATCCGATCCAGATGCGCAGCCGTTGACAGCGGAACAGCTGGCGCAAACGCGGCGCGTCGCCTTTGCCCGGCACGTCCGCTGGAAGCTTGGATTGAGCCAGGCGGAATTCGCAGCCCGGTTTCATATCCCCATCGGCACACTGCGGGACTGGGAACAGCACCGCACGGAGCCTGACGCGGCGGCGTCAGCCTATCTTCGCGTTATCGCCGAGAACCCGGACGCGGTGCGCCAAGCGCTCGCCACGCCGCTGGCCGAAGCCGCGCGAGTTCCGGCGGGAGAGTAGCGGGTTCTATTTCCATCCGCGTTCGATGGTTTCAACAACGGCGTGGCCCTTGAGGGCATACCGCGCGGAGCGGGAGTGCCGTTATCAAACAGTATGAGCATCGGCCATGGAGGCAATCCATCTGCCGGTGCGTGTGCTGGCGTATGCCGCCGCGCGGCGCGGTTTACTCAGCCGCAACCCTTTTCCGCGCCACCTGGCGGGACGAAGATTGTAGCACCGAATTCCAATCCACCATCGGACCTACGCGGTCAAGCCACTCATCGTCAAGGAACCTTTTGGGTAGTTCTTTGCGGCAATCCTCTACATACTGCTTGACGGCCTCTAAGATTTGATTGTTGGTGGCGCCGGCAGGAATATCTCTCTCTGGTGGGAGCTTGTCTGTTTTATATGTAAACACTTTAGAGCGCGATCTCACGGACGCTCTTTTTGTTGAACAGTAGTACTCACCACTTATTTGACCTTCCACAAAATGAAGTCTAATATATCCAATTATCTCGTTGAAGCGCCATGGGCCATACTTTTCAGTGCATTGCCGCTCTATAATATGTTTAGTGCTTTTTACACACTGAGGTGTAGGAGTGGCAACGCCTAAAAACGTACGGGCTACAAGGTGCATGACCTGCCTATTGAACCACACTAAATAAGGCGCTTCCGGCAGGCGATATACAGGCAGATCGTGAAAATAGATATTTGTCATGCTATGTTTGCGCTCCGTTAGATTATTTGTGCAAACCCAGCAGATAATAGCAACTCTAGGTTAACAATTTGCTCATAACCGATCGCGAGCCGGCG
This sequence comes from uncultured Alphaproteobacteria bacterium, assembly GCA_963785355.1. GTDB lineage: Bacteria > Pseudomonadota > Alphaproteobacteria > Rhizobiales > Rhodomicrobiaceae > Rhodomicrobium. Next base: position 38,132 of record CAWAVJ010000086.1, read on the forward strand.
AGCGAGGGCCGCGGCCGGACGAATGACGAGGTCGGAGGGTACCGCGAGTGAAGCGTGACGAACGCTCTACATGGCGGGGCATTCCGGCCAATCCAGAGCTGCCACGTTCTTATCCTACTTGGCCCGTGCATATTACCACGGCCGGGCTCTTTCTTGAAGTGTTCGAGGGTTCCGCAAACCGCGCTTGAGAAATGTACCGGCGTGCGGTACATTAGGTCACACACGGGACGGCCAAATGATCGTGAGCTTCCGGGACGAATGGTTGCACGCCTTTTTCATCGAGGATGAACATTCGCGGAACATCCCGGCCGATCTCGATAGCCGCCTGTTCCGTAAGCTGCAGATGATCGACGACGCAACAGCCGATAAAGACTTGCGCGTGCCGCCAAGCAACCACTTCGAGAAGCTGAGCGGCAAGCTGGCAGAGTTTCATTCGATCCGCGTCAACAAGCAATGGCGGCTGATTTTCCGTTGGAACGGCAGCCGGGGCGAAGCCTCGGATATATACCTGGACGATCATAGCTATAGGTGAACGAACATGCTCATGACCAAGCGCAAGCCGGCCGGCATCGGCGAAGTCCTGGTGGAGGAATTCATGCAGCCCATGGGGCTGACCCAGGCCGCACTCGCCGCAGCCATGGGCGTGCAGCGCAAGCATGTGAACGAGCTTTGCAACGGCCGCCGCAGCGTAACGGCCGCAACGGCGCTGATCCTCGCCCGCGTGTTCGGCAACAGCCCGGAGTTCTGGCTCAACGTGCAGCGGCGCAGCGATCTTTGGGAGGCGATGACCAGCCCGAAGGAGCGCGAGCGGATCGCGCGAGCCAAGCCGCTGGACGGCAAACTGCGCCTGCCTCAAACGAGTTCGATGTCATAATGTGAAAACTGCGCATCGGCCGTCAGCAAGGTCATGTTTTCCAGCATGGCTTGCGCGATAAGAAGCCGGTCGAAGGGATCGGTATGGTGCAGCGGCAACCCGCCGGCGGTTTCGGCGTGAACGGTGGTGATGTTGAGGGCGCGAAACCCTGCGCGCGGTAGCAGCGTTGAAAGATCGTCTGGCGCCTTGAGCTTGCCCAGCGCTTTCTTGATGGCGATTTCCCAAACCGAAGCGGCGCTGAAAAAGACCTCCGCGCCGGAAAGCAGGATGGCGCGATGCCGCTCCGGCAAGCGCTTGTCGTCAGCAAGCGCCCACAGCAGGATATGCGTATCGGCGAGATACCGCTTGCCGGTCATTTCGTGTAATCGTCGAAAATGCTAAGAGGCGCATCGAAATCGTCCGCCATCCAGATTTGGCCTTTGAGAGCGCCGATGCGCGGGAGATTGGCGCGGTCTTCAACGCCTTCGATTCGTGCGACCGGCTTGCCGTGACGGGTAACGATGACGGTTTCGCCAGCTTCGGCTGCTTTCAGCAGTTCCGCAAAATGCGCTTTGGCTTCGGAGATGGTGACCTGCATGGGGTGCTCTCTAGTTATGACCTGAATTTAGGTCATTTTTCGGCGGGATGCAAGAATGGATCAAGCCAATATCAAATGTTAACAAGCAGTGAGGCCTTCCGCCCGGCGATCCTTGGCAGGCAATGAACAGCCCAAAGGGACCGTTATAGACGCCGGCCGGCGTTACGATCCAGGTTCGCTTGCCCGCGACCGAAGCGCCTGCGCGCGGATTTCGCTTAAGCTCTGCCGCGGTGTGATCGCCTCCGGATCGAGCCGCAGCTCAAGGACGGCGGGCAGGCCCGAGCTTCGCGCAGCCTCGAAGGCACCAGCGAATTCCTCCGTCTTTTCGACATGCGCGCCAAAGCCGCCAAACGCGCGGGCGTAAGCCGCAAAATCGGGGTTGTGCAGGTCCGATCCATAGACGCGGCCCGGAAACTGCCGCTCCTGGTGCATGCGGATGGTGCCGTACATGCCGTTGTTGACCACGATGAAGATGGCCGGCGCGCGGTATTGCACAGCGGTTGCGAATTCCTGGCCGGTCATCAGGAAGCAGCCATCGCCTGCAAACGAGACCACGGTGCGGCCGGGGTGCAGGAGTTTCGCGGCGACGGCGGCCGGGACGCCATAGCCCATCGATCCCGACACGGGTGCTAACTGCGTGCCGAACTGCCGGTAACGGAAAAAGCGATGCACCCAGACCGAAAAGTTGCCCGCGCCATTCACCAGGATGGCGTCATCGGGCAGGGCATTCCGCAGCCAAATCACAATCTCCGCCAACTGCAGCGCGCCCGGCGTCGCGAGCGGCACTTGCCATTCCTCATAGGCCTTGCGTGCGTCTCGAGCCGATGCACTCCAGGCTGAGCCATCCGCCGCAGCGGCTTGCGCCAGCGCCGCCGCGAAGCCCCGCGGCCCGGCTACAATAGGAAGGTCCGCCTGATAATTTCTGCCTAGCTCGCCCGGATCGGCGTGCACATGGACGAGCTTCTGCTTGGGGCTTGGAATATCGATGAGCGTGTACCCGCTCGTGGTCACTTCGCTAAGGCGCGCACCCAGAACCAGCAGAAGATCCGCATCCCGCAGCTTCTGCGCAAGCTTTGGATTGATGCCGAGGCCAACGTCGCCAACGTAACAGGGATGCTCGTTGCCGAAATAGTCCTGGCGGCGGAACGAGGCAGCAACCGGCAGCCCGCAGGCCCCCGCAAAGGCTTGAACCTGCGCCGCGGCCTCTGCGTCCCATCCGCCGCCGCCAACGATGGCAAGCGGCCTTTCCGCCGCCGCCAATAGCTCGCCAAACCGGTCCATATCCCTGCGCGAAGGGTGCGCCTCGATGCGCTTATAGGCTTGCGGGTCCGCTGGGCCTGCTTCCTCTCCAAGCATATCCTCCGGCAGAGACAAGACCACGGGGCCCGGCCGGCCCGAAACCGCTACATGAAACGCGCGGCTCACATATTCAGGGATGCGCGCGGCGTCGCCGATCTGTGCGGCCCACTTGGCCAGCGGCGCAAACATCTGCCGGAAATCGACTTCCTGAAACGCCTCGCGGTCCAGAAAGCCGCGCTTCGCCTGGCCGATGAACAAGATCATGGGGGTGGAATCCTGGCGCGCCACATGCACGCCGGCGCTCGCGTTCGTGGCGCCGGGGCCGCGCGTGACCATGCAAATGCCCGGCTCGCCCGTGAGCTTGCCATATGCCTCGGCCATCATCGCCGCCCCGCCCTCCTGGCGGCAAGCGACGAACGGCATGGTCTCGCGCATATCGTACAGCGCGTCGATGACCGGAAGGTAGCTCTCGCCCGGCACGCCGAAGATCAGCCGCGCACCGTGCAGACGAAGCTGATCGGCTAGAATTTTTCCCCCTGTTCTTTTGACCGCGTTCGCCATAGGTCCTCCAGAATGCTATTAAACCAACCCGCAGAACGTGTGACTTACCCCTCATCCTGTCCTTCTCCCGTCCCGCATCCGCTCGCGGATGCGGGCACTCCGGGTTGCAAGCTCGCCAAGGCAAGCTTGCTGGGAGAAGGAACGCCCGAATTGCCCTCTAACTTGCGGACAGGGCACGCACCCCTCTCCCCTCGCGGGAGAGGGGTTGGGGTGAGGGGGCTTTTGCAATCGGCCCCAGCGCGCGCGGCTAATCGACCATGAATATATGCCGCGGGCCAGGCGTCAAGACTTGCGCAGGAAGTGAAGAGCAGTGTCGCCATAAACGCGCCGGTCGAGTAAAGCGAAGGCGGCCGGAATGGCCGGCTCGGCATCGGCGCGCTCCTCCAGCACGCAGACGGCGCCCGCGGAAAGCCAGCCCCCGTCCGCTGCCGCCTGAAGTGCCTGTTCGCCAAGCCCTTTGCCATAGGGCGGGTCGGCGAAGAGAAGCTGAAACGGCTGCATCGGAGCGGCGGTTCCGAGCTTGGCCGCGTCGCGCCGCCAGACCTTGCTGGCGCCGGTAAGGCCCAGCGCTTCGATGTTCTCGCGGATCAGACCTCGCGCGTCCGCGTTGTCCTCTACGAACAGGCAATAGGCGGCTCCGCGCGACAGCGCCTCAAGGCCCAAAGCGCCAGTGCCCGCGAAAAGGTCGAGCACGCGCGCGCCCTCGATCCCGGCCCCCTCGATGCCGTGGATCAGGATGTTGAATAGCGACTCGCGCACCTTGTCCGAGGTCGGGCGCGTGAGTGCCCCGGAAGGCGCGGCGAGCGCGCGTCCGCGGAACCGGCCGCCCACGATCCTCACGGCGTCTCCTTGTCCGGCTTAGGCCCGCGTCCCGGTTTGCGCGGCCCGCCGCCTGGCCCTTTATGCGGGCCTTTGCCAGCGCTCCTGAACGGCTTCCCCTCGCCCCGTTTTCCGGGCGGCCTTTTGCCTCCGCTCCCCCCGAACGCCCGCGCGCCGGGTTTGCGGTCCCCCGATGCGCCACGAGGCCCTTCGGAGTCACGCTTGAACTGAGGGCGCGGCCGTTCCTCGGTTCGCTCCCGAGGCTTGCGGTCTTCGGAACCGCTGCGAGGGCCTTCCGCGTCGCGCCGGAATTGAGGACGTGGCCGCTCCCCTGCCCGCTCGCGAGGTTTGCGATCTTCGGCCCCGGCGCGAGATCCTTCCGCGTCGCGCCGGAACTGAGGGCGCGGCCGTTCGCCTACCCGCTCCCGAGGCTTGCGGTCTTCGGAACCACCACGCGGCCCTTCGGTATCGCGCCTCTGAAAATGCGGCCGTTCGCCAGTCCGCTCGCGAGGCTTACGGTCTTCGGAACCGCTGCGAGGACCCTCCGCGTCGCGCCGGAACGAAGGGCGCGGACGTTCCCCTGTCCGATCGCGCGGTTTGCGGTCTTCGGAACCACCACGAGAACCTTCCGCGTCGCGCCGGAACGAAGGGCGCGGCCGTTCCTCGATCCGCTCGCGCGGCTTCCGGTCTTCGAAACCGCCGCGAGTTCCTTCCGCGTCGCGCCGGAATTGAGGACGTGGCCGCTCCCCTGTCCGCTCGCGGGGCTTGCGATCTTCGGACCCGCCGCGAGGACCTTCTGCGTCGCGCCGGAATTGAGGACGTGGCCGCTCCTCTGTCCGCTCGCGGGGCTTGCGGTCTTCGGACCCACCGCGAAGGCCTGCCGAATCGCTCCGGAAGGAGGGACGCGGCCGTTCCCCGGACCGGCGCTGGGCGAAAAGTCCGTTCAGCGTGGGCGTCTTCGGTTGTGGCGTCCAGGCGCGGGGCGAAGGGCAAGCGGGCGCCGCCGCCGCGATCCGGTTCTTGCCGCTCTGCGCCGGAGGGCGAATCGCCCCGCTCCTTGCGATCGAAACGCGGGCGGGCGCTTGCCTCCCCTTCGGGTCTCTTGCGGAAAGGAGCGCGCTCGGGCCTATCACGGCCGCGTTCCGCCGCGCCGTGCGCCCTGCCCACAAACGCCGGGCGATCCGCCGAAGAAGCGGCGCCGCGCCGGTCCGGTCCCTCGCGTCTTGGCGGACGCTCGCCGCCCGCGCGCCCCGGCCGTTCGTCCCGGCCTTCGCGATTGGGCCTCCCGGCCTGGTCCTCTTTCCCGCCGAAGCGATCCTGCCTCGGCTTTCTTTCGGAAACATACTCGACCTTTGGAGCCTCGGAGCCGTCCATCGGCAAGACGCGGCGCCGCTTCAGCGGGCGCTCCTCCGGCTCGAAGCGGGGCCGCTCAGCCGCCGCCGGTTTCCGCCGCAAATAGGTGGGCTTGGCCCGGCCAGGAGCGAGCCTTCGTTCCTCGCGCATGGGCTCGCGCCTGACGCCGAGCTGGCGCGTAAGCCGCGGCCCTAGCTGGTCCTTGAGGACCGCGGTCTTGACCTCCTCGACCTGGCCGGGCTCCAATTCGCCAAGCATGAACGGCCCGAAGGATATGCGGATCAGCCGGTTCACGGTCAGACCGAGATGCTCCATGATCTGGCGCACCTCGCGGTTCTTCCCCTCGCGGATGGACACCGAGATCCAGACATTGTCGCCCTGTTCGCGTTCGAGCGACGCCTCGATAGGCCCATAATTCATTCGATTGATGGTGAGCCCGTCCGCGAGTTCTTGCAGTTGCGCGTCGCTCACCTGGCCGTAAGCGCGCACGCGGTAGCGCCGCGTCCAGCCCGTGGAGGGAAGCTCCAGGTGGCGGGCGAGATCGCCGTCGTTGGTGAGCAGCAGCAGCCCCTCGGTGTTGAAATCGAGCCGCCCGACCGAAATCAGCCGCGGCAAGTTCTCCGGCAGGGCTTCGAATACCGTGGGCCTGCCCTCCGGGTCCTTGTGGGTGGTGACGCGGCCCTTGGGCTTATGGTAGCGCCAGAGCCGCGGCGGCTCGCGCGCGGCAAGCGGCTCGCCGTCCACGAGCACCTTGTCAGAAGGCAGAATATCGAGCGCGGCACTATCGATGAGCGCGCCGTTCACAGACACGTGGCCGTGCTCGATCAAGGCCTCGGCCTCGCGCCTGGAGCATAGACCTGAGCGCGCGATCACCTTCGCGATGCGCTCGCCGCCAGCCTTCGCGTCTTGCAGATTTTCGTTTTGTGTAGCCATGACCCCGGCCAGCTAAAAAGTTGTTAGCGTGCGGCCGGCGCGCGGGCTCAAGAAAGCGGCGGTCCGGCCTTTGTAGTTGAGATAAACATCGCCACAGGCGTATTGAAGCCATGGCTCTTCCATATCTGGCATTACGATATAAACGAGAATCGCAAGGGCGCAGAGGATTATCGCTTGAGCCCCGTCCTTGCGGGGCGCGGCGGCCTTGGCGGCACGCCTAGCTGTGCATAAGCGCGGACGGTAGGTCAAGCCCCATGGGTGCCGGATGGCGTAATGAACTGGTGAATCGCCCCTCATCCCAACCCTCTCCGAGCAAGCTCGCCTTGGCGAGCTTGCTCGGAGAGGGAAAGGGTGAGGGGCGTGACCTCCGGTCATGACGCACGCGCCGGGTCAAGCCCGCTAACCTTGCGCAAAAAGCTTGGCGAGCATGGCAACGTCCACATATGCCGCGCCACCGGCCTCGCCCGCCAGCACGCGAACCGGCGCATCCGGTTCGCCCAACTGGTCGAGAACGAGGGCTGCGCCGGTAAAATCCTGGCCGGCGGTGTAGCCGTTCATCGTGACGAGCGTCTTCACACCAGCCCCCAAGGCGGAATGCAGCCCGTGCGCCGAATCCTCGAAAGCGAGGCAGCGATCCGGGCCAAGGCGCAGCTCGCGCAGGACAAAACGGTATATGTCTGGAGCGGGCTTCTTGGCGGGAACGATGTCTCCGGCGCCGATGACGTCGAACCACGAAGCGCCGCCCGGCAACGCCGTCTCAAGCAGCGCGGTCACATTTGCCGGCGTGGTCGTCGTCGCTATCGCGAGCCTGAGCCCCGCGTTCCTCGCCTCTCCCAAAAGACGCTTCACCCCCGGCCGCAGCGGAATCCCGCCTTCCTCCAGCAGCCGGACGTAGTGCCTGGTTTTGGCGGCATGCAGGTCCGCCACGAACGCTGGAAGATCGCCTGGGCGCGGAAATTTGGGGCGGTAGCGGTCTAGGTAATAGAGGATGCGTTCCTTGCCGCCGGTCACGGATAGCAGCTCGCCGTAGAGCTCCACGGACCAGTCCCAATCGAGCCCGGCCTCTGCAAAGGCACGGTTGAACGCGATCCGATGCCCGTCGCGCTCGGTGCCGGCCAGCGTGCCGTCCACATCGAAGATCAACGCTTCCAGCTTCTGCATTCCGCCCCCAGCCGATTTCATTGTGCCAGCCAAAGAAGATGAGCCCCATAGCGCGAAATAAAAAGGCCGCTGCTCAGCGGGCTTCTCCTTCCTTCGGCCGCCGCGCGATCTCAGGTATGAGGGTTATGTCCGCGCAAAAAGCCGTCGCTTAGTGCTACAGGTTTTGTCGTACGGGGTCGTCATTGGGTCCGATAGCGCTACTGCTGGGCGCTGTTTTCAATCCTCAACCGGATACGCGCCGCAGCAGGCCCGGTTTTGCCGGAATAATGGGCTTAAGCCGCCAAGTGTGTCTCGACCGCGCGCCGCACAGAGCGGACGTTGAATGGCTTCGCCACTATCAGGTCGCGCTTTTCGCCCTGGGCGGCCACGGCCTCAGGATGCGCGGTTACATAGATGACGCTGGCATCGATGTTTTCGCGAATGGCCTTTACGACGTCGACGCCGGTGTCGCCCTTGAGCTTATAGTCGGCGAGGATGAGCTGCGGCTTGGATTGCCCGGCGATGCGAAGAGCCTCGGCGCGGTTCTTGGCCATGCCGGCCACCACCAGCCCAAGATTCGTAACGATTTCTTGAAGCTCGCGGGCGATCAGCGCCTCGTCCTCAATGATGAGAACCGCCGCCGGTCTCTTGCGCAGCGCAAGCAGCGAGAGCGCGTAGGTTTGCCGCACCTGTGCTTCGCCGGTATCCAGAATTGAGGCGACATCGCCGTAGGGTAAGCCGATTACGGAGTGGAGCACCGTTACCTGCCGCTGCTCTTCAGAGAGGCGCAACAGCCGGGCGTGAAGGCCGCTCGCAACTGCCGCGGTGACATTGCTCTTTTGCACGCAGGTCCGCGCAGCGAGGTTAACTCTTCTATAAAGATCGAGGCGGGAAATGGAGCGGCCCGAGACCGATGCGACGTCCGATACGAGTGCGTTGAGCGCGGTTTCCACCGCCCTATCGCTGAGGAAGCGGTTGCCAAGGAGGCAAAAAGCATAGCGCCGGAGGTTTCGAAGCTCGGCGAGTGCAAGGATTTCGGTCATGTTTTTGCAGCGTCCCTTAGCTCTGCTACGCGAACTGGATATAAAGTCGTTTCTCGCCGGAGAAGGAGGAGTCAGACCTTACAAAAGATAATAGGGTTGGAAAAGCGGAAACTCTAGGGCATTGCCATTAAGGCTTCCTATCCATTGCAGCTTTCATAAAAAGCCGGGGGATAACGGTGTGCCCGGTAAACCGGTTCTATTGTGGGTTAAGTCGCGGTCCGCATCAAATTTCCTATTTTGCGCGCTTTTGTTGCCTAGGAACCGTTTGCATCGTTCTTTATTTTGCCGAAGCAAGGGACTCCCTATAGCGGTGAGCCTAGTCTTTGTACACAAACTGTTAAAGTTATCCTCCGGCAATCACTAAAAGTTTATATATCTGCGAGGGATTACGCCGGAGAGCGGGCTAGCCGGGAATGGTTGCGGCCGGCTATTCCGCCTTTGCGAGCCTGTCGAACTCCAAAAGCTCGCGCATGAGCTCCTCCAGGGAAGCGATCGGGAGCATGTTCGGTCCGTCGGAGGGGGCGTTATCCGGGTCTTCATGCGTTTCGATGAAGAGCGCCGCGACGCCAACGGCCACCGCCGCGCGCGCGAGGACCGGCACGAAGCGCCGCTCGCCGCCGCTCGCGGTCCCGCGCCCGCCAGGCTGCTGCACGGAGTGGGTGGCGTCGAACACCACCGGGCAGCCTGTCTCGGCCAGAATGGGCAAAGCCCGCATATCGGTCACGAGCGTATTATAGCCGAAGCTCACCCCACGCTCGGTGACGAGCACGTTCGCATTCCCGGCGGAGACGACTTTCGCCACCACGTTCTTCATGTCCCAGGGGGCGAGGAATTGGCCCTTCTTGATCTTCACGGCCCGGCCCGTTTCCGCCGCGGCGATAAGCAGGTCGGTCTGACGGCACAGGTAAGCCGGTATCTGCAAGACGTCCACGGCTTCGGCCACCGGCGCGCATTGCGCTGGCTCGTGAACGTCGGTCACGACGGGCAAGCCCAGCGTCTCGCGGATTTCGGCGAAGATGGGCAGCGCGGCTTTGAGGCCGAGCCCGCGCGCGGCGCTGGCACTCGTGCGGTTCGCTTTGTCGAACGAGGTCTTGTAGATGACGCCGATGCGGAGCCGGTCCGCGATCTCCTTCAGCGCCGCCGCCATTTCAAGCGCATGCAGCCGGCTTTCAAGCTGGCACGGCCCGGCAAACAGCGCCAGCGGCAGGGAGTTGGAGACGCTGACATTGCCTATCTTGACCACCGGGTTCGGTGACGTCGCGGCGGAATGCTGATGGGTCATGGGCTGGCTTTCGAGCGGAAACGAGGGCGAGTGGCCGTCTCTAACACGGCAAGGCCGGGCGGCCAATAGACCAGCCTGGAAGTAAAATGCCAATCCATGTTCGCCGGGAAAATCAAGAAAGATACAAGGCCGTAGCGGGCCGCACGCGCTAATGTTAGAAACAGCGGGGCCGGGGCAGGACGGACACCATGGAACTCAGAGTAAGCCGGGATAATCTTCCTATTCTGGATCAGTTCAGCGAGGAGGGTTTCGTCGATTGCGTCTTCAAAATTGAGCGCCTGAATAGCGAAGGGGATTACTATGCCTTCCATATGAGTGCTTCATTCAACGGCGAGCGCGTAGGCGTAGACGTGCGCCTTCTTAAAGGAATAAAGGCCGGTTTCGATTCCAAAGTGGACTTGATTAAGAACCGCGTCTATAAAAATGGTGTTTTCTTCCTGCGATCCGGCCCAGAAAGTCATCGCTTGATCTTTGCTATAGCGCATCTATACGGCATGGAGAAACCTGGTCTCTCCTTTATTCCGTCGGAAAGCTTCACGGCAATCGCATTGCATCGGGGTGAAATCGATTTGGAACGCGAATGCGTCAAAATAAAACTGTTTGGCCGTGATACGGACCCTGACCTCGATGCAAACTACTATGAGAGCTTCTTCAACGCCGACCTGCCCAATCGCCTCGTTTATTGGAACGAGAAAGACCCGGACTACCGGGAGCCTCTGGTTAGGGCTCTCAGCGGGGCGCTTTAAGCGCAATCGCCAAGATGGGCGTGGTCGTTATAGGTCAAGACGCGCCAGCCAGGCTCCCGGCCGCCAGCCTCTTGATACTGCATCGCGGTCAGGGCGGTGTTCTCCATGGATGCGATGCGCTGGAATCGCTTGAAAGCCTCTCCGCACAGCATATCGCCGAGAACGGCGCGAGCCACCATCGTGCGCAAGAAGTAGCCATGGGTTACGACAGCGATCGATCGCTCGCCGCGCGCTTGCAGATAGGCCAGGCCTGCGTCCGCGCGCGCAATCAAATCGTCGAAATTCTCGCCGCCCGCAACACGCATACCCGGCGTGTACAGGCTTTTGTTCCATTCCGTCCAAACCGAACGGGCTTCCTCGTCGGCAAAGGGCTTGCCGTTTATACACGGGGGTTTCATGCGCTCGACGAAAAGAGCGGAGTATTCCGGATTGAGGCCCGTCGCTTCCGCGATGGCACAGGCCGTTTCCTTTGCGCGCCGGTAAGGGCTCGATAGCAGCGCCTGCACAGCAAGTTTGGAGACGCGTCCGGCGGCGCAGGCCGCTTGCTTGCGCCCGGTTTCGCTCAACGGCGATTTCGGGAGGCTGAAAGATTGCCGCCGCGTTGCCAAGGCTTTGTCCATGGCGGACAAAATAAACGATCTTATCCATTTCCCCGCCCAGTCGCCGGATTGTTGCGCGGGGGAGCTTGGCATGAATTTCCGCACACACACAGAGCTCCCGAAAGCATCGTCATCGCGAGGCGGCATCTGCCGCCGTGGCGATCCAGAGCAACATATGGAGACTTGGCTCTGGATTGCTTCGCTGCGCTCGCAATGACAGCGATTTCAAGCGAGCGCCCCATACTCTAGCTTAAACCAGCCGGCTTTGGTGGACCGCCGCGCCGACGAAGGAAGCGAACAGCGGGTGCGGCTCGAACGGCCTCGATTTCAACTCCGGATGGAATTGCACGCCCACGAACCAAGGATGGTTCGGTATCTCGACGATTTCCGGCAGCTTCTTGTCGGGAGACATGCCGGAGAAACGCAGGCCCGCCGCCTCCAGGCGCTCAAGGTAATTGATATTTACCTCGTAGCGGTGGCGGTGGCGCTCGCTTATGCGCGTTTTTCCATATATTTCAGCGACTTGACTGCCTTCGGCGAGCACAGCTTCATAGGCCCCGAGCCGCATGGTGCCGCCCTTTTCGCTCCGTGCGTCCCGGTGTACCGGCGTGGCGCCGCTCATCCATTCGGTCATAAGCCCGACGACCGGCTCGGCGGCTGGGCCGAATTCGGTCGAGTTCGCGCCGTTGATGCCGGCGACATGGCGGGCCACCTCGATTACTGCGAGCTGCATGCCGAAACAGATGCCGAGATAGGGCACATTCCGCATGCGGGCGTAACGGGCAGCCTCGATCTTGCCCTCCGCGCCGCGCTCGCCGAAGCCGCCTGGCACGATAATGCCGTGGATGTTTTCGAGATGCGCGCTTGGGTCGCCCTTTTCGAACAGCTCGGCGTCGAGCCAGTGGACGTTGACGCGCACGCCCTGGCTGATGCCCCCATGGGCTAGCGCCTCCGTCAGCGATTTATAAGCGTCCTTGAGGTTGGTGTATTTGCCGACGATGGCGACCGAAACCTCGCCATCCGGGTGGGCGATCCGGCGCGAGATTTGGCGCCAGACATCGAGCGCGGGCGGCGGCGCATCGTGAATACCGAAAGCGGACAGCACCTCGCAGTCGAGCCCTTCCTCGTGATAGGCGAGAGGTACATCGTAGATATTCGGCACGTCGAGCGCTTGAATCACCGCACTTTCGCGGACGTTGCAGAACAGGGCGATCTTGGCGCGCTCGCTTTTGGGAACCGGCATTTCGCGAGCGGCACAGACAGGATATCCGGCTGGATGCCGATGGAGCGCAGCTCCTTCACCGAGTGCTGCGTCGGCTTGGTTTTGAGCTCGCCCGCCGCCTTGATGTAGGGCAGCAAGGTCAGATGGATGAAGACGGCCTGGCCGCGCGGCAAGCTCGTTGCCGAGCTGGCGGATGGCCTCGAAAAACGGCAGGCCCTCTATGTCGCCGACGGTGCCGCCGATTTCGACCAGGACGAAATCCGCGCCTTCGTTGCCGGTGAGGATGAATTCCTTGATGGCGTTGGTGACATGCGGCACGACCTGCACCGTGCCGCCGAGATAGTCGCCGCGCCGCTCCGCCGAGAGCACGTTCTGATAGATGCGCCCCGTGGTGATGTTGTCGTCGCGCCGCGCCGAGACGCCGGTGAAGCGCTCGTAATGCCCTAGATCGAGATCGGTTTCGGCGCCGTCGTCGGTTACGAACACTTCCCCGTGCTGGTAGGGACTCATCGTGCCCGGATCGACGTTGAGATAAGGATCGAGCTTGCGCAGCCGCACCGAGTAACCGCGCGCCTTCAGCAAAGCGCCGAGCGCCGCCGATGCCAAGCCCTTGCCCAATGAGGAAACCACGCCGCCAGTTATGAAGATATATCGCGCCATGGACTCGCAACGTAACGCTTCGCCCGCCTACGCGAAAGCGAAAGCTCGACAGTTTTCAACGGCGGCATGATGCCGCCGTTTTCGCTAGCACGCGCCCGCGGGAAGATCCTGACCCATTTGCGGCTGGCGCTGACAGGACTTTCCCGCGGATCAGGCGTACTAGCAAGCTATGGCAAGTTCGCTTGCCAACTGTGGCGAATGGGGGGCGAAGGTTGCCTCGGGCTGTACTACTCGCTTTCCGCTTATTGAGACTGCGGAAGCTGCGGCTGTGCAGGTGCCGCGGGTTCACTTGGCGCCGGCGGGGTTTGCGGTTCCTAGCTTGGGAAGCTTGATGTCGGGGAGCGACTGCGGCACGGCTTCGCCCGGACCCGCGCGGGCGCGGAAGCGGGAGCGCTCTGCACCGGCACGCCCACGGCCGAGGTTGCCGCCTGCCGGTGGCTGAAAATGCCAAGCAAGAGACTGGTCGTGAAAAAGATCGCCGCCAGGCTCGCCGTGATCTTGGTCAGCAGGTTCGCCGCGCCCCGCCCGCTCACGAAACCGCCGCCGCCGCCGCCCATGCCGAGCGCGCCGCCCTCCGAGCGCTGCAGCAGAATGAGCACGATCATCGAGAAGGCGACCATGATATGAATGACGAGAAGGACTGTAGTCATCGAACCTTGTCCGGCCGGAATTTCGGGGAAACTTACGCTCTACATGACCGCTTTTCGCTCGAAGATCAAGCCAGCAAATGCCGCGGCGCAGGCCATAACATACCGCGCGGGTCCAAGCGCAGCTTCCCGCTTCGTCCGGCTACCTCAAGAGCCCGGCGATTTTTATCCGCTGCTGTCGAACATTCTGGAGACTGGGATTGAGACGAAATCCGGTTGGATACTTCCGCCATCGTCATCGCGAGGCGGCAAAGCCGCCATGGCGATCCATAAGCAGCGCGCAAACCGATGTTGCCCCTGGATTGCTTCCGGCCGCGCTTCGCTCGCCGTCGCAATGACGTAGCGGAAGCGATCAACCGGATCTGGTATGAGACGGCCGCGCGAGTGGCAAAGCTGGTCTTCGATGCAGGGCTCGCTCGCGTCAAGCGCCCGGCCGGTATGGCTTCGTTCATCCGTAGCCATGTTTACAGGCCGGTATATTCTCCGGTGATTCCGGCGAAAAACGCGGCGTGAATACTCCACCGGCTAAAGCCGGTGGCTTCCGGTTACGGCTGAAAGCCGGATTGGCCGGCCATGAGGCCGGCTATATTACTTACTTATGTAAACCGGCACTTCTGCCAAACGAACCCAATTTCGGCTAGAGTGCGTCCGGAAAAAGCATGCCTTCGGGCTTGACCCGGAGGTGTGAGCGGTTTTTCCGATAAGACGCACGATTAAACAAAGACTTAGAGCCCCGCTTTTGATTCCATCAAAAGCGGATAGGCTCTAACAACCCGTGGTGCTACGCATCCTGCCACCTAAAGGCGTGGGGTTTACCGATCCCCTATCGGGGACTCTAAATGCGCCTGGGAAGTGTTTTCGCCGGGCGGCGGCGCAGGGCCATCAAGGGGCAGGCCGCAGCAGCACGTGGCGCTTCTTGCCGAGCGACAGCTTGATGACGCCATCTTCGTTGAGGTCCTTGAGCGTGATCTTGGCGCGCTCGTCCGTGGCCGCGGCGCCGTTGACGCGCAAGGCGCCGCCTTTGATCTGGCGCCGGGCCTCACTTGTGGTCGCGACGAGCCCCGCCAGCGTGCTCGCGTTCAGAATGCCGAGCCCCGCGCTCAATTCCTCCTTCGAGACGTCGACGGTTGGCAGGCCCTCCGCCGACGCGCCCTCCTCGAAAGCCTGGCGCGCCGTCTCCGCCGCTGCTTCCGCCGCCGCGCGCCCATGCAGGAGCGCCGTGGCCTCGGTTGCGAGCAGCTTCTTGGCCTCGTTGATTTCCGAGCCCTGGAGCGCTTCGAGCCGCGCGATCTCGGGAAGCGGCAGGTCCGTGAACAGGCGCAGGAACCGCGCCACGTCGGCATCCTCTGTGTTGCGCCAATATTGCCAGTAATCGTAAGGGCTCAGCATGTCCGCGTTGAGCCAAACAGCGCCTTTGACCGATTTTCCCATCTTGGCGCCGGATGCGGTGGTGAGCAGCGGCGTGGTGAGGCCGAATAGCTCGCGGCCATCCGCGCGGCGGGCCAACTCGATGCCGTTCACGATATTGCCCCACTGGTCCGAGCCGCCCATCTGCAGCACGCAATTATAACGGCGCGCGAGTTCCAGGAAGTCGTAGGCTTGCAGCAGCATGTAGTTGAATTCGAGGAAGGTGAGCGGCTGCTCGCGTTCGAGCCGGAGCTTGACCGAGTTCGAAGGTGAGCATGCGGTTGATGGTGAAATGCCGCCCGTATTCGCGCAGAAACTTGATGTAGCGCAGGTTCTTGAGCCACTCGTCGTTGTCCACAAGGATCGCATCCGCCGGGCCGTCTCCGAAGCTCAGGAGCTTCGTGAACGCCGTCTCGATGCTGGCCTTGTTCTCGTCGATCTGCTTTTGCGTAAGCAGCTTGCGGGTCTCGTCTTTGCCCGAAGGATCGCCAACCTTCGTCGTTCCGCCGCCAACCAGCACAATCGGCTTGTCGCCGGCCCTTTGGAAGACGCGGAGCATCATGATACTAATGAGATTGCCCACATGCAGGCTAGGCGCGGTACAATCGTAGCCTGCATAGGCGGTGACTATGCCCTTCGCCGCCGCGGCCCTGAGGCCATCTTCGTCGGAAATCTGGTGCAAATATCCGCGATCTTTTAGAATCTTGATAAAGTCTAATTGATTTTTTGCAGCAATCGGCATCAAATCCTCCGCGGTATTCCGCACCTCGACAGACACACGAGGAGCGTGTAGCACAAACGGAACCATGTACGGCATTCGCAGGTTGCGTCAAGCGAGGGTTCATGAAGGCTATCGGGCTTATGAGCGGCACATCGATGGATGGGATCGATGTTGCGTCGATCGAAACGGATGGTGAGGCGATCCATTCTTTCGGGCCGGCTTGTGCGTACCCCTATAGCGCGGCTGAGTACCACTTGCTCCGGGAAGCGATGGTTGCCGCGCGCGGTTTGAAGGCCCGGGATAGCCGCGCCGGCGTGCTGGCCTTGGCGGAAAGCATGCTCACCTCGAAGCACGCGGACTGTGTCAAGTCCTTTGCGGAGTTGAATGGGATCAGGCTTTCTAGCGTCGATGCGGTTGGGTTTCACGGGCAGACCGTGCTGCACCGGCCGGAACAGCGCCTGACGGTGCAACTCGGCGACGGCCCGGCCTTGAGCGCCGCGATTGGCGTTCCCGTCATCTACGATTTCCGCGCCGGGGATGTGGAAAGCGGCGGCCAAGGCGCCCCGCTGGTCCCTGTCTATCACCGCGCCTTGGCCCTGCGCGCGGGGCTCCCCTTGCCCGCCGCCTTTGTCAATATCGGCGGGATCTCGAACGTGACCTTCATTCCCGAAGGCCCGGCCGAAGGGCTGATCGCGTTCGACGCCGGGCCGGGCAACTGCCTGCTCGACGATTGGGCGCTGAGGCATACGGGCGAGCCCATGGACCGCGACGCGCGGCTCGCTCTGGCGGGCACGGTCGACCGGCAAACGCTGGCGCACCTTATCTCCCACCCCTTTTTCCGGGAGCCTCCACCGAAATCGCTCGACCGCGGCGCGTTCACCTTGGACATGATCGGCGATTTGAGCCCTAGCGACGGCGCGGCGACCCTTACGGCCTTCACCGTGGCCGGCATCGCGGCGGCCGCGCATTTGCTGCCGGCGCAGCCCAGGATCTGGATCGTGACGGGGGGCGGCGCCCACAACCCTCATATGTTCGAGGGGCTACACCGGGTGCTTGGCGTAAATACCGTGACCGCGGATGCGGCAGGTTTCAGCGCGGATTTCATGGAAGCGCAGGCGTTCGCCTATTTGGCGGTGCGCCGGCTCAAAGAGCTGCCGTCGACCTTCGCCGGCACGACGGGTGTATCCGGGCCGGTCCTGGCGGGCCGGGTCGCCCACGCCAATGGCCTGCAGTCAAGCCCGCGGGAGGCCGCAGTCTTGGAGGCGTAATACACGCCGCTCGATCGCTTCGTCTACCGCGGCAAAAGTCGCTCCCCTCACCCTGGGAGAGGGGACGCCCTCACAACGGCTGCGAGCGAACTCCCTCTCCCATGGGGAGAGGGTTGGGGTGAGGGGGTGCGACCGCGGTGCTGACTGCACGGCCTGCCGGAGTTCCGTCACGATGTGCGGCTAGAACTAAGCACAATATTGGCGGCGGGAGGCGGTGATGCGCTGGATTGCGATTTTGGTGTGCATGTTGCTGGCGGGCGCGCGGGCGGCGGCGGAGGAGGGGCCGTTGCTGCAGCTCGACACCGGCGGGCATATGGCGCTGATCCGGAGCATCGCGTTTACGCCGGACGGCAGGCAGCTCGTCTCGGCCTCCGACGACAAGACCATCCGCGTGTGGGATTCTGGCGAGCGGCAAGACCGTGCGCACGATCAGGGGCGAGAGCGCGCCGGGCCAAGCGGGCATGGTGTACGCCATGGCGCTGTCGCCGGACGGCAAATGGCTGGCTGCGGGCGGCCTGCTGGATAAGTCTTGGGCGGTAGCTCCATGCTGCGGGAATATCCGCCTCTACGAGTTCGCTAGCGGCAAGCTCGTAGCGCTGTTGAAGGGGCATAAGAGTGTGGTCATTAGCCTCGCCTTTTCGCCCGATGGCAAAAAGCTGATCTCGGGTGGCAGCGATTTCGACGCCATCATCTGGGACGTGGAACGAGGAACGCTGCTGCACCGGCTTCAGGGGCATCGCGCCGAAGTCTTTGCCGTAGGCTTCACGCGCGATGGGCTCCGGGCGGTGACGGGAAGCCATGACAGCACGCTCAGGCTTTGGAGCGTTGCCGATGGCGCGTTCTTAAAAGAGATGACCGGGCATCGCGATAAGGTGCACTTGCTTGCGCTATCGCCCATGGACGGCAGTATTGCTAGCGGGGATTGGAGCGGCGAGATCCGCCTCTGGGATGGAAAGTCGGGCGCGCTCAAGAGGGTGTTAGCCAATCAAGGCAGCTCGGTAGGCTCGCTCGCTTTTTCGCCCGATGGCCGCTTGTTACTGTCCACATGCGGCGGTGCAGGCGGCGGTGGAGGATGCTCGTCGAAGCCCCAGCGCATCTATGACGCGGCTTCCGGCAAAGAACTAACTGCCTATGCGAACCACGACAATATCGTGATCGCGAGCGCCTTCTCGCCTGGTGGCAGCATCGTGGCGACCGGCGGAGGCGGCAGTAATGAAATCCATCTGTGGGACGCGGAAACCGGCAAAACGAAAGCGGTGCTGAAAGGCACAGGCCGGCCAGGCTGGGCCGTGGGATTCTCCGCAGACGGGCGCAGTATCGCTTGGGGCAACTCTCTGGGGCAAAGCCCGGCAGCGAATAATTATGGCCCGCTCGAAATGGCCTTGCGCTTGCCCGGCGCGGATACGGCGCTGACAAAGCCCCAGCCGCTCTTGAGCCAAGAGGGTTGGCTCCAGGCCAAGGCCAGCTTCAGCAGCTTGTCCTTACAGCATCGTAGGGGCGGTGCTTACGGCTTCGTTGATGCCATCCTCTACATTCTAAAAGACGGCAAGCCTTCCGGCGTAGTCATCGAGCGAAACGCAGCCAATGGGCTCGGTTTCCCTTCCTATAGCTTCACCCCAGATGGCCAGCAGCTCGTCTCGGGCGGCGGTAACGGCGTTCTCACGGCCTACGGCCTTGATGGGGAACGGCTTGGGAATTTCGTGGGCCATGAGGACAAAGTCTGGTCGGTTGCGGCCTCGCCCGATGGCCGCTTTCTCGTCTCGGGCTCGGCCGACCAGACGGTGCGGCTATGGAACCTCAAGACCCGCGAGCTGCTCGTTACCCTGTTCCGCGGGGCGGACGGCGAATGGGTGATGTGGACGCCCGAAGGCTTCTACACCGGATCGCCCGGCGCGGACAGCATCGTGGGCTGGCAGATCAACCAAGGGCCGGGCAAGGAAGCCCGCTACGTCACCGCCGGACAGTTGCGCAAAGCCTTGCACCGGCCGGAATCTCGTCGCGGCCAAAATCCAGGGCGATCCGGAGGGGCTGGTGAAAGCCGCTGCTGAAAGGCTCGATATCGAGGCGCTAATGAGCAAATCGCTCGCGCCTGAAGTGGCGATCCTGTCGCCGCAGAACGGCGCATTCGGCAAGGAATTCAGCGAGGGCGGCAACACCCGCGTCCGCATCTCGGTGGCGGCCCGTATTACCGATGGCGGCGGTGGCATCGGCAGGATCGTCTTCAAGCTGAACGGTCAGGTGGTCGACTCCGCCTATGGCGCGAGCCTTCTTGACAAGGACGGCGTCATCAGCCGCAACTTCGACCTCGCTACACCCGATACCACCGTTGAGGTCGTGGCCGAAGACAAGGCCGGCAAGGTGGAATCGCGCCCCGCTCCCGTCACCGTCCACGCCGATGCCGCGGCGCTGCAAGGCGTGCCCGACCTCTACGTGCTCGCCATCGCCGCCAACAGCTATCGCGATACGCGCATAAATTTGAGGTTTGCCGTCAACGATGCCGAGGCCCTCGCAGAGACCTTGAAGGCGGCCGGCGCCGGCTATTACCGCCATCCGCCCATCGTGAAGACGCTGTTCAACGATGACGTTACGGCCGAAAAGGTGGGGGCTGCCTTCGCCGCGCTGTCAGGCCATGTAAAGGCGAACGACGTATTCGTGTTCTACATTGCGGGCCATGGCGAGACGCTCAGGGCCGAAGGCGACTACTATTTCCTGCCGCCTGCCATAGACGGTTTCTCCGAAGAGCAAATCGCCCGCCAAGGCTTCGGCCCGAAGCAGCTTTCGGCCTGGTTCGTGACCATCCCGGCGCTGAAATCGATCTGGATTTTCGACACCTGTAAGTCCGGGTCTGCCGAACGCATCCAAGCCTTCACCCGCGGTGCGGGCTTGGACGATGCGGCGCTGGCGCGGCTCAAGGACGCCACGGGGCGCACGATTTTCATGGCATCGGGCGAGGAGCAATTAGCCTTCGAAGGTTACCGCAGCCACGGCGTCTTCACCTATGCGCTGCTCGAAGGCTTCGCCAAGGCGGGCAGCGCCGATCAGGTGCAGCTGTTCGATCTTGCCGATTATGTGCTGAAGCGCGTGCCTGCGCTCAGCCGCGAGGTGCGCGGCTGCGAGGCCAAGGAGCCGGCCTATTGCCAGAAGCCGATCGTGACGCTTGGGAGTACGCCCAACTATCCGGTGCTGCTGCGCTATCCCAAGGTGCTCGCCATGCTAGGCGCCGATGCGCCGGCCATTAGTGCGAAGCCCACCCATGTGGTACTCGCCGCCAGCGATTTGCTCGAAACCGCTAGCCGCGGCGCAGCCGTGAAGCGAAAGCTCGAACGCGGCGAGCAGGTGACTGTGATCGGCTCGGAGGCGGGCTGGGCGCATGTCGCCCAGGACGGGCGCGCGCTCGGCTATGTCGAGGAAGGCAACCTGTTGCAACTGCGGAATTAAGCGCCAATCGCCCTGGCGCCGGCCCGGCGCCGGGGAATAACGGCCGCGGAGCAGCTCACGCGGGCGTTCCGTCATCGCTGAGCTTGCGCGCCTCCTCGGGCAACATGATCGGGATGCCCTTGCGGATCGGATAGGCGAGCCCGGCGGCCTTGCTGATCAGCTCCTGCGCTTCGCGGTCGTAAGTGAGCGGCTGTTTCGTGACCGGGCAGACGAGTATTTGCAGGAGGGCCGGATCGGCCTCTTCTCTTGTGTTTGCGGTGTCCATTGCGTTCGACCTTAATGCAAGCTCGGCCCGGGGCCTGAGTCCGGGGCGGCGATCTCCATCTCCGCCAGCGCCATAAGGATCTCCGCTCTGGTCTTGAGATCGGGCGCTTCCAGGAGCGCCTGCTTCTCTTCGGACCCATAAGGGCTGATCATGGCGAGCGTGTTTATAAGCGGCTCCGTGGGCGAGCGCTGGATGCTTTCCCAGTCGGCTGAGAGTTTTCTGGCGTTGAGATACGTCTTCAGGATATGCAGGAATCGCGGCCAATCGACCGCATCCTGGCCGTGGCCGCGCACGAGGTCCTTCAGATACGGGCCGTAATTCGCGTCGCAAATGCGATAGGGTTTCGCGGTCCTGGACTCGCCCGTAATGTCGAAGCGGCAGATGCCGGTGAGAGTAACCAAGAGCCGCCCATCCTCGGTTTCCGAAAAGGCGGTAAGCCGCCCTGCGCAGCCCGTTTGCCGGAGCGGGTGCCCCTTGGACTGCGGCGACTCTTCCTGGCTCCCGAGCGGCTGCACAATGCCGACGATCCGGTTGCCCGCGATCACATCGTCGACCATGCTCAGATAGCGCGGCTCGAATACGTTGAGCGGCAGGCTCGAGCGCGGAAGCAAAATGCAGCCTTGAAGCGGAAACACGGGTATGCTGGCCGGAAGGTCGGCTGCGGATCTGTACCTGTCGGTTATACCCAAGAGTGCCTCCCAGCCGCGACCCGGCTTCAAGCGAACAAAAGCGACGACAAGCGCTGCCGCCCCGCCAGGGTCAGCGGGTCTTTCGCTCCCCAAGCCTCGAAAAACTCGATCAACTGCTTGCGGGCCGCATCGTCGTTCCAGGCCCGGTCCTTGCGCACGATCTCGAACAGCTCGTCCATCGCCAGCTGCCGCTTTCCCATTGCGTTCAGCGCAATCGCCAGCTTGAAACGCGCATCCCAGTCGCGCGGATTGGCGGTAACCGCCAGCTCAAGCGCGGCGATGTCGGGCTTCGATCCGGCCTTCTTCGCAAGCTCCAGCGCGGCCTTGGCGCTGAGATAAGCTTCCGCCGTCTGCTTCGCCGGAGGAACGAGCGCGAGCGTCTGCCCAGCGCGGGTGTAATCCCCGGCCGCGATGTAACATTTCACCAGGCCGCCAATGGCATCCACGTTCTCGGGATCGGCCTGCAAAATCGCCGCGAACTGCGCCGCAGCGCCCCCCACGTCGCCCGCATCGAACGCCGCCTTCGCCTCGTCGAGGCCGGGCATCCCGGCCGCACCCGCATCCGCGCCAAGCAGGCGCTGAATGAACGCCTTCACCTGGCTCTCCGGCAGCGCGCCCATGAAACCGTCGACAGGCTGGCCGTTCTTGAAGGCGAACACGGCGGGGATCGACTGCACGCCCAATTGCCCCGCCACCTCCGGATGGTCGTCGATGTTCATCTTGACGAGCCGGACGGCGCCGCGCGCGGCCTTCACCACCTTCTCCAAAACAGGCGTAAGCTGCTTGCACGGCCCGCACCAGGGCGCCCAGAAATCCACGATCACCGGCACTTTCCGCGACGGCTCGATGACGTCGGCGACGAAAGTCTGCGTCGTTGTCTCTTTGATAAGATCGCCGGCCGTTTCCGGCTTTTTGGCGGAAGCGCCGCCGAAGATCGAGATAGCCATGTCTGTTATTACCTGGATATGTGCCGCGAGGAAACGCCTAAACAGCAGCGTGCTGCCGCGAGTGTTGAAATTCCACCGCGAAAATGGGTTCTATGTTGCAATCAAGCAAGCGGAAAATAAGTTCCCCGCGGCCAGTGTTGCGGCTGCGACCGCAAATAGCGCGGCACCGGCCGCCGCCGCGCTGCGCCAAAGCACATTGGCAAGCGATATTTCGCTGACGTGTCTTTAAGGAAAGCGGCGAGGCCAGAAGCCTCGCCTCAGTCCAACCCACGCAAAGCAGGAAGCTCTAAGCCTACTCCTCCTTCAGCCCGTAATCGGGCACGCCTTCCTCGTTGCCGTAATACTTGTAGGGCAGGAACTTGCCGCTCATGGTAATCTTCACGCGGTCGCCCTTCGGATTGGGCTGCCGCTCGATTTGCACGTCGAAATCGATGGCCGACATGATGCCATCGCCGAATTCGTCCTCGATCAGGGCCTTCCAGGCCGGACCGTAGACCATCGCCAATTCATGGAAGCGGTAAATCAGCGGGTCCGTGGCTGGCATCGAAGTGCCGCGGTACGGAATCTCGTTCAGCATGCGCTCTTCGGCCTCGCTCAGGCCAAACAGCGTAGCGGCCTTCTTCGCCACCGGCTTGATGAGCTTCATTCGCCCCAACAGCCCGCTAACCACGAGCACGGGCGACATGCCGCCGATCTCGTTGCAGATGTGCTTCCAGGTCCAACCGTTGGAACGCTTGATATCGAGTATCTTCTCTGTCAGCTGCTCACGCGTCATGCCCTTGCTCCTCTTATCGCTAACTGTAACGGCTATGCTTGCTGCCGGCAGGCAAACTCACGGCTGCCGCCTGATCGGGAAACCGGCGAGATATTCTTCCGGTTTCCCCGGATCGAACTCTTTCCCCATCACCTTGAACTTCTTGAAGGAAGTTTCAGGCGGCGTGAGCCCGGTTTCCTTCATCAGCTGCACGGTATCGGTGGCAAGATAGACCTTGCGGGCAACGGCCGCGTAGTCGATATCGCCCTTGATCTGCCCCCAGCGCTTCATCTGTGTCAGTATCCATACCGCGAACGAGTGCCAGGGAAACGGATCGAAGCCGATACGGTCCCGCACAAGGTTCACGTTGCCCAGTCCATCGTCGAACTTACCGGTCAGCACCGCCTCGATGACCTCGACCGGCTGGCCGATAAGGTGCTCCGGCGCTATGAACTGCGCAATCAATTTGCGGTGGGCCGGATTGTTCGCGTAAGCCGTCGCCTCGATGATGGCTTTAAGCAGAGCTTTCGCCGCGGTGGGCCGCGTGGCGATGAACTCTTCGGAAGCGGCGTAAGCGCAGCATGGGTGCCCGTCCCAAATCTCCTTGGACAGCAAATGGATGAAGCCAATGCCATCGTAGACGGCGCGCTGGTTCATCGGGTCGGGCGCCAGGAAGCCGTCGAGCTCGCCGGCTTTCATTTTGGCGACCATTTGCGGCGGAGGAACAGCGGCAATCTGCAAATCCTGGTCCGGGTCGACTCCGTTCTCCGCGAGATAATAGCGAAGCAGATAGTTGTGCATGGAGTGCTCGAACGGCACACCCAACTTGAAGCCCTTCCAGCTCTTGGGATCGCGCCTATCCTTATGTTTCAAGGCCAGGGTGATGGCCTGGCCGTTGATATTTTCCACCGCGGGCATGGTGAACGCCATTGCCGGCGAGCCAAGCCCAAGGCTCATCGCAATCGGCATGGGCGACAGCATATGCGCCGCATCGTATTCCTTGCTCAGCGATCTATCGCGGATGACGGCCCAGCCTGGCGTTTTGACCACCTCGACTTTCAGCCCGTACTTGGCATAAATGCCCATGGGTGCGGCCAGCACCAGCGGCGTAGCGCAAGTGATGGGGATAAAGCCCACTTTCAGATACGGGTTCTCAGGCTTCCCAGTGTCCGCGAATGCTTCCATGGCGGTGCCGAGCGGGAAAAACTCCGATATCGCGGCCAGCGCCGTGGCCGAGCCAACGGCCTTCATAAACGCCCGGCGGCGCATATCGGACGGAAACATGGCGCGCACCACCGCGCCTTCCACGGCACGGCGCCACAGCTGCTCCTCACCCGGCTGGGCGGCATCGTGATCGCCCTGGGATTTGTGCCGGCCGCAACTGCATCCGCGGCGCTCAAGCACTGTCTCTGAATTGAATGGATCGCCGGCGATCGGCATGCTGCCCCCATGTCCTGAATCGCGCCCGCCCGTGACTACCCGCCTAATTAAGCAGGATATTCAGCTTGTGCAAAGTTTATTTCAAATTACAAATAGCCGCAGGCAGCTTGCGCTTGGCCGGGGGGCACGCAACACCGCTGAGCGTAAGGCTGAAGCCTGTCAGCGAGAGACCGGCAACCGCAATCGCTGAGGGAGGTGCCATAGTCATAGGTCACGCCCCTCACCCTGTCCCTCTCCCCATGGGAGAGGGGACGACCTCTCAACGATTGCGACCTGCCCCCTCTCCCATGGGGAGAGGGTTGGGGTGAGGGGCGTGCCCGCTGTGCTGAGCACGGGCTTTGGGTACTATTCGCTCAGCGGAATAAGCTTGTCCTCTTCGACGTAACCGAGCGCCTTGCCGTCCTTCGCAATGTAAGCCCAGCCGCTCTCAACCTTGATCTGCGTGACCAGCTCCCCGCGCTTCAGCTGCCGTTTCACCGCCCCGCCCCGGTTCGCGGCCTCGAACAAGTCCGTAGCGGCGGACACCACATGGGTCGGCTTGGTGCCGATCTCCGTCGCGCCGGCGTCGAGCATGGCGAGCACCTTGGGATAGCGCGGCAGCACCGGATAGTTGGGCGTATGCCCGAGCGTCACCACGGGCTTCTGGCAAAATTCCTGCGGCCCGCGCGCCTCGCACGACTTAAGCTCGCGGCTCAGCTCCGGCACCCGGTCCTGCACATAATTGGCGAGATCGTAAAGCTGCACCGTGCCGGCGCTGCCCGCCTTGGCGAAACCTTCGAGCAGCGCGTAGGTGAAGACGCCATGATTGCGATACCCCTCGATGGCCGCCTGCTGCTCGCCCGCCGCCATGAAAATCGTGCGCCCGGTGGCCTCCTTAAGCCGCTGCAGCGCCGCGTCGTCCAGAGCCGCGCTGCGGGCGCGGAACGCTTGGATGCGCTCGGCGGAGCCCGATTTGCAGGTGTCGAAAATCCAGATCGACTTCAGCGCCGGGATGGTCTCGAACCAGGCCGATAGCCGCGCGGGACCGAAGCCCTGCCGCTCGACCCCCTCCTCGGTAAAGGCGTCCATGCCCGGCGGCAGGAAATAGTAGTCGCCCTGAGCCTTAAGCGTCTTGCCGTGACCCGCGATGTAGAACACAAACACATCGTTCGCCTTCACCTGCCGCGACAGCTCGTCGAACGCCGCCCCGACCTTCTCCGCCGTGACCTCCTCGTCGAACAGCGTCTTCACAATGGGCGGGTTGCGGTAATAGCCGATGCCCGCTTCCTTCAAGGTTTTCGCCAGGGCCTCCGCGTCGTTGACCGCCAGGGGCAGCCGGTTGCGCTGGTCGCGGTATTTGC
Organism: uncultured Alphaproteobacteria bacterium; assembly: GCA_963785355.1. Lineage (GTDB taxonomy): Bacteria > Pseudomonadota > Alphaproteobacteria > Rhizobiales > Rhodomicrobiaceae > Rhodomicrobium. Next base: position 64,156 of record CAWAVJ010000086.1, read on the forward strand.
CGGCGCCGATGGCCAGCACATAGAGATCGGGCACGCCTTGCAGCGCCTTCGCCTCGGCGTGGACCATGACGGAGGCGGGAAGCGACTCCACCTTGCCAGCCTTGTCCTCGGCAACGACCTCGATGACGGTGTCGGGCGTGGCCAGATCGAAGGCGCGGCTGATGGTGCCATCTTTGTCAAGAAGGCTTGCGCCGTAGGCGGAGGCGACGGCCTGGCCGTTCAGCTTGAACACGATTTTGCCGATGCCGCCGCCACCATCGGTAATGCGCGCCGCCACGGCGACGCGGACGCGGGTGTTGCCGCCCTTGGCGAATTCCTTGCCGAAGGCGCCATTAGTGGGCGACAGGATCGCCACTTGCGGCGCGAGCGACTTGCTATCAACGCATCGACGTCGAGCTTTTCGGCGGCGTCTTTGACGAGCCGCCTCGGATCGCCCTGGATCTTGGCTGCGACCAGATTCGGCCGGTGCAAGGCTTTGCGCAACTGCCCGGCGGTGACGTAGCGGGCTTCCTTGTCCGGCCCCTGGTTGATCTGCCAGCCCACGATGTTGTCCGCGCCGGGCGAGCCGGTGTAGAAGCCTTCGGCGTCCACATCACCCATTCGCCGCGAGCGAGTCGTTACCCGCGGCCTCGCACGCGCCGAACGCCTCCTCGAGAGTCACCTTGCCGACCGCGTCGTCCTCGAGCTCGCGCTTGCTTCCCGCGATCAGGATCAGGAGCTCTGCCTCGGACTCACGATGCGGGATCGCGCGCGCCTCGACGAGCGCGCGCGAGCCCACGTCGAGCGCCTCCTGGTACTGGCCCGTCACGCGGTGCGCCTCGGCTTCCGCGACGGCGCGACGAAGGGCGGTCACCCGCGCGGCATGTTCCGGCGTCTCCGCCGCGAGCGAGGCCGCGTGAGCGGCTCCGGGCTCGAGGCAGATGTGCGGGCTGGGCAGATCGTATGCGGCCGTGACCGCGTGCTTCGCGACGACCGCGTCGGCTCGCGAGAGGACCCCCACCAGGGCGCCGAGCTCCTCGCGCTGACCCTCGAGGCAGGCGAGTCGATTCCTCGATCGTGGCCGCGCTCTCCTGGGCGAGCAGCAGGGTTGCCTCGCTGGCCGTGCGGTGCACGCGCGCCCACTCCGC